>JAFZUS010000132.1 GCA_017618275.1 Prevotella sp.
CACCCTCATCGGTCTTGGTAAACGTCAGGACTGGATGGTACACATGATTGGCCACTCTGTAGGTGCCTGGACACACGCCCCTCATGGCTATGCTCTCGCTGCCGTCTCGATGGCATACTATCGTCGCGCCATGAAGCCCGGCCTGGCGAAGTTTGTTCGTTTCGCCAAGAATGTTTGGGACATCAAGGGTGATGGCATGACTGATGAGCAGATTGCAGAAGCAGGACTTGAAGCCCTGAAGAACTGGATGCAGGAGATTGGACTCCCACTAACTATCAGCGAAATCGGTGCTACCCCGGATATGATTCCCTGCATCACTGAAGGTACCATCTGCTATCCCGCTGGCTACATGGACCTGAAGCCAGAGGACATCACGGAGATACTGAAGGAGAGCATGTGATGACACATTAGCTATTTTTCTTATAGCTTTGTACAGCCCATACGCCCATCAATGTTGATATGCACAGCAGAGCGAGTACTTGATGGGCGATGGCTTGGAATGTGCCGCCACGCACGAATACGGTGCGAATGGCATCGACAAAGTAATGCATGGGATTGACGTAGGTGGTCAGGTAAGCCCAGTCGGGCATGGAACGCGCAGGGGTGAAGAGCCCTGAGAGCAGCATCAGGCATACCACGAAGAACCACATGACGAGCATGGCCTGCTGCATGGTGTCGCTATAGTTGGAAACGATGAGTCCAAACGACGAGAAGAACAGCGCCAGCAAAATCGCCAGCAGATATACCAACCAGAGCGGTCCTTGGCAGGTGATGCCATAAACGAGCCACGAGAGCACGAGGCAGAGGGTGAGCACAACGAGACCGATGATCCAGTAAGGAATGAGTTTGGCGAGGATGAACGACCACTTCGACACTGGGGTGACGTTCATCTGCTCGATAGTGCCATTCTCTTTTTCGCCCACGATGTTCAGCGCAGGCAGGAAACCGCAGAGCATCATCATCAGAATACCCATTAGGGCAGGAATCATAAAGATTTTGTAGTTCTGACCTTTGTTATATAGTAATAAGGTGTTGGCTTTTGATTGGATGGCTGAAACAGTAGGCATCACATGAGCTGTGACTATCTGACTCAGATACGCTGAGCCTATCGAGCCTTTCGTACCATTCACGGCATTGGCTGCTATAAGATACTGGCCGTCGCGGATTTCAAGGATGATATCTGCCTGGGAGGTCTCGATGTCCTTCATGGCTTCCTGATAAGTGGCTTTCTGACCATTGAAGATAAAGTAGTTCGAAGCCTCTATCTGGTGCACAAGTTGCTGGGATTGCGTGGTGCGATCCATATCGACTACATCCACGCGGATATTCTTCACCTCCTGGTTCATCACCCACGGCATAACACACATTACCATAATGGGGAAGATGAAGATGATCTTCGGCATAAACGAGTTGCGCCGAATCTGCAGAAACTCCTTTTGAAGCAAGTTTTTAATCATCATTGAACATTGAGCATTGAACATTGAACATTATTCCAGCCTCGTTTTAAATTTCTTCAGCGAGATGGTGAGCAACAGGGCGGTCATGCCTATAAGCACCAGCACCTCGTGCCACACCTCTTGAATCCCCACACCCATAATCATTAGCTTGCGCATGGCCTGAATGTAGTAACGTGGTGGAATGACGGCTGACACCCATTGAAGCACCGTGGGCATCGACTCCACAGGAAACAGCATGCCCGAGAGCATCACGGTAGGCAGCAACAGTACCATTGCCGATACGAGCAGGGCCACGAACTGCGTCTGCGCGATGTTCGAGATAAGCAGTCCGAGCGAGAGCGCCAGCAGGATATAGATAAGTGAAACCATGAGTATCCACCCCAATGCCCCCTGCAACGGCACATCAAGTATGGTGGCTGACATCAGCAGTATCACCGCCAGAATCACCAGAGCCAACAACAAGTAAGGTACTACCTTCGCCACGATAATCATCAGCGGACGGACGGGCGACACCAAGAGCACCTCCATAGTGCCACGTTCCTTTTCGCGAACAATCGAAACCGAGGTCATCATGGCGCAAATCAGCAGCAACAGCATACCCATAATAGCCGGCACGAAGTTGTAGGCCGACTTCATCCGAGGGTTGTAAAGCAACTTCTGACTGACCAAAGATACATTGGGGTTAGCGACAACTTGTTGGGCATAAGCCGTCCATTGCTGCGCCATATTGGGATCGGAGCCATCGACGATGAACTGGATGGCGTGGTCTTTCGAGAAGACTATGGCGAGGTCAGCCTTCTGACTGCGTATCAGCATTTCCGCATCCTTTGGCGTTGGGACAGTCGCCGTCATCGTGAAGTATTCCGATGCCGCCAGTCGCTCTTCGGCCTGCTGCGTCCGATGGTCCATCTGCGAGGTCACCACCACCGTGCGCACATTCTTCACGTCGTTAGTGATGGCAAAGCCGAAGAGCAACATCATCACGACGGGCATGCCGAAGAGTATCAGCATCGTACGCTTGTCGCGCAGGATGTGCTTGGCTTCCTTGATGACGAATGATATAAACTGCTTCATACGTCAATCTCCTCTTTTGGCCTCGCGGGCTAAGTATGTAAACACATGATCCATATCGGGCTGATGGAGGTCTCGTTTCAGTTCCTCTGGCGTTCCTATCGCACTGATCTTTCCGTCCACCATGATTGAGATTCGGTCACAATACTCTGCCTCGTCCATATAGTGGGTGGTGACGAAGACGGTAATGCCTCGATGGGCAGCATCGTAGATCAGTTCCCAAAACTGGCGACGTGTAGCAGGATCGACGCCACCCGTTGGTTCATCGAGAAACACGATGGCAGGCTCATGGAAGATGCTTACTGAAAAGGCCAGTTTTTGCTTCCAACCGAGGGGCAGCGAACCCACGAGGTCGTTCTTGTGTTCCTCGAACTTCAATTGGTGCAGCAACGTTTTCGCTTTCGCCTTTATCTCGTCATCCTTCATGCCGTAGATGCCACCGAACAGCCGGATGTTCTCCGCAACCGTCAGGTCTTCGTAGAGCGAGAACTTCTGCGACATATATCCGATGTGCTTCTTGATTTGTTCGTGCTCCGTGCGGATGTCGAAGCCTGCAACAGTACCCGTGCCGCTGGTGGGCTGGTTCAGGCCCGTCAGCATGTGCATCGCCGTGGTCTTGCCAGCGCCATTGGCACCAAGGAAGCCGAATATCTCGCCTTTCTTGACTGTAAAAGAAATATCATCCACAGCATGGAAGTTGCCAAAGGCTTTCACCAAATGAGATACCTCTATGACATTTGGACTTTCTTGTCCCTTGCTTGTCCCTTCCATCTCCCTTGCATCTCCCTTGCTACAATTATGCTTCCGAGTAATACCTGGCGGGTTGAAAATATCCTTAAACTGATTCAGAATAATCTCCGGTTTGTCAATTCCCATTATCTTTCCTTCACTCAAGAACGCCACACGCTCACACCGCCGCACCTCATCGAGATAGGGCGTCGAGGCCACGATGGTAATCTGGCGCTCCTTCAGCATCGAAAGCATTTCCCAAAACTCTTTGCGTGATACAGGGTCAACGCCCGTCGTAGGTTCATCAAGGAACAGCACACTCGGCTGATGTACCAACGCACACGAGAGCGCCAGTTTCTGCTTCATACCACCCGACAGCGCCCCTGCCTTACGGTCCTTAAACCGCTCAATCTGCGAATAGATAGCCTTAATCGAGTCGTAACCTTCATCGACGGTAGTTCCGAATAGAGTAGCAAAGAACGTCAGGTTCTCTTCTACTGTCAAGTCCTGATAGAGCGAGAACCGCCCAGGCATATAGCCCACCTGCCGACGTATCTCCTTCATCTGCTTCACCACATCAAAGCCATCAACGCTGGCCGTACCTTCATCAGCCAACAGCAGCGTACAAAGGATGCGGAACATTGACGTCTTTCCCGCTCCGTCCGGGCCAATCAGTCCGAACACCTCGCCCTTACCTACAGCAAACGACACGTCCTGCAAAGCCTTGACCTTGCTATAATTCTTGCTGATATGACTAACTTCAATGGCATTCATAACCATGAATCTTGAACCATGAATCAGAATTTCACTTCCCCGTACATGCCAATCTTCACGTACCCGTCATTTTTGATGGCCACTTTCAGCGCATACACCAGATCGGCTCGTTCATCGTCGGTGAGGATGGTCTTGGGTGTGAACTCCGATTTGCTTGAAATCCAGCTCACAGTACCCTCGTATTCCTTCTTCTGACCGTCGCCATAGTCGGCAAAGACTTTTGCCTGTTGCCCCACCTTGATGTCCTTCAACTGAGCCGAGGTGACATAGGCGCGGATGAACATGTTTTTTGTGTCAGCCATCTTGAATAGTGGCTTGCCAGTAGCCACGAACTCGCCCTTCTCCACGTATTTCTCTAATACCGTGCCAGCAATGGGAGTCGAGATATGGCACTTCCGCAACTGGTCGCGTAATTGATCAACTTGAACATCCGTTGCTTCCATCTGCTTATTCAATGCATTGG
>JAFZUS010000133.1 GCA_017618275.1 Prevotella sp.
TTCTACGCTGTTGTCGCCACTTAAAAATACTGCGACAATCTCGTCTCTTTTCTCCTTCGGAGTCCTTTGATACATTCTTTTCATAAGTTTAACACATTTATTAAGTTCCTAAATGTGTCAACCTATATCAGTATAAGACATTTCTTCCTGCACATCGCATTACAAATCGTAAAAAAGCCACCCGAAGGCGGCTTTTTAAAATGTAGTAGTATCTGTTGAGATGCTGATTATACCAGATGCTCGATGAGGTCGGCGCGGTCGCCGGGGAGCATGTCGATGACGGGAATCTCAACCATCGTGTAGCAGCCGGGCTGCAGACGCATGGAGGCACGGGCCACGTTGACCAGCACCTGACCCGTCAGGGCGGGGTTGTTGATGCTCATATTGAACTCCAGACGCTGGTTCTGCGTCTTGCCGCTGACACCCTTGCGGACAAGGTTCACGCCGTGACCCATGTCACGCACATCATCGACGCTGGCAACCTGGAACACATGTGTCTCGTCAGAGGCGAAATAGGGGTCGGCCTTGATGGCGGCAGTCACCCCGTCGAGTTTGGCACCATCCTCCAACTCCACATAGACCATACGGCGATGGATACCCTCGCCGAGGGGTATTGTCATTGAAAGGGCGTTCTTCACACCTGCCTTGGAACGTACGCAGACACTGTGGCCCATCGACATACCAGGACCGAAGTTGGTGTAGGAGAGACCTTTCGGGGCGAGGCTCTGCATGAGGGTGCGCACGATGGAGTCGGAACCGGGATCCCAGCCGGCAGCAATGACGCTGACGGTGTTGGTCTCCTTGTTAAGTTTCATCAGACGTTCGCGATAGCCGCGGATATTGGTGTGGATGTCGAACGAATCGACAGTGTTGATGCCGAGGGGCAGTATTTGGTTGGCATACTCCTCGCAAGAGCGGGTTGGTGTGGCGAGGATGGCCACATCGACATCCTTCAAGTCGCGAATGTCCTTCACCACCTCATAGTTTGCCAGTTCTGCGGGTTTGTCTGCTGCACCATTGCGGCGCACGATGCCTGCCACTTCGAAGTCGGGGGCAGTCTCCAATGCCTCGAGGGCATACTTTCCGATGTTGCCGTAACCTACGACGGCTGCTCTGATTTTCTTCATATTTGTGTAAGCCCCCTAAGTTAGGGGGTTGGGGGTCTGAACAAGCGTATATCAGACATTTTAATGATTACTATTTTGGAGCCTGCGCCTGTTCAGACCCCTGTCGCCCCCTAACTTAGGGGGCATCATCCGCTTGCAAAAGTACATCTTTTTGCTGAATTAAGTAACGTTTTGCCAAATATTTTATCTAAAAAATTACGTTTTGTGACAAAGTGTAAGGTTTTGGGGGAGAAATACAATAAAATGAAAGCAAATAACGTTTATTGTGTTGTATATATATACTAAAGGTAAGTTATGATAGATTACATTAAGGGTGAGTTGACCGAACTGACCCCTGCGCTGGCAACTATTGAGGCTGCCGGAGTGGGTTACGGACTGAATATCTCGCTGAACACCTTCAGTGCGATTCAGGGAAAGAAAGAAATAAAACTCTATGTCTATGAGGCCATCAGAGAAGACGCTTATGTGCTCTATGGCTTTGTGAACAAGCGGGAGCGTGAGATGTTTGAACTGCTCATCACCGTGAACGGGGTGGGTGCCAATACGGCGCGGATGATGCTCTCGGGCATGAGTGTGGCTGAACTCTGCAATGCCATTTCAACGGGTAATGCCCGTCTGATCCAGAGCATCAAGGGTATCGGAAAGATGACGGCCCAGCGCATCATCGTCGACCTGCGCGACAAGATCGTGGCCCTCGGCATTGCCGAAGAGATTCCCGCTGGCGGACAGATGCAGGCTCCGGTGAACAACCAGGTGAAGGATGAGGCAGTATCGGCATTGACGATGCTCGGCTTCGCTCCGGCACCCACGCAGAAGGTGGTGCTGCAGATCCTTCAGGAACAGCCCGATGCACCTGTTGAAACGGTGGTGAAACTGGCACTCAAGCAGATAAAGTGAAGGTGAGAAAGTGAGAAAATCGCGATTAAGCGAGAGCAGAGCCAAGCTTGCTTGAGCTATGCCGAGCGTGAGCGATTTGGACGAAGTCAAGGTGAGAGGGTGAAGCGAGTCGTATATATCGTGTTGATTCTGTTGAGTGTGGCGGCATTAGCCGTGACTCCACCGCAAGATCGTAAGGTTAAGGATAAGCCGCAATCAAAGACTGCGGATACTGACCATATTCCCGACTCGTTGCTGCATCCCCGTTGGAAGATCCAGAAGATTGCTCCGATAGAGGTGGCTGACCTCGACTCCTCGGCCCTCGACCTGCACCTGCCTGACAACATCAAGCAGGAGGTGGAATACAACGACTCGCTGAATTACTACATCATCGGTTCGAAGATTGGCGACTCCTATCTGAACGCCCCTGTGCTGATGACCCCTGACGAGTATCGCGAATGGAGTGAGAAGCGTGCCCTTCACGACTTCTTCCGTTCGAAGGATGCCCAGAACGTGACCAACGAGGGCAAGGACCAGTTTGACCTGATGGACATGCACTTCGACCTTGGTCCTGCGGAGAAGATCTTCGGCCCGGGCGGAGTACGCATCAAGACACAGGGTACGGCAGAACTGAAGATGGGGGCTACGCTGAAGAACATTGAGAATCCCTCGTTGCCCATCCGTAACCGCAATACCACCAGTTTCGACTTCGACGAGAAGATTAACCTGAGCGTGAACGGTAAGGTGGGAGACAAGGTGAACATGAACCTCAACTACAACACCGATGCTACCTTCGATTTCGATACACAGAACCTGAAATTGAAGTTCGATGGCAAGGAGGATGAGATTATCAAACTGGTGGAGGCGGGTAACGTATCCTTCCCTTCGAACAACTCGTTGGTGAAGGGCGCTTCGAGCCTATTCGGTATCCGCACTGATATGCAGTTCGGTAAATTGAAATTGCAGACAGTACTCTCACAGAAGAAGTCAACCACGCAGAGCGTCTCGTCGAAAGGCGGTACCCAGACCACTCCCTTTGAGATCTATGCCGACAACTATGAGGAGAACCGCCACTTCTTCCTCTCCCATTATTTCCGTGACCGCTACGACGGGGCGATGTCTACGTTGCCGAACCTGACAACGGGTATCGAGATCAACCGTGTAGAGATATGGATAACCAACAAGACAGGTACAACCTCCAACACCCGTAATATCATTGCCTTGACAGACCTCGGTGAGAATACCAAGGTCAGCAACAGCCAGTGGGGACTAACGGGCATGGGAGTGCCCTCGAACGCTGCCAACTCGGAGTACGCTACGATGGTGAGTAGTTATGCCGAGGCCCGCGACATTGACCAGACCAGTACGGTGCTGGCAGGAATCCCCGATTTCGAAGGTGGCGTGGATTATGAGAAACTGTCGAGTGCCCGTCTGCTGACTTCCTCGGAATACACCGTCAACAAGTCGTTGGGCTATATCTCCCTGAAGACGGGTCTCCAGACAGACCAGGTGCTGGCGGTGGCCTATGAGTTTACGGCAGGAGGACAGACCTATCAGGTGGGTGAGTTTGCCAGCGACAATACCGAGACCTCGAAGGCCCTCTTCGTGAAGTCGCTGAAGAACACGTCGAACAATCCGAAGCAGGGCAACTGGGACCTGATGATGAAGAACGTCTATTACCTCGCTGCCTCGGTGGAGAAGACCAAGTTCCGTCTGGATATCAAGTACCAGAGCGATACGGCGGGTGTCTATCTGACCTATATCCCCGATCAGCGCGTGAAGGACCGTACCCTGTTGAAGATGCTCGGTTGTGACCGCCTTGATAATAATAATAAGGTGCATTCGAATGGCTACTTCGACTTCATCGAGGGTTATACCGTGAGCAACGGACGCGTCTTCCTCCCGTCGGCAGAGCCCTTTGGCGACTATCTGCGCAGACAGTTGGAAAGCAGTGGACTCTCCAAGGCTGAGGCAGACAAATATGTGTTTGATGAACTCTACGACTCGACAAAGACCGTTGCTAAGCAGATAGCCGAGAAGGACAAGTTCATCATGATGGGACAGTTCAAGGGCCATAGTGCCAACGTCATCTCCCTCAATGCCTATAACGTGCCTCAGGGTTCAGTGGTGGTGACGGCAGGTGGCGTGACGCTGCAAGAGGGCAGCGACTACTCAGTGGACTACTCCGCCGGTGAGGTGACTATCCTGAACCAGAGCATCATCGATGCAGGGACGAACGTGAATGTCTCGTTGGAGTCGAACACCGACTACGGCATGCAGCGTAAGACGATGCTGGGTGTAAACTGGGAGTATGACTTCTCGAAGAACTTCCAGATGGGTGGTACGCTGATGCACCTCTCTGAACAGGCACTCACCTCGAAGGTAGTGATGGGGGCAGAGCCCCTGCGTAACACCATCTGGGGTCTGAATGTGAACTGGAAGCAGGAGAGTCAGTGGCTCACCTCAATGCTCAACAAAATACCCTTCCTGCATGTGAGTCAGCCTTCGCAGATCACCTTCACCGGTGAGGTGGCCCAACTGATTGCGGGTACGGCAAGCGGTACCCAGGACAATGCCTCGTATATCGACGACTTCGAGAATACAAAGACCCTCATCGACGTGAGCAGTCCGAAACTGTGGACACTCTCGAGTGTGCCGACGATGTTTACGGAGTATGCCGACAAGACAGGCGTATCAAGCGGCTATAACCGTGCACGACTGGCATGGTATAATGTAGACCCCATCTTCACCCGTCGTTCCTCAACCCTTACGCCGAGCCATATCAAGAGCGACCTCGAACAACTCTCCAACCACTATGTGCGTGAGGTCTATGTGAAGGAACTCTATCCGAACCGCGACCAGAGTACCTATAATGGCGCCACCTCGACACTGCCCGTGCTGAATCTGGCCTATTATCCTGAGGAACGCGGTCCGTATAACCTGACACGTGACCTGAACAGCGACGGTAGCCTGCGCCAGCCTGAGACGAAGTGGGGCGGTATGATGCGCAAACTGGAGACTACCGACTTCGAGCAGGCCAACATCGAATACATCGAGTTCTGGATGCTCGACCCCTATATCTATCTCCGTCAACAAGGCAATGTCTCCGACTATAGCGGCGACCTCTACTTCAATCTCGGTGAAGTCTCTGAGGATATCCTGCGCGACGGCAAGAAGTTCTATGAGAGTGGCATGCCTGTCGATGAGGGTAATACTAACGCCTTTACTACCACCCAGTGGGGAAAGATTCCGCAGCAGGCTACACAGACATACGCCTTTGCCACCTCGTCGGGCTCGCGGGCAAAGCAGGACGTGGGTCTGAATGGCCTGAACGATGATGAGGAGCGTGAGTATGGGGCCTATAAGGAGTGGCTTGATGCCCTGGGCGGTATCGTCACCAACGACAGCATCCTCCAGTCGTGGCGTAACGATCCTGCCGGTGACAACTATCACTACTACCGTGGCACGGACTATGACAACGAGCAGAAGAGTATCCTAGACCGATATAAACTCATCAACAACCCGCAAGGCAACTCACCCGACACCGATGACAGGACGGAGAGTTATGACACGAGTTACAAGACAGGACCAGATGTGGAGGATATCAACCAGGACTTCACACTCAACGAATATGAAAGGTATTATCAGTATAGGGTACGCATCAGTCCGGAGATTCTTGATGCCTACCGTAACGGTTCTGCACCCGCTGACTGCTATATTACCGATATGCGTACCAGTGGCGTGAAACTGCGTAATGGCGACACGACCAGTGTCAATTGGTATCAGTTCCGCATCCCTCTAAGGGAATATGAACGTAAGGTGGGTAGTATCAGCGACTTCACCAGTATCCGTTTCATGCGTATGTTCATGACCAACTTCCAGAAACCCATCGTGCTGCGCTTTGGCTCACTCGACCTGGTACGTGGTGAGTGGCGTATCTACAAGCAGAGTCTCTCTACGGGAGCCGAGACGGGTACGCTGGCAGTAAGTGCCGTGAACATCGAGGAAAACAACGACAAGACACCAGTAAACTATGTGTTGCCTCCGGGTATCAGTCGTGTGACAGACCCCTCGCAGCCACAGTTGGTGGAGAATAATGAACAGGCACTCAATATGGTGGTCAGAAATCTGAGTCACAATGAGGCGAAGGCGGTGTATAAGAATACTTCGCTTGACCTGCGCCAGTACAAACGGCTGCAGATGTTCACCCATGCCAACCACCTTGTACCTGACGGGACAGCCCTCCAGGATAACCAGTTGGCTGTGTTCGTCCGTCTGGGCAGTGACTACAAGAGCAATTACTACGAATACGAGATTCCTCTGAAGTTGACACCTGACCGTAACGACTACAACAGGTACTCCACAGCAGACCGTCGGCAGGTATGGCCTGAGGAGAACATGCTCGACATCGACCTCGAAATCTTTACGAAGTTGAAGAAGGAGCGCAACAAGGCGAAGTCACTCGGAACGGCCTCCTATAACCAGGTGTTCAGCGACTATGACGAGAACCATCCCGGCAACAAGGTGAGTGTCATGGGTAATCCCTCACTCGGTGAGGTGAAGGCGATGGTGGTCGGTGTGCGTAATATCTCCGGTGAGACGAAGTCGGGTGAGGTGTGGGTCAACGAACTCCGTCTTCTGGAAACCAATAGCGAAGGCGGATGGGCCGCTTCAGGTGCCATGAACGTGCAACTCTCCGATTTCGGAACGGTAAATGTGACGGGCCGTTATATGGGTGACGGCTTCGGCGGACTGGAGGAGAGTGTGATGCGGCGTAGAACCGAAACGGAGAAGCAGTACTCCGTGACCACTTCATTGGAACTGGGTAAGTTCTTCCCTGAGAAGGCAAAGGTCTCGGCACCGCTCTACTATTCTGTGACAAAGGAGGAGGTACGCCCCCGCTACAACCCGCTCGACACGGATATGAACCTCGATGAAGCATTAGATGCAGTAGCAGACCAGCATGAGCGGGACAGCATCGAGTCGATGGCGGTGACGAAAACCACCAACACGAACTTCTCCCTCTCGAATGTACGCTGGGGTCTGAAGACCAAACGTCATCCCATGCCCTACGATCCGGGTAATTTCTCCTTCTCTTACAGTCACTCGCACCGCTATACCTCGGGTGAGACCACCGTCTATGAGAAAGAAGACCAGTGGCGGGGTTCACTCAACTACTCTTATTCACCTGTCTACAAGACGTGGGAGCCGTTCAGCAAACTGAAGGGTAAGTCGAAGTGGCTGAACTTCCCCAAGGCCTTCGGACTGAACTACCTGCCACAGAGCATCTCCTTTAATTCCGATATCTCACGTACCTACTTCGAATTGCAGGAGCGTGATCTGGAGAGTCTGGAGAACCAGAAGTTGCCACTGACCTTCTCGTCGCAGTTCCTCTGGAACCGTGATTTCTCCCTGCGCTGGGACTTCACCAAGAACCTGCACTTCAATTTCCAGAGTGCTACCCATGCAGAGATAGAAGAGCCTTACACACCAGTCAACAAGGACCTCTATCCAGACCGTTATTCTGCTTGGAAAGACTCGGTGCTCCAGAGCATCCATAACCTCGGTACGCCTCTCGACTACCAGCAGCAGGCAACGGCTTCCTATCAGTTGCCGCTGAACAAGATGCCGATCTTCGACTGGCTCAACAGCGATGTGTCCTATACCTCAAACTACTCCTGGGTACGTGGTACAAAACTGGAAGACGGCACCTCGCTGGGTAATACCGTGAATAGTCGTCGTAACGTGAATATCAACGGCTCTTTCAATATGGAGACGCTCTACAACCACTTCCCCTTCCTGCAGAAGGTCAATGAACGGTTCAAAAAAGCCATCCCCAAGAATCAGCCGAAACAGAAAACGCCTAAGACCACAAGTAATCCTAAGGACTCTAAAGACTCTAAGGATTCTAAGGATTCTGCGGAATCAGATAATTCAAAGGAAAAGGCTGCGGCTGACTCTATCGCCACAGCGAAGGCTCTTGCCAAGAGAACCTACCAGCGCGAGATCACCCTCAAGCCAGACACCACCACAACGGTGGCTCACAACAAGAAGTCGAAGCGCCTCATTGTCACAGCCCGTACCAAGGACGGCAAGCCTTATGCCATCAGTTACAAGGTCATCGATGAAAACAAGATACTGATCAAGTCGAAGGATACAGTAAGCATCAAACTCTCTGTGGTAGCGAAGACTCCTACAGAGAAACTGTGGTGGTACAAGCCTGCACAGAGCGCGGCCCGACTGCTGATGATGCTACGTAGTATCAACTTCTCCTACCGCAATCAATACGCGATGATGCTGCCGGGCTTCCTGCCGAATATAGGTGATGCCTTCGGACAGCGTACGTCAGGCGGACTCACCCCTGGACTCGATTTCGCCTTCGGCACCATCGGTGACAGTTATCTGAAAAAGGCGTTCGATAATGGTTGGCTCCTTCACAACGACAGTGTCGCTACGCCTGCTACCATCAACAGTAGTAGTGACCTGCAGTTACGGGCTGTCATCGAACCGTTGCGTGACTTGAAGATAGACCTCTCTGCCTCGCGTTCCGAGACGCGTGCCAAGAGCATCCAGTATATGTATACGGGGATGCCGACCAACCGTAGTGGTACCTTCAATATGACGACGATCTCGCTGAAAGGCGTATTAGAGGGTATAGGCGATGCCAACAACGGCTACCGTTCGAAGACGTTCGAGAAGTTCTGTGCGCTGTTGCCTGAATACCGTCAACGGGTGGCCTCCCAGTATCCGGAGGCTGGCACGGTGTTTGGCAATGCTGCCGTAGGCGAACTTAATCCCTATAGTGCCGATGTGATGATTCCTGCCTTCCTTTCGGCCTATACCTCCAGTGGACGTGGATCACTCGATATCTTCCCGTCACTGATGAAGATGTTGCCCAACTGGACCATCCGCTATGCCGGATTGGCAAAACTCACATGGTTCAGTAACCACTTCAAGTCGTTTAACATCAATCACTCCTACAAGTCGGTATTCAGCATCGGCTCGTATGCCTCCTATAGTTCCTGGCAGGAGTATATGGGTGACCTTGGATTTACCACCGACCAGACTACGGGACTATTGCAGCCTTCGTCGGTATATAATGTCTCAACGGTGAGCATTAACGAGTCGTTCTCGCCACTGTTGGGCATCGATGCCACCTTCCAGAACGACCTGACAGCAAAGGTGGAGTACCGCACCACCCGTGTACTGAATCTCTCGATGACGAGTGTACAGATCAATGAGCAGCGTTCCAACGACATTGTCGTGGGTCTTGCCTATAAACTGAAGGACTTCAATCTCTTCGGCAATGGCGTTGGTAGAAAGGTTAAAAAGGCTCAGAATCGGAATGCCAACAATAATACAAATAATTCCAATTCTGACAATTCTCGGAGTTCTCGTGGCGTGAACCATGATCTGAATATCCGCTGTGATGTCTCTTTCCGCCAACAGGCTGCCATCACCCGCGACATTGCCACCTGCACTTCTGCCGCCTCTTCTGGCAACTCTGCCCTGAAGATCTCCATTATGGCCGACTATACCTTGAGTCGTCTGATGACGCTCTCGGCCTACTATGACCGCCAGACCAATACGCCGTTGCTCTCATCCTCCAGTTACCCCACCACCACACAGGACTTCGGTCTCTCGGTCAAGTTCTCCCTGACACGATAAAAACGGCACATCTGCATTTGCCGATGCGCTATAAGGGTATGATGGACTATTGTTGGGGTATCAGTATTTGGAAAACGTTGTTTTCCCATACTACCTGGTAGTGGTGCTTCTCGATGAACTGACGGATGAGTCTGACCTTTTTGTTACGATGCAAATAGCCCTCTTCAGCATGTTCATTATCCCAATCAGGATAGTATTCAGACCAATTGAAAATCATCATCTTATCTCGTACGAGGACAGGTAGTACCTTGATCTCACGCTCTGCCCGCAGGAAGTGCTGTGCCATATTCTCTGTGTCGTAGCACCAGGGCCATGGGTTGTACAGATAAGGACGGGTATGCGTCAGATAGTGGATGGTGGGCGCATTCTGGAAACAGAGCAGATAGTCGTCGCGCTTGACATAGTGCGACAGTTGGTTGAGCAGTGGCTCCAACGCATCTCGGTTCTCGCGTGTCGTGAACGTGGTGGTCAACGGATGGTTGATCAGACAGGTCTTGGCATATCGGGGACCGACATCGTAATAGCAGCCATAGATGAGGGCTTTGATGCCTCTTGCATAGAACAGCATCAGTGCGATGACGGCTACCGTACACCCCGTGAGTCGCCAGATACGCTGGTGTCGCGGGTCGGATGCTTCTTTCCATATCATGGCAGTCAGCAGTGGAGCAGCCAACTGTATGCAGTTGTCGCCACTGTTGCTGATGCCCAGATCGCTGCCAATGGGTAGGAGGTGCATGATGAGGACAGCCATTGTGGAGAGGTATGTCAGTTCGATAGGATAGCGACGCGACAGTAGTATCCATAGCCAGCCCCATGTGCTAAAGAGGTAGATGGTATAGAGATTGTTGTAGAAACCTATGGTGAAAATATCCTTATAGGTCTCGCCATAGTTGCTGAACATGGTGGATAACTGGTGGTTGCTCTCACTTTCAGTTCCTGCTGACATGACACTGTTGACGGCATTCAGGAAAATTGGCCAGTGGCCCAGGACCACCATCAGCAGGATGACACTGGCCACACCGATGCAGAAACCTCCACAGGCAACTCCCAGCATCTTCCACGTCTGTAGACTGTCTCTCTTATGAATATAATAAGGTATAAGGAGCAGGATGAGGGCCGTCAGCGTGATATTGGGAAGACGTATGAATACGTTGCAACCAATAAGGATACCGCTGAGGGCCATCCAGCGTAGGCTGTCGTGAGTCAGGGCGCGAAATAGGGCGGTAGCGGCACAGACGGTGAATAACTCCATCAGGTAGTTATGATAGAACGCCATAATGCCGTATGACGAACATAGAAACGAAGCCCAGATGCCCACTAAGATGCTCCATGGGTTGAAATAGGGACGTAGCAGTCGGAATACCACCCAGGCCGTCAGTGTCACGACGATACCTGTCAACAGGCGGAAAGCATAGATGCCTCCCCAACCGAACAGTATGTTCCACAGACCTCCCACCAGATTGACGAGATAGTACATGAACAGGTACTCTACAGACTCAGGGGCGCTGAAGATCTGTTGGTAACCTGTCATGCTCCATCCCTCGTCAGCAATGTCGAAACCCTGTATGCCAATGATGGCATGATAGAGCAGTGAGGTGAGCACGAGGAGTGTGCCTACATACTGCGATGGGTGTTTGTCGTGATGGCTGTGATGCCGGAGGGTGATGAGGTGTAGGCTATTATGCCTCAGCATCCTCATCGTTTGCCCTGAAGTTCTCGAGATCTTCAACGGTGAAGTTCTTGATGTAAGCAGACTTACCAAGAACATCCTCCTCAGTCATGCGGACATAGACATTGGCAGACTTCTTGAACAGCTCAGGAGCCTTGCTGGCGTCGCGGATGATGAGCAGTGACATCACGAGCTCGGCAGTCATGTCGTAGAGACGACGAGCCAGGAAGTCCTGTGCATCCTGATTCTCCAGTGCCTTCACGTTGGCGAGAGCCTCTTCGTAAACGGGGATGAGCTTCTCGACACGTGCCTTGAGACCTGCCATGCAATCGCAAGTCTGCAAGTTGGCAGCCATCTCCTTGATGTTGTTCAGCATGGTGCCGTTGGTGATGTAGCGGATAGCAGCCACAACCTGCAGCTGGGTGGTACCCTCGTAGATAGAGAAGATACGGGCATCGCGGAACAGACGCTGGCTCTTGTACTCCATGATGAAACCTGAACCACCGTGGATGCTGATAGCATCGTAAGCGTTCTGGTTGGCGTACTCAGAGTTCATACCCTTAGCAAGTGGTGTGAAAGCATCAGCCAAGCGCTGGTACTTCTTCAGCTCCTGCTTCTCCTCGGGAGTGAGCTTGCGGTCGCGCTCGATGTCCTCGAGGCACTTGTAAACGTCAACGTAGCAAGCTGTCTCGTACAACAGTGAACGACCAGCATCGAGCTTGGCCTTCATGCGAGAGAGCATATCGTAAACAGCGGGGAAGTTGATGATTGCCTCACCAAACTGCTGACGCTCTTTGGCGTAAGCCAGGCCCTCGTTGTAAGCCTCCTGCTCAACACCTACTGACTGGGCAGCGATACCCAGACGGGCACCGTTCATCAAGGCCATCACATACTTGATCAAACCCAGACGAGTGCTTCCGCAGAGCTCTGCCTTTGCATTCTTATAAGTCAGCTCACAGGTAGGTGAACCGTGGATACCCAGTTTGTGCTCGATGTGACGAACATTCACGCCACCCTGGCGCTTGTCGTAGATGAACATTGACAGACCACGTCCGTCCTTGGTGCCTTCCTCTGAACGAGCCAGTACGAGGTGGATGTCGCTATCACCGTTGGTGATGAAACGCTTCACACCGTTCAGGCGCCAGCAGTTCTCCTTCTCGTCGAAGGTAGCCTTCAGCATGACGCGCTGCAGGTCAGAACCAGCATCAGGCTCAGTCAGGTCCATCGACATGCCCTCACCAGCGCAAACGCGGGGGATGTACTTCTGGCGCTGTTCCTCGCTACCGAACTCATAAAGCGTATCGATACAGCTCTGCAAACTCCAGATGTTCTGGAAACCGGCATCAGCAGCCGAAATCATCTCAGACAGCATAGAGAACACTGCGTTAGGCAGGTTCAGACCGCCGTAACGACGAGGCATTGAAACACCCCAGAGGCCAGCCTTGCGGGTGGCGTCGAGGTTCTCGTAAGTCTTAGAGGCGTAGATCATTCGGCCGTTCTCGAGGTGTGGACCTTCGAGGTCAACGTCCTCAGAGTTTGGCTCGATGATGTTTGCAGCCACGTCGCCAGTGATGTCGAGAATCTGCTTGTAGTTCTCGATGGCATCGCCCAGGTCAACGGGAGCGTAGTCAAATTCTTTCGCATCAGCGAAACCCTTTTCTTTCAGCTCAACAATACGAGCCATCAGGGGGTGGTTCAAGTAGAACCCGATCTCAGGATGATCGCTATAATAGTTTGCCATATTCTAATATTTTTTGTAGAGAGTAGTTAAGAAGTTAAGTAGTTAAGCCAAATGTCTGCTATAGGTCTTTGCTATAATCATTAGTCATAACACCTTTGCAATAGCCATTTAATAACTTGCTGGTTTCTTCAACTGCATTAAAAAGAAGATCGCAATTATCCTCATTAATATAACCAAGATCCTTTGAAAGCAAAACATAATATCTGCACTCCTCAAGACTACCTTGGGCAATATTGTAAAAACGCAGTTTGTCGGCTTTACTCATTTTCTTATAACCTTCAGCTATATTAGCAGGTATAGAAACTGCGGCACGCTGGAATTGAGAGCAAAGACCAAA
>JAFZUS010000134.1 GCA_017618275.1 Prevotella sp.
AGAGCGCCTCAAGTACTAACGGTACGATTAATGTTATTGACGGTGTATACACAGGTAGTATAAAGAAGGACATTGCCGAAGCCGCTACGGGTAAGATTGCCATTTCAGGTGGATACTTCTCTGAGGAGTTCCCACAGGATTATATTGCAGCAGACCTTGTTGCCCAAGGTAAAGTCTGCGTTCCGGCAACTGACATGGAAGGCTACTTCACCATCGGCGACCCACACTATGTGGCTCAGATTGGTGACGTGAAATATGTCACACTCGCTGATGCCGTGGCAGCTGTTCCTACCGACGGCACTGAGACCACTATCGTGATGATTGACAACGCAGATCCCGTAGGCATCAATGGCGCCACAATTGCAGCAAATCAGAATGTGAAACTTGATTTGAACGGCAAGACCGTCACTTTAAATATCGATCAAGCAAAAGCATCGCAGTTGATAACCAACAAAGGCACATTAACCATCGTAGACTCTTCTGACGAGCAAACAGGTAAACTTACCAATACCGCCGCTGAAGGAGTTTCTGTTGGCAACTGGCCCGAAGTCAACTTCGCCACAAATATCATCACGAACAGTGGAACCTTGAATGTTGAAGGAGGAACCATCCAGAACACAGCCAAGGGTAGCATCTGCTATGCTATCGACAATAACAGCACCGCAGGCAACGCCATCCTCAACTTCAAGGGTGGTACTGCTACAGCAGGGGGAACTGTCATACGCCAGTTCTGCAACAGTACAACTTTAGAGAACACCCTCAACATCTCCGGTGGCACGATTGTGACAAATGGCTCCGCTGCCCTCTGGACACAACTTCCAGGAAGTAACAGTTCAAGCAAGAAGAAAGCCACTCTCAATATTACCGGTGGTGAAATCAAGGGTGCCAATTACGCTTGGTACGACTACTCATACGGAGATTCTTTCGAGGCAGTCAACTACAGCATTTCTGGAGGCAAACTGACTGGCGGTCTTTACAGTTACGCCATCAAAGACGGAATCATAGACGGTTTTGTCAGCGGTGGATTATTCTCTAAAGCAGTAAATGGAACTTACATTGTGGAAGGCAAGGCATGTGTTGCCAACACAGAGGAGGAGACCATGGAAGCATATCCTTACACCATAGGCCAGGCTGAAATCTATTATTATTGGTTTAATAATGGTGTTAAGGAGGGTGGCTACTATCTATTTGTCACACCATTTGAGAATAAATACCTTTGCGACGGAGAGTTCATCGACTTGCTGAAGGATGTCACGCTGACTTCGGATGTCGTATGCCAGTTGGAATCAGGTGCGTTCACCCTCAAACTCGATGAATTCACTATCAACAAGGGTGATTACTCCGTGATACTTAACACTGCAGTTTCTGTACACACCGACAAGCAGACTGATATCTTCAGTTCTGCCGATCCTGAGTACAAGGTCATAGAAACAGTTGAAGAGAACGGCTATCTCTATTCACTTGTAAAGAAGGAATATGTCGCACAGATTGGCGAGACCAAGTATGAGACGCTCCAAGAAGCCCTCGATGCAGCCCATG
>JAFZUS010000135.1 GCA_017618275.1 Prevotella sp.
CGCATAGAGATTGAAGGCCTTGTCCTCCATCTCCTTGGCTGATGCCCTCGCTCCCTCCGGGGGGACTTCGCTCTTTCTCCATCTTCCCATAGGTCACTGCTTGTTAAGGATCCACGGCTTCACCTCGTCCACCAGACAGTCCAGCGTGACGGCATCATGATAGACACCGAGCTGCAGGGTGCCCTTGGCATCGATATAGGTGCCGGGCTTCAGGAAGTCCTCACCATCTTTGGGGTCGAAATAGAGGAAGCTGACCCAGGTAAACTCCGGCTTGTCCTTGGTCTTGTCGGTGGAGAACGCACTGAACACCATGTAGATGTTGCCGTTCTTGTCCTCCTTCAACTCGACATCCTTCTTGCCGAGCTTACCACGGAACTCCAGGGTACCCTCGATGCTGTCCGAGCCGTTCTCGACGAGCTCGACACGCTCGGGACGGAGATAGCAACTCAGCTTGCCGCCATGCTTGTGGATGGCCATCTCTCCTTCAAGCGCCACCCGGCGGCCAACGGTCAGGTCGGACACGCTACCCTTGCTTGGAGCCATCATGACATTGATGACGAGGGTCTGGCTCTCGCCATTCTTGCCACTGACAGGCAGTTGAACACCATAAGAAAGGTAACTGGCACCCTTCTTGTCCTTCTTCACACTTGCTGCGCGATTGATTGTGGCGCAGACTTTCAAATTACTCTTAATCATAACTTTTAACTATAAATCAAAAAATAAAAACTTCCTAAAATGGTAAATCGTCCAACTCCTTTTCTTGTGCTACACCCACATAGTTTAGCAAGTGTAGTAACCTGATAAGGATGGCATGATTATGCTTGTTCTTTTCACAATACATACATTTTTCACCTTCACCCTCCAACACATCAAGTGCTGAAAGCAGAGCACTCTGAAATTCTTTCGTGTGCTCACAAATCTCTTCAATAGCTTTTCCTTTTTCCATATCTCACTATATTTTGTTCCACTTTTATGCCAGGCGCTGGCCTGTATTCTGCTGTTGCTCCGGATATTCCGCATCGAAGTTCATCATGGCCGTCTCACGGGCCTGAACGGGGTCAACGGAGTCACGCTTGCGCTGAATCAGAGTAGCCGCCTTCTGTTGTTCTGTTTCCTGCACAGGCTCATTCTGCACCTGTGAGGTAGTTCTTTCCTCGCCCTGGTCTGCCTGATCGAGCATGATGGCCATGCCGATGGCAGAGGTGAACAGGCCGGAGATCAGACTGGAGAAGATGTCGCCATGCTGACCGTAGGCCGCCTGGTCATCGTTGTTCTGTCCCATCAGATAGGCCAGCAGCGTATTGGGGTCATTGCTGCCTGTCCGCTGGGTAAGCTGTGCACCAGCCTGCGCATTCTGCTGCTGTTGGGGAGTCAGCTGGGCTTGCGCCATCAGCCTGTCTGCCTGAGTGGGGGACGTATCTACCCCACTCTTCCTACTGGCCAGCAGGTCTATATTCGTCCCTTTCTTCACAACCATCGCTGTCAGGTTGCCGCGGACGGCAATCTCCGCGAGATAGTCCAGAGGATCGACGGTCTTAAACTCCGTAGCGCCGGCATCCTGGCGTTTCACCGTCAGATGCAGGTGGGGGCCGGTACTGTTGCCCGTATTCCCCGACACGCCAAGCTTCTGACCGGCATTTACCACGTCGCCCTGACGGACGGCCACACTGTCCAGATGACAATAGGACACCCGCCACTTGGCACCGTCAGAACGGTCATACTCAACGACAGCGAAATTGCCGCTGGTCTTGTCACTACCCACCTTGACTACGCGCCCCTGGTTCTCCGTGGCCATTACATCCTCATACCTCGCCTTCAGGTCAATACCGTTATGGGTATGGTTCCTGTAGCTGGTGGGCGACAG
>JAFZUS010000136.1 GCA_017618275.1 Prevotella sp.
ACTGCCATCTGCCATCCGCCAGAACTGCCATCCTATCCATGTGCCTTTTCCGTTTTCAGGTGCAAAGATAATAAAAAAAACGGCCGTTTGCAAGAAAAACGCATGATAACGCATGAAAACGCATGAAAACGTAGAAATTTTTACAAACAGGTAGTACCTTTGCACTGTCAATGATGAGACGAAATTTGCGGCCTAACCAGGGAACAAAAATTTCCTAGCGCGCGGACACTTGTTTCCTAGGCAGGGCGCAAAACGGAGTCGATTCGGCGACAGGTAAAAAAAAATAAACGTTAACCATTAAAACATTAAAAACTATGGCATTGAAAGTAAAAGCAGTTGAACGTAAAATCAAGTTCAAGATTCGCTGAAAAAAACGGGGTGTTCGTTGAAATAATTCGACGGACACTCCATTTTTCATTATCTTTGCAGCAAAAACAAATGACTACACGAATATGAAAAGAATCGTTTTTATCATGATGGCCTTGATAGGGGCATTGACCATGCAGGCCGAAGACACTTATCCCTATCTGACATTTGAGACGACAGACGGGACGAAAGCCTCGGTGCCGACATCGTCGCTCACGCTGACCGTCAGCGGAAGCACACTGGTGGTAGGCTCGCAGTCTTTCACACTCACAAACCTCTCGAAGATGTACTTCTCGAATACGGACGAGACAGCAGGCATTGAGGAAATCACTACTGCCACCCTTGACGAAGCCACAGACATCTATGACCTCCAAGGCCATAAGGTCAGCAAGGAACAAATGCGCAAGGGGGCTTATATTGTCAAGACGAAAAGCAGAACCTATAAAATCCTGGTGAAATGAGACATACCTTATTATATATAGTAGCCCTCGTACTGGCAACAACAGCCGGGGCACAGACACTGAACGTACGTGTGGGCAGCGTGACCTATCTGTTTCCTGCCACACAGACAGGTGAGATGACCTATGCTGACGGCCAGACACTGACCGTCATGGGTAAGACCTTTACACTCGCTGACATCGACGCAATGACTGTTGACGAGACGGCTGTGACCGACGATGCGGTCAACGTCAGTTTCAACGGCACATCGGCCTCAGTGACCATTGCCGGCAACGTGGCCCAATACCTGACCCCAACCGTCAACGGCGCGCACGTATCCATTGCCCAGAGCGACGACCTGGCCTCGGAGATCACCTACACGTTGACTGGCACATCCACAGACGGCGAGTTCTATATGTCCGGCTCCTACAAAGCGACAATAGAGTTCAACGGTCTGACGCTCACCAATACGACACCGGTATTCAGCGGGGCGGCTGTGCATATCCAGAACGGCAAGCGCATCAAGGTGAAGGTTGTAACGGGAACGACCAACACGCTCAAAGACGCCTCAAGCGGCGAACAGAAAGGCTGTCTCTACATCAAGGGTCACGCTGAGTTTGCCCAGAAAGGTACGCTCAACATCATTGGCAATGTGAAGCACGGCATCAAGACGGGTGAGTACCTGACCATCAAGAATGCCACCATCAACGTGACCTCTGCAGCAAGCGACGGTATCAACTGTTCCGAGTATTTCCTCGTGGAGAGCGGTACCATCAGCATCAGCGGCGTGGGCGACAATGGTATCCAGTGTGATGTCGACGGCGACAAATCGACGGGTGAGACCACCGACCATGAGGACGAGGACAGCGGAAACATCTACATCGAAGGCGGCACTCTGGACGTGACCACCACTGCTACAGGCGGCAAGGGCATCAAGGCCGACGGTGACCTGCGTATCAGCGACGGAACCATCAACGTACGTGCTGAGGGCAGCAATGAAGGCAACACTGGTGGCGGAGGCCCCGGTGGTGGCGGCGGTTGGCCAGGTGGCGGAGGCTGGCCAGGTGGCGGCGGTAACGACAACACCACCGACCACAGTTATGCCAAGGGCGTAAAGGCCGAGGGTAACATCACCATCACGGGTGGCATACTGAGCGTCTACTCAGCCAACCACGAGGGTCTGGAAGCCAAGGGCACCATCGACATCAGCGGCGGAGAGGTCTCTGTCCAGGCCAGCGACGATGCTATCAACGCAGCCAGTCACATGACCATCACTGGCGGATATGTCCTCGCCTACTCTACCGGCAACGACGGTTTAGACAGCAACGGCAACATGTATATCAAGGGCGGTCTCGTCTATGCCATCGGCAAGAGTTCACCTGAGGTAGCCATCGACGCCAACACCGAGGGCGGCTACAAACTCTATGTCACAGGAGGTACCATCGTTGCCATCGGCGGACTGGAAGGCGGCAGCAGCCTCACGCAGTCCTGCTATTCGGCTTCATCATGGAACAAGAACACGTGGTATGCCTTGACCGTCGGCAATGAGACATTTGCCTTCAAGACACCTTCAAGTGCCGGTAGTGGAATCGTGGTCAGCGGCAGTACGAAACCCACGCTCCAATCCGGTGTCACGGTCAGCGGCGGCACCAGCATCTTCGGGGGGATGGGCAACATCAATCCCACCGTCAGCAACGGCTCGTCTGTCAGTCTCTCGACCTATACAAGCAGTGGCGGTCGTCGGTAATGCAATATTCATCCGTTTCTTACGTTATTGTGTATGAATAGAATGCACTGGATGAAACAGTCGAGACAGGAGAACCTGATATACTTGGCAGTGTGGGGATTGCTCTTTGCAGCCCCACTGCTGAGTCTTTATGTGCGTACCATCAGTGACCCCAACGTCACTTTCGACTGGACGGAGGTCTTCATCGTATGGCGCAAGTTCGCCGTCTACCTCGTGCTGTTCCTCGTGCATAACTTCTTCTTGGCGCCGTTATTGGTGCACGGGCATAAACGGACGGTGTATTTCTCCATCGTGGCTGCAACGGTGATCGTGTTTACGGTCTACCAGTGCAACAGCAGACCTGAAAGGCCCAAAGGGCACAGGCCACCGATGGAACAGTTCGACAGACACGAGCCGCCCCCATTCGAGGGGTATGGACACCGCCCGGAACACCGCGTGGAGCATCGTCCGGACATGCCACCTCCCTTCGTCGGTGAACATGATATCCTGGCCGTCGTGATGCTCATCCTCATGTTTGGTGCCAACCTCGGTATCAAGGGCTATTTCCGTAACCGCGACATCCGCAGACGACTGGCCAAGTTGGAACGTGAGAACCTGGAGCAGCAGTTGGAGTATCTGCGCTACCAGATCAGTCCGCATTTCTTCATGAACACGCTCAACAACATCCATGCACTCGTGGATATAGACCCCGAGAAGGCGAAAGACACCATCCTGGAACTATCGAAGATGATGCGCTTCGTGCTCTACGAGGGCAACAAACAGGGTGTTCCGCTCTCTCGTGAACTCGATTTCATCAGGCACTACGTCACGCTGATGCAGTTGCGCTATACCAACAAGGTGCGCATCACACTCGACCTGCCCAACGAAGTGCCCGACCGCCAGATTCCACCGCTGATACTCATCACCTTCATCGAGAACGCCTTTAAGCACGGTGTCAGTTATCAGCACGAGTCATTCATCGAGGTGCAGGTAATCGTAGAGGATGATGAACTGCGGTTCTGCTGTCGCAACTCCATTGCCGACACGCCCAACGAGGAACAGGGCGGCGTGGGGCTTTCGAATGTCCGCAAGCGCCTCAACCTGCTCTACGGCAATAACTACACACTTCGCATCCGCAACGTCGCAGATGCCTATTCTGTCGAACTAAACATACCGTTATCATGATACGATGTCTCGCCATTGACGATGAGCCGCTGGCTCTGCAACAACTCGTTGCCTATATCAGTAAGGTGCCGTTTCTCGAACTCGCCGCCCAGTGCCAGAGTGCGCTTGAAGCCCGCACTTATCTGGAAGGCAACACGGCAGACGCCATCTTCTGCGACATCAACATGCCCGACCTTAACGGCATGGACTTCGTGAAGTCACTCACTGCCCCACCCCTTATCGTCTTCACAACCGCCTACTCCGAATACGCCGTAGAGGGTTTCAAGGTGAATGCCGTCGACTATCTGTTGAAGCCCTTCGGACTGCAAGACTTCCAAAGGGCGGCCAACCGGCTTCGTGAGCGGTTGGAGGGAGCACCATCAGCCAAACAGCCTGTGGGCAACGAATCTGACGACACCCTCTTCCTCAAGACCGACTACCGCATCGTAAAGGTCAGCATCCCCGACATCCGTTATATCGAGGGCATGAGTGAGTATCTGAAGGTGTGGATTGAGGGCGAAACGAAACCTATCATCACCCTTCTGGCGATGAAGAAGATGGAAGAGCGGTTGCCAGACTATTTTATGCGTATCCACCGTTCTTATATTATCAATCTGAACAAGATTCAGGAAGTGAACAAGAACCGCGTCATCATGGATGCAGCCACCTATCTCCCCATAGGCGACCTGTATAAAGACACCTTCCAGGCCTACCTAAACACAAAGTTCTTGGGGAAATAGAATCAGATACGTTCTACCTGTTTGACACCCCTCACGGTACGGAGTTTCTTGATAAGTGCCTCCAGGCGGGTGTTGTCGTTGATCATCACCACGAGGGTACCACTGAAGAGTCCGTCGTGCGAGTCGATATTGATGCTGCGCAGCACCAGTTTCTCGTCCTTGGAAATGACACTCGTCAGATTGTTCACGATACCGATGTCGTCATTACCGATGATACGCAGGGTGATACTATATTGCGATGAGCCTTTCCCACTCCACTTGGCCTTCACGATACGGTAGCCAAACCTGCGACGCAGTTCAGGGGCATTGGGACAGTCCATACGGTGGATCTTGATGCCTCCGCTGATGGTGACGAAACCAAAGACAGGGTCGCCATAGATGGGCGAACAGCATTTGGCCAACTGATAATCCAGACCTTTCAGGTTACGGTCTATCACCAATACATCGTCGTTGACGACCTGGTTCAAGCCTGCTATCTTCGACTCGTCAAGTTCAAACTCCGCTGCACTACGGGCAACATTGTCGCCAGTCACCGTCTTCTCGCTCTCCTTCAGTTCCAGGAACTTGTCTATGACGGCATTGGTGTCGAGCACACCGTCGGCAATCTGTTTGTAGAAATCGCTGACCTCCTTGAAGCCCATCTTCTTGATGACGTGGAACATCGTCCCCTCGTCCTGCTCGATCTTACGGTTCCTGAACTTACGCTCCAGCATCTCCTTGGCGAAGAGTCCGTCCTTGATCTGGGTCTCCTTCAGGGCCAGACGGATCTTCGACTTGGCACGGGAGGTCTTCACGATATTCAACCACTCCTGACGGGGTTTCTGGTTGGCAGATGTGAGTATCTCCACCTGGTCGCCACTCTTCAGTTCCTGACGGATAGGTACCACACGTCCGTTGATACGTCCACCCGTACATTGGTTGCCGATCTTCGAGTGGATATGGTAGGCAAAGTCGAGCACGGTGGCTCCGGCTTTGAACTTATAAAGGTCGCCCTTAGGCGTAAACACGAAGACCTCGTCCTCATAGAGATCCATCTTGAACTGGTCCATCGCCTCCAGACCCTCTGAGTGTTCCAACATCGTACGGATATTCGTGAGCCACTCATCCAGTCCTGTTTCGCCCTTCACACCCTTATAGCGCCAATGTGCAGCCACACCCCGTTCCGCTATCTCGTCCATCCTTTCCGTACGGATCTGTACCTCCACCCACTTCTGTTCTGGGCCAAGCACGGTGATATGGAGACTCTCATAGCCATTCGACTTAGGTACGCTGAGCCAGTCGCGCAGGCGTTTCGGGTTCGGTTGGTACATATCCGTCACAATGGAATAGGCCTGCCAGCATTGCATCTTCTCCTGTTCTATGGGACAGTCGATGATGATACGGATGGCAAAGAGGTCATACACACCCTCGAAAGGACACTTCTGTTTCTTCATCTTCTGCCAGATGGAGTGTATCGACTTTGTGCGTCCCTTGATATGGCATTTGATACCGGCTGCCTGCACTTTCTCTTCCACAGGTTTGATGAAACGTTCGATATAGGCATCACGTGCCGCTTTCGTGGCACTGAGTTTCTCACGGATATGATAGTAGGCGTCGTGCTCCATATATTTCAGCGAGAGGTCTTCCAACTCACTCTTTAATTTATAGAGTCCGAGTTTGTGTGCCAAGGGCGCATAGAGATAGGCTGCTTCCTGCGACACTTCCATCCTAGCCTCCTCATTGTCCGTGTCACGGATCTGTCGCATCAGGTTCACACGGTTGGCAATCATAATCAGGATTACCCGCATATCCTCCGCAAACGACAGGAGCAGGTTACGGAAGTTCTCGCTCTCAACGGCAGGATTCTTTTCATAGAGTTGTCGGATGCGCTCCAGTCCGTGCAGAATACGGGCCACAGACTCTCCCTTGGTTTTCTCAACTTCCTCCAGGGTGATATGTCCGGCTTCAATCTCAGGAATCAATAGCACCGCTTCTGTGGCATCACCCTTGAGTCCGATTTCCTCCGTCAGTATCTCGGCAGTCTGTACTGCCATCTTCTTCTTTTCTTCGTATGTAAATGTGAACTTTTCAGCCATTGTGTCGATATTTTCGTGCAAAATTATAAAAAAATCTGTGATAATCTGTGTAATCTGTGGCTTTTTTCGTATCTTTGCACCAAATATTGACTAAAATACCACAAATATGTTATCACAGCAAGACTTAAAACAGATTGCTCAGAAGGGTATCACCCAGGAGCAGATTGAGAATCAACTGAATGAGTTTAAGACGGGTTTTCCATTCCTCAAGTTAGAGGCAGCAGCCGGTATCGGACGTGGCATCATTGCTCCCAATGCCGATGAACGTAAGCAGTACGAAGACATTTGGAACGCCTATAAGGCCGAGGGCAAGCGTGTGGTGAAGTTCGTGCCTGCCTCTGGTGCTGCCAGTCGTATGTTCAAGAACATGTTCGCCTTCGTGGATGCCGACTACGATGTGCCTACCACCGACTTCGAGAAGAAATACTTCGACTCGATAGAGAAGTTCGCCTTCTATGAGGCTCTTGATACTGTCTGTCAGAAAAACGAGGGAAAGGGCATCAAGGACTTGATGGCCGCAGGCAACTACAAGGCTGTGGCTGCCAATATGCTCAAGGCAGAAGGTCTGAACTACGGACAGTTGCCTAAGGGGCTGCTGCTCTTCCACAAGTATCCTGAGGGAGCCCGTACTCCGATGGAGGAACATCTCGTAGAGGGTGCGCTCTACGCTGCTTCGAATGGTGAGGCACATGTCCACTTCACCGTCAGTCACGAGCATATGGCACTTTTCAAGACCAAGGTAGCGGAGAAAACCGACATCTTCGCCAAGAAATACGGCATCAAGTACGACATCACCTTCTCCGAGCAGAAGCCAAGCACCGATACCGTTGCCGCCAATCCAGACAACACCCCGTTCCGTAATGACGACGGCAGTCTGCTGTTCCGTCCGGGCGGACATGGTGCCCTCATCGAGAACCTCAACGAGATTGAGGCTGATGTCATCTTCATCAAGAACATCGACAACGTGGTGCCCGACCGTCTGAAGCCAGAGACTGTTGAATGGAAACAGGTCATCGCTGGTGTGCTTGTATCGTTGCAGAAGCAGGCATTTGAGTATCTGAAGGTGCTCGACGCTGGCGCTTCTGAGGCCCAGTTGGCTGAGATAGCAGAGTTCGTCAGCAAGAACCTCTGTACTGATGCCAAGAATAACAAGGTAGATGCTGCTTATCTGCGCACAAAACTCAATCGTCCGATGCGTGTCTGTGGCGTGGTGAAGAATGTCGGAGAACCTGGTGGCGGTCCGTTCCTCACCTACAACCAGGATGGTACTGTCAGCCTCCAGATTCTCGAGAGCAGTCAGATTGACACCAACAACGAGGCCTACATGAAGATGTTCACACAAGGCACGCACTTCAATCCTGTCGATCTCGTCTGTGCCGTGAAAGACTACAAGGGTCAGCCCTTCAATCTCCCTGAGTTCGTAGATAAGACCACAGGTTTCATCTCTTCTAAATCGAAAGCGGGTAAAGAACTGAAGGCCTTAGAGTTACCTGGTCTTTGGAATGGCGCCATGAGCGATTGGAGCACCGTCTTCATAGAGGTTCCTCTCGGCACCTTCAATCCCGTGAAGACTGTCAACGATCTCCTGCGCGACCAGCACCAGTAAATCAAATCAATAAGTCGCGGGCGCGTATATAAGGAAACCAGAAATCATCCCGCTCATCCCGCCTATCCCACACGTAAGATTTTTTACTTTAGGTGTGGGATGGGCGGGATAGGTGGGATAAAAAGTGGATATGACAAGTATACGCGCACACGCGCGGGGACAGTACTATTTTTCATTACGGCACTACTAATTTTCGTTACGGCACTACTATTTTTCATTACGACACTACTAATTTTCGTTACGACACTACTATTTTTTCTATCGACAGTCGTATTTTTGTTGGCGTAGATAGTACATTTTATGTATGCTTGTAATGAATTGGATTTGAAAAAAACACAATTTATGAATGAATATTGAAGAATATTTTGTAATTTTGCGCCCGATTTGAGAGAATTACATTTTATATAATAATATCCGTATGGTAAAGATTTCAAAAGAAGCGGCACTCGAATACCACGAGAGTGGACGTCCTGGAAAGATTGAAGTAAAGCCCACAAAGGCGTACAGAACACAAACAGACTTAAGTTTAGCGTATTCTCCTGGCGTGGCCTATCCCTGTCTGGAGATTCAGGAGAACCCCGACGATGCGTATAAATATACCGATAAGGGTAATCTTGTGGCAGTCATCTCCAACGGTACAGCCGTTTTGGGCCTCGGCGATATCGGTGCTATGAGTGGCAAGCCCGTGATGGAAGGTAAAGGTCTGCTCTTCAAGATCTACGGTGGTATCGACGTGTTCGACATCGAGGTGGACGAGAAAGATCCCGAAAAGTTCTGTGAGGCTGTGGAGCGCATTGCCCCCACCTTCGGAGGTATCAACCTCGAGGATATCAAGGCCCCTGAGTGTTTCTATATCGAGGAACGTCTGAAGAAAACCCTCGACATCCCCGTGATGCACGACGACCAGCACGGCACGGCTATCATCTCTGCCGCCGGCCTGAAGAACGCGATGGAGGTAATTGGCAAGGATATCACGAAGGTGAAGATCGTGGTCAACGGTGCAGGTGCTGCTGCCATCTCGTGTACCAAACTCTATATGGCCATCGGTGCACAGAAGGAGAATATCGTCATGCTCGACTCGAAGGGCGTGATCTCTACGGAGCGTCAGGACCTCAATGAGCAGAAGAAGTTCTTTGCCACCTCGCGCACAGACATCCACACATTGGCTGAAGCCGTGAAGGATGCTGATGTGTTCGTGGGCCTCTCGAAGGGTAACGTGCTCTCGCAGGACATGGTGAAATCGATGGCTAAGGATCCCGTCATCTTCGCACTCGCCAACCCTGTGCCTGAGATTTCCTACGAGGATGCGATGGCTGCACGTGGTGATGTGCTGATGTCAACGGGCCGTACTGACTATCCCAACCAGATCAACAACGTAATTGGCTTCCCTTATATCTTCCGTGGTGCCCTCGACGTGCATGCCACCGCCATCAACGAAGAGATGAAACTGGCTGCCGTCCACGCTATTGCTGACCTCGCCAAACAGCCTGTACCTGATGTGGTCAACGATGTGTACCACGTCAACAACCTCACCTTCGGACGAGACTATTTCATTCCGAAGCCTGTGGATCCACGACTCATCACAGAGGTGAGTGCTGCTGTGGCCAAGGCAGCCATAGATAGTGGCGTCGCCCGCAAGAAGATTGAAGACTGGGATGAATACAAGGATTCCCTCTCCGTACTGCTCGGTCAGGAGACCAAACTCACGCAGAAACTCTATGCTACAGCCGCTGCCCATCCGCAGCGCGTGGTCTTCGCAGAAGCCGTACATCCTACGATGTTGAAGGCTGCTGTTCAGGCCAAGGCCGAGGGTATCTGTCAGCCCATCCTGTTGGGCAACGATGAGGTGATTGCCAAACTCGCTGCTTCGCTTGACTTGAGTCTTGAGGGTATCGAGATCGTGAACCTGCGTCACCCCTCTGAACAGGAACGTCGTGAACGTTATGCCCGTATCCTCACAGAGAAGCGTCAGCGCGACGGCTACACCTTCCAGGAAGCCAACGACAAGATGTTTGAGCGTAACTACTTTGGTATGATGATGGTTGAGACGGGCGAGGCTGATGCTTTCCTGACGGGTCTCTATACAAAATACTCAAACACCATCAAGGTGGCCAAGGAGGTAATCGGCATCCGTCCTGAATACCAGCATTTCGGGGCCATGCACATCATCAACTCTCCGAAAGGTACTTACTATATTGCAGACACGATGATCAACGAGAATCTCGATGCCGATACCCTCGTTGATATCGCCAAACTCTCTGCTACGGCTGTGCGTTTCTTCAACGAGAAGCCCGTCATCGGTATGGTGAGCCACTCCAACTTCGGCTCCTCCACCAGTTCTGGTGCCAAGAAGGTGCGTCAGGCTGTGGAGAAGATGCAGGAACTCTATCCTGACCTGCCCATTGACGGAGAGATGCAGTTGGGCTTTGCACTCGACAACGAGTTGCGCGATGAACAGTATCCCTTTACGCGCGTATATAATAAAAAGGTGAACACGCTGGTGTTCCCCAACCTCACCTCTGCCCGCTCTTCCTATAAGATGTTGCAGATGTTAGGTTCGGACGCTGAGATCATCGGTCCCATCCAGATGGGACTCAACAAGGCCATCCACTTCATCGACTTCGGTGCCAGTGTGCGCGACGTGGTGAATATCGTCGCTGTCGCTACTATCGATGCCTATGTCTTCAAGATCAAGGCCCGCCTTAATGCCTTAGGTCATTAAGCAAATAATACATACAGACAATCAATCAGCGCAGGGCTCCGGCTTTGCGCTGATTTTATTTGTGTCCGAACACACGGAACAAAACGAAAAATAACCTTTTGCCTTGATTTATGTCAATAAAGTAACAAATCGATAGTTATTTGTCGAAAAATCTGATAAAATGTTTGCTATTTCAGATTTTTGATGTAATTTTGCAACCAGTTTTTAATAATTGTATAACAAACAACTAAAAAAGGAAAAAAATTATGAATGCAGCACAAGTTGTAGAACAGCTGAAGCAGCGCTTCCCCAATGAGCCGGAGTACATCCAGGCCGTCAGTCAGGTTCTTCCCACCATCGAAGAAGAGTACAACAAACACCCCGAGTTCGAGAAGGCTAACCTTATCGAGCGCCTCTGTATCCCCGACAGAGTATGTGAGTTCCGTATCACATGGGTTGACGACAAGGGTAACGTGCAGACCAACATGGGTTATCGTATCCAGCACAACAATGCCATTGGCCCGTACAAAGGTGGTCTCCGTTATCACAAGAGCGTGAACCTCGGTATTCTGAAGTTCCTCGCTTTCGAGCAGACTTTCAAAAACTCACTGACCACACTTCCTATGGGTGGTGCAAAGGGTGGTTCCGACTTCTCTCCCCGTGGTAAGAGCGACGCTGAGGTGATGCGTTTCTGCCAGGCATTCATGAACGAACTCTACCGTGTGATCGGTCCCGATGAGGACGTTCCCGCTGGTGATATCGGTGTTGGTGGCCGCGAGGTTGGCTATCTGTTCGGACAGTACAAGAAACTCACCCACCAGTTCCAGGGTGTGCTCACAGGTAAGGGTATCCCCTTCGGTGGTTCGCTGATCCGTCCTGAGGCTACCGGTTATGGTACCGTTTATTTCCTGACCTCTATGCTCGCTACCCGTGGTATCGACATCAAGGGTAAGAAGGTGCTGATCTCTGGTGCCGGTAACGTGGCTCAGTATGCTGCTGAGAAGTGCCTGCAACTCGGTGCTACCCCAATGACCATGTCTGACTCTGACGGTTACATCTACGATCCAGACGGTATCGATCGCGCTAAACTCGACTACATCATGGAGTTGAAGAACGTGGAGCGTGGACGTATCAAGGAGTATGTGCAGGAGTATCCCACAGCCAAGTACTACGAGGGCAAGCGCCCCTGGTACGAGAAGGCCGACATCGCACTGCCTTGCGCTACACAGAACGAGATCAACGGCGACGAGGCTGCCGCTCTGGTGAAGAATGGCGTGATTGCCGTTGCTGAGGGTGCCAACATGCCTTCACTGCCTGAGGCTATCAAGATCTTCCAGGATGCCAAGATCCTCTACTCTCCGGGTAAGGCTTCTAACGCTGGTGGTGTGTCTGTTTCTGGTCTTGAGATGTCACAGAACTCAGAGCGTCTGTCTTGGACTGCTGAGGAGGTTGACAACTATCTGAAGCGCATCATGAACGACATTCACGAGAACTGCGTGAAGTATGGTACTGAGAAGGATGGCTACATCAACTACGTGAAGGGTGCCAACGTAGCCGGCTTCATGAAGGTTGCCAAGGCCATGATGGCTCAGGGCATCGTGTAAACTAGGCGAAGCCAAGGTTATCACGATGATGACAAGCATTGTGTAAACACAAAAAAAGCAATATTGTTCCATGGAGAGGGTAAGTCGTTGAGATTTGCCCTCTCTTTAGTTAAATTTTTATAAAAGTAATCATCATTACTCATTACTCATTACTCATTACTCATTTATTTCGTAAAAAATAACTACCTTTGCAGCCGCTTTGTCCCCCGTAGGGGGAAATAGGGGCCGGAACAGGCGCTTGCTCCTATCTATTATTAACCCTTTAAAGATGGTCTGATAAACGTCTGTTCAGACCCCGCCCCGACAACAAACGAGGGGCACAAGTATTTTTTTATGTCAGATTTAACAAAGAACGTACAGCCTTTACAGGACTTCGACTGGGAAGAGTACGAGAATGGTACCAGTACAAGCATCAGCAAGGAAGAACTTGACAAGGCGTACGACGAGACCCTGAACAAGGTAGCCGATCATCAGGTGGTTGATGGTAAAGTCATCAGCGTCGACAAGAAAGAAGTTGTCGTAAACATTGGCTACAAGAGCGATGGTATCATCCCCGCTTCAGAGTTCCGCTACAATCCCGACCTGAAGATCGGTGATGTCGTAGAGGTTTATGTAGAGAGCGCAGAGGACAAGAAAGGTCAGTTGATCCTCTCTCACAAGAAGGCTCGCATGAGCAAGTCTTGGGACCGTGTGAACGCCGCCCTCGAGGCAGAGGAGGTGGTTCAGGGCTTCATCAAGTGCCGTACCAAGGGTGGTATGATTGTTGACGTGTTTGGTATCGAGGCATTCCTGCCTGGAAGCCAGATCGACGTTCACCCCATACGCGACTACGACCAGTTCGTGGGCAAGACCATGGAGTTCAAGATCGTGAAGATCAACCAGGAGTTCCGCAATGTGGTTGTTTCACACAAGGCTCTTATCGAGCAGGAACTTGAGGCTCAGAAGAAGGAAATCATCGGCAGACTCGAAAAGGGACAGATCCTTGAGGGTACTGTTAAGAATATCACAACCTACGGTGTATTCGTCGACCTCGGCGGTGTGGACGGACTGATCCACATCACAGACCTCTCTTGGGGCCGCGTAGACGATCCCCACAAGGTGGTGGAACTCGACCAGAAGATCAATGTGGTTATCCTCGACTTCGACGACGAGAAGCGCCGCATCGCCCTCGGTCTGAAGCAACTCACTCCGCATCCTTGGGATGCTCTGGATGCTGACCTCAAGGTGGGCGACCACGTGAAGGGTAAGGTAGTCGTGATTGCCGACTACGGTGCATTCGTAGAGGTTCAGCCCGGTGTTGAGGGTCTGATCCACGTGTCAGAGATGTCATGGAGCCAGCACCTCCGTTCCGCTCAGGAGTTCCTGAAGGTTGGCGAGGAAGTAGAGGCCGTGATCCTCACACTCGACCGCGACGAGCGCAAGATGTCTCTGGGTATCAAGCAACTCCGCGAGGATCCTTGGGAGAATATCGAGGCCAAGTATCCTGTGGGCAGCAAGCACACTGCAAAGGTTCGCAACTTCACCAACTTCGGTGTGTTCGTAGAACTGGAAGAGGGTGTCGATGGTCTGATCCACATCAGCGACCTG
>JAFZUS010000022.1 GCA_017618275.1 Prevotella sp.
GAGAAGCCGCTCCAAGTACGGTACAAAGAAGCCCAAGGCTTGATGAGGAGGTATCTTTATGTCAAGAAGAACAAACGCACCCGTTAGAGAAGTCCTTCCGGATTCAGTTTACAACAGCACTGTCGTTGAGAAGTTCATCAACCGCATGATGCTCGACGGAAAGAAGTCCGTCAGCACCCGCATCCTCTATGATGCAATGACCATCATGGGCGAGAAGACAGGAGAGGCTCCTCTCGATGTTTTCACAAAGGCCCTTGAGAACGTCAAGCCTGTCGTCGAGGTCAAGTCACGCAGAGTCGGCGGAGCCACATATCAGGTCCCGACCGAGATCCGCGAGCCCAGACGCGAGGCTCTTGCAATGAGATGGATCATCGCAGCAGCCCGTGGCCGCAGCGGCAAGTCCATGAGCGAAAAGCTCGCAGCAGAGCTCCTGGATGCCTATGCAAACACAGGATCAGCCTTCAAGAAGAAGGAAGATATGCACAGAATGGCAGAAGCCAACAAGGCTTTCAGCCACATCAGATTCTAATCGATTCTTCGGTAAGAACAACGAGGCCAAGGTTCAGCTCCTTGGCCTTTTTTGTTTGTGAAGTTAGTACAGACGCGCATTTTTCTATCAAAAAAACTAACAAGTTAGTACAGAAACGTTTTTTCGTTCCTTCTGTACTAACAAATAGTCCGGAGCACTCTCAGATGGCAACGGGGATATCGTACTTCTTCTTGTTGTACTGGTAATTCTCGAGCTTGATATCGTCTGTGGTGAATGCGTAGAAGTCCTTGATCTCGGGGTTCAGTGTGAACTTCGGGGCGGGGTACTGGGGCTGTGCCAGGATTTCCTCGACAATCGGGATGTGGCGGTCGTAGATATGGGCGTCAGCAATCACGTGCACCAGCTCTCCGGGAACCAGGCCGCTGACCTGAGCCATCATGTATACCAGAATTGCATACTGCACCACGTTCCAGTTGTTGGCAGTAAGCATGTCCTGGGACCTCTGATTGAGGATTGCATTCAGGGTGTTTCCGCTGACGTTGAATGTCATGCTGTAGGCGCAGGGGTAGAGCCCCATTTCGCTGAGGTCGTGGTGGTTGTAGATGTTGGTCATGATGCGCCTGCTCTGGGGGTTGTTCTTCAGGTCGAAGAGCACGCGGTCGACCTGGTCGAACATGCCTTCCCTGTACTTGTGCTTCACTCCCAGCTGATAGCCGTAGGCCTTGCCGATGGTTCCGTTCTCGTCAGCCCAGCTGTCCCAGACATGGCTCTTCAGAAGGTGGACATCGTTGCTCTTCTTCTGCCATATCCACAGAAGCTCGTCCATGGCGCTCTTTACATAGGTGCGCCTGATGGTCAGGATGGGGAATTCCTCCTGCAGGTTGTAGCGGTTGACTATGCCGAACTTCTTGATGGTGTGAGCAGGCGTTCCGTCTTCCCAATGAGGTCTGACGGCCAGATCCTTGTCCGAGAACCCGTTCTCCAGAATGTCCTTTATGTTTTCAACGAATACCTTGTCGGCGTAGCTCATGCGCAACCCCCTGTCCGTAGCCATTATAGCCGAAGAAGGGGTTCTTGTGGAAATGAGTTTGACTATATATTGAAAAACTGGGATGATGAAAAAGGCGGGGACAGAGAGGTTGTCGATGAAATACAGATTGCAGGACCGTTACTACAGCGATTTCAATACAATAGATGTGAACAGGCTTCCGGGCCGCAGCTATTTCATTCCTTATCCATCGCGTTCTTCCCTTGAGGGAATTGGCCTATTGGAGAAACGATACCGCTCGCCTCTGGTGAGGTGCCTCAACGGAGACTGGGACTTCAGATACTACAACGACCCCAAGGACCTTCCGCTTGAATTCGATTCCGATTCCATTGATTTCGACAGGATAGATGTGCCTTCCGTCTGGCAGTACCGCGGCTATTCGCATCCCATGTACCTGAACGTGCGCTATCCGTTTGCATACAAGCCGCCGGTCATACCCACGCTGGAGCCCGTGAAGAACTATTTCAGCGTGCTGGACGGCTTCAAGAAGGCTCCAGCCGATGAAATGAACCATGTGGGGCTGTACAGGACGTTCTTCGAGATAACGGGGACAACCGGGACAACGGAGCTAACGGGGACAACTAACAACAACGAACGTTACATACTCTCATTTTTGGGTGTCTGCAGCTGTATAGAAGTGCACGTGAACGGGCAGTTCGCAGGCTTCTCCGAAGAGTCCCACAACACAGCCGAGTTCGACATAACCGATTTCGTGAAAGAGGGACGCAACGAGCTGGTCTGCGTGGTGCGCCGCTGGTGCAACGGCACATACCTGGAGTGTCAGGACATGTTCCGCAACAACGGCATCTTCCGCGATGTGCTTCTGAGAATCTCCGATGCAAACGACATCTGGGACATCGATCTCAAGACCAGGGGCGTTGGAGAGGCCTATTCTGCGGATGTCACGGCGTTCATCCCGGACGGTGTGCAGGTGTCCTTCACCATCGAGGGCACAGACCATGACGGCAACCCGCTGAAGCAGACGCTGAAAGCAGCATCCGTGGAAGGGGAGGCCAAGGTCACTTTCGAGGATCTCGAGGTGCAGCGCTGGAGCGCAGAGAATCCCGTGCTCTATGACCTCTACATCGAAAGCCCCTACAGCTGCATCCATCAGAGAATCGGTTTCAAGACCATAGAAGTGAAGGGCAATCTCTACACTCTCAACGGCCACAAGATTAAGTTCAAGGGCGTCAATCACCACGATACCGACCCCAAGAACGGCTACTGCATGACACCCGAACAGATCGAGAGGGATCTCAGGATCTGCAAGGAGTTCAATATCGATACCGTAAGGACATCGCACTATGCCCCGGATCCGCTGCTGCTTGAGCTCGCGGCAGAGATGGGAATCTACATA
>JAFZUS010000137.1 GCA_017618275.1 Prevotella sp.
AATATGATACCTTGGGATAAGTTAGAAGAATTCTTTAAGACTAATCTCAAATAGTTTATGGCAGAGGACAGTATTATCCAGATTGATAGCGTCGATGCGTATAACAAGATGTACGGATGGGAGACGCTGCATCCGCTGGTAACGGTGGTGAATCACACTGAAACGTTGGCGAGTCTCAATCACTCGCGCCTGAACTACGGCCTCTATGCCCTGTTCCTGAAGCAGGGCGATGGTTGCTCCATCCGCTATGGACGCGAGAAGTACGATTATCAGGAGGGAACCGTCGTCAGCTTTAAGCCTGGTCAGGTGGTAGAAATAGAATGGGACGAGTCGAAGCCCATGCCTGCCTCACGCGGACTACTGTTCCATCCCGACCTCATCTACGGCACGCCGCTTGCAAAACGTATCCACGATTATACGTTCTTCGACTATGATCAGCGCGAGGCCCTGCACCTGTCGGAGCGTGAACAACGCATCGTCAGCGACCTGCTCGACAGCATTGAGGAGGAACTGCAGCACCCCGTCGATAAACACTCACAGACGCTCATCACCGATGCCATCGGCATGTTGTTGGATTACTGCATGCGCTACTACGACCGCCAGTTCATTACCCGCCACAAGGTGAACAGCGACATCATGACCCGTTTCCAGCACGAACTGGAGGCATACTTCCGCAGTGGCGAGGCACAGCGAAAGGGTTTGCCATCCGTCGCCTATTTCGCAGAGAAGGTATTTCTCTCGCCCGGCTATTTCGGCGATCTCATCAAGAAAGAAACGGGCCTCACGGCACAGCGATACATTCAGAACAAGGTTATCGACCTCTCGAAGCAGTACGTGATGGACAAGGAGCTGACCATCAATCAGGTGGCTTACAAGCTCGGCTTCCAATATCCGCAACACTTCACAAGGCTGTTTAAGCAGCAAGTCGGTATGACACCCAGCGAATATAGAAACTAAAAAGAATAATATGAAGAAGTTAATATTGGCAATGGCAGCACTCTTGACGATTAGCCTGAGTGCTTGCTCACAGAGTAACAAAAAGGAAAATAAACAGATGAAAGTATTAGTAGCTTATTTCTCAGCCTCTGGCGTGACGGAGGGCGTAGCCAAGCAGTTGGCAGAAGTGACGGGCGGAAAACTGCATAAGATTCAGCCCGAACAACCTTATACGGATGCAGACCTCGATTGGCGTGACAAGCAGAGCCGCTCGTCAGTAGAAATGAAGGACAAGTCTTCTCGCCCTGCTATCACGAACAAGTTGACAAACATGCAAGACTACGATGTTGTCTATGTAGGATTCCCCATCTGGTGGTACACCGCTCCGACCATCATCAACACCTTCATGGAGGCCTACGATTTCAATGGTAAGACTGTCATTCCCTTCGCCACCTCAGGCGGCAGTAGCATCAAGAAAGCTTGCGAAGACTTGAAAGCAGCCTATCCTGAGGTAAACTGGAAGGAAGGAAAACTTCTGAACAGAGCAAGCAAACAGGAATTAGAGGCTTGGGTAAAAGGGTTGTAAGGAAGGAAACAATTCTCCTAATAAAACACAAAAGATTCCTCCGTATCACCACGATATGGAGGATTTTTGCATAAAATTCTCCCGCTCGACAATAAAAACAAACTTTTATTGCGCTCGCTTAACCGAATTTTTCGTAATTTTGCAAATAAATTGTGTAATTATGGATTTCCTGCCCAAAGACCCTGCCATATTGGTTTCGAGCGTAAATATGCTCCTTCGTGACGAGGAGTTTGACACGCTGGAGGCGCTGTGCTATGCCTTCAGCAGAGATCCAAAAGAAATAAAGGACTACCTCTTCAGGAGAGGTTTTGTCTGGAGTGAGCAACAGAAACAGTTCAGACCCATCGGCTACGACCAATGATCAGCAAGGACAGCATAGAGACCGCATATAGCTTTCTGCACCAGAAGCGAAACGTATATATCCATTCTACCCTCGACTGGCAGAAGGATGATATAGAACTGGCTATTGGCAGCTATGTGGACGATATGAGCCAGGAACTCTATGAGGCCATATCCGACGGCAGGACTGATTTCTTAAGAGACCATAAGCGGTTTGGAGATGATATCACTCAGGCTGTCGAAAGATTAGAGAAAAAGTTATAAGATGATATATGGAGAATTTTGAAGAGATATTGAGAAAAGACCTGCACCAGTTCCTGCTTTCGATGAAGGAAGTGGATGAGCGGTTGCCAGAATGCCCCGATGTCGAAGAAAAGTGGGAAGAGATTGCTAAGGCATATATCCCCGATGGCATCAGGGAGTTCCAGGACTACCCGTCGGCATCCCTCGGCTGGATGATGTATATCGGTATGGCAGTAACCAAAATGTGGGACACGGAATGGGAGATCTATTCAAAGATAGAAGACCTCTATGCCTATATGCGTGACAAACGGGGCTATGACAGCATGGATGAATACATCCGCGAGGAAGTCTTGTTGCTGCAGGGCATAGACTATACCGTTTTGGAAAAGGTAACTGGCGAGTGTGCCTCACGTGTCTATAATGCCCTGATGCACCAGCATCTGGAGCCTGGCACGAAGGAGGCATTCAACGGCTACGTTGTCTGTCTGCACCAGCTCTATCTGATGGGTGCAGCCATGCAGTTGAAGCGTATGGGCTATCATATGACGAAAATGAACTGAATTGATTATGGCAAGAAAGAACATTGGGGCAAAGCCCTACATTATGCCGATGCCAGTACTGATGCTGTCGGCATACGACAAGCAGGAGAAACCCTGTGCGATGATATGAAAACATGAAACAGTTAAGAAACATATTGGGTTATTCTTTAGGCTTTGTGCTATTTGTGGGACTGATGCCCACATTGATGTGGCTGGTATCAGGAAGACCTGCGTTCTGGTCAGAAGTGGCAACTAAGGATGTGGTTGCTTGGGGTCTCATGCTCTGTGGACTGCTGCTGAGCATTTGGACGATTGTTTATATGAAGCGTCGTGGTAAAGGAAACCCCATGGATGCCTTTGGCCATGAAGTGGCACCACGCACACAGCACTTGATGACGGACGGCCCTTACCGTCTGAATCGTAATCCCATGCTGACGGGTACGCTCGTTTATCTCATTGGCTTCGCCCTGTGGCTATATTCTTGGCAGGCTGTCATCGTCTGGCTCCTCTTCTTTGCCATCATGTTTATCCAGGTACTCAGCGAAGAGCGTCGCTTACATCGTGACTTTGGCAATGAGTATGATGTTTACCGTCATCACACTCGCAGGTTTTAATGATCACAGGGCCCATCTACTATATTTAGACAGTTAAGCAATATGATTGAAATCTTACACTTTTAATATAAAAAGTAAGGGATATTATCTCTTAAAGTAAAACAAGTTGTTTTACTATCGTTAAGATGCCTTTAACGATGGAAAAAGACGTCATCTTTAATAGTAAAACAACTTGTTTTACTATTAGTGTAATGTAGTGTAAGATTATAAAATCATACACTATATTAAAGATACCCAACAACAGTTAAGTATCTCACAGGGATTTTCCCTAATACGATTTAGGGAAAACACTCCAAATTTATAGGAATAATCCAAGATCTTTCGCCCCCTCTTATACGTAAGCTACAAGGGTGGCAACAAAAGAAGTCTGACCGCTACTATGCCGACAAGAAGGTGAACAAGCCCGCTTCGACACCGACTGCAAAGAATGGCCATAGCAACAATGGAAAGACCAACCGTCATATTGCCCAGAATACTACCAAGAAGAGTGGTTCCGGCCACTTCTTGCGTCCCTCCGGTAGCAAGCGACCATAGGTCGAGCGCGGATCTCGCCGCTAATTCCGCTTAACTCTACTATATGCCTCGCAAGAGGACACCGGGGAATCCCAGAAATGGGGTTCCCTTCTTCTATTCTTCATAAACTATCATAATTCTCGGAGCAGCGAGAACCAACATGCTTGCATGATTGGTCGAGTCGTGACAAGAATCAACTTTTGTTAAATTCGGATGCAAATATAGCGAAAATTCCCTGATTATCGCTATCTTTGCAAATAAAATTAAATGTATTTAGGTATTACGCATATTTGTATATGAAACATATCGTCTTTTCATTCATATTGACAGTCCTGTTATTCTGTTCATGTGGAGCCAATTATACAAAGAGTGAGATAACGCCAGAAATGGCTTATGAAGGAGTCAGCAACTATTGCCATATCACGTATGACTGGAGTATTGCCAAAGAGAATCCTTCCATCATGTATGTACAGATGGGCGAAGAAACCGATTCTGTCTATCAAGTGGTATTCCGCAGTTATACAGGGGCTTTCGTCAATTTCTACGTCGATAAAGCCAGTGGCACTACAAGAATGGAAGAGTATGTTCCTACCCTTGATGTCAGAAACGAGGCAGGGACTATTGATATATTTGACTATATTGATAAGAAAAACTAAACTTTCATGAAGAAGATAATAAACCCTTGGAGAAACCATCCTAAGTACAACTGCTTCGGCTGCTGCCCTGACAACAAAGGTCACGAAACAAGTTCGCAACCTGGTATATATCAATGCAAAGATAACCAACTCGAATGGCGAACTCTGTAACGAAGGTGAGGCCATCTATTTCCTGATGAACCAAGAAAAGGCCAAGGAAATGGTATTCATTCATTGCGAGGTGGAAGATTGAAACGGATTTGGAAATGAGTAGCCTTCGCAACATTCTCAAGCCACTCATGCCGATACTTGCGGCAGTTTATGGGCTCATGGTAATCTATATGACAGCACTGCCGATGGCAGATGGAAATGAGGCCCTCGGCCGTCAGGTATTAACGTGGCTACTCACGTTGATTGCTATTGCGCTCACCTATATACTTGTTCATCGGGTTGAACCGAAAGTATTCCCTGTAGCAAAACAATTCTCGCTGAGATTTCCGAAGCCAGCCATTGCCTTAGGAGTGCTGCTGTTAGCACCACTATGGTGTGTAGCTGAAGGGTATGTGGTCTATGGTCTTACATCGCTCATACATACTGTGCATTTGGAACCGATATCATACACGCCAGAAGAACTGCACGAAGACCTGTTGGCCAGCATTCATGCCGTACTACTCGCCCCCGTGCTAGAAGAACTTTGTTATCGTCAGTTGCCCATCTCGCCCTTCCAGCGACGTAGGACGCAAGTAATTGTCTGCTTGGTAATGGCTCTATTGTTCGGCATCGTCCATGTGCGCAATTTCCTCGGTGCGTCCCTTGCCGCCATGCTTTATGGACTGGTGTTCATCTGGACCAGGAACATCTGGTACGCGGTCATACTCCATGCGGGCCACAACCTAACGGCCACCCTGCTTGCCGTTTATTGCATGCTTGACCTTGGCCAGATACGAATGTCAAAAATGCCCGTCATTATCCTATCCGACGCGAAAATCGTTGTTGCTGCTGTCGTTTTGGCGATCGTTGGCTTGATTATTCTACAAAGAGAATCTCGAGATATAATGAGAAAAAATGAAACAAAGATATAATGAAGATAATAGATGAACAACTGATTAGTAGTGTCGTGAAACAGGCGAAGAAATCACCACGACTGCGCATGAATTACAACTTCCACGAAAGTATGCAGGATAAGTGCCACCGTTTCCTCAATGCCTTGGAACCAGGTACATTTATCCCTATACATCACCATCCTGATAAGGACGAGACCTTTGTCATTCTTAAGGGCAAGGTCAGAGTAACAACCTATAAGGACAGTGGAAAGATATTGACATCCTGTGTTATCAGTCAGGAGAGCGGCACTTACGGCGTGGATATTCCCAAGAATGTGTGGCATGGATTAGAGTGCCTTGAACCCAGCGTGCTTTTGGAATGCAAGGCTGGTCCTTTCGTTGAGCATGAGGTGGATGGCATTCTGGAAATAAAGAACGGCAAGGACATTTTTCTTGCCGGAGGCTGTTTTTGGGGAACTGAGCACTACTTCAAACAGATAGAGGGCGTAGTGGAAACAGAAGTGGGATTTGCCAACGGTCATACGGCAGATCCATCGTACAAGGAGGTCTATACCGACACGACGGGCTATGC
>JAFZUS010000138.1 GCA_017618275.1 Prevotella sp.
ACCGACGAGTTCGCACAGAAGGAAGGTCGTCGTCCGCGTATCTTCGTTGCCAAGATGGGTCAGGACGGTCACGACCGTGGTGCAAAGGTAGTGGCAACAGGTTATGCCGACTGTGGCTTTGACGTGGATATGGGACCGTTGTTCCAGACCCCGGAGGAGGCTGCCCGTCAGGCTGTGGAGAACGATGTGCATATCGTGGGTGCCTCGTCATTGGCTGCCGGTCATAAGACACTCATTCCGCAGTTGATTGAGGAGTTGAAGAAACTGGGTCGTGAGGACATCATGGTGACTGCCGGTGGTGTGATTCCCGCCCAGGACTACGACTTCCTCTATAAGGCTGGTGTCGCCTGTATCTTCGGACCTGGTACGCCGATTCCTTATTCTGCCATCCAGATGATGAAGATTCTTTTGGATAAGGAGTAATTTCTATAGGAAGATTCCCGCGGGAATCTTCCTATAGTTTGATATGATTATTATTAATATAATTTAGAAGATATATGGATATACAAATGGTGGAACTCTCCGAGCGTCTTAAGATCATAGGAAAGTATTATGATCTGGATGCTTTGTTGGAAGGAAAACCTGACAATGAAGTCACGGAAAAATATTATCGTTATACGGAATTCTTTTATAATCGGGTTCTTTCCCATGGTTTAGGATCCATGCATTTGGGACTGTCGGATGATGGATTTTATAAAAAAGAAGATTATTATAAGCAGGCTCAATATGTTTCGGGTTTCATCGACAATCCTTCCATACGTGTACTTGAGGTTGGAGGCGGGCAACTGATAAACACGAAATACCTTGCTAAAATGTTCCCTCAAAACCAATTTACGGCATTGGATCTTCCTAATAGGGGGTTCCTTAAGAAACGTGCTCCAAAGAATGTCACGCTTGTGGAAGGTGATTATAATGATTTGTCCATCTTCCCCGAGAACTCATTTGATATTGTCTTTGGGGTTGAAACGATATGTTACGCGGAAGATAAGAAACATGTCTATGGAGAAATCTATAGGGTGCTGAAGCCTGGTGGAAAGTTAATCGTCTTCGACGGATATAATATGAAACCCCTGAATGAAATGACCGATTTTGAAAAACGTGTTGCTTTCCTTATCTGGACATCGACACGTGTTAATTCCAAAGACATGTGTATTGGTGATATAGTCAGGTACATCGAAGAACTTCATTATAAGAATGTCGAAGTCACCGACTTGTCGAAGCAAATCAGGCCAACCTTAAGAAGGCTTGACCGCATATGTACATATTATTACATGCATCCTCGTTTTATGAAATTCCTTCGCAAATTTATTGCCGACGAGGTTACCATGAATAGTATTTTTGGGTGGTTAACGTTTTTTTCTACCGATGGGGAAAAGTTTGGTTGTTATGCCCGTATCGTAGCAACCAAATAAAGAAATGCTGCATTTTGTGCAGCATTTCTTTGATGATAACACTAAGAGTTTGCAATCTAATACCGATTATTCTATCACTTTCTGACAATGACGCTGCCGCTAGCCTGATGGGTAGCGAGGATGAGCACCTCGGCAATCTGCACGTGGGCAGGGGCGTTGGCAGCGTAGACGGCCACATCGGCGATGTCGTCACCCGTTAGCGGCGCAATGCCCTGATAGAGTTTCGCAGCACGCTCTGTGTCGCCGTGGAAACGCACGTTGCTGAAATTGGTTTCCACAAGACCTGGTTTCAGATTGGTTACCCTGATAGCGGTGTTTGCCACGTCGATGCGCAGTCCGTCGCTGAGAGTCTTAACGGCAGCCTTTGTAGCGCAGTAGACATTGCCGCCGGCGTAGGCGGCATCGCCAGCCACAGAACCAATGTTGATGATATGTCCGCTGTTGCGGGCGACCATCTGTGGGACTACCAGGCGCGTCATCGTCAGTAGTCCCTTGATGTTCGTGTCTACCATCGTTTCCCATTCGTCGAGGTTGCCCTCGTACTCTGGTTCCAAACCGAGTGCCAAGCCGGCATTATTTACTAGTACGTCAATCTGACTCCATTCGGCAGGCAGCCCCTCAATGGCAACCATAGCCGTCTGACGGTCTCTGACGTCGAAGGCAAGTATCAGCACTTCTGTGCCCTTCGCCTCCAATTCTTGTCGGATGTTCTCCAGTTTGGACTGGTTTCTACCAGTCAGAATCAGTCTGTCGCCGTTGTCGGCAAACTTCCTCGCGCATCCGAGGCCTATGCCACTCGTGGCGCCGGTTATCAGAACGGTCTTTTTCATTTGTCAGGATGATAGGGGATTACTCGCCCTTAATGGCTGCTACGCCTGGGAGCACCTTACCCTCGATGGCCTCGAGCAGAGCACCACCACCAGTAGAGATGTAAGATACCTTGTCGGCCAGACCGAACTTGTTGACACAAGCCACAGAGTCGCCACCGCCAATCAGTGAGAAAGCACCCTCGGCAGTTGCCTCAGCGATAGCCTCGCCAATGGCACGTGAACCAGCAGTGAAGTTGTCGCACTCGAAGACACCGGCAGGACCATTCCACAGGATGGTCTTAGCACCAGCAATGGCCTTACGGAAGTCCTCCTGAGAGGCGGGTCCAGCGTCAACACCCTCGAAACCAGCAGGAACCTTGTTAGCAGGACAGGTGATGATTTCGGCACCCTCCTTAACAGTCATCGTACCAAAGTCGAGGCCGTTGGTAGCAGTGCAGTCAGAGCCGAGCACGAGTTCCACGCCATTCTTCTTGGCCAGTTCCTCAACGCCCAGAGCGACATCCAGTTTGTCAAGTTCCACGATAGAATCACCAATCTCGCCGTCGTGAGCCTTGGCGAAGGTGTAGGTCATACCACCGCAGAGGATGAGTTTGTCAACCTTACCGAGCAGGTTCTCAATGATACCGATCTTAGAAGAAACCTTAGAACCACCCATGATGGCCACGAACGGACGCTTGATGTTGCTGAGCACATTGTCAACAGCCTGAACCTCCTTCTCCATGAGCAGACCCAGCATCTTGTTGTCAGCGTCGAAGTAGTCGGCAATAACAGCGGTAGAAGCGTGCTTGCGGTGAGCGGTACCGAAGGCGTCCATCACATAGCAGTCAGCGTAAGATGCCAGTGTCTTGGCGAATTCCTTCTGAGAAGCCTTCATAGCCTTCTTAGCCTCGTCGTAAGCGGGATCTGTCTTTTCGATGCCTACGGGCTTACCTTCTTCCTCAGGATAGTAGCGCAGGTTCTCGAGCAACAGAGCCTCACCCATCTTCAAAGCCTTGGCAGCATCAGCAGCCTTGGCGCAGTCGGGAGCGAAAGCCACGGGCACACCCAGTGCCTTCTCCACAGCCTCGCGGATCTGTCCGAGAGACAGTTTGGGGTTCACCTTACCTTTGGGCTTACCCATGTGCGACATGATGATCGTAGCGCCGCCGTCGGCCAGAATCTTCTTCAGCGTGGGCAGAGCACCGCGGATACGGGTGTCGTCAGTGATTTTACCATTCTCATCCAGGGGTACGTTGAAGTCTACACGTACGATTGCCTTCTTACCGGCAAAGTTGAATTCGTTGATTGTCATAATTGTACTATTATTAATAATGTGAAAAACATCTTTTGAAAGCGCTTGCAAAGGTACGAATTAAATATGAAACATCGTGGCACTGCGACACATAGATTTGCCTTTTTTTACTTTTTTAATATTTTCTTCTGTGTTATTCGCACACTTATTCGTACCTTTGCACCGCGAATTGTATATTTACTAACATCAATGAGAAAGGTTATTATCGCTTTTTTAGCGTTGGCAGCCGTGACGGCTGTCCATGCAGCAAGGAGGGCAACAGTTTCCATCACCGTTAAGAACAAGCCCCTTCAGACGATTACGGGTTTTGGCGCTGCCTGTTGCGATGGTGCTATGTGTCCGTTTGGTACTGACACCAAACCCGTGAAACTGCTCTATGGTGACGAGTCGGAGATAGGTCTTAACATCATGCGTATGGAGATTTCGCCTAATTTCGAAGGAGACATCAGGGTGCCCGAGTGGGGCAACTGGGACTCTCCTTACGACTGGAACGGTTCGTTGCCGTCGGCAAAGATTGTGAAGCAGCGCGGTGGTATCGTCTTTGGAACGCCTTGGTCGCCCCCAGGAGAATACAAGACGAACGGTACTGCACAGGGCGGCAATGCAGACGACCAAGGCAACAAGAAAGGCAAACTGCGCGAGGACTGCTACGATAAATTCTTTCCTTGGTTGAACATGTTCTTAGAGTGGATGCACAAAAAAGGTGTTGACGTGGATGCCGTGTCCATCCAGAACGAACCAGACTGGTGGGTCAGTTACTCTGGCTGTCTCTATGACCCGCAGGATTTGGTAAAACTTGTCAAGAACCATGCCTATCAACTCGATCGTGAGACGTACAATGGCGTGCGCCTGATCAGTGGCGAGAGTTTAGGTTTTACGCAGAATTATACCGACCCGCTGATGAGGGACGAAACCTGTCGCGGGCAAATCGATATCGTTGCGGGCCACCTTTATGGGCACGCTCCCCTTGACTATATGAAGAAATCAGCCGTACTGGCTAGGAAATACGACAAGGAAGTCTGGATGACGGAGCACTCCGTGTCGGACAATATCGGTGAACGCCTGCCCAACTGGAAGGAGCAATTGGAGTTCGCTGAGGAACTGAACGAGTGTATTCAGGCGGGCGGTACCGGTTATATCTATTGGTATATGCGTGCTCACTGGGCATTCGTCAGTACCGGTGAAGCAAAGTATGGCGATAAAAACAAGACGAAGAACAAGTTGCTGCCCCGTGCCTACGTGATGTCGCATTTTTCCAAGAATGTCACTGGCTCAACCCTTTTGGAGTCATCGTGCAGTGTTAGTCTCAAGACAAATGCCGCTATCGAGACATCTGCCTTCATCAAGGGTGACTCACTCATTATCATGGCCATCAATACCCAATCCTCTGATAGAAACTTTAACATCAAACTGAAAGATACTCCTTTCAAAGTTACAAGCGGTGAAATGCTGATATCATATGGCAACGAGGCAGACGAACTCTGTCAGAAGGTGGCACTCACCATCGGTGAGACGCTCGATGAAGACGATGAACTCGTCATCGATGAGACAGAAAATCAATTGAGCGTTGTACTGCCGGCGCAAAGCCTGTGTACTTATATCTTCAAACTAGATTCTGGCAATGCGGCTATCAAGGAACTGACGCAGGCAGACTATACCGGACCTAAGACCTATTACGACTTGCAGGGACGCCGACTTGACAAGCCTCAGGGCCTTTGCATTGAAAGGCATGCAGACGGTACTTCCAGAAAAGTAATTTTCTAGCCGAAGAGTTCGCGGAGGGCTTCCTCAACTTTACGGACGGGGTGGAGGGTGATGCGGTATTTCTTGGCGTCGAAGCCCTGAAGGTTGTACTTGGGGATGATTATGTCGGTAAAGCCTAATTTCTCGGCTTCGGCAATGCGCTGTTCGATACGATTGACGGGGCGCACCTCGCCTGAGAGTCCAACCTCGCCGCACATGCACCAACCGCTCTCGATGGGCGTATCGACGTTAGAGGACAGGACAGCGGCGATGACGCTGAGGTCCATGGCCAGGTCGGTGACGCGCAGGCCGCCGGCGATATTGATAAAGACATCCTTCTGCATCAGTTTGAAACCGACGCGCTTCTCAAGCACGGCGAGCAGCATGTTGAGGCGGCGCTGGTCGAAGCCTGTGGCTGAGCGCTGGGGGGTGCCGTAGGCGGCTGACGAGACGAGCGCCTGCGTCTCGACGAGGAAAGGTCGCACGCCCTCGATGGCTGAGGAGATGGCGATGCCGGAGAGTCCGTCGTGATCCTGAGTGAGCAGGAGTTCTGAGGGGTTTGAGACCTGTCGGAGTCCATTTTGTTGCATCTCGTAGATGCCGAGTTCGGAGGTGGATCCAAAGCGGTTCTTCATGCTTCGTAGGATACGGTACATATAATGTTGGTCGCCCTCGAACTGGATGACGGTATCGACGATGTGCTCTAGAATCTTCGGGCCAGCCAGCGTGCCCTCCTTGGTGATATGGCCAATGAGGATGACGGGAACACCTGAGGACTTGGCGAAGCGGAGTAGGGCAGAGGCGCACTCGCGCACTTGGGCAATGGAGCCAGCGGAGGATTCAACATCTTCGGTCATGATGGTTTGGATGGAGTCAATGACCACGAGTTCAGGCTGTTCCTCCTTGATATGGTCGAAGATGGCTTCCAGAGAATTTTCACACAAGATGAGAAAATCCTCGTTCTCCCCTCCGAGACGGTTGGCACGCATCTTCAGTTGGTGGGCTGATTCCTCGCCGCTGACGTAAAGGATGCGCTTCTCTGGTAGGTGGAGCATGGTCTGAAGGGAGAGGGTAGATTTGCCGATGCCCGGCTCGCCGCCTAAGAGAACGATGGAGCCCGGTACGAGGCCGCCGCCGAGGACGCGGTTGAACTCGGCATCATGCATGTCGATGCGCGGGTCATCGTGATTTGAGATGTCGCGGAGTCGCAGTACTTTATTGCCTTTGGTGCCTACGGTCTGTCCGTTACGTACGGAAGCAGCGGCAGAACGGGCAGCCTGAGTGCCAGTGTCGCCTGCCACGCGAATTTCCTTAAATGTGTTCCATTGTCCGCAAGCGGGACATTTGCCAACCCACTTCGGCGACTCTTGGCCGCAGTTGGAGCATACGTATGCGATCTTGTCTTTTGCCATATCGGCAACAAAGGTACTAAATAATTCATAATTTATAATGCATAATTCATAATATTTTTGTAATTTTGCAGCGATTATGAAGAAATTTGTTTTTGGGATTATTACGTTGTTGATACTGTTGGTTGGCTGCGGACAGAGTTATGAAGAGACCAAACGTATCAGCAGGGAGCAGCGCCAGAAGCAGTTACGCGAGGACTCTGCAGCGATGAAAGTGGCCGTGCTACCGACGCTCGACTGCCTGCCCATCTATTTGGCGAAGGATCATCAGTTGTTTGATACCGTCGTGGATATCCGTCTGAAGCAATTTACGGCACAGATGGATATCGATACTGCTCTGATGAACAATCGCGTGGAACTCGGCGTAACCGACCTTGTGCGCGCTGAGCGGATGATGCAGCAGGGCGTCAAGATAGAATACTTGACGGCAACGAATACCTACTGGCAACTCGTATCCAACCGCGTGGCCCGTATCACAGACCTGAAGCATCTTGACGATAAGATGTTGGCGATGACCCGCTATTCCGTGACGGATCTGTTGGGGGATCTTGCCGTCGATAGTGCGAAATTGAAGCCGGAACGTGTGTTCCGCATACAGGTTAATGATGTAAACGTGCGTCTGAAGATGCTGGAGAACAATGAGATGGATGCGTTGATACTGACGGAGCCACAGGCCGCTCAGGCGCGTCTTCTGAAGCATAAAGTACTGCTTGACACCCGTAAGTTGGATATGCAGATGGGATCTATCGTGATGCAGTCCAACGTCCTACACGATAAATGGAGAAAGGTTCAGTTGAAAGTATTTATCAAAGGCTACAATGCGGCTTGCGACTCAATCAACAAATATGGCATCAGCCACTACCGCGACCTCGTGATGAAATACTGTAAGGTGAAGCGCGAGGCTGTAGACACCATCCCGCAAAGCCTGAAATTCAGTCATATCGCCAAGCCCCGTACCCAGGACATCGAACGGGCGCAAAAGTGGCTCTCCAAAAAGTAATATGCGATGGAACACACCGACAACTTGCAAGATGTCTACGGCTATTTGTTGAGCCGAAATCTCTCCGGCGCTCTTGATGCTATGGAGATATACCTCTCCATACATCCGCTCGATATCAACAGGGACAGATTGTATGCCATCAGGTCGGATTTTCAATTGATGACCGACTACTGGAAACGGGGCTTCAAGGACCAGCAAGCAATATCGCTGTACGAGAATCTGCTCAGGCGGATGTATGCACTCTATGTGCAAGTGAGACTGGGGCGCGCTGGCTTCATCGGTATGTCCCTACAGCCGTCGGATGACTTGAAGGGGCAGTTGGAAGGCTTTGTGTCTGATGTGGCGATGCTGGAATTGGAGCCTCTGTATACGCGAAAGGAGAAGGGAAAGGCTGTACATTTGAAGCACCATAATCTCATGAAAGACTGGTTCGACTATCTACTTCAGTCGCCTTTGTGGAGTACTGAACAGACAGAGGATATGGAGCAGTTGCTGCTGACGCCGACTATCGACACTCGCGACCAACAATTGTTGGTTAGTGGTATTACTTTGGGAGTCGTAAATTGCTTCGACCCGTTGAAATTGAAGGTGTTGGTGAATGTTTATAGGCAGACTGGGGATGAGGGCGTCCGCCAGCGGGCACTTGTAGGATGGGTGTTGGCTCTTGGTGATCAGATTCTGCCCGTACTTTATCAGGAAGCGTTCCAGGAAGTTGAAGAACTGCTAGAGGACGAGGATGTCTGTCAAGAACTGGTGGAACTGGAGCAGCAGATATATTTCTGTATGAATGCCGAGAAAGACAACCAGACACTCCAGCAGGAGATTATCCCGGAGTTGTTGAACAACAGTAATTTTCGTGTGACACGCAATGGTATCGAGGAGATTGAGGAAGACCCGATGGAGGACATCCTGCATCCTGATGCTGAGGAACGGCGGATGGAGAAGGTAGAGGAGAGTTACCGTAGGATGCAGGATATGCAGAAGCAAGGTTCTGACATTTATTTTGGCGGATTTTCGCAGATGAAACGGTTCCCTTTCTTTCGTGATGCCATCAACTGGTTCGTGCCTTTCTATATGGAGCACCCGGGAATATCAGAGGTAACCGATAGGCTGACCTCAAACCGTTTCTTGAAATTGATGATGAACTCAGGGCCTTTCTGCAACAGTGATAAATACTCTTTCCTATTGGCTTTCTCTCAAGTGATGGAACGGATGCCCAAGAATGTGTTGGATATGTTGGAAAAGGGCGAGGCCACTATCGAGGACGTCATGTCGAAGGAGTCAATGACGCCAGCATTCATCAGGAGGTCTTATCTACAGGATCTGTACCGCTTCTATCGTCTGTACAGTAACAGAGGCCAGTTCCGCAATCCCTTCTTAATACGTTTCAGCCTATTCTTCGCCAATGCTTTATTCTCGCGTACACATCTTGCACCGTATTTTGGCGAGATCGTTTCATCGCTGATGAAGTTGAAGCGCATCGACGAGGCGAGGGCTGTACTGAATAATACTGATGCGTCACAATGGGACCTTCGTTTTTATCTGATCTGTGGTTATATTGCACAGAACTACGGTGGTACTTTCGTCTGCGGGGAAACTGGTGACTGTTTCTTGAAGGCACTCGAACTGGATGCCAAAAATGAAAGGGCGCTTTATGGTATTGCAAAGCAGCGGTTCATCGAGGAAAATTATCAGGGGGCTCTTGGGTATTACGAACAATTGCTTGTGTTACAGCCTGAGAAACGCAGTTGTCTTCTGAATCATGCCGTGTGCCTCACCAAACTACTGAGGTATCAGGATGCGCTGAAAGAACTGTATCAGTTGAACTTTGAGCGTCCCGATGACATCCGGGTGAACAAGGTGCTGGCGTGGACCCTCACATGTGACGGGAAATATGAACAGGCTATCAAGATTTATCAGCAGTTGCTTAATGGCGATGTACAGATGGAAGACTTGCTGAACTACGGCTATTGTCTTTGGTTCAGTGGGAATATATCAGATGCCGTCGACTGTTTCCACCGATATCTGAAAGAAACAGGTGAGGGAAAGAATGTTGTTCTTGATAGTGAAAGAGCACTGATTAAGGAAAAAGGCATCACTGAGGCTGAGCAACAGATGATGCTCTATATGCTTTGATCTTTTCTTTGGATTTCTCCCACAGCCAGGTTCCTAAAAGAGGAATGCCAACTCCTGCGATAGTGTAAAGAATCCAGAAAAAGTCCTCTTGGGAATGGTCGTGTATCACCATGTGGCAGCCAATCTGTCGGATGTCCATTCCGTAGTACCATATCTTAATCAGACTCACCACCTTGTAGGAGATGATGTGGAAGATGAAAATGTTCAGCGTATGGTCGCCAGTATAGACGAGGAACCGCTTGAACCATCCCTTGCTGGCATCTAACCATCGGCTGATGTTATAGGTCATCAAGAACCCAAGGATGGCAGGAACGGGGAGCGACAGGAACTGTTGGAAGGTGGATCGCCAGTTCATGTTGGCAGTCAGATATTTCGAGAAGAACCAGACAATGATGCCAAAGAGAATGGTGGCGGGAATGGCCATATACTTGTGTGACATGATTTGGCGGTACCCGTTGACATGCTGGCGGAAGATAAATCCGACACCGAAGAAGAAGCATCCCATCATGTCGCGATAGCCCCCCTGAACGAGATTGATGACCTTCAGTCCCTCCCATGTCTTCCAACCGCAGAGCAGTAGCATGATGATGCAGATGAGACAGGGGGTGGCTTTTGGGGATATCCTGGATAATCCGGAAAATCCGGAAATCCCAGAATCCACCACCTTATATATAATAAGGTATAGGATGCTGGCCACGAAGAGTCCCCTAAAGAACCAGAACGCCCCGCAGAGGAATGCATCATAACCGCCCATTGCCGTGAATATGTTCCAGAGGTTCTGCTGTATCTGGTGAGCCGAATAGGGATGCAGCACACCGCCTTGTTCGTTGCCATAGACTTCGTTGAGGACGCCTATGTCGTACATCCAGTTATGGATGATCAGAAAGAATACCGCCCATTTGACAAACGGAATATAGAGTCCCTTGACGCGCTTCTTGACGAAGGTGGCCTCATCGTGGAGATATTTCGTAGAGAAGAAAAAGCCTGCCGTGATAAAAAACAGGGGCATGTGGAACTCGAAGATATATTTGCACAGCCAGCCTGGGGCTTCAGCGTGGGCGATGACCATCAGGATAATGGCAATGCCCTTGGCTATGGATATAATGGTATCGCGCTTCATAGCCAGGGGGTGAGCAGACTGCCGAACCAGCCTCTGAACTTCTGCCAGCCCGTACGGAAACGATCCCATTCCTCTTCGGTAAGAATCACGCTCTTTTGCTTATCACGATCAAACATATCGTCGAGTTCCTTAGTGGTCTCACGGTTGACGATGAGTGCGTTCTCCTCGTAATCAAAGCGTAGACTGCGGGCATCGAGGTTCGTGCTGCCAACGGTGCAGAAACGACCGTCGACCATCATGATCTTAGAGTGATGGAAGCCTGGCTGGTATAGCCACACATTGGCGCCGAGTTTCATCATCTTGTGGGCATTGCGGAACACAACATCTGGAGTCAGGGGAATGTCGCTTTTCGCAGAGACCATGATCTCTACTTTGATACCTCGTTTGATGGCCCGTTTCAAGGCTTTCTTGATACAGGGTATCAGGGTGAAGTAGGGGTTGATGAGTTTGATAGAGTCCTGGGCATCGTCGATGGCATGGACGTAAAACTGTCGCATGATCTTATTGGTGGTGTGCGGCTCACGATTGACGATACCTACCATTTTATTGCCAGCCGGCTCTCCACTGTAGTATTTTGGAGCAGTCACCTTTTCCTTGGTGGCTTTCTTCCAGATGCGGGCGAAAATCTCCTGCAGGTCGTTCACGGCAGAGCCTTCTATCCGACAGTGCATATCACGCCATTCGCCTACCTGTTCCGTACCAACGATATAGTAGTCGGCCACATTCATACCACCTGTGTAGGCCGTCTTGCCGTCGATGACGACAATCTTACGGTGGTCACGAGGCCAGATATGGTTCACCCATGGGAATCGGATGGGGTCGAACTCCACGATATTGATGCTGTCTTCACGGAGTTTCTTGAGGTGATGCTTCTTGAGGGGCTGGTTGTTAGAGTCGTTGCCAAAGCCGTCGAACATGGCACGTATCTCCACGCCTTCCTGGCGTTTCTCTTTCAGCAGGTCGAAAAGCAGTGATGCGATGGAGTCGTTGCGGAAATTGAAATACTCTAAGTGGACACTGCTCTTGGCTTGACGGATTGTCTCGAACATATCCGCAAATTTCGCCTTTCCCGACATGAGCAGTTTCACATCGTTGTCGTTGGTGAAGTGAACGCCATACTCTCTCATCTGCCTGACAATCAAGGAATCACTGGTTTCCGCCTGAGCAGAAACCGTGATAACTGATAAGAGATAAATGATAAGAAAGAAGACGCCCCTAATCACTGCTATTTCCTGTGCTTGAGTCTGTATTCAAGCGGTGTCATACCAAACTTCTCACGGAAGATGTTGATGAAATTCTCGGCAGTCATGAAACCGATATTGGTAGACAACTCACTCATATTTATATTGGTACGCTTCAGCAGGATGCATGCATGTTTCAGTCGCAGGTCGCGGATAAGTTCAGTCGGTGTCTTGCCCGTCAGGTTGCGCACACGGTGGAAGAACGGAACGCGTCCCATGCCCATGGCCGTCGACATCTCCTCCAGACTGATCTGGCCACGGCTCATGTTCTGCATGACATATTGCTCAATGTTCTTCAGGAGTTGCTGATCCATCATGTCAAGCATAGAGAAGTCTGCCATATCCTGCTGTATTTCCTCCTCCTTGAGTTTTTCCAACTGGCGGGCAAGTTCTGTGTCCTCCTGAACCACTGGTCCCTTCTTGATGTTTGTCTCCACCTTATGGATGGGATCGTTTTCGTCCACGCTGTCGTTATTAGGATCATATGTCCCGATGTCTTCGTAACTCTCTGTAGCCGTCGTCATACTGGCGTTGCGGTCTTCGAGCATACGGGTCTCTGCACCTTCAATAAGGTTGCTGTCCATCTCAATTGGACCGAGTCCGAGAATCTTGTTGAACCGCATCACGGCCTCTTGCAGGTTAAATGGTTTGGCCAGATAATCATCTGCAGACAGCGTGATGTTCTGCTTGCGCATATCCTGTGGTGTGAGTACACCATCGGTCAGCAGCACGAACTTTGTCTTCTGGGTAATCGTGTTGGTCTTGATCTGGTTGCATAGTTCACTACCGGTCATACCTGGCATGTCTTGTTTACAGATCACGAGGTCCGGACGCATCTCAAGGATATCGTCAGCGGCCTTCTCGATGTCGTTATAGGCATGGAAGGCATATACGTATTTCAGTCTGGCTGAGACAAATTTCAAGAAGTCGGTATTGTCATCAATCATTACGATAGAGAACTTCATCGTTGGTGCATCAAGGGCGGCTCTCGACCTAGTGAAGTCTGATGTCAGTGTCTCACTCGCAACTTCGGGCAATTCTATCTCACCACGTCCATTTAGTTCAAGACGGTCGTGAACCACATTCTTGGCCTTCTCTTCTGGATTCTCCAGATTGGTCTGCATATCACTGACGCGGGTGATGATCTGTAGCATCTGTGAGTGCAGGGCATTCAGTTGTTCGCGTTCCTCCAGCGACTTCTCTTTCTCCGACAGGTTACCGATAATAGAGGTCATACGGGCCATCGGCTGACGTAGGTCGTCACTGGCTGCCTTGATTTCCTCACGTTGGCGTACCAGTTGGTTGATAATGGCGTGCTTGCGTGTCTTGATAGCCTTGATTTGCTGCATACCAATACGCCAGAAATAGATGATGACGGCGGCAAGCAACAAGTAGGCGAGGATCATCCACCAGGAAAGCAGCCAGTGACTCTCGACGTGGATGTCGAGGGTACGCTCCTGATTGCTGACGGCACCCTCTGCACTGATGGCCTTTACATGTAAGGTGTAGTTACCGCTGCTAAGGTTTTGGAAGGTGACGCCATGTGTCAGGGCATTACCGTTTTTCCAGTCATCATCGAGTCCTTCCATCCAGTACATGAACTGAAGACGTTCGCTTTGGTTGTAGTTTCCTGCACCGAACTTAATGGTGATTGTGTTCTGGTCGTGTCCCAAAATCAGTTTGCTGCTCTCGTTCAGGGCCTGTCCCAAAAGCACCTTACCACCATAGGAGTGACCTACCTGTACCTCCTCTTCGCCGAGGAACAACTGTGTCAACATGACTCTTGGCAAGGCATCATTGTCGTCCTTTCCTTTCTGAACCACCCAGTTGATGCCAAAGACACCGCCAAGCAGCACGTTACCGTCTTTTTGGGTGATAATGGCACCATGATTGAACTCGTTGCTCTGCAGACCGTCGTTTGTGTCGTAGTTGTAGAGTCCGAAGTTATAAGTACCATCCTCATGATTGCGCTGTACCACTACACGACTCACACCACTACTGGTTGTTACCCAGATGTTGTGGCTCTTGTCTTCTGCAATACCGCAAACGTTGTTGTTGCAGAGCCCCTGTTTTTCCGTTAGGTATTGCAGGTTGTCGGTTTCCATATCCAGGATGTTCAGACCTTCACGAGTGCCGATCCAGATCAGTCCCCGAGAGTCTTGCAGCACCTGCGTGATGTAGTTGTTGGTAAACGGCTTCACATTGTTGGAATTACCTGTCAGGACCTTCTTCTCCGTATTGGAGAGATTCATAATCACCAGACCTTCGGCAGTACCGATAAAGAGGTCGTTGGCCTTTCCATCCTTATTATAATAGAGGCAAGACACATTGTTGGTATTCAGTTTTCCACTTTCCCTGGTGTAGGAAGAGAAGGAATTCATCCTGGGGTTGTAGACCTGTAGACCACCGTTGGTCGCAATCCACAGGTTTCCGATCTTATCAGTACACAGGGCGTTTATATGGTCGTCGATCAGCGTTCTAGTACTGTCTTTTGTCAACGAGTAGATGGTAGAGTTACCACCTTTGATGCGGGTCAGTCCATTGCGCATTGAACCAACCCACAAACTCCCGTCGGGAGTAATAGCCATACAGGAAACCTTCAGACTAGCCAGTGGTCCTTGATAGCCTAGCACGCCATTGTTACTCGTTCCATACCATATTTTCCCACTGTCAGCCTGTGCAATGGCAGTAATGTCTCCGTTATGTGTTGTACCAAACCGATAGATATAGTTGCCGGAGAAAGCGATGCCTCTTTTCTCTGTTCCCACCCAGAGTAGGTCTGTGTCGTCTACATAGAGACTCTGGATACTGATTCTATCGCGTGAGATACGACGGACGTTGATATTCACAGGAGTGATGCTGTCAATCTGGTGGGTGTTGATGTCGTAGCGTAGCAGACCCAACTGGTCGGAACCGATCCAGATGTTCCCTTTCCTGTCGCCAGCCATGCCATTGATATTACGGTCTACACCTACACCTGTCAACCCCAGACTGTTGCCGATGGAGGTATCCCATGTGTTGGCGTTCTTGTTGTATTTGAAGAGGGTACCCTGACCGTAGAGCCAGATATTATCCATGTCGTCGGCAAATACTTTCAGCGATTTGCTTTTCCTGATCTTCTGTGCGGCAATGTCACTGGTACCCCAGACGGTGTGCTGTTGGTGCATCACGTCACAGCATACAAGACGTCCGTCATCATAGACGATGATGGCACCGTCCTTACACTCACCGATGGAGCATACCAGACCTTGTGGTACACCGTGGGCATCGTCGGTGTATCCGAACTCATAAGATGTCTGTTGCTGCATGTTGAAGCAGACCACGCCCTTGTTGGGGATGGCACCCCAGAGGTTCTTGTGGCGGTCCACATAGACGATGCTCGGAATTGTCTCGATACCCATTCGGGCGAAATACTGTTTCATATCGCGCTCGAAACTCTCTGTCTGCGGATGATAGACGCAATAACCGGAGGCCGTTTCAATCAGCAGGTTGCCGTCGAGCGTTTCCTGAATGGTATTAATGTAACTGTTGGGCAGTGAGTTGCCGTCCTGCGAGTCGCTCTGGAAATTCTTGAACACATAACCGTCATACCGGTAGAGTCCGGCAGGTGTGCCAAACCACATGTATCCGCGTGAGTCTTTCAGGATACAGTTAATCTGACTACTGGTAAGTCCGTCTTTGGCATCCAGTGTCTTAAACAGGTATTCTGCCACCACAACCATTGGAAGTATGAGCAGCAGTACAAGCATCAGTTTTCTTATAGTTTTCATAAGGCTGTATTTCTTTTATATCATACATGAATAGTGGTCAACCACGCCGAGCAGATGTTTCTCGTCGTCAGTCACCAGTACCGAATGTATCTTATATTTGTTCATAATCTGTTGTATTTCTGAAATCTTTGTGTTAGGCCTGACCGTCTTTGGTGTGCGCGTCATGATGTCGCTCACGGTGTGGTCGAAGAATTCGGCCTGCCATTTCTCTGTGGCCCGACGGATGTCGCCATCAGTAATGAGACCCACGATCTGGCCGTTTGTCTCTGCTACGCCAAGTCCCAGTTTGCCTTTGCTCACAAGGATAATGGCTTCCCCGAGTCGCATGTCAGGCGGCAACACGGGCATGTCTTCTGTCCGCATCACGTCCTGTGCCGTTGTCAACAACCGTTTGCCAAGTTCTCCACCCGGATGGAACTGGGCGAAATCGCGCGGCTGGAAGTTGCGCTTCTCTATCAGGGCTACTGCCAGAGCGTCGCCCATCGCCAACTGCGCCATCGTCGAACTGGTGGGAGCCAGGTTCAATGGGCAGGCCTCTTTCTCCACACTCACATTCAGGTGACAGGTAGAGTATTTGGCCAACAGCGACTGCGGATTACCGCTCATACCGATAATGGGAATCTGCATATGCAGTACCATGGGGATGAAACGCAGTAGTTCATCTGTCTGTCCGGAGTTGCTGATTGCTAATACCACATCCTCCTGCGCCATTACCCCCAAGTCGCCATGGAAGACGTCCAGTGGGTTGATGAAAAACGAAGGAGTGCCCGTTGATGAGAGGGTAGCGGCAATCTTGGCACCGATGTGTCCACTCTTGCCGACACCTGTCACGATGACCTTTCCCTTGCAATGATAGATCAGTTCAACGGCTTCGTCGAAACTGTCGTCAATCTGGGGAATCAGTCCCATCACGGCCTGAGCCTCATCCTTGATGCATTGTATGGCGTATTCTCTTGCAGTCATTTGATGATTTTTGAAATAAGCGGTTCGAGTTTATCGAGTTCCAGCATATTGGCAGCGTCGCTCAGTCCCTTGTCTGGATCGGGGTGGACCTCGAAAAACCAGCCTGTGGCACCGAAGGCTTTTGCTGCCAGAGCCATCTGCGGCACAAATCGCCTGTCGCCGCCGGTCTTGCCGTCGCTACCGCCTGGTCGCTGTACACTGTGCGTACAGTCCATGATGACTGTCGGCACAATCTCCAGCATGTCGGGGATGTTGCGGAAATCCACCACAAGGTTGTTATAGCCCATCATGTTACCTCGCTCTGTCAGCCATACTTCTTTAGCACCAGCCTCACGGGCTTTTTCAGCAGGGTACCACATGTCTTTCCCACTAAGGAATTGTGCCTTCTTAATGTTCACGATGCGTCCTGTCTGGGCGGCAGCCACAAGTAAGTCGGTCTGCCGACAGAGGAAGGCTGGTATCTGCAGCACATCGCACACCTCGCCTGTCGGTTTAGCCTGCCAGGCTTCATGGATGTCAGTCAGAATGCGGAGCCCATATTTCGCTTTGATGTCAGATAGCATCTGTAATCCGTGCTCCAGACCAGGACCACGGAATGAGCGTATCGACGTGCGGTTAGCCTTGTCGAACGATGCCTTAAAGATGATGTCTGTCCCGTACTTTTCGTTGATTTCCACCAACTTACGTGCAACTGTGTCGAGCAGTTCCGCAGACTCAATCACACAGGGACCGGCAATGATAGTTGCTTCTTTCATCATATTTGCTTTGCAAAAATAAGCATTTTATCTTTAACTACCAAAGAATTTGGTAATTTTTTTACTTTGTTTCTTTTATATGAATGTCGCGCTGCGGGAACGGAATCTCGATGCCGTTGGCATTCAGCGTGTCGTAGATGCAGTTTAGGATATCGCTCACCACGTAGATCTTCTTCACGGCATCCACCCAGACCACGAGTTGGAAATTGATGCTCGAGTCGGCCATCTCCGTCATCACCACCCGTATACGCTTCGAGTTGTCTATCATGTGGTGCTTCAGGTTCTGTATGGCGTCCTCAATGAGGCCTTTCACCTGGCCGGCCTTCGAGCCGTAGGCCACGCTGAACGGTACCAGGGCGAGAATATACCCGTGGTTGCGGGTCAGGTTCTTGTAGTTCTTCGTAAACAACTGCGAGTTCTGGAAGGTGATGACCTCGCCATAGAGCGATTCTACAATCGTGGAGGTGTAACTGATGCTGGCCACCTTACCCATGGTGCCGTCCACCTGGATCCAGTCGCCTGCCTTGATACGTCCTGTCATGAGCATCGTGCCGTAGTAGATGTTCTCAATGATGTCCTTCATGGCAAAACCGATACCTGTGGAGAGTCCGGCAGAGATAGCCAACAGCCATTCTACGCTGATGTGCAGGTAGGCGAGTGTCAGTAGCAGCCAGGTACCCCAGATGATCAGTTGTATCACGTTCTTACCCATCACCACGCGACTCTCTGCTGTCGAGGGGTCTTTGATCTCGAAGTGCAGGCGCATCAGACTGAGGATGGTCTTCGACATCCACCTGAAGAGGAACCAGAGGCTCACGACAATGGCCAGTTTGACAATGCTCACCTGCAGGTTCTTCTGGTTGATGATCTTATGGTTGAACACATCCCAGCACATGTCGCTCAGGTTGAACACGTCGGTAGCCCAGTAGACGCTGAGCATCAGCGACCATACGATGAGCACAGGCATCACCACCTGGTGGACGAGTGTATAGAACCACGTCTGTGTGATAGGTTTCTTAGAGAAGTCGCGTTTCTCCTCATACATCTTCAGGTAGTCGGAGATACAGGTGATGGTCAGGATACAGGTCAACTGCATGATCCACCAGATCAGCAACTGCACAGAGAGCAGCGTGTATCCAGCCCATGAGCAGCAAACCGAAGCGATGAACACCGTTAGAGAAACATACGTATAGAACATATCCGAGCGGGGGATGTTCCGGTTGTGCTTTTTTACACCCCACCACTGCCATACCATGCAAGTCAGTAAGATCGGTGGGAAGATAAGACTTACCAGTTCACTGGGTATCAGGATAATCCGGAAGGTGATGACCACGAAGCCAATCACCAGTAGCGGCGCGTAGATATGGAAAGCGCTCCGTATCTGTTCGCTGTTCACACGCAGCAGCAGCGATATCAGGATAACGGCCAGTAGCCACAGGTATTCCACAAAGAGTCCGCTCGCCATGATGAAGAAATTCTGTTCGCTGTAGTGGCGGATGATTCCCATGAGAAGGGCCAGTGTGATAGCAGTGGTAGTCCACATGATTGACGAGCGTTTCTTCAGAAACTCCTCAGTGTGGAACCGCTTGGGCATAAAACGGAAAACCAGCCGGTTCAGTCCGATGGCGATGAGGGCATAGAAGGCGATGGCCACGAACAGACCGAATATCCAGTAGACGTTCCAGTCGGAGCGCTGGCTCTCCTTGTCAGTGGTGTATTTCTTCTGCACCACCTCCTTCATCGTCTGCCATTTCTCCATGAGGTGGCGGATAATGTCCACGTAGGTGTCGCCACCATTCACGAAGATACTTGTCTGTATGTCGTAGTACCGCTTCTGCGCGTAGTCGTTCATGTTTTTCAGGCGTTGCTCCGTGTTGTCGTAGTAGCGGATGTAGTCTTCCATCTGCTGGGTGTCCTCCTGTAGACTGCGCATGATACATGTGGCCAGTGTCAGACACACGTTACGGTCGTTCTTCGCCTCCTCGCTCAGCATATTCGTCGGCATCAGTTTCAGACTGTTCACCAAACTGTCGTAGCGGGCAATCTCCACGTCGGTTTTCTTCAGATAGTCGCGGAAGGGCATCTGCTGTCGCTGAAACCGCTGATACTGCTCAGTGGCCTGGTGACAGGCATACGTCAGGTCGAACAGGTACTCCTGTTTTTGTGAATAAAGCATCAGGGCGTTCTGGTTCGACTGCTTCATGGTCAGCGTCAGGTTGCGGAACACTTCTTGGGTCTGTTCCTCCCTTTCTTCGCGCTGTGAGGTCAGTTCGTGATAGTGCTTGGTCAGTTCCGACCGCAGGATGGTCAACGTCTCTTCAAGATTTTTTTCCTTGAGCACGGCACCGGCCTCTATCGTGATGCCCACCAGAAGGGCCATGATGATGAGATATCTTTTCATCTTTGAGAATTTCTTGTCTTTAGCGTGCAAAATTACAACTATTTCCGTAAAATACGAAAGATTCTTCCAAAAACATGTCGAAATGATTGAAAAACATGTCATCAGATAACCGTCCCTCTGTTTTGAGTGAGAGAAATGATCTGAGTTTTTTTTTGCAAAAGCATTGTCGATTCAGAAAAAATTCGTAACTTTGCAGCCGCAATCAATAAAACATCAGCATTATGAGCGAGAAACAGAAACAAGTGGAAAAGGAGCGCAAGGCTGTGCTGCAGTTGCTCCTCGAAAAGACGGGACTGAAATACAAGGAACTCGTGGACGCACAGGTAGGCATGTGGATGGCGGGCAACCTCGACTTGCTCACCGCCGAGGAGAAGGCACAATTCCCTCACCTGGTTTTCTGAACAACGGCTATGACACGACAGGTAAAGACCTACAATCCCAACCACGTATTCGTGGATACCAACGTGCTCATTGGTGCCTATAGCGGCGATGCTCAGTTTCAGACTGACAGCGACTGCCTGCACTACCTCTATTCCATCGTCGGCAAACGGCTCTACATCTCGACGCTCAGCGTGGCGCAACTCATTTCCGTCTATCAGAAACGCAAGACCAACGATGAGATACGCGCCATCGTCCGCGAGTTGCAGCACCGCTTTACCATCATCAATTTCACGGTGAAAGACATAGACTCCGCGCTCAACCAAACGGGTGCCGACATCGAGGACAATGTGCAGTTTGTGCTGGCCCGCAAGCAGAAGTGTCGTGTCATCATCACCAACAACTACAAGGACTATCGCCTCCTGCTGGGCGCACAGATTATCAAGCCATCAAAAGTGAGGATGATTGCCCGATAGACGGATTCTGACTTGTCAGAGGAATTATAACAGAGAGGATGTGCCTATTTTGACACACCCTCTTTGTTTTTTTAACGCTCGTATTTGGTAGGTGTCCTAAATTAGTGCATGTCCTTTGGGGGGAAAATTTGATTTTTATCTGTATCTTACTCGATTTGGATATATTTCTCACGCTCAAGAAAGCAAAAAATTCGCTTTCTCTTCGCTAAATCGAAATTTTGCAGTATCTTTGCAGGCAAAACGTGTTTGGTTATGAGACGAATAATTCTATGGTTACTGGCAGCAATGATCATGACAGGGGGCTCGTATGCCTTTTGTCCGTCGGGTAAAACGACAGCATCAAAGCATTCGTTTTTTCCCTTGCCTGGTGCAAAGGTCATTAGTCACTATGGTAAGCGTGGCGGTCGGATGCATACGGGCGTCGACCTCAAGACGAAGGCCAACGACACCATCTATGCTGCATTTGATGGTGAGGTGGTTTTTTCCGGCAAGTACTATGCTTATGGAAACCTGATACGCATCATGCATGCCAATGCACTGGAGACCTACTATGGCCATAACTCGAAGAACCTGGTGGAGAAGGGACAGCAGGTCAAGGCAGGGCAGGCCATCGCGATTGTCGGTCAGACAGGTAGAGCCACCACACCCCATCTGCATTTTGAAACGCGCGTCAACGGCAAGCATAAGAATCCTTCGAAATACATCAAACTAACAAACCAGACCAAATGAAACAACTAAAACGACTCTTACTAAGCCTGATGGTTGCTGTCAGCCTGCCGATGGCGGGACAGACGGCGTTTGTGACCGTCAAGGACGGACATTTCCTGAAAGACGGGAAACCCTATTATTATGTGGGTACGAACTTCTGGTATGGGGCCATTCTCGGCTCGGAAGGGCAGGGGGGCGACCGCCAGCGACTATGTCGCGAACTGGACCTGATGAAGCGGATGGGCATCGACAACCTGCGCATCCTTGTGGGCAGCGACGGTGAACGGGGCGTGACCACGAAGGTGGAACCAACACTGCAGGTGCAGCCGGGCGTCTACAACGATACCATCCTGGCCGGACTCGACTACCTGTTGATGGAGATGGGCAAGCGTAAGATGGTGGCTGTGCTCTACCTGAACAACTCGTGGGAGTGGAGTGGGGGCTACGGGTTCTATCTCGAGCATGCAGGCGCAGGCAAGCAACCGCGACCCAATGAGGACGGCTATCCGGCCTACATGCAGGCCATGAGCCAATATGCTACCAACCAGAAGGCGCACGAACTGTTCTACGACTATGTGCGCTTCATCCTTACCCGTACCAACCGCTATACGGGACTGGCCTATAAGGACGATCCCGCCATCATGTCGTGGCAGATCGGCAACGAGCCCAGGGCCTTTTCCACAGAAGCGCTGCCAGCCTTTGAGCGGTGGCTCAGTGAGGCATCGGCCCTCATCCGCAGCCTTGACAGTAACCACCTGATATCCATCGGCAGCGAGGGCTCGTGGGGCTGTGAGAACGACTGGGGCTGCTATGAACGTATCTGTGCCGACAAGAATATCGACTACTGTAACATCCACCTCTGGCCGTACAACTGGAGTTGGGCGAGGAAGGATCATCTGATTGAGGATCTGCCGCAGGCCAAGGCCAATACGAAGGACTATATAGACCGTCATCTGGCCATCTGTGCCCGTCTGAAGAAACCGTTGGTGATGGAGGAGTTCGGCTACCCCCGCGACGACTTCAAATTTGCCCTCGGCACACCGACGAAAGGGCGCGACGGCTTTTATCAGTACGTCTTCTCACTGGTGGGCGACAATGCGGAGCAGGGCGGCTATTTTGCCGGCTGTAACTTCTGGGGCTGGGGCGGCTATGCCAAGCCCAGACACGAGGAACAGTGGCAGGTGGGCGATGACTATACGGGCGATCCGGCACAGGAACAGCAGGGTCTGAACTCCGTCTTTTCAGGTGACAAATCGACCCTGAAAGTCATCCTGTCACAGGTGAAAAGAATGAATAAATTACGTTAAATAGCAGGGCACAGCAATATAATGCCGTCATTTGTCAAGATAGTGCCATCTGCTTTGCAGGATTATTTATAATTTTGCAGCCGATAACTTAAACAATTCAACAAGAGATGAAGACAAAAAAACTACTGACACTTCTGCTTGTGGTCATGGTATCGTTCCAGTTATCGGCACAGATACGCGGGTACAATATCATGGTGACGGTACAGCCCGACCATCAGGACTGGACCTACAAGACAGGTGAGAAGGCTACGTTTACGGTGAACGTGTTGAAGTCGGGCACCCTGCTCGACAACGTCACCATCGACCTGGCCGCTGGTCCTGAGATGTATCAGGACGTGAAGAAAAGCATGGTGCTGAAAGACGGCACGCTGAAACTGACGGGAACGATGAAGCAGCCGGGTTTCTACCGTGTGGATGTGACGGCACATGTAGATGGTAAGGACTATAAGGGGGCCTGTGGGGCCGCCTTCTCGCCCGAGCAGTTACAACCCTCTACCGTGATGCCTGCTGACTTCGAGTCGTTCTGGCAAAATGCCATTGCAGAAGCCCGAAAGACTGACCTTGATCCCACGAAACGGCTGTTGCCAGAGCGTTGCACGAAGGATGTGAATGTCTATGAGGTGAGTTTCCAGAATATGAACTGGGGCAACCGCACCTATGGCATCCTCTGTGTACCGGTGAAGGAAGGGAAATATCCCGCCCTGCTCAGGGTGCCGGGTGCTGGTGTGCGTCCCTACGGCGGTGACATCTATACAGCCTCGCAGGGCGCCATCACTTTGGAGATAGGCATTCACGGAATCCCCGTGACGATGGAGCAGAAGGTGTATGACGACCTGCACAACGGGGCTCTCAGCGGTTACTGGGAGTTCGGGATGGATCATCGCGACAAGAGTTATTACAAACACGTGATACTCGGTTGTATCCGTGCCCTCGACTATATCGAGCAGTACACCCCTTGGAATGGGAAGGAGTGTGGTGTGACGGGTTCCTCGCAAGGGGGATTTCTCACGCTGGCAACAGCCGGTCTGGACAAGCGTATTACCTACTATGCCCCTGTGCATGCTGCCCTTTGCGACCATACGAACTCTTTAAGGGGTATTGCCTGCGGGTGGCCACACTATTTCTATGAAAGTGAGAAGGTGAGAAAGGGAGAAGGTGAGAAGGTGAGAAAGGGAGAAAGTGAGAAGATTGAGACTTCGAGGTATTATGACGGGGTGAACTTCGCACGTTTGATTACGGACAAACAGAAGGGATGGTTCTCGTTTGGCTACAACGACGACGTGGTGCCGCCGACAACGGCTTGGGCCACCTATAATATCGTGAAGGGCCCGAAGGAGATCTCGCCTTATCAGGCCACTTGGCACTTCTGGTATCAGGAGCAGTGGGACGAGTGGGAAGACTGGCTGTTGAGAGAAATGCATCTGAGGTAAAGGTAAAAAAGTATATGAATATGAATAAAAAAGGATTTTGCAGTTCAAAGGTGTTGGGTATAAAGGTTTTACCTTTTTACCTTTTTACCTTTTTACTTTTTCTTGGCTGCTCGACAACCAAGAAGGCGGAGCCGGAGAAGACACAGGCCCAGCAGTTGATGGAGCGACTGGACACTCTCCGCAATAAGGGCTATATGTTCGGCCATCAGGACGATCCGTTCTATGGCCTGACTTGGGAGTATCAGGCCGACTCCAGCGACGTGAAGAATGTCTGTGGCGACAGGCCTGCCGTGATGGGCTTCGAACTTGGCGGTATTGAGATGAATGATGCCAAGAACCTTGACAGCGTGCCTTTCACCCGTATGACAGAGGAAATCATCAGACATTATCAGCGAGGGGGAATTATCACCATCAGTTGGCATCCCCGTAACCCTGCCACAACGGCTCCTGATGGCGGTAGAGGTGCGCAGAAATTCCCCGAGGGTTCTGCCTGGGATGTCAGTGACTCTACTGTCGTGAACAGTATACTGCCTGGTGGACGTAACGCTGAGTTGTTCAAGGTTTGGATGGATCGGGTGAGCGACTTCCTGGCTACTCTGAAGACCGACGACGGACAGAAAATCCCCATCATCTTCCGGCCTTGGCACGAGAACACGGGTTCGTGGTTCTGGTGGGGTGAGAGCCTCTGTACGGCAGAGGACTACAAGGCCTTGTGGAACCTGTTGCAGGACAAACTCACGGCCGACGGCTTTGACAACCTGCTTTGGGCCTATTCGCCTGGTATGGCTGCCAATCTGACAGAAGAGAAATACCTGGAACGTTATCCTGGCGACGACAGGATCTCGTTGGTGGGTATTGACGGTTATCAGTGGGGTACGAAGGAGGCCTTTGTATCCGAGTTGGATGCCAACCTCGATATGCTGACCAAGTTTGCCGAGAAACGTGGTAAGGTGGCTGCGCTGACGGAGTGCGGTCTGAAGAACCTGACCGACCCGACGTGGTGGACATCGACGCTGACACCCGTGCTCGACAAGTATCCCATCAGTTATTTCCTCGTGTGGCGTAACTACAAGGAGGAGTGGTTCGGTCCCTCGCCTGCAAAGCCTGATGCTGAGTACTTCAAGCAGTTGTACGATAAGGATAATACTTTGTTTCTGAACGAAATCAAATAACAATATGACCGAATTTGAACAGAAAGTGGCAGCCATGCGTGCGGAGCATGAGGCGCTGCTGAACAGGAAGAACGAACCTTTAGAGGGTGGGAACGGAATCTACGAGAAATATAAGTATCCTGTGGTGACTGCCGCCCATGTCCCCTTGGAGTGGAAGTACGACTTCAATGAACAGGATAATCCCTACCTGATGCAGCGCATCATGTGCAATGGCGCTTTCAATGCGGGGGCCATCAAGTGGAATGGTAAGTATCTGCTGATTGTCCGTGTGGAGGGTGCTGATCGTAAGAGTTATTTCGCAGTGGCTGAGTCGCCCAACGGCATTGACAACTTCCGTTTTTGGGAAGAGCCTATCACGATGCCCGATGATGTGGTGCCTGCCACCAATATCTATGATATGCGTGTCACACAGCATGAGGATGGCTGGATCTACGGCGTGTTCTGCGCCGAGCGTCACGATGACTCACAGCCAGGTAATCTCTCTGCTGCGACGGCTACGGCAGGCATCGCCCGTACGAAAGACCTGAAGACGTGGGAGCGGTTGCCCGACCTGAAGACGAAAAGTCAGCAGCGCAACGTGGTGCTCCATCCGGAGTTCGTGGATGGGAAATACGCTTTCTATACCCGTCCCCAGGACGGTTTCATTGATACAGGATCAGGCGGTGGTATCGGTTGGGCGCTCGTGGATGACATCACCCATGCAGAGATCAAGGAAGAGAAGATCATCAACGCCCGTCACTATCACACCATCACGGAGGTGAAGAATGGCGAGGGACCGCATCCCATCAAGACGCCGAAGGGGTGGCTGCACCTGGCGCACGGTGTCAGGGCAACGGCCGACGGTCTGCGCTATGTGCTCTATATGTATATGACGGCACTCGACGACCCCACGACGGTGATTGCCAAGCCAGGCGGTTATTTCCTTGTGCCGGAGGGCAACGAGTATGTGGGTGACGTGATGAACGTGGCCTTTGCCAATGGTTGGATTGCCGACGAGGATGGTAAGGTCTTTATCTATTACGCCTCTGCCGACACCCGTATGCACGTGGCGACCTCGACTATCGACAGACTTCTCGACTATTGCATGCACACGCCGGAGGACGGTCTGACGACGGCTGCCAGCGTGGAGACGATCAAGAAACTAATCAACAAGAATAAAATGAAATAACTATGGCAAGTTTAAAAGAAAAAATCGGTTATGCACTTGGTGATGCAGCCGCAGGTGGTATTACCTGGAAAATCATGTCTATCGCTTTTCCGCTCTTCTTCACGAATGTCTTCGGACTGACTGTTGCTGATACGGCTACACTGATGCTGATAGCCCGAATGTTCGATGTGGTCACAGACCCGTTGATGGGTAGTCTGGCCGACCGCACACAGTCGCGCTGGGGCACCTATCGTCCGTGGCTCATCTTCGGTGCCGTCCCCCTCGGACTCATCTTCGCCCTGTTGCTCTACACACCGGACTTCGGACCTGTGGGCAAGCGTATCTATGCCTATACGCTCTATCTCCTGATGATGGCTGTGTATACGGCGGTCAACGTGCCTTACGGTTCTCTGTTGGGTGTGATGACAGACAATGACAATGAGAAGAACCAGTTCTCGTCTTTCCGTATGGTAGGTGCCTATGCGATGGGCTTTATTACCTTGCTGTCGTTCCCGTACCTGCAGAAGATGGTGGGTGGCTCTGAGGCCCATCAGTATGCTGTCTTAGGTGCCGGTTTCGGTATTCTGGCAGCCGTGATGACACTGGCCTGCGGCTTCCTGACAAAGGAGCGTCTGAAGCCCGTACGCGCTGAGAAGTTCTCGTTCCGTCCCTTTGCCGACCTCTTCAAGAACAAACCTTGGATCTATCTGACGCTGATAGGAATCTGTACGAATTTCTTCAATGGCTTCCGCTATGCAGTGGCAGGTTATTTGCTGGAGTATTGTCTGCATGGCGACGTGACGGTGAGCGGACTGATCATCAACTATACGGTGTTCATGACCTTTGGTGAGGTGACCTGTATGATTTTCGGTGGCGTGTCACCAAAATTCACAGAGTGGATTGGCTCCAAGAAAAAGGCATTTATGGCGGCTGCCGTCATCTGTATCGTCTTCTCTGTGGTGTTCTTCTTCGTACCGATGGATCCTGACTATATCTGGGTACTGGTGGCTATTGTTATCCTGACCTCTATCGGTGTGGGTCTCTATTCACCGCTGTTGTGGTCGATGTATGCCGACGTGGCAGACTATGCTACCGAGAAAAATGGTACTTCGTCGACGGGTCTGATCTTCTCGTCTGGTACGATGGCTCAGAAGTTTGGTACAGCCATCTCGGGCTCTCTGGTGGCATTGTTCTTGGGTCTGGCTGGTTTCGTATCGGGTACAGACCCCGCTACAGGTGAAACGGTTGTGACCATCAGCGACATGGAGGCTGTCAGGAATATGGTGTGGGCACTCTTCTCCCTGTTCCCCGCAGCCATCGTACTGATCATGATGTTCCTGATCTACAAGTATCCCATCAAGAAATAGTATGACGGTTGTTTCGTTGATGAAACAGGAAATGCAGGATGTCTTGGAAAACAACATCCTGCGTTTCTGGCTTGACAAGATGCAAGACCGTGAGAACGGTGGGTTTTACGGACGTATCGACGGTAGTGGGGTGTTGCACCCCGAGGCCGAGAAAGGCGCCATCCTCAATGCCCGTATTTTATGGGCGTTCTCGGCTGCCTACAGAGTCTTAGGCAACCTTGAATACCTAGGAGCATCTAGGATAGCCTATGAATATCTGATAGAGCACTTTATCGACCCCGAATATGGGGGGGTATATTGGAGTCTCGATTGTCATGGCAATCCGTTGGATACCAAGAAGCAGTTCTATGCCATCGGCTTTGCCATCTATGGGTTGACGGAATATGTTCGTGCAACGGGCGACAGGGAGGCGTTGGAATATGCACTTGACCTGTACGACTGTATAGAGGAACACGCCCTGGACCGTGCGCACAACGGCTATATCGAGGCTTGTACCCGCGAGTGGGGCGAAATAGCGGATATGCGACTGTCGGCGCTCGATGCGAACTATCCCAAGTCGCAGAATACTCATCTGCATATCATCGAGCCCTACACCAATCTATTGCGCTGTCTGAAAGAACTGCAGGCTCAAGAGTCGTGTGACTATGTGCCAGTTGTCGGGTCTGTATTGCCTGTGGGCATCACCGTACCAGTGGAAACCATTGTTGCTGTGGAGGCTTCGCTACGAAATCTTATCGATATCTTTACCGACCGGATCCTGAACCCCGACACCCATCATCTCGACCTTTTCTTCGAGATGGACTGGACACGTGGGGCGGGACATTTGGAGAGTTATGGCCACGACATCGAGTGTTCGTGGCTTATGCATGAGGCTGCGCTGGTGCTGGGCGACAAAACCGTGCTGGCTAAGGTGGAACCGATTGTCCGTGAAGTGGCGAAGGCCTCGGAGAAAGGGCTTCGCCCGGACGGTTCGATGATTCATGAGGCTAACCTCGATACCGGGCATGTGGATGATGACCTCCACTGGTGGGTACAGGCAGAGAATGTCGTGGGGTGGTTCAACCTCTATCAGCACTTCGGTGATGAGGACGCATTGGTGAAGGCCAGCAAGTGCTGGGACTATATCAAGTCGCAACTGATTGACTACGAACAGGGCGAGTGGTTCTGGAGCCGTCATCCTGACGGTACTCTGAATACGGTCGATGACAAGGCTGGCTTCTGGAAGTGTCCTTACCATAATAGTCGTATGTGTCTTGAAATCATTGAAAGAAACACTGCCTTGTAATTCGCTCTTTTTTTAGCGACATATCGAATTTTTTTATAAATATTCGATGAATTTACAAATATTATTTGTACCTTTGCAGCGTAAAAGCTGTGAAGGTACTTTTTCTTACTGGTAACTGCTTGGTAACGAGAACAATATTGTTATAACATTATAAAAACTTATGAACTTTACTTTGTTAATTACCGTCTTGGTGACGGCTATTACATTGGTGGTGGCGGCTTACGTGGTAGCCAAGTTGATAGGACCGCGGTCCTACGCGAAGGTGAAGGGTGAGCCGTATGAGAGTGGTATACCCACGCGAGGCAGTTCGTGGTTGCCGATATCGGTGGGATTCTATCTCTTTGCCATCTTGTTCCTCATGTTTGATGTGGAAACGGTGTTTCTGTATCCATGGGCAGTAGTAGTGAAGGAGTTCGGTGCAGCAGCCCTGCTGAGTATCGGCTTCTTCTTGGTAGTTCTGGTATTAGGCTTGGCATATGCCTGGCGGAAAGGAGACTTGGAATGGAAGTAAAGAAACCGCACATCAAAAGTATTCCCTACGAGGAGTGGAATGACAACGCCTCGTTGGAGAAGATTGTTGACGAACTCCATGAGGGCGGCGTCAATGTGATTACGGGTTCGCTGGACCAGTTGATTAACTGGGGACGCAGTAATTCCCTCTGGTCGTTGACCTTCGCCACCAGTTGCTGTGGTATCGAGTTCATGGCCTGTGGCTGTGCCCGTTACGATTTCGCACGCTTTGGTTTCGAGGTGACGCGTAACTCTCCCCGTCAGGCTGACCTGATCATGTGTGCAGGTACCATTACTCATAAGATGGCACCCGCCCTGAAGCGTCTGTACGACGAGATGGCTGAGCCTAAATATGTGATTGCTGTCGGTGGTTGTGCCATCAGCGGTGGTCCTTTCAAGTCGAGTTACCATGTAGTAAAAGGTATCGAGGAAATTCTTCCCGTCGATGTGTTCATTCCTGGCTGTCCCCCACGTCCGGAGGCTATCATGTATGGTATGATGCAACTGCAGCGTAAGGTGAAGATCGAGAAATTCTTCGGTGGTGCTAACCACAAGCAGACCGCTGAGGAGGCTGCTCTGGGTGTATCGAACGAGGAACTGACCTTCCGCTCGAAGCACAACGACCATCGTCGTGAGCCGATTGTGGTAACAGATGTGCCCAAGGAGTTTGTTGAGGAGTTTTCCGGAAAATATGGAGAATCCGGAAATACCGGAGAACCCGTTAAAGTAGAGGAGGCTGCCGTATGAAGTTAGAATTCCTTTCATTTGAATTTGACAAGTTTGCACAGGAGATGCAGAACTTGAAGGACAAGAAGGGCTTTGACTATCTTGTCACTATCGTTGGCGAGGACTTCGGTAAAGAGGAGGGCCTCGGTTGCGTTTATATCCTTGAGAATACCAAGACTCATGAGCGTTGCTCGGTGAAGATGATTGCCAAGAGTCAGGTTTGTGGCGATGGCATGACATCAAATGGTGTCAGCGATCTGGAAGGCGAGATGATTGCTTATCTGCCTACCGTTTCAAACATCTGGCGCGTAGCCGATCTGCTGGAGCGTGAGGTGTACGACTTCTATGGCATCGTGTTCTTGGGTCATCCCGATATGCGCCGTTTGTTCCTACGCTCAGACTTCAAGGGTTATCCCTTCCGTAAGGACTGGGCGTTCAACGACAAGTACACCCTCGAGGATGATGTAGAGCCTGACTACGGCCTGGAGTTCTATCTCGACAAGGATGGCGTGCTGCAGTCGAAACAGAACCGCCTCTTTGGTTCTGACGACTATGTGATTAACATCGGTCCTCAGCACCCTGCTACCCACGGTGTATTGCGTTTGCAGACCGTGCTGGACGGTGAGACCGTGAAGCGCATCTATCCTCACCTGGGATATATCCATCGTGCAATAGAAAAGATGTGGGAGGGTATGACTTATCCTCAGACACTTGCTTTAACCGATCGTCTTAACTATTTGGGAGCCATGCAACATCGCCATGCTTTGGTAGGTGTGATTGAGGAGGCTTTGGAAGTTGAATTGACTGACCGTATCAAGTACATTCGTACTATCATGGACGAACTTCAGCGTCTGGATTCCCACCTGCTTTATACCTCTTGTGTGGCTCAGGACCTCGGTGCTCTGACCGGTATGCTTTACGGTATGCGTGATCGTGAGCACGTGCTGAACTGCATGGAGGAAACTACTGGTGGACGTCTGATTCAGAATTACTACCGTATCGGTGGTCTGCAGGACGATATCGATCCGAACTTTGTCAAGAACTGTAAGGACCTGGTGAACTATCTGCGTCCGACAATCCAGGAGTATATGGATATCTTCGGTGATAACATCATTACCCACAACCGTCTGGAGAACTGTGGTCCGATGAGTCTCGAGGATTGTATCAACTACGCTGTGACTGGTCCTGCAGGTCGTGCTTCGGGTTGGAAGAACGATGTTCGTAAGAACCATCCGTACGACATGTACGACAAGGTGGAGTGGGAGCAGTGCACACTTAACGGCTGTGACTCTATGGACCGTTATCTGGTTCACATCAACGAGATGTACCAGAGCCTGAACATCATCGAGCAGTTGATAGACAACATTCCTGAGGGCGACTTCTATGTGAAGCAGAAGCCTATCATTAAGTGCCCAGAGGGACAATGGTACTACTCTGTTGAGGGTGTGGCTGGTGAGTTTGGTGTTTATCTCGACTCTCGTGGCGACAAGAGCCCGTACCGCATGAAGATGCGTCCAATGGGTCTCTCATTGGTTGGAGCCTTCGACCCGATGCTGCGTGGTCAGAAGATTGCCGACCTCATCGCTACTTGTGCTGCTATTGATGTAGTAATTCCTGATATTGACAGATAGTCGAAAGGTAAAAAGGTAAAAAAGTAAAAAAGTAAGATATGTTCGACTTTTCTATAGTAACACAATGGTTCGACCAACTGCTTCGAGTGACGGTAGGATGTCCCGATTGGTTGGCGATATTGATTGAGTGCGTGCTGGTGGGTACGGCTATCCTCGTGGGATATGCCCTCATCGCCTGCGTACTGATATTTATGGAGCGTAAGGTTTGTGCCTACTTCCAGTGCCGTCTGGGTCCGATGCGAGTAGGCTACTGGGGCTTGCTGCAGGTGTTTGCCGACGTGCTGAAGATGCTTATCAAGGAGATCTTCATTGTCGACAAGGCCGATAAGTTGCTCTATCTTGTGGCTCCGCTCTTGGTGATTATCGGCTCCGTGGGTGCCTTCTCGTTCCTGCCTTGGAACAATGGTGCGACGATCCTCGACTTCAACGTCGGTGTGTTCCTGCTTACAGCCGTTTCTTCGATTGGCGTGGTAGGTGTCTTCCTCGCCGGTTGGGGTTCTAATAACAAGTATTCTGTGGTTTCGGCCATGCGTGGTGCTGTGCAGATGATTTCTTACGAGATGTCGCTCTGCCTCTGTCTGATTACCGCTGTCATCCTGACAGGTACGATGCAGATGAGTGGTATCGTTGAGGCACAGACGGGACCATGGAAGTGGCTCATCTTCCAGGGGCATATCCCTGCTATCATCGCCTTCTTCGTATTCCTCATCGCAGGTAACGCAGAGGCTAACCGTGGCCCGTTCGATATGGCAGAGGCTGAGAGTGAGTTGACTGCCGGTCATCATACCGAGTATTCAGGTATGGGATTCGGTTTCTTCTACCTCGCTGAGTTCCTGAACCTCTTTATCATCGCAGGTATCGCTGCTACTGTATTCCTTGGTGGTTGGGCACCTGTCAACATTGGTATCGAGGCTTTCGACGCTGTGATGAATTACATCCCCGGCATCGTCTGGTTCATGGGCAAGGCCTTCTTCCTGGTATGGATTCTGATGTGGATTAAGTGGACGTTCCCCCGTCTGCGTATCGACCAGATCCTGAAGTTGGAGTGGAAGTACTTGATGCCGCTGGCGCTGCTCAATCTGGTGATTATGACAATCGTAGTGGCCCTGGGTATATATATAAAATAGGTGTACCTAGGCAATCCTAGGTAATCCTAGAAAAAACTAGAAAGATATGGAAGATAACAAAACATATTTCGGAGAAATCGGGCACGGCTTGAAGACTCTGGCTGTGGGTATGAAGACCTCTTGGAAGGAATACTTCAAGGACTTCTTCACCAACAAGTCAACGGAGCAGTATCCCGAGAACCGCAAGACTACACTCCACGTGGCAAAGCGTCACCGTGGTCGCTTGGTGTTCAAGCGCAACGAGGATGGCAGTTACAAGTGTACGGCTTGCACATTATGTGAAAAGTCTTGCCCCAACGGTACCATCAAGATTGTAAGTCACATGGCTGAGGATCCCGAAACGGGCAAAAAGAAGAAGGTGCTCGACGATTATTTGTACGACCTGGGCGACTGCATGTTCTGCCAACTCTGTACCAACGCCTGCAACTTCGACGCCATCGAGTTTACGAATGATTTCGAGAACGCCGTGTTCGACCGCTCGAAGTTGGTGCTTCACCTCGACAAGGAAGAGTACAAGGGTGGCTCGCTACCCAACCTGCTTGAAGGCGGTGCTGAGTGGGAAATCGGTAAGTTTAACACTAAAACGAAGTAACGCATTATGGCAAATACAGTAATGTTTATCATTCTCGCGGTGTTCATCATCGGTTCCGCGCTGATGTGTGTGACCACCACGCGAATTATGCGAGCCGCAACATTCATGTTGTTCGTGCTCTTTGGTGTGGCAGGCATCTATTTCCTGCTCGACTACACCTACTTGGGCGCCGCTCAGATCTCAGTATATGCCGGAGGCGTTACGATGATCTATGTGTTCGCCATTCAATTGGTGAGCAAGCGCACCCTTCAGGGTCTGGAGGAACGCGTGAAGTCCAGTAAGATGATTGGTGGCGGTCTGGCTGCTTTGGCGGGTCTGGTCGTCGTCGGTCTGATTCTGCTGAAGACTGGCTTCGTCACTCAGGAAATCGCCAACGTAGAGGTGCCGATGAAGGAAATCGGTATGGCGCTCGTCGGCTCAGAGAAGTATCAATATGTATTGCCCTTCGAGTTTATCTCAGTATTCCTGCTGGCATGTATCATCGGAGGGTTGGTTGTTGCACGTAAAGAAAAGGAGGATAAGGTATGATACCCATTGAATGTTATTTCGCGCTGAGTGCGCTCCTGTTCTTTATCGGTGTCTATGGCTTCGTGACCCGTCGCAACCTGATTGCCATGCTCATCTCTGTGGAGTTGGTGCTCAATGCTGTCGACATAAACTTTGCCGCCATCAACCGTCTGCTCTATCCCAACGGGATGGAAGGTATGTTTATGACGCTCTTCGTGATCGGTGTTGCTGCTGCTGAAAGTGCAGTAGCCATCGCTATTATCATCAATGTCTATCGCAAGTTCAAGAGCGACAGCGTTGATGCCATCCAGAATATGAAAAGATAGTAGTTAAGAAGTAAGTAGTTAAGTAGTTAAGATTATGTTTAGTTACACTATATTTATCATGCTTCTGCCGCTGCTGTCGTTCATCATTCTTGGACTGGCTGGCATGAAGATGCAGCACAAGGTGGCCGGACTCATCGGCACCTGCTCGCTCGCCATCGTGACGGTACTCTCTTATCTCTGCGCTTTCCAGTATTTCAGTCTGGACCGTGTGGAGGGAGTCTATCAGACGTTTGTTCCGTATAACTTCACATGGCTGCCCCTGGGCAACCTGCATTTTGACCTCGGTATCCTGTTGGATCCTATCAGCGTGATGATGCTGATTGTTATCTCAACGGTATCACTGATGGTTCATATCTACTCATTCGGCTATATGCACGGTGAGAAGGGCTTCCAGCGTTACTACGCTTTCCTTTCTCTCTTCACCATGTCAATGTTGGGCCTGGTACTGGCTACCAACATCTTCCAGATGTACATGTTCTGGGAGTTGGTAGGTGTTAGCTCTTACCTGCTCATCGGCTTCTACTATCCTTTGAAGCCTGCCATTGCAGCCTCTAAGAAGGCATTCATCGTGACGCGCTTTGCCGATATGTTCTTCCTCATCGGTATCCTGACCTTCGGTTACTTCACCGATTCGTTCAGCTTCTCA
>JAFZUS010000139.1 GCA_017618275.1 Prevotella sp.
CCCTCGGGGACACTGTTGAGGTGTAATCTGTCCCTTTAGGGAGATGTAAGTCGTAGTCGGAAGATAAAAGGTTTAGTTTGAGTTATGGATATATAATATGGGGGTAAACTAAACTCCTTTTCTTTTGGCGGCAAATAAAAGTCGTAAAGTTCGGCAACAATTCAATATCATTGCCGAACTTATATAAAGCAGAAGGTATCTATTATCCTATCTTCATGATGGCTTCAAGTACCTTCTTGGGAGTTATCTTCGCGTAATTCTGTGTGCTTGAAACCTGCTTATGACCAAGAAGTGCAGCAATCGTGTATATATCAACTCCTTTATCCAGTAACTGCATGGCGAAGGTATGTCGGAAACAGTGAAAAGTGATGTGCTTGCGGATTCTTGCCTTGCTAATCCATCTGCTGACATGAGTCGTGAGAATGCTTTCAGTCAACATTGGAAACACCTTTCCCTTTGGCTTCTGTTCACCCAACACTCTGATAGCAGGAAGCGAAAGTGGCAATTGTATCTGGTTGCCAGTCTTCTTAATACGAAACCTGAGATATGCTTTCCTGCCACGGTCATGATGCACGTTTTCCCATCGGAGAGCAAGAATGTCACTTCTTCTTAATCCCGTGTAGATAGAAAACATGCCTGCTCTGTACACATCAGGATTCTCATCGTATGGAGTGCTTGCCAGCTGTTTGATCTCAGCGCGTGACAAATATTCCTTTGGAATGTCGTGGTTCCACTTGATTTTCTCGACCAATGCAGCATAATCCTCTGAGAGTATATTATCTTTGTAGGCAAAATGGACGATACTCAGAAAAGCATTGAAGTATGCGCTTGCAGAGTTCTTGGAAAGCCTGTTCTTCGTGTGCTGCAGTCCTTTGGCTCGGAGTAGATATAGCCGGAACCGTTCGCAGAGGCTTGCATTGATGTCCTTGAACAAGCATTGTCCTTTGCAAAACCTTTCAAAGTGCAGTCGGCTACTCTGATATTTCGCACCGTGACAATCGCCATTCATCCTGAAATATTCCAGAAAGTCTTCGTCAAGTCTTGCCTTTGCCAGAAAACTGTAATCATGCCTGACCAACTGGAGATATCTTTCACAACGAATAGTCTCTGCAATCTCTTCAATAGCCTTGTTCTGCTCCTGCTGTTGTGACGTCCCTGGATGAGAGAAGATTTCAAGGTTCAGACACTCGTACCTTACGCTTTTGCCCTTCACGTCATGAATGGGTGGATTGAACTCCAGATAAATGGACTTCATGACTCCATGAGCAATTGATCTGTACTTAAGAATTACCCTTGGCATAATGCACCTCCTTTCTTTTTCACGGCAAGAATGTCTGCCTTGTTATAGACATAGCTCTTGTTCAACTTCTTTACGCGTACTCTATGCAACGCCGCGAGTGCGAAGATTACGGAACTGTCCAAATCGAAAAAGGCAGAGGCTTCTTCAAGTGTCAGCCAATGCTTTAAGGCAATAGACTCATGTTTCCATGCTTCTTCACACAAAGACTTGTGGAACCGACGGTAAACACCTACATAATAAGATGGGATGCTGTTTCGTGTAACGAACTTCAGCACCCAGCATCTGCTCATGCCTGTATATCGCATCAGCTCTTTGAGGGAAAGACTCGCATAACCGATAGGGGAGGAAGGTGTGACTGGCAGAGCCGAATACCACTTGACGAAGTCCTTCCATGAAATCACATAGTTGCCCTCGTTGCTTCTCGCGGCAATGATACGACCGTTCGTTACAAGTCTGTTGATATACTGGCGGCTGAAACCAGAAAGGATAGCCGCTTCTCTTACAGAAAGCCCATCATGCGAGATTCTAGCTTTCCATTCTGCGTCCAAACTATCGTATGGATCGTAGCAGTGTTTTTTGAAATTGTAGTTCATATTATACAACCTGCTTTAGTGCAGATGTGCCTAATATAACTGACAAAACATCAAAAATGAGGGCGCATTCAGACTTTTCACCTTATTTATAACAGTAAACGTCTCTTATCTCGTAAAAAATGAGTAATTTTGTTCCCGATATGGTACTATAAGAGAACTGATTCTTCATTGACATACGCTCTTCAATGACGCGGTCAAACAAACTTCTTGAATGGACTAAGAAAGAAATGAAGTTGGATTTGTACATCAACGAGGCAAACGACTATGCACGCGACATCCGTGTGCCGGTGCTTCATCCCCACGTCGCCATCATTCATTACGACGAGGCGGGCGAGATACGCCATTCGCTGAACCGCATCGACTGCTACGGCATCTTCCTGCAGCGAGAGTTCCCCGAGAACCTGACCTACGGCATCGGCACCTACCATGACGGCGACGGTTCATTGATTGCTTTTGCCCCAGGGCAGATTGGCGGCAAGCGCGATGATGGCACGCGGCGGAAGTATCACGGTTGGGTGCTTCTGTTCGACCCCGTGTTCATTCACGGCACGGAGATTGAGCGACGTATGAAGGACTATCATTTCTTCTCGTACAACAGCAACGAGGCACTTTTCCTGAATACCGAAGAGAAGGACACGCTTTCGGGGCTGATGTCGAATATACGAAGTGAACTGACTAACAATGCTGATGATGTTCAAGATGACATCGTGCGAGACTACATACAGCTGATTCTGGACTATTGCAACCGATTCTATGCCCGCCAGTTCAAGGAGATGACGGCTGGCAGTAGCGACATACTAGCCCGTTTTCAGCAGGTGCTTATCGACTACTACGACAAAGGCCGTCAGCGTACAGATGGGCTTCCCAGCGTGAAATACTGTGCAAGCGAGCTGTGTCTGTCGCCCGGTTATTTCGGCGACATCGTGCGTGGTGCCTTGGGCGAGAGTCCGAAAGACTATATCCGAAGTTTTATCGTCATGCGTGCCAAGAGCCTGATGCTTGGCGGTCAGAGCATCACACAGGTTTCCGATGCGCTTGGCTTCGAGTACCCCAATCATTTCACCCGTCTTTTCAAGCAACTGACGGGTCAGACACCCTCACATTTTTTCGCTGAACAGCGCAAAAAATAAACATTCCTCATTTTTGGTAGATTTATCCGTAATCCGTCTAAGCGGAGTATGGCTAAATCGTCGTACCTTTGCACCTAGTTAAGAACAGATAAACGGAACGACAATGAGACCATACGTAATTTGCCACATGATGGCTTCGCTTGACGGTAGGATAGACTGCGCGATGACAGAGCAGATTGACGACACGAACCGCTACTACGAGGCGCTGGCACAGCTCGACTGCCTCTCGACGCTGGAGGGCAAGACCACGCTGGCGATGCACTATGCACAGGACGGAGTGTTCCAGCCGCAGAAGGCGCATGAGGATGCCGGCCAACAGATGTATCGCGCCACAGAGGCCAAGGGTTATGCCATCGGCGTTGACACTTGCGGCACGCTGCTTTGGGACGACGACACCACGGAGCTATTCGGGCGTCCGCTGCTGATGATCCTGTCAGAGCAGGCCAGCCAGGAATATCTGGACTATTTGAAGAAGAAACACATATCTTATATCACCACGGGGCGGGACGGCATCGACCTTGCATCGGCTTTGGAGACACTGCGCACGGTGTTCAGCGTGGAACGTCTTGCCGTAGTGGGTGGCGGGCACATCAACGGCTCGTTGCTCGATCAGGGTCTGATTGATGAGGTGAGCATGATGTACGGCTACGGCATCGACGGGCGCGAGGGCATGGCTGCTGCCTTTGACGGCAGGCCGATGGAGCGAAAACCCGTTCGTCTGGCCTTCAAAAGCGTGGAGGAGCAGGACGGCATCGTGTGGATGAGATACCAGGTAAAATGAAGAGTGAAGAATGACTATGAAACAGATTGTAATGATTCTATCAGCCCTGCTTGTCATGTCGTGCTGCAGCGACGAGATCCAGGCGCAGACGAACTACGAGACAATGACAACAAAGATGTACATCACTATCGACGGCAGG
>JAFZUS010000023.1 GCA_017618275.1 Prevotella sp.
AGCCCATCTCTGCAGGGATATATAGTTCCCACTTGTCACCGATATGCATCTGCTGCATGGCAATGATCCAGCCCTCAATCAAGTCACATAGCCTACAAGCCAGAGGAACACCGCCACGGCTGCTATCAAACTGCTTGCCGTCGATGGTCTTACCTGTGTAGTGGGCTGTGATGATACTGCGAACCGTCGGCTGGGCACTCGAAGCGTCACCCTCTGCCAACACCTTATAATATATTCCCTTAGGAAGAGCCTTAATCCCTTCCTCTTTTGACTTGGCTTCTAACCAGTCCTTATTTGCCTGAATATAATCCCGTTTACTCATTTCTTCCAGGCATTAACGACCTCACCTATATACATGGAATGAATACCAGCAGGGAAGTTAGCATACATATTCTTGGGAGCGTCACTTTTGAAATACTGGGGATCAAAGGGCGCTGCATACATAATCTTGCACTCTATCACCATCGTAGCTTCAGTATAATATGGCGTACCGTTGGCTGTATATGCAGTATGAAGTCCAAGAGCCTGAGCCTTGTCACCGTCGCGTCCGCTCTTCGTTCCCATGTAGTTCAGCACCTTACTGTCCTTCACGTCAAAAGCCATCACAGTAAAGTATTCCGCTTTATCCATAAACTCCTTGGTATAACGCTTCTCTGCGACATAAACAGTCAGGGCTGTGCGTCCCCAAAGTGTCCCGATGCCACCCCAGCCGATGGTCATGGCATTGCTTTTCTCCTTGTCGCCAGCCGCAAGTAATTCGGCATCGTGGAACCATTGGAAACCATTCTCCGTGAAGTCCTCCCTTACGTTGAATTTCTTAAACCCATTCTCCTCTTGAGCAAATGCAGGAATACTTGCCATAAGCATGAAGGCTGCGAATACAAACTTTTCTATCTTCATTGTTTTTTTACTTTTTCTGATCTATAAGACTTTTGATTTCTTTTTCAAAGATGTTACGTTCTACAATTCAACTCTTCATCCAGATATGCCTTAACCCTTTGTCTGTCCGACACCAGATGTTCGGCACCCAAATAGTCCTGGAAGCACGACTTGTAGATATCAAGCAGCCGCGACTTCGGATAAGTCTGCATCTGTCTGTTGATGAATTCTTCAACATCCTGTGCCGATACTGCAACTGAAAATATCAACGCAATCGATATAAGTAATCCCTTCTTCATATTTCCAACTTCCAGCCGTTATCGCCATGATAGATCATCTGGTGGGTCATGCCACCATCTATGCATATGTTCTCACCCGTAATGAAACCTGCCTTGTCGGAACAGAGGAACAGCACCATGTTGGCAATATCCATCGGATTGCCGACACGTCCTGCAGGTTGCTGTGTGGCATCGGGGCCTTCATAGACCGTATAGTTAGTGTCTATCCAACCTGGTGAGATAGAATTAACACGAATACGGCCTGAAAAGCTAACAGCCAGTGCATGGGTCAGTGCGGCAATGCCACCTTTTGCAGCCGTGTAGCTCTCTGTCTGCGGCTGGCTCATGCGGTCACGGGACGATGATATATTCACGATGGCGGCACCTTCGGCAAAATACGGAGCGAAGAGTTTGGCAAGGTAGAACGGAGCGGTAACTCCCACGCTCATGGCGTATTGAAACTCTTCATAGCTGCATTCGTCAATGCCCTTCATCAGCGGTAGGGCATTGTTGATAAGGTAGTCCACATGACCATACTTCCCGATGACCTCCTGGGCAAACTGCTCCAGCACCTGCTTGTCCGATATGTCGCCCACAAACGGATGGAGCAGCGAGTGCAGAGCAAGCTTGCTTATACTCTGCCGAGTCGTGACAGACGAAGGCGAAGCCAAGTGCTGCCCTTTCTGCTTGTCGATGACACAGACATGGGCACCGGCCTTCAGAAACTCATCGGCAATACATCGTCCGATGCCCTGAGCACCTCCCGTCACAACGGCTACTTTATCCTTAAAAGAATCCATAAGTGCAGATTTTGTTGGGTTACTTGATAAACAATCCTAAATTTAAGGTGCAAATATACAAAATTTGCAGCAAAATCCGTATATTTGCAAAGAAAATTAGCAAGGTTATTACAAGAAAGTGGTAAGAACCAACTTTCGAGTGGTGAGTACCAACTTTCTAGTTTAAGGATTTACACTAAATAAATACGATTATGAACATTCTGATTCTACAAGGCTCGCCACGAGCTAACGGCAACACTGCATGGATGGCGGAAGAGTACAAGAAGGCTGCCGAGGCAGCAGGTCATCAGGTCACATTGGTCAATGTGTCTAAGAAGAAGATTGCAGGCTGTCTGGCTTGCGAGTATTGTCATAATAAAGGCAATGGTGCCTGCATTCAGAAAGACGACATGCAAGAATTATATCCACTGATGGCAGAAGCAGAGGTACTGGTGCTGGCTGCACCCATCTACTACTTTACGCTCTCAGCCCAGATTCAGCTTCCCATTCAGCGCATGTACTGCGTGAACAAACCAGCCAAGGTGAAGAAGATGGCTCTGTTGATGTCATCCTATTCGCCAAACGTTTATGATGGTGCTATCGCAGAGTTCCGTGACATCTGCAATTATTGGCAGGTAGAAAATATAGGCTATGTCAGTGCCAAGATCGACGAGCAGAAGACCGATGCCACGCTGAGCAAGATTCAGGCATTGGTGGAGAAACTGTAGTGTATGAGACAGTGATTTCCTGCCCAAAGACCCCGCTATATCATTAGGTAATGAATCAAAATTGAGAAAATGAATGAAATAACAGTTGACGTGAGGATGGTTGCCGCTTGCGGTCTTTACTGTGGAGCGTGCAAGAAATACCGTATGGGCAAATGCCCTGGATGTCATAAAAATGAAAAGGCTTCATGGTGCAAGATCCGCAAGTGTTGTATGGAAAAGGGTTTCCATACTTGTGTCGAATGCGAGATAGACGTTAAGGAATGTCGCCTTTACAACAATTTTGTTAGCAAGGTCTTTGCATTCGTCTTCCATAGCGACCGTCCTGCCTGCATCCGTTACATCCGTGAGAACGGCGAACAAGCATTTGCAGAGGAAATGACAAAACGGGGTGAACAAACCATGCGCAAATGAACAAATCGCTCATTATTTATGGAAGCCAATATGGCACAACTAAGCAATATGCCGAACACCTGTCTGCAATGACGGGGATAGAAGCCGTAGCTTTCAAAGAGGCTAAGGATATTGATAAGTATGAACGGGTTATCTTCATGGGTGCTCTTTATGCTGGGAGTGTCCTGGGGTTAAAGAAGACGGTCAGTAAGATGTCCTCCAAGCAAGAGTTGGTTGTTGTCACGGTTGGCCTGGTTGACCCGACTGATCCAGAGAATATCAACTACATCCGGCACTCCGTTAGAGAACGTGTTCCAGAGCATCTCTATGATGAAACGCGAATTTTCCATCTCCATGGAGCCATTGACTACAGCCAACTGAGCCTGAAGCATCGGATGATGATGGCGGTCATTCACTCGAAAATCTCAAAGATGCCCGAAGAAAAGTTTAATGCCGAATCAAAGACCATTCTTGCCACATATGGCAAGAAGGAAGACTTCGTCGATTACAGCTCTCTGACAGCAGTGATTACATTCATTAATCGATACGATATTGCATAAAATTCGTATTCTTGACGAAACCAAATGCAGTATATAACAGGACACCCATGTCTGGAGCAAGATCGACATCTTCAGTTGCGCCCTTCTCACGAAGCTGATTAATTCGCATCTGAATAAATGTATCGATTTTATCCTCAGTCAATTTCTGATAGATTATAAGCGGTCTCATTATAATTCTATTATAGTCATTCTCATTTCGATATCATCAACGGGACGATCACCACGCGCGGTTGCGGTCTGTTGTATCATTTCCACGACATCAAGGCCCTCCTCTACTTCTCCGAATACGGTGTACTGACCATCGAGGTGCGGCGTACCGCCAATGGTGGAATAAATCTTCAGCTGCTCATCAGTCAGGCCATTGCCAGTTACCTGTGCTTCTGCTTCGGCAGCGAGCTTGTCCTGTAGTTCCTGTAATCCGGCACGATTGCGTTCACGGCGCATCTGCATAATCTCGTCGCGATGCTGAGCGGCCAGCTGATTGAAGACCGACTGGATCTTCTGCATCTTCAGCTGCTTGGAGAACTGACGGAGCTGGCCTTCGTTGTACACTTGTCCCCAAACGATATAGAACTGTGAGCCGCTACTACGACGCTCAGGATTCACCTCGTCACCCTGACGGGCTGCAGCCAAGGCTCCACGCTTATGGAAGAGACCATCTTTGATTTCGGCTTCAAGCGTATAGTCAGGGCCACCGACACCCAGCATCTTGCCGGCAGGCGCACCCTTTGAGTCAGGATCACCGCCCTGAATCATGAAGTCCTTAATCACGCGATGGAACAGTGTACCATCATAATACCCTTCCTTCACCAGTTTCACGAAATTGTCACGGTGAATGGGAGTCTCGTCATACAGGCGAACCACGATGTCGCCTAACATGGTCTGTATCTTTACTTTCATGTCCTTTGAATTTTGAGTGCAAAGGTACTGAATATTCCTCAGAATCCGTACTATATGGCCGTATTTCCAACAATCTTTAAGTATCTCATGGGGGATTTCCCCTATTACGATTTAGGAAAAACCACCCCTCAGATTAGGCAAAATCCTTTTGAAATGCCGTGAAAAATGCCGTACTTTGCCGTTGCAAACAAGTTACAACGGCGATTGAAGGCTTCGGCTCAACATAGCTCAAACAAGTTTGGCTCTGTATTCGCCTTGCACTTCAATTGCAGCGTGAACAAGAAACAAAATGTTTAACTCTTTAAAGATAGGAGATAACGATATGAAGAAGATGATGATCCTGGCAGTGATGATGGTCATGACTATCTCGGCCAACGCAATGAGCTACAACGCAGCAAAGCACGAGGCTCTGTTCCTGAGCGACAAGATGGCTTATGAGCTGAACCTCACCGCTGCACAGTATGAGGCAGTCTACGAGATCAACCTCG
>JAFZUS010000140.1 GCA_017618275.1 Prevotella sp.
GATACTGTATGGATGCTATTGGCAGCCATGTTGGTTTTCTGGATGCAGCCGGGCTTTGCGCTGTGTGAAGCAGGTTTTACGCGTAGTAAGAACACGGCCAACATCCTGATGAAGAACTTTGTCGACTTTATGTTCGGCTCGTTGCTGTTCTTCTTCCTCGGTTTCGGATTCATGTTCGGTAGCGAGGGTCTGGGTTTCATTGGCGCACCCAACTGGGGCGACCTGAGTTTCTATAAGGGCGACTTGCCCGTAGAGGGTTTTCTGATCTTTGAGACGGTGTTCTGCGCCACGAGTGCCACGATTGTCTCTGGTGCCATGGCCGAGCGTACGAAGTTCTCGATGTATATGGTCTATAGTGCTGTGATCTCGCTGTTCATCTATCCCATCGAAGGTCACTGGACTTGGGGTGGCGGCTGGCTCTGCAACGATGCGGCTGACAGTTTTATGATGTCAACGTTTGGCGATGTGTTCCACGACTTTGCAGGTTCTGCCATCGTGCATAGCGTGGGTGGTGTACTGGCCCTGATTGGTGCATTGGCACTGGGTCCCCGTATCGGTAAATACTCTAAGGACGGTAAGAGCCGCGCTATTCCTGGTCACAACCTGACGATGGCTGCACTGGGTGTGTTTATCCTCTGGCTCGGTTGGTTTGGCTTCAACCCGGGTTCGCAGTTGGCTGCCAGCGGTGAGGTAAACCGTATCGCCATCTCGCACGTATTCCTGACCACCAACCTCGCAGCGGCTGCCGGTGGTGTGGCCACGATGTTCCTCACTTATGTCAAATACGGCAAACCCTCGCTCTCTCTGACGCTCAACGGTGTGTTGGCAGGTCTCGTGGGTATTACGGCAGGCTGTGACCTTGTATCGCCGGTAGGTGCTGTGATAATCGGCCTTGTGTGTGGTATCGTATTGGTTTACGCCATCGAGTTTATCGACCACGTTCTGCATATCGATGACCCTGTGGGTGCTTCGTCTGTACACGGTGTCTGTGGTATTCTCGGCACTCTGATGACAGGTCTGCTGTCTACCAGCAACGGTGCCTTCTACGGTCACGGTTGGGGATTCTTCGGCGCTGAGTGCTTCGGTATCCTCGTTATCGACCTCTGGGCTGCAGTCTGCGGTTTCGCCCTGTTCTATGGCATCAAGAAGGTGCACGGTCTGCGTGTAGGCAAGCGTGTGGAGGAAGAAGGGCTAGACATCTACGAGCATGGAGAGGCATGCTATAACTAAGTAGTTAAGTAGTTAAGTAGTTAAAGTAGTTAAGTAGATAAAGAAATTAAGAAGTTAAAGAAGTTAAGTTATGAAAAAGATTGTTTTATTTGCAATGGGTTTGGTCATGGGAATGACGACCTTTGCACAGGATGAGATTGAGACAACGGTTAGTGGAGATATCGTGAGTAGTTATATCTGGCGTGGACAGGATCTGGGAAGCGCTGCCGTTCAGCCGACACTCGGCATCGGGTACAAAGGACTCTCGCTGTCGGCCTGGGGCAGTTATGGACTGGTAAATCCTGCCGATACGAAGGAGTTTGACCTGACCCTGGCCTATGCTATCGGAGGTCTGAACATCGGTATTACAGACTATTGGTTCAGCGCTGGTCAAGACCCTGAGAACCGCTATTTCAAGTACGACGCCCATGGCACGAACCACGTGTTTGAGGCAAATATCGGCTATGACTTTGGACTGGCCAGTTTGCAGTGGTATACGAATATTGCAGGCAACGACGGAACAAACAAGGACGGCAAGCGGGCCTACAGCAGTTATGTTGAGGCGAATGTCCCATTCAAACTTGCCACAGTCGACTGGACTGCTACGGTCGGTGCCGTCCCCTTTGCCACGAGTGCATATAATGGCTGGACTTCGGGCTTTGCTGTTACCAATGTTTCATTGAAAGCGACGAAGGATATCAAGGTGACTGACTCATTCTCGATACCCATCTTCGGACAGATTGTCGGCAACCCTTGTTCGCAAATGGCTTACCTGGTACTTGGATTCACGTTACAGCCATAGATTCATAATGAAGTGCCCTCTCTTTCTGCCCTTGGGTAGGAGAGAGGGCTTTTTTGTATTGTTGCTTTTGACGATTTGTAACGGAATGATATGTTTTATGTGCAAAATGTTAGCAAAATGAAAGTTGTTTTATGCTAAAACATTGCAAAGTGTCAGTTTGCTAATTTTTTAACAATCAAAAAGAAAGAATAATGGCGAAATGTTATTAATATGCAGTACCTTTGCAAAAAATTTGGTGAACGCAAAGCAAACAACACAAAAAAACAGATATATTTATGAAGGTAAAAAGACGTTGGATAATCCTGATGACGGCAATGACACTGATAGCCGTCTCAGGGCTGGCGGTAGGAGAGCCTACCTTTGATTGTGACTGGTCGGTGATCTCAGCGGCCGACGTGGCGTGGCTCATTACAGCCACGATTTTCGTTTTGATGATGACACCCGGTCTGTCATTCTTCTACGGCGGTATGGTAGGCGCGAAGAACGTGATCTCGACGATGTTGCAGTCGTTCATCGCCATGGGACTGATATCCGTGCTTTGGGTGGTGATCGGTTTCTCACTTTGCTTTGGCGATGATATCGGCGGTGTGATTGGTAATCCGCTGACATTCCTGATGTTTCAGAATGTGGGTGCTGAGGTTTATACGACACCCGCAGGCAATATATTAGGTGGAGCCACCATTCCGTTGGCACTGTTTGCGCTGTTCCAAATGAAGTTCGCCATCATTACGCCGTCGCTGATTACGGGTTCGTTTGCAGAGCGTGTCAGGTTCTCGGCGTATATGTTCTTCATGATGTTCTTTTTCTTCGTCATCTACTGTCCACTGGCACATATGACCTGGCATCCGGAGGGCTTATTCCTACGCTGGGGAGTAGTCGACTTCGCGGGTGGTATCGTAGTACACGCCTCATCGGGTATTGCGGCATTGGCAGGTGCTATCTTCTTGGGACGGCGCAAGGCAGAAACACGTAAGAGCGAACCTGCTAATATTCCCTTTGTATTGTTGGGTGCAGCCATGTTGTGGTTAGGATGGTTCGGCTTTAATGCCGGTTCGTCGCTTCATGCCGACGGACAGGCCATCAAGGCATTCCTGAATACAAATACGGCATCCGCCACGGCGATGATGACCTGGATATTCTTCGATTGCCTGCGTGGTCGTAAGCCCTCTGCCATGGGTGCTGCCGTGGGTTGTGTGGTTGGTCTGGTGGCCATCACGCCGTCGGCAGGCTATGTCACTGTCGGTCAGAGCATCTTCATCGCGTTTGTCATCACGCTCATCTGCAACGTCGCCGTCTATTGGCGTTCACACTCCCAGATCGATGATGCCCTTGACGTGTTCCCCACGCATGGTACTGGCGGTATCTTTGGTACCGTGCTGACGGGTATCTTCATCCAGGAAGGTCTCATCGCAGGCACGTGGGATGGTTTTGTGATTTTCCTCTATCATCTTCTGGCCATTGTCATCGTGTTTGTCTACACCTTCGCAATGAGTTGGCTGGGATATAAACTCATTGACCGACTCATTCCTATGCGCGTATCAGCCTATAGCGAGAAAGTGGGTCTCGACTTCTCGCAGCATGATGAGCACTACGGACTGGCGCACATCGGAGAACGAGAACTTGCGGAGTACGAGGAACACATTAGGGAGAAAGAAAGTGAGAAAGTGAGAAGGTGAGAAGGTGAGAAAATCGTGATTAAGTGAGAAAGAGCAAACTATCAAACAACTGATATGAATACAAAGTACATTTTCGTTACGGGCGGTGTGGTTTCCTCGTTAGGCAAGGGAATCATCTCCGCCAGTATCGGTAAACTATTACAGGCACGCGGTTTCAAGGTCACCATCCAGAAGTTCGATCCCTACATCAACATCGACCCTGGAACGCTGAATCCCTACGAACACGGCGAGTGTTATGTGACGGTGGATGGTATGGAGACCGACCTTGACCTGGGGCATTACGAACGGTTTACGGGTATTCACACTACTCGCAACAACTCCATTACGACGGGGCGCATCTATAAGACCGTTATCGATCGTGAGCGTCACGGCGACTATCTGGGTAAAACGATTCAGGTGGTGCCACACATCACCGACGAGATTAAACGTAGGATGTTGCGGGAAGGACTCGACGAGGGGTTGGATTTCGTCATCACAGAGGTTGGCGGTACGATTGGCGACATCGAGAGTGCGCCGTTTATGGAAGCCATCCGACAGTTGCGTTGGCAATTAGGTCGCGATGCGGTGTGCGTGCATCTAACGTACGTGCCGTATCTGAAAGCCGCTGACGAGTTGAAGACGAAACCCACGCAGCACTCTGTAAAAGAATTGCAGGGTATGGGTATCCAGCCCGACATCCTCGTACTCAGAACCGAACGCCACCTCAGCGACTCTATACGCCTGAAGGTGGCGTCGTTTTGTAATGTCGATCTGGAGTGCGTGGTGCAGAGTGAGGATATGCCCAGCATCTACGAGGTGCCAGTGAGTATGCAGCGACAGGGTCTTGATGCCGCTATTATGCGTAAGATCGGTATTCCTGTGGGAGAGACGCCAGCGATGCAGTCGTGGCATGATTTCCTTGACAAGCAGCGCAATGCCAAGCGTGAGGTACACATCGGACTGGTGGGTAAGTACGACCTGCAGGATGCCTACAAGAGCATCCGCGAGAGTCTGAATCTGGCAGGTATCTATAATGATGTGAAGGCCCGCTTGCACTTCGTGAACAGTGAGGGAATCACGAAAGAGAATGTCAGAGAGAAACTCGACGGTCTGCAAGGGGTAGTCATCTGTCCGGGTTTCGGACAGCGCGGCATTGAAGGCAAGATTATCGCTACCGAATACACCCGCACCCACGATATCCCAACCTTCGGTATCTGTCTGGGTATGCAGATGATGGTGATCGAGTTTGCCCGCAACGTGTTGGGCTACAAGGATGCCAACAGTTGCGAAATGAATCCTGATACACCTCACAACGTGATTGACATTATGGAGGAGCAGAAGAGCATCACCCAGATGGGTGGTACGATGCGACTGGGTGCCTACGAGTGCGAACTGGTGAAAGGTAGCCGCGTTTATGAAGCATACGGCGAAGAGTCGCTGATTAGTGAAAGACATCGCCATCGCTATGAGTTCAACAATGCCTATAAAGAGGAGTACGAGAAGAAGGGTATGCAATGCGTGGGTATCAATCCTGCTGCCGATCTCGTAGAAATCGTCGAGATACCTGAGTTGAAATGGTATATCGGTACGCAGTTCCATCCAGAGTACTCGTCGACCGTGCTCCATCCGCATCCCCTGTTTATGTCGTTTATAAAGGCTGCGATTGTGCGAGTGCAGAGCCAAGCATGCTTGGGCTCTGCCGAGCGTGAGCAGGCTCGAATGTAATTCAAGACTTGTATCGATGGAACAACTCAAGCATGAGTGTGGCGTGGCGATGATTCGTCTGCTGAAGCCACTCGACTATTACAAGCAGCGATATGGCACATGGCGCTACGGTTTCAACAAACTCTACCTGATGATGGAGAAACAGCACAACCGTGGTCAGGAGGGTGCTGGTATCGCCTCGGTGAGTCTGAAAAAGGAACATGGCACGGAATATATGTTTCGCGAGAAGGCTGAAGGCAAAGATGCCATCACGGAAATCTTCAGTCGCGTGACGGAGCAGATGGCTGGTGAACTGTTGATGGGGCATCTGCGCTATTCGACTACAGGCAAGAGCGGACTGCAATATGTTCACCCGTTTTTGAGGCGAAATAACTGGCGTGCCAAGAACCTCTGTCTGTGCGGCAACTTCAACATGACCAACATCGATGAGGTCTTTCAGTTTCTGACGGAACAAGGTCAGTCACCGCGTATCTATGGCGACTCGTATATCACGCTCGAACTGATGGGTCATCGTCTGGACCGTGAGGTGGAACGACTCTATGCCCTCGCCAAAGAACAGGGCCTGAAAGGTACGGACATCACAGACTATATTGACAATCACGTGGAGATGGCAAATGTGTTGAAGACCACAATGAGCCATTACGATGGTGGTTACGTGATGTGTGGACTGACAGGCTCTGGCGAGATGTTCAGCGTGCGCGACCCCTGGGGCATTCGGCCTGCGTTCTATTATCGCGACGATGAGATGATTGCCTTGGCCAGTGAACGGCCTGTACTACAGACGACATTCGATTTGCAGGCAGAAGATATCTGTGAACTCAAGCCTGGTGAGGCGTTGATTGTCCATAAAAACGGTGAGAGTCAACTGGAACAGATTATGCCAGCCCAACCCCTGAGTGCCTGCTCGTTCGAACGAATCTATTTCAGTCGTGGTTCAGACCACGATATCTATCAGGAGCGCAAGCGACTGGGTGAGCAACTCACGCCTGCTATCCTCAAAGCCGTTGATGGAGATGTGGATCATACGGTCTTTTCTTATATCCCCAACACCGCTGAAGTGGCCTTCTATGGGATGACCGACGGGTTTAGAAAGTTACACGGGGAAGTACGTACAGAAAAGGTGGTGTGGAAGGATATCAAGTTGCGCACCTTTATCGCTGACAACTCCGAGCGCAACGATCTCGCCGCCCACGTCTATGATATCAGTTACGGTTCGTTGAAACCATACGAGGATAACCTCGTGATTATCGACGATTCGATTGTGCGAGGCACGACGCTGAAAGAGAGTATCTTCAAGATTCTCGACCGTCTGCATCCCAAGAAGATTGTGATGGTGTCGAGTTCGCCGCAGATTCGCTATCCCGACTACTACGGCATTGACATGTCGCACCTCGAGGAACTCTGTGCCTTCCGTGCAGCCATTGCACTTATTAAAGATAGAGGTATGCAGAAGTTGATTGCCGATACTTACAAGGCATGCAAGTATTCGCCTGCATCTTTGAATCACGTACGCAACATCTATGCGCCGTTCAGTGTGGAAGAAATCAATGCGAAGATTGTGGAAATGCTTCGTCCTGAAGGTATGCAGGCCCCCATCAAACTGGTATTCCAGAGTATTGAGGGTCTTCATCATGCCTGTCCCAACCATCCGGGCGACTGGTACTTCACGGGACATTATCCTACGCCAGGCGGCATCCGACTGGTGAACCAAGCGTTTGTGAATTATGTAGAACAAGTTTTGAAAATGCAGTTGTAATGAAAATAGCAAAGTTAATACTCGAAGATGGAACAGAGTTCGTCGGCTGGTCGTTCGGCTATGAGACTGAAACGGCTGGCGAGGTGGTGTTCAACACCGCTATGACGGGCTATCCTGAGAGTCTGACAGACCCCAGTTATGCGGGGCAGATACTGGTGACGACATATCCCCTGATAGGCAACTACGGTGTGCCTGATACGGGCATGGGTAGCGACGGTCTCCCCCTGTTTATGGAGAGTGAACGGATTCATCCGAAGGCACTGGTCGTGGCCGACTATAGTGAGACCTATTCCCATTGGAATGCGAAGGAATCGCTAGCCTCGTGGTTGAAGCGCGAGAAGATTCCGGCCATTACTGGCATTGATACAAGAAGACTGACGAAGGTGCTTCGCGAGCATGGTGTGATGATGGGGCGGATTGTCCTAGAAGGCTCCGTATGTCGCTGTGCCACAGCGACAAGCACAACAGAGGACTATGGCTCCGTCAATTGGGTGGAGCAGGTGAGTTGCAAGGAAGTGATACGCTATAATGAGGGCGCTGACAAAAAGGTGGTCCTCGTCGATTGCGGCGTGAAGGCGAACATCATCCGCTGTCTGATTAGGCGAGGCGTTGAGGTGATCCGCGTACCTTGGGATTACGACTTCAATCAGTTGGAATTCGATGGTCTCTTTCTGGCTAACGGTCCTGGTGACCCTGAGCGTTGCGAAAAGACGGTGGCACATATCCGTACGTTCCTGAACAATGAAAAAGTCCGTCCCTGCATGGGTATCTGTCTGGGTAACCAACTGTTGGCGCGTGCTGCAGGAGCCAAGACCTACAAGTTGAAGTATGGTCACCGCTCGCACAACCAACCAGTACAGCGGGTGGGGACCACCCAGTGTTTCATCACTTCACAGAATCACGGTTATGCTGTCGACGATTCGACATTGCCTACTGATTGGGAACCGCTGTTTGTAAATATGAACGATGGCTCCAATGAGGGTATCCGCCACAAGTCGAATCCCTGGATGTCTGCGCAGTTCCACCCGGAAGCCTGCTCAGGACCTACCGACACCGAATGGATGTTTGATGAATTTGTAAACTGTCTGAATACAGTACGTACGGGACGTACTGAGAGTTCGCTCCTTACGGACCAAGAGTTCGTACGGGACGGACTAAAGACGAGTGGCATATCTAAGGTTCTGTTGTTGGGCTCTGGTGCCTTGAAAATCGGTCAGGCCGGTGAGTTCGACTATAGTGGCGCACAGGCATTGAAGGCGCTGAAAGAAGAGGGTATCCACTCGGTGCTTATCAACCCGAATATTGCCACGGTACAGACTTCGAAAGATGTTGCCGACACGGTATATTTCCAGCCAGTTCAGGCTGATTTTGTAGAACGTGTCATAGAAAAGGAACGTCCTGATGGCATTTTGTTGTCGTTTGGTGGTCAGACAGCCTTGAACTGCGGTGTGGAACTCTACCAGCGCGGTGTGTTGGAGAAATATGGTGTGAAGGTGCTTGGCACCCCTGTGCAGGCCATCATCGATACGGAGGATCGCGACCTGTTTGTGAAGCGCCTTGATGAGATTGGCGTGAAGACCATTAAGAGCGAGGCCTGTAGTACCGTTGAGGAAGTGCAGAAGGCAGCCCACGAATTGGGATTCCCCGTGATACTAAGAGCCGCTTATGCCCTCGGAGGTCTTGGCTCTGGCTTCTGCGACAACGAGGAAGAGTTGCTTGCGCAGGCCGAGGAGGCTTTCTCGTTCTCGCCACAGGTATTGGTGGAGAAAAGTCTTAAAGGTTGGAAGGAGATTGAATATGAAGTAGTGCGTGACCGTTACGACAACTGTATCACCGTTTGTAATATGGAGAATTTCGACCCTCTCGGTATTCATACGGGTGAGTCGATTGTGGTGGCCCCGTCGCAGACACTCACCAACAGCGAGTATCACAAATTGCGTGCTCTTGCCATCAAGATTATCCGTCACATCGGTATCGTGGGTGAGTGTAATGTGCAGTATGCTCTCGATCCCAATTCTGAGGACTATCGCGTCATTGAGGTCAACGCCCGTCTGAGTCGTTCGTCTGCTTTGGCATCTAAGGCAACAGGTTATCCGTTGGCTTTTGTCGCTGCCAAACTGGGACTCGGCTACGGTCTCTTCGACCTGAAGAACTCTGTGACAAAGACCACCAGCGCTTTCTTCGAGCCAGCCCTTGACTATGTGGTGGTAAAGATTCCCCGTTGGGATCTGACGAAGTTCCAAGGTGTAAAGCGTCAACTCGGTTCGTCGATGAAGAGCGTGGGTGAGGTGATGGCCATTGGCCGTACCTTTGAGGAGTCGCTACAGAAAGGATTACGTATGATAGGACAAGGTATGCACGGTTTTGTGGAGAACCACCAAATCAAGATACCAGACATCGAGAAATCTTTGCATGAACCTACTGATATGCGCATCTTCGTGGTGTCGAAGGCTCTTAAAATAGGCTATACCATCGAACAGATTCATCAGTTGACGATGATTGACCGTTGGTTCCTGTACAAACTGAAGCATATCGTGGGTATCGACCAACAACTCAAAGAGTATACCCATCTTTCCGAGATTTCTGAGTTCATGGAGCCGAGCGAGTTCAAGGAGTATTTGCAGTCGCCAGAGGTGGCTCTGCTACTGCGTGCCGCCAAAGTCTATGGCTTCTCCGATTTCCAGATGGCCCGTGCTGTCGGTCTGGAAAACCGTATGAAGATGGAACAGGCTGGTCTTACCATCCGTAAATGGCGCAAGATATTGGGACTCGTGCCCACCGTCAACCAGATTGACACCCTCGCAGCGGAATATCCCGCCCAAACCAATTACCTATATTTGTCGTACCTTTAAAAGATTAAGAATATGTGTGGAATCGTAGCGATACTAAACGTACAGGAACAGACGCATGAGTTGCGTGAAAAGGCATTGAAGATGAGTCAGAAGATCCGTCACCGCGGACCTGACTGGAGTGGAATATACTGTGGTGGTTCAGCCATCCTCGCCCATGAGCGACTGAGCATTGTTGACCCCGAGAGCGGCGGACAGCCGTTATACTCGCCCGACCATAAACAGGTGTTGGCCGTCAATGGCGAGATATACAACCATCAGGAGATCCGTCGCCGCTTTGCAGGACAATACGATTTTCAGACGGGCTCTGACTGCGAGGTGATTCTGGCGCTCTATCGTGAGAAGGGTATCAATTTTCTCGAAGACCTAAGCGGCATCTTTGCCTTCGTGCTTTACGACGAGGAACGCAATGAGTTCCTGATTGCCCGTGATCCCATCGGTGTGATACCTCTTTATATCGGCTACGATAGCGATGGCACGGTCTATGTGGCCTCAGAGTTGAAAGCCCTTGAAGGACAATGTGAGCGTTACGAGCCATTCCTGCCTGGACATTATTATTGGAGTGTCGACCCGGGAGTGAAGTGGTACTATCGTCGTGATTGGATGCATTACGATGCCGTGAAGGATAATCCTGCCAGCGTTGAGGCCATCCATGATGCTCTGGAGGATGCCGTGAAGCGGCAGTTGATGTCAGACGTGCCTTACGGTGTGCTGCTAAGCGGCGGTTTGGATTCCAGTGTTATCTCCGCCATTGCCGAGAAATATTCAGAGATGCGTATCGAGGACGATTCCAAGACAAAGGCCTATTGGCCCCGTCTGCATTCCTTCGCCGTAGGCTTGAAAGGTGCTCCCGACTTGGCAAAGGCCAAACTCGTGGCTGACCATATAGGTACTGTGCATCACGAGATCAACTATACCATTCAGGAAGGTTTGGATGCTATACGCGATGTCATCTATTTCATCGAAACCTACGATGTGACCACTGTCCGTGCTTCTACGCCGATGTATCTGCTGGCTCGTGTCATCAAGTCGATGGGTATCAAGATGGTGCTCTCTGGCGAGGGTGCGGACGAGATATTTGGTGGCTACCTCTATTTCCATAAGGCACCAACAGCAAAGGATTTCCACGAGGAGACCGTTCGCAAGTTGGGTAAACTTTATATGTACGACTGTCTACGAGCGAATAAAAGTCTGAGTGCCTGGGGCGTAGAGGGCCGTGTACCCTTCCTCGATAAGGAATTCTTGGATGTCGCCATGCGTACAAACCCAAAGGCTAAGATGTGTCCAGGCTCGACTATGGAGAAAAAGATTGTTCGTGAGGCTTTTGCCGATATGTTGCCTGCTGAAGTCGCCTGGCGGCAGAAGGAGCAATTCAGCGATGGTGTGGGTTATTCTTGGATCGACACCCTCAAGCAAATCACGTCTGAAGCCGTCTCTGACGAACAGATGGCCCATGCTGCCGAGCGTTTCCCCATCAACCCGCCGAAGAACAAGGAGGAGTACTACTACCGCAGCATCTTCGCCGAGCATTTCCCCAGCGATAGTGCTGCCAAGAGTGTTCCCAGCGAGGCCAGCGTGGCCTGTTCTACCGCCATCGCCCTCGAATGGGATGCCGCCTTCAAAGGCATGAATGACCCATCTGGTCGTGCCGTCAAAGGCGTCCATGAACAAGCCTATTGACGGCAGTCTTTGTGGACAATAAATCAAAAAATCCTTGAATAATCTTAATTATGCCATAGGTTTTAATTAGTTTTGTGATTTTGTAGTACCTTTGTGCCCATGAAACTGACGATGAAGAGACATATTGCTTCATGGGTGCTATTGGCAGTGTTTGTGCCAATGCTGGTTCTATCGTCGCTTCATGTGCACAAGGCCAGTTCGTCAGTGACAGAGACGGAGTGTTCTAATTGTGTTCATCATAACTGTCATGGGCATTTGTCTCAGATGACAATTGCCATTCACGACTGTGTACTATGTCAGTTCCTAACACTAAAAATGCTGACAGTTGCCATTGTCGCTGTCACTTTATATATTCATGTATGTAGGATTTATTATGCCCAACTTTTACTTAGTGATTGTGTAGCCTGCTGTGGCATCATTGTGACTCGGGGACCTCCAATAGTCAGGTAACTGAGACATAAACAACATATATAAGCAATATAATCACATTTTATTGAATACAGAATGAAAAAAATATCTATCATTCTGCCATTGTTGTGTTTGAGCATGACATTGGCAGCACAGGAAAATGCAACACATCATCATGCGGATGACTCGACCGACGTGTTTTTCCGTCATCTGCAACTGAACGAGTTGACGGTGACGGGTGTGACAGGTGACACGAAACTGAAACATGCGACCGCCCCGGTGAGTATCGTGACACCACAAATGTTGAGAGCGACGGCTTCTACTAACATCATTGACGCCATCGCCCGTCAGCCGGGCGTCAGTCAGTTGACTACTGGCAGCAGCATCTCTAAACCCATCATTCGCGGATTGGGTTACAACCGTGTGGTAGTGATGAGCGAGGGTGTGCGACAGGAAGGTCAGCAGTGGGGTGACGAACATGGCGTTGAGGTAGACGGAAGCAGTGTGAACTCTGTAGAGATCCTCAAGGGACCTGCCTCGCTGATGTACGGATCGGATGCGATGGCAGGTGTCGTCATCTTACATGCACAGCCGACGCTGGCCGAGGGCGAGATGCAAGCCAACGTCAGCACGGAGTATCAAACCAACAACGGACTTTTTGGCTATCATCTCTCGATGGCTGGCAACCAACAGGGTTTTGTTTGGGATGCCCTTTACAGTCAGAAACTGGCGCATGCGTATAAGAACAAGTATGATGGCTATGTGCCAGGTTCGCAGTTCCGTGAGCGTGCTGGTCGTCTGATGCTGGGCGTGAACAAAGAGTGGGGACACTCGCGACTGACAGCGACGGCCTATCACCTGACGCCAGGTATCATCGAGGGTGAGCGCGACCCAGAGACGGGTGAATTGGAGTGTAGCACCGATAACATCAAGACCTATGGCAAGGCACTGCCTTTCCAGCAGGTGAAACACTACAAGGCTGTATGGGATAACTCACTGAATCTCCCGAAGGGCTATCTCAAAGCCATCATCGGCTATCAGCAGAACCGTCGTCAGGAGTTTGAGGAATCGATGGATGAATACGAACTCTATTTCAAACTGCACACGCTGACCTACGATCTGCGTTACGTCACCAACGAATTCAATGGGTGGAAACTCTCGACAGGTATCGGTGGTATGTACCAGAAGTCTGTCAATGAAGGCGAGGAGTATCTCATTCCCGACTACCGACTGTTCGATTTCGGCCTCTATGCTACTGCCACGAAGACCCTTGGCGACCATTGGACACTGAATGGTGGAGTGCGTTATGACCATCGCCGACTGCATGGTGACGAACTCATTGAAGACGGTGAGGTGCGCTTCACTGATTTTTCCCGTCACTTCAACGGTTTGACGGGCAGCATAGGAGCCGTCTGCAATATCAACGAGCACTTCAACCTGCGCCTGAATGTGGCCCGTGGTTTCCGTACGCCTAATATGAGCGAGTTGGCCAGCAATGGTGTGCATGAGGGCTCTATACGTTACGAGTTAGGTAGCCAACACCTCAAGGCAGAATACAGCCTGCAAGCAGACCTTGGCCTCGACTTCACCTCACAATACATCTCGGCACAGTTGGCACTCTTTGCCAATCGCATCGACAACTACATCTTCACCCATCGCGTGCTGGAGGAGATGGAAGAAGGCTTTCTGACGTACGCTTATACCCAAGGCGATGCCCGTCTGTTGGGTGTTGAGGCAGGTTTCGACTTCCATCCTATTCATTCCGTGCATTTCTCCAATACATTCTCGTACGTAGATGCTCAACAGATGCATGCATCGCAAGATACGAAATACCTTCCCTTCACACCTGCGCCGAAGTGGTCATCGGAGTTGAAGTGGGAGTTGTCGCACCACTCGCACAGTACCGTGGCCCATCACCATGACCGTCATCCTTTCCACCGTTCTCTGCTCAACAATTTCTATGTGGCTGCCGGCCTCGACTGCTATCTGAAGCAGACACATGTCTATAGCGCTGACGATACAGAGACTGCAACACCCGCATACGCTTTGCTCAGTCTTTCATCAGGTGCCGATTTGCAGATAAATGGTAAAAAGGTTGCCGAACTGTATATCACAGCCGACAACCTCTTGAACCGTGCTTACCAGAATCACTTGAGTCGTCTGAAGTATGCCGACGAGAACAATGTGACTGGTCGCCGAGGTGTCTATAACATGGGTCGTAACATCACTTTCAAGATCGTGGTGCCGATATCACTTTAAAGTGGATAATCCTCGAAGGCGTAGAGCACCGTTGAGAGGTAGCGCTCACCAGTATCGGGCAGGAGGACAACAATCTTCTTGCCCTTGTTTTCTGGGCGCTTGGCCACCTGAATGGCTGCGTAGAGGGCTGCACCTGCGCTGATGCCTACCAACAGACCCTCTGACTGGGCAATCTCACGTCCTGTTCGGATGGCGTCGTCGTTCTCTACATCAAACACCTCGTCGATGACGTCAGCATCGTAGGTCTTGGGAACAAAACCGGCACCGATGCCCTGAATCTTGTGGGGACCGCTCTGGCCGCCGTTCAGCACAGGGCTTGACTTCGGCTCTACGGCGATGATCTTCACGTTGGGGTTCTGCTCCTTCAGATACTTACCTGTACCACTGATGGTACCGCCAGTACCTACACCACCGATGAAGATATCTACCTGTCCGTCTGTATCGCGCCAGATCTCAGGACCCGTGGTGGCATAGTGCTTGGCGGGGTTGGCACCATTTTCGAACTGCTGCAGGATGACGCTGCCTGGGATGGAGTTACGTAATTCCTCGGCGGCGCGGATGGCACCTGGCATACCGTCCTTGCCTGAGGTGAGACGCACTTCAGCACCGTAGGCCTTTACGAGGTTTCTGCGCTCAATACTCATGGTTTCGGGCATGGTAAGGATAAGATGGTAGCCCTTGACGGCTGATACCAGTGCCAGTCCTACGCCCGTATTTCCTGAGGTGGGTTCAATGATGGTGGCGCCAGGCTTCAGGATGCCTTTGGCCTCTGCGTCCTCAATCATAGCCAACGCGATACGGTCCTTCACGCTGCCGCCGGGATTAAAAAATTCTACTTTGGCAATGACTGGGGTTTCCAGACCCTTTGCCTGTGAATACTTGTTAAGTTCCAGTAATGGGGTGTTGCCGATAAGTTCGGTCAACTGTTTTGCAATCTTTGTCATAATCCTTACCTTTATTAATTAATTATTAGTTCATTTGAAATCACGGTGCAAAGGTACGGCGTTTTCCGCACCCTCACAATCCCATTCGTATGGCATTTCGTATACCATAAGTTTGGTATCAAGACAAAATTATCTCCATTGTTGTCTTCTGTACCTTCATTCCCATATTCTTGTAGAATGACTGTGCAGGGTCGTTGCCTTCCCATACATTCAGGGTGATATTGTTGCAGCCTATAGAAATCGCATAATCACGTACATACTCATACAAAGCCTTTCCGACGTGTTTGCCTCGGGCCTTTTCATCCACGCAGATATCATCAATATACAGTGTCTTGATATTCTGAAGCAATTTATCATCCTTGACCTCCGTAATCAGACAGAAGGCATGCCCCAATACTTCTCCGTCTTCAAAGACAAATATGGGTTTGCTGTCATCGTTGAGTAAGGTCTCAAGTTCTTGCTCGTTATATTTAGTCGTATTGGGCTTAAATAAGTCTGGACGTAACACATGATGCACCATATCTACTTGATGCAACAGGGCAATGATACGCTCGATATCGTTTTTGTTTGCTTTTCTAACTATACTCATAATACCTAAAATCACTTAAAACTGGGTGTAAAGTTACGAATAATTACGGAATTATTGCTATCTTTGCAACCAAATTTAACGAAAAAATATGAAGAAGAATCTTACCTTTCTCTTGGCTGCTTTACGACTGAACACAACTTGCGGTCAGCGAGTCGCCTTACTCAGTATGCTTTTCTTGCCATTGATGGCAATGGCACAAAAACAGTATTTCCTGCCCACGGCTGAATCTTCAGCAGATGAGAAGGACCGACCTATGATTGAGGTCTATCTGCCTCAGCATCCTAATGGTTGTGCCGTCGTGCTTTGTCCGGGCGGTGCCATGCGGTGGCTCTCATGGGAGAGTGATGTGGTGAAGATGGCTTCGTTCCTCAACGAACACGGTATTGCAGCCATCGGCTTGCGCTATCATCTCAATAAGGCGTCAATGCCCCAGGGCATGCAGATGCCGCCGATGGTGGATGTGACACATCCTGAAACGTTCACACAGGCTGATGCCAATCCAATGCATAATGCCAGCGGCGACTCTATCATCCGACTCGCTGCACAGGATGCCAAGGCTGCCATCCGTATGGTGAGAGAGCATGCCGACGAGTGGCATATCAGCAAGGATAAGATCGGCTTCCTCGGTTTCTCTGCAGGCGGCGGTGTGGCTATCGCTGCTACCATGTCGGCTGACAGCATGGAACGTCCCAACTTCCTCTGTACTAACTTCGGCCCTTCGTTGATGCCCGTCACAGTCCCACAGGATGCACCACCTCTGTTGATAATGACTCGTGCCGACCATCCCAATGTGGCAGCAGGGCTTGTTGCCCTGTTTATGGAATGGAAAAAGGCAGGTGCGAATGCCGAACTACATATCTACGGTGACGGCAGGGGACCATACGAACTGATGCCGCAAACTGGTGAAACTACAACCGAGACATGGAGTAGTCAGATGCTTCAGTGGCTAAAGGCCAAGGGCTTCTGTTTATGATCAGTATTCCAACAAAACAACAATATATGATGCGGAAACTTTTATTTGCGTTTATGATGCTCTGTGCGTTGCTCTTAACAGCATGCGGAGGCAAGAAGGCACAGGGAGAGGGCGTTAACGCTGACTCTGTCAGTATGACCAGCGAGCGCCAGCAGTACATTAAGACCGAGAACGGAGAGTATGACAGTATCGTCGTGAAGGGATATGATCCTCAGGAACAGGAAATGGTTGACATCAAGGCTTTCGTGGAGCAGTTTTACATGGAATGGGACGATAGAGATCTGCTTGACTATGGCTATGTTAAACAGTACATTACCCCCAATCTCCTGAAATATCTTGCCGATGAGTACGACTACGATTGTGAGGGTGAGTGCCTGGCTACATGGAAGTTCTTCTATGAGGGCGGCGGCGATGTCAGTGGGTTGAAGTCACGCCAGATAACGGCTCGCGATGGGAGCCACGTTCTTGTTGAAAACAACTATGAAAACTATGAGTATGACGTGCTTCTGAAGGTGATTAAGGATGGCGATACCTTCAAGATCGACAGCCTGAAGCAAGAAAAATCAGAGTATATACATTAAGGTCGAAGGGGATATAACGTGTAATAGTAAAACAACTTGTTTTACCACCATTAAGGTGCCTTTAATGAATGGAAAAGATGCCTTCTAAGGAAGTAAAACAACTTGTTTTACATTAAGAATAATAGTGTAAGATTGCAAATAACATACACTACATGTAACAACCTGATTATAAAAGAGATAATAGCAATAGTGTAAGATCAGGACGTTTCAGCCTCTGCGTGAAGTGTATCGGTATCGATGCCCCGAACTCTAGTCAGATTTTGACCGCAGAGATGTCTACCAGTCCGTTGACAATGGCGTAGATGGTGAGGCCTGCCGGACTGTGAATCTGCAGTTTGCGGGCAATATTGCGGCGGTGGGTGATGACGGTATTGGTGGAGATGCAGAGGTGGTCGGCGATTTCCTTGTTCGACATGCCCTGAACGAGAGATACGATGACATCCTTCTCGCGGTCGGACAATGCCTCAGAATTCTGACCGATGCCGCCTTTGAAAACCATATCTGATATGTTTTTCGTTACATCATTCTGCTTGACGATTTGCTCCAAACGGCGGATGGCAGGCACAAAGATATGATCCTCTACCTCGGCGTGCTGTCGTAGCCACACCTCGTTCTCGTAGATGTCGTGAAGGGTGGCGGTCAACTGATTGTTATGCAAGCCGTCCTGTGGCAGGTATTTGATGATGAGCAACTTTAGTTCACGCAGTTTCTTGTCGGCTGCACCGTGATGCTTTGAGAAGGTCTCCACGTTGTAATCGTTTGTAGGATGTCCTTCCAGTAGCGACTCCACATAGGGGAAAAGGGTCTTCTGCTCGTATTTCATGTGCAGACGAATCTCGCGGGCATACTCGTCGTAAAAGCGAAGAATGAGACGTGCCAAGGAGTCGTTCTCGTTGAGCGACTCCGTTAGTTCCCTGCGGATATAGGGCAACTGGAAGTCGAGGAAATAGGCGTGGCTCGCTTCGAGATAGTGCAGTAGCGTGGGGACGCTGATCTTTTCGTCGGATTCAAACTCCCCGTAGCCATTGATAGTATAATTGACCACAGCGAGGAAGGTATAGGTGTCCACACCATTGTCCTCGCAGGTCTCTTGCACAGTCTTGTCGCCAAAACCTAAGTTGATGCCGAAACTGCCTAACGACTGCAACAGGTCGTAATTATCGCGGATGAGCGAGATCATCTTATCGTCCGCCTCATACAATTTCTGATTCTTCATACCTACATTTGATTATCGGGTGCAAAGGTAGACATATTTTCCGACCTGTGCAATAATCACAAGTAGGTATTTTTACAGTCTTTCCATATCCGAAAAGCCTTGAAATGGGGCTTTTCATCATTTTTAGGTATTGGTGCCCTATTCGAATCATATTACCTTTGCATCCGATTTTTGAAACAACAGAGAGAACGATGAAAAGAATGATAGGTATTATGGCATTCGTCAGCATGGCGCTGACAGTCAATGCTGCGATTAAGCGAGGGCAGAGCGATGCTTGCATCAGCTCTGCCGAGCGTGAGCAGGTTCGACCAGAGGTCAATGCACAGGTCAACGCTGCTGATAGCGTGATGCAGCACGCCAAGGGGCACAGGTTGAGCGTGGGTGGCTACGGCGAAGTGGCTTACTCACGCAACTTTTTTAGTGATCACGTAAGCCGTTATAGTCAGCCTGAGGAACACAAGAACGACCCCAGTCACGGACGTTTCGACATTCCCCATGCCGTTATCTATCTGGGTTACGACTTCGGCAAAGGCTGGTCATTAGGTACAGAGATTGAGTTTGAACACGGTGGCGCCGGACTTGCCTACGAGAAGGAAGACGAGGAAGGCGGCGAGTGGGAACAGGAGACCGAGAAGGGTGGGGAAGTAGAACTGGAGCAGTTCTGGATTCAGAAGACTTTTTCTCGCGCTGCCAATCTCCGATTCGGTCATATCGTGGTGCCAGTAGGATTGAACAATGCCCACCACGAACCGTTGAACTTCTTCACCGTCTATCGTTCTGAAGGCGAGAACACCATCCTGCCAAGCACATGGCACCAGACAGGTGTGTCGTTCTTTGGTCGTTACGAAAAGTTCCGCTACGAGGCCCAACTGCTGGCAGGATTGAATGCCGACAACTTTACCAACACAAACTGGATTAAGAAGGGAACGGCCAGTCCACTGGAGTTCGAAGTAGCTAATAAATATGGTGTCGCACTTCGCCTGGATAACTATTCTGTTCCGGGATTACGTCTGGGACTGAGCGGCTACTATGGCGAGAGCATCGGCAACAGTTATCCCAGAAATGCCAACGGTGTGGATGCGGAGTATAAGGGTCAGGTGCTCATTGGTGCCTTCGACTTTACCTACAACGCACACAACTGGATTGTCCGTGGACAGGCTGACTATGGCTATTTGGGTGATGCGGAACAGTTGAAGTATGTTTATAACCGCACGAACAAGAAGTCGCCCTATCACCACTCTGCCTTTGTCAGCAAGAACGCTTACGCCGTGGGCATCGAGGCTGGCTACGATGTCTTCTCACAGATAAGCCGTCTGCGTAACAATGATCAGAAGTTCTACGTCTTCGGACGTTATGAGCAGTATAACCCATACGCCAGCAAGACCAAGGGCACAGCCTACGATTACACCGAGGTGAAGCGCATGGCCTTTGGCGTGAACTATTATCCCGTGCCTGAGATTGCCATTAAGGCTGAGTATTCCAACCGTTTGCTGAAGAGCCAGTACAACAACGAGCCTTCTGTCAGCATCGGGGTAACCTATGAGGGATTCTTTTTATAATGCACAATTCACAATGCACAATTCACAATTATAACATAAAGCAAATGAAAACGAAATTTATTCTATTAGTGGCGCTGATGATGGGCGCAATGACATTCACATCATGTAGTAATGATGACGACAAGAACAACGATGAAACAGCGTTCAGTGTGACTGAGACAACACCACTTGTCGATGCCGACAACTACAACCAGAACACCTCTGCTGCCAATTATTCGGTGAAGTCGTTTGGCGAGGGTGCTGTAGACGGTTGTGCCGATGTAGTCAGTCAGTTGGAGGCTGCTAATGCCGTCATCGGCAGTGCCAAGCTCTCTGAGGCCCAGGAGACTTATCTCCGTGAGGTGCTTCGGAATCTGGTCAACAATGTCATCGTGCCCACTTACACCAATTTGGCCGATAATACCGAGGCGCTTGAAAAGACGCTGCACGGCCTGACCACCAGCACCATCACTCAGGCCCAGATCGATGAGGCTTGCAAGGATTTCAAAGCAGCTCGTATGTACTGGGAACAGAGCGAGGCTTTCCTTGGTGGTGCCGCTTCTGATTTCGATGTCGATCCCACCATCGACTCGTGGCCACTGAACCGCTCGTTGTTGCTCAGCTATTTCAACAATGGTATGAACGACGAGATGCTCGACGATGCGACCATCCTTGGCTTCCACGCTCTCGAGTTCATCCTCTTCCGCGATGGCCAGCCTCGTAAGGTGTCCGAACTGAAGGGCAACGATACCTACAAGAACTTTGAAAAAGTCTCTGGCGAACAGGAACTGGCCTACGCACAGACCATCTGCACCCTGCTCAAGCAACGCACCTTCCAACTGCAGTGTGCCTGGGATGGCGGCAAGAATGCAAACCGCATGGAGGTTGTAAAAGCTGCCGGTCTCGACTATCAGACGGAGAAGGGTTTCTCCTTCGGTGATAACCTCATCAATGCCGGTATCAGCGGTGCCAACAGCAGTTTCCCGACATTGAAGGATGCCATTGCACAGGTTCTTTCTGACGATGAGGGCAGTTGTCTGGCCATCGCCAACGAGGTGGGCACAGCCAAGATTGCCAACCCATTCTCTGCTGGCGACGTGTCGTATGTGGAGTCGCCTTACAGCTACAACTCTATCGCTGACTTCCGCGACAATATCCGTTCTATCCGCAACGTATGGCTCGGCTCTACCGACAAGAAGGCCAACAAGTACAGCTTCCACACCTTCTTTGCCAGCGTCAATCAGGATGCCGTTAATAATAAGGTGGAAGGAGCCTATGTCAGTGCCATCGAGGGTATCAGTAACATGCCGTCGCCTTTCGTGAAGTACTGCTGCACCATTTGGAACATAGAATTCGAGGACGATGAGGACTGGGAATAAGCGCGATGCTTGCAGTAACACCATGTGAAATAAGCCACCGACATCCATGATGAAGTGCCGGTGGCATTTTTATATTGCCAAAGCCGCCCAATTGGAAAAAACTAAAAATCCAATTGGGAAATTATTTTTTTCCAGTTGGAAACCTGAAATCGGAGAAAATTGTGTACCTTTGCATCCAATTAGCAAATGAAGACGCAAAATGAAGAGTGACATAAGGCAGATATTGTTGGAACTCCATGCCCTACGTGGTGTTGACTTTGTGCGACAGCTCAAAGAGATTACAGCACGCAGAGAGTTCCGCCCTTATGGAACAGACACAGAAATATATTATGTAGGGGGCGATGACGATACTGACTTCCCGAGACTTGTTGATGCAGCCCGAAAGGCAGTTGCCCTTGGTTACCGCGTTTACATTCTTCCCAATCCGCATGGAATAAGAACTGCCGATTTCATCTTTGAGCGGAAAGGTGTATACAGAATGTATGATTTAAAAACCGTCTATGGCAAGAACTCCGTCGAATCACAGTTGCTTGATTCCATTGACCAGGCAAACCGCATCCTTCTCAATATGACCTCGGAATACAATCCTCGTCTGCTTGCAAAAGGCATAAGACGTTACTTTGAACATAATCCCAATGCGCTCGAAGTATTGATTATGAAAGGCCGTCGCACCATATCCGTCATCAGAGAAGACACGGCAGGTCAGCACTACATTCGTAACTTCATGATGAAGTACACACAAAAATAAAGAGCCACCCAAAAGGGAATGACTCTTTTAAATTGGGCAGTATCGATAAGGCCTTACCCCACGCGGGATTCTACCCGGATAGCCAGAACGAGTATTCTGACGGTGCAAAGATAAGCATTATTTCCGAATTATGCAAGTTTTTAGCCTCTTTTCTGCCTCTTATTACGTAAAATCGGTTAAATCTTGCTCTTCTTTAGAAGTTTTTTGCCAATGAAGGGCTAAATCTATGTTTTTTTGATTATATTTGCATCGTGTTTCCGTAAGGGGCACAAAATTTTGTTGGCTCAATTTCCCATACGAATTGCGACCTCGAAAGAGAAAGAGAGTAAAACCAAATCTCCGTTGGAGTATGTGCTTTATAGCGCAGACTTCACCATAGGAGATTTGAGGCTGTCGCAAGCCTGTATGGGAATATGGCGGGGCTGCGCTATTTTTTTCCTAAATAATTGGCAATGCTTCAAAAATTATTGATTGAACGATAATGTGACGATTATGGATGCAAAGACTTTGAAGGAACTGCAAGCTGGCATGTCTGAGAGAATAAACGGAAGAGCAAAAGAACTTGGGCTTGTCAATGATAAAAGTGAGCCTGTAACGGATGGGGTCATGGACATTGACGAATATCTGAAATCATCGCCTCGCATCATGTGGGTATTGAAAGAGCCTTGGGATGATATTGATGAAAACGGAATCCCTTGCGGTGGGGGATGGGATATGTCGGAAGTTTTTGAGAAAGATGACGCTTGGAAGAACAGGACGTGGCAACCGATAATATATGCCTCATACGGCATCACAAATCGCTGCTTGTGGAAAGACATGGACTGGATTCGTGACGATACAAGAATGGCAAATGTTCTAAAGAAAATCGCATATATCAATGTGAGCAAGATGCCAGGATATACTAAAAGTGATGGTGAGAAAATTCGTTCAGCATATTCAAACTGGCGGGATGTTCTGCTGGAACAGATTAAAATGTACGAGCCACAAATCATCATCTTTGGTTATACATTTGAATTGTTCAAGAATGATTTGATGGGTATGGATACTGAACCGATTTATCGAGAAGATGGCGTTATTCACGTATATGAAAAAGACGGAGCGAAGTTGCTTGATGTATATCATCCTAACCAGCGAATCATTAGTCGTGAATTGTATATTGATTCTATAATAAAGCAGTGCTTATGAAAAAGATTCTTTCTGTCGTTTGTCTGTTTGCTTGTATTCAGACCTGTCTTGCCCAAAAGTTCATTGAATATAATGGGCGGCAGTATTATCAGAATGTTTTTACTATCAAAGACTCAATTCTTTCTTTTTACCCTGTTGACGAAACGAAAATTGCAGCAGTTGGCGGTGTATCAGCCGGTGATGTTACTATTCCTGTTTCAATCCCCAACTACCCCAAAGATCATTATAGGTTTAGCAATAGAATGGCAATCTATCCAACGCTTACTATAAAGAATGTGGAAGTTGAAGATACTGCGGCTAATCAGCGTAAAGTTGATGCGAAAAGACAATATGCTGAATATCGACTGGAAGTAGTACAGACGGTAAAGTCTCAAGTTGAAGCCATCAAAGCCCTAAAGGGAGAGAAACTGACAGATGATAAACTGATTTATGTCTTCAGTGACATAATGAAAAGGCACGGCGGTCCTTGGAGTGACAAAGAAAAGGAAAAACTTAAGGTTGGAAAGAACTGCATGAATGCCATACCCATATACATGAAGAAATTGGACGAAGAAGAGACCCTGCTTCAAGGATTTCTAAATCTGACAGATAGAGGGCAAATATTGGCAACGACCATTGCAAGAGACGGCTATACTGGCGATGGCAGGGAAATGGGAAATGCCCTTGGCTTGCCGAGTCCTATTGAAAGACATGAAAACGAGGCTTACAACTATGCCAATTACACGGAAAGATTGTTGAAAAAGAAGATAGACATAACCATCAAGAATCCGCTCTTAGCAGACGAACCCGTGACCGTTTTCAACCCTTGGTACGAAGGCATTGGAGCAGAAGAATGGAAGTGGTTACAGGATATTGAAAGGAAAGGAGGCTTGGAACATATCGTAACGACTTTTCCAAAGGAAGAGAATTATTACAAGTCAGAAGAATATCCTGATTACATATTTCACTTCAATGAAGATAGGCTTCTGTATGCTTTAGATAAGAACGGAAATCTAATTGGGGTTTCTGTAGATAATAGATTTGAGTGTTATGATGGAGCAACGATGCTTTATGATTTTGAGCATAATGCGTATAATATCAAGTCTGAAAGTGAAGGAGTTCGAAGATGGGCATACTATCTGATAAATAAGAAACTTGGTATAAATACTGAGCCTGGTTTTGAAAAGGACGCAATGGGGATGATGCTTGGAATAGGTGGCATCGGTTACGAAATGGAGGTCTTGAACAGATTATATGCTTATCGACAAATTACAAAAGGCGAATACAATCGGAAAATGTCTGAACTAAATGCGAAAACAAAGACATTGAGCAAGAAAAATGATGTTGTTTTAAAGAAATATCCGTCAGATGCCGAAATGAAAAGAGCCGAGAAGTTTATTGAGCAATTAGAGAGCGATTACTATAATTCTAAACTCTTCTCCAAAACCCATGTTGAGCGTTTGAACGGAATACAAGTCATGTTAGTATCAGATGACAGGAAACTAAAAATACTGAAGACATATTCAGTAGATGGCAAAGGAGAATTAAAAGCCAATTATGTGACATTGGAAAAGAATTGAATAATAGGAAATTTGCAATATTATAGGCCGTCCATCATGGACGGTCTTTTTACTGTATCCAAATAATGGTTGTAGAAGCCAATAATAAGGTCTGATTAAAAAGGTCTTATCTCTAAATGATTAGCCGCCGAAAGACTCTGTCAGATGGGGTGTGTCGACGGCTTTCAGAATACCGACTTTTGAGTATTGCAGGATTCAGGGAATCGCCGTACCTTTGCGGCTGAATTTGAATAATAATATATGAACTATCGAAACATCATTAAAATGGTACTGGCAGGGCTTATAGTGGCGCCTGCCTTTACCGCTTGTTCGGACAGCAATGATCTGACCGAACTGGGTCCGTTGGAGACTGAGGAGCAGGCCTTCGGCAAGGCTACGGGTATCTTTACGGCTGAAGAATGGTTCCCTGGCGGAAAGCTGGGTACTACCGAGAAGGCCAGCTATTCGGCTCCGACACCAGCCGTGGAACAGATAGCAGGGATGGAAAGCGACTTTATGACGGGTAATGACCTCTTCGAGCACCTCTACACCTTTGAGCAGGCTCCTCGTCGCGGACTGGGTCCTGCCTGGGTGCGCAACAGTTGTATTGCCTGTCACCCGAGTTACGGACACGGCAAGCGTCAGACGGAGTATCGCGCCAACACCATTGGCAACGGCTATCTGCTGGTCATCTATCACCCCAGCAACAATGCCTATATTTCTGAAGTAACGGGTATGCCGCAGACGCAGGCGATGGCACCTTTCAAGGCTCCTATCGACGAGACGCAGATACAGATAGACTGGAAGACGGTGACGGCTATGGAGAGTGGACTCGCGATGACCTTCCCCGATGGCGAGAGTTACTCACTCATCTATCCTGAGGTGCGCATCCCGCAGTCGGCCTTCAATACCAATCCGAAGCCTACCGACTATGATGTTCGCCTGGAGTCAACTATCGGCGTCTACGGTACGGCGCTGCTCGATGCCATCGACGATGAGGATATTGAGAAGCAGTGGGCGTCTGAGGGCAAATATGTGGAGTTGAATCCCGCCATGTGGGATAAGAAGGCGAATACCTTCAAGGCCAGCGCCTACTACTCTGCGCCTTACAACGATACGGGGTCGCATCGCGGCGGGCACGGTCCGCTGAAGCGTTTCACTTACGCCATGACGCGTGGCTCGTTGCAGGATGGTGCTGGTGCCAATGCCATCTGGAACATCACCAACGTCACCCGTAGCGACCGCCATTGGCTCTACACCACTACAGCGTGGGCTAAGGCGCAGAGCGAAGACCCTGAGGTGATCAGCTACATCAAGCAGCACGGTTCGTCACCAACCAGTATTCTTTATCCTTACTATGCCGACGGTACTGATGAGGGCATTGCCAATCGTGTTTACGAGGTGCTCAACACCCCATCTGTCGCCTATAAGGAGACTTTCGAGAAGTATCTGCTGAACAGCGCACCCTACAATGGGATAGAAGAGATGAGCGACAAGCAGTACTACCAGTTTATGGTGTGGCACCGTGGTTTGGCTGTACCTGCTGCCCGTAACTTGAACGATGCCGATGTACAGCGTGGCAAGCAACTGTTCAGCGAGATAGGTTGTGCCCAGTGTCACCGTCCGTCGTGGACTACCGGCTCTGACGATATGTGGGTTGATGCCAGTACGAAGGCTTATGCCAAGCAGATCGGCAAGAGCGCCAGCAGTATGCTGCCAAAGTACGCCCATCAGACCATCTGGCCTTACACCGACTTGGTTCAGCACCGCCTGTTCATGGTTAACGACATCCGTACCGGTTGGTGCCGCACCACACCGCTGTGGGGTCGCGGTTTGAGTCGCCGTCTCACTGGTGCCGACGATCGTCTGCACGACTGCCGGGCCCGTACCGTCATCGAGGCCATCATGTGGCATGGGTACTCCAAGCAGTCTGATGGCTATCGTGCCACCGAGAAGTTCTACAATCTGCCGAAAGCCGATCGCGATGCCATCGTTAAGTTTATCGAGTCGATTTAAGATCATGGGGACGGTTCTGCGTGATACCATTTTCTCCGAAAATTGGATCATCAGAACCGTCCCCGTGATCCTCATCCTCATTGCAGGGTCAGCATCTTTGTCTGCATCTCCCCTTGTTATTCCACAAAAGCAGGCCACGCATTTCTGCCAGTTGTTTGCCTCCGATGGAGGCTCGCTGTCGCCCATTTCGGTCCATGCCCATCGTACTATACAGCCCGATGATAGCCTCAGCGTAGAACAGATATTTGCAGGCTATATTCTGTTGGCCGACGGCTGGCAAACAATGCGTCTGTTTCCTCATCAGGAGGATGGCGTGGTATTGTGGTATAGTGCCACCGACGAACTCCCTGCCTCCATCGATTCGGAGCACCAGAAATACATCCGCGAGGTGTTTCCCCGTCTTATTGCCGAGGTACAGGCAGGCCATTGGCAGACGGTGGATGATTACATCGACCGTATGATACAGTACCAGTGTCAGTTCGGCAGCCAAAAACTCCCTCCTCGTCCGTCGTCCGCTGCCATCATCTGGATATTCATTCTGTTTTTGGTTTTGATAATCCTTGGGATAAATAAATCAATATTTACGCTTGGGATTTCGAGGAAACCAGCCTCTTTCTACTCGTTTCTTCTGTTCAAAAAGTTCTCCAATTCCCCAAAGGGCTGAGGCACCAAAGACTCCTACAACGGCAGAGATAAGGGTGTTCTCAATAAACAAAGCAGCCACGATGGCGGCTAAACCTATTACTAAATACACAATCCAGGGGCGTGTACCCCAGTAGTACTCTGTCTTGATGACAATAGGATGCCAAATCCCTATGGTCAAGAAGGTACAAATAGCTATGATTATTCCTGTGAAATACATCGTCCGAAATTTTGCTTGCAAAGGTACGGATAAGTGAGCGAAAAAACAAATAAATATGGGGATAATTTAGAATTGATACCTACTTATGATTAATTGGTTTAGGATGCTGTTTGGGTGATACGGCAAAGAAAAAGCCTAACTTTTGAGTATTGCACAATTCTTGGAATCGCCGTACCTTTGCCGAGCGAAAGCATCTTTGCAGTAAGTAAAAGAATCATGTTATGGGACTTTTGAAATCGTTTTTCACCAATTGCGCCCACCCGAAGGGACGGATGGGACGCGCTATATTGAAGTTTATGAACCTGTGTCATGCACCGCTGACAAATTGGGGATTGAGCCTTGTTGACATTCAGGACGGATGGACGATGCTCGACATCGGCTGTGGTGGCGGCGCGACACTGAAAAGGCTGCTCAAAAGGAGCCAAGGTGCCAAGGTCTATGGCATCGATATCTCTGAGGAGAGTGTGGCCAAAGCCACAAAGGTCAATGCCGACGTGATAGACAAACAGGTATTTGTGCAACAGGGATCAGCGGCAGAACTGCCCTATGATGACGGAACGTTCGACCTTGTGACGGCTGTCGAGACGGTCTATTTCTGGCCAAACCTACCCAGTTGTCTGCAGGAGGTTCGCAGGGTTTTGAAGCCTAGTGGTCATTTCGCCATCATGGTAGAGGTGATCGATACGGACTCTAAATGGACGAACGTAGTGGAAGGCATGACTGCCTATCCTCCTGAGCAGCTAAAGCAATTCCTCGATGATGCAGGCTTCACACAGACGGAAATCCATCGGAAGAAGCCATCTTATGCTACGATTCTTGGTGTAAAACCATAGCTGTTTTATGTTTGCAACCAAGTTGCGAGTCATTCGCCGTACCTTTGCGGTCGAATTTCATTCAACCGCGAAACTCGGCGGCGCCTCAGCAATTCAAGCGAGCTTGATTGCATTCGGCTTGCACGAGCTTTGCAGCGTCAAACAAATAAAGAAGATATATGGCAGACAAGATTAAAAAATCGTACAAGTTTAGCAAGAGTTTCTATGATGATGCGATTACGCAAGGTAAATGGTGGAGTAAGTTGTATTTCAAATTGCTTTGGGGTGGTGTCGATGACAACGAGATAGCCCGCAGGGTGCTTAGTTGGATTCCCGATGATTTTTCTGGTAAGTTGCTGGATGTTCCTGTAGGCACAGCCGTATTCACAAAGGATAAGTACCGTCGGATGACAAAAGCCGACATCACCTGTCTTGACTACAGCCAGGATATGCTGGAACAGGCTGAAAGTCGATTTCGTGGTGCAGGCATCACCAATATCAAAACCATGCAAGGCGATGTGGGCGCACTTTCCTTTAAGGATGGGACATTCGACAAGGTGCTCTGCATGAACGGCCTCCATGTGTTTCCTGACAAGACCATAGCATACGCAGAAATCCTCCGCACGTTGAAACCTGGCGGCGAACTGCTGGCATGCTTCTATATCGCAGGGGAACAGAAAGTGGCCGACTGGCTCGCCCGTACTGTTATGACCCGCATGGGATGGTTCACGCCTCCCTTTGATACCGTTGAAACCCTCAAACAGCGTTTGGAGCCTTACTACGATATTATAGACTTCCACGTGGAGGGCGCAATGGTCTATTTCAGGGCAAGGAAGAAGTGATATATTGGAGTGACTATGCCTTGCTATTGTAATACCGTATCAGGCAAGCCACACCAGCGAATGCAATCACGAACTCCAGGGCTACAATCAGGATATAATTCATATTCCTACAAGTTTTATAGTTATTACTCTGGCTGCAAAATTAATGGAATAATCTGAGGAATCCGGCTCCTTGTTATTAGTTGTTGCGAACGTTACTATCGGAAAATCTAATGAACGATTTTTGGCCTGATTTTTTGTCATATCGAAGAAATTGTGTACCTTTGCCGCGCAATTCTGAAAAGAGTTGCCCGTAAAGGTGTGCTTAACTGCACTTAATTGGGAATGTGAGTGAGAATCTCCGACTGTCCCGCAGCAGTGAACTCCGTTATGGCTCCTAAGCATAAACGCCATTGAACTATTGTCCGAGAAGGCGCTTGGGAGTGGAGGAAAGTCTGAAGACCAGCCTTTGTCGGAAAGAATGCCGTTGCATCACGATGTATGGTGCAATCTGGCGCAAACAGATTTTTGTTGGTGTAAACTCTTTTTTGACTCATAGGGAGTCATACGTGTATTATTATATAAGTTTACAGGGGCAGCCTGTCGTGAGACAAATCTGCTCCTTCCTAAATGAATTGAATAGATACGAGATATGAGAAAAGAATCAATCCTTGTGGTTTATGACAGGTGTCAGGCCACGGCAGAAGAAATAGCAGATAAGTTGGGAGCAGAGCCCGTCAGTGTACAAGTACTGAATCCTCGGATGTTGGAAAGTGCACGAAACTTCGTGCTTTGCATCACCTTAGAGGGAGATGGGCAAATACCAATTCTCTGGCTATATGAGTGGCAGACTCTTTTGTATAACAATATTAATAGCAAGGGAATTGCGATATTGGTAAATAGTGCTGGCTCTGTTAATAGTTGGGTTGTTGATAACTTTTGTGAGGATTTGAGGAAGAACGGTGCCCATATCGTGGGACAAGTGCTTTACACTGGTTCAAAACAATGGAGTCTGGATGACTGGATAGCCAGCATATCACCTAATCTTTAATAAGGTATATGGAAATCCGACAACTCAAATATTTCCTGAAACTCGCTGAGACGCTGAACTTCTCTGAGGCTTCGCGCGAACTTTTTATCACTCAAAGCACGCTCTCGCAGCAAATCCTGAATCTGGAGCGTGAACTCGACCAGCAACTCTTTATCCGTAATAGCCATGAGGTGGTGTTGACAGAAGCAGGTCATTTGTTAGTGCCAATGGCCCGTGAAAGCATCCATGCTGTTGACAACTGCCTCCAGCAGATGCAGGAATTGAAGCATCTGCTCACGGGAGAGTTGAATATCGGTGTCACCTATTCGTTCAGCAGCATCATGGCTGAGACGATGATCGACTTCCTGAAGAAATACCCTAAGGTGAAGTTAAACGTCTGCTATTCTTCAATGGCAGAACTCATCGACAAGTTGCAGCGTCATGAACTCGACTTCGTGCTGGCCTTTAAGCCCTCTGAGCGGAACGACCGCATTGAGAGTCAGGTGCTGTTCAACAACCGCTTGGCAGCCATTGTCAACGACCGCCATGCGCTGGCCAAGGAGAAAAGCATCAATCTCGAACAATTGGAAAGATACTGTCTCGCCATGCCCGCCAAAGGTCTGCAGGCCCGTAATGCCTTCGACAAGGTGACAGGACATACCGACCATCATTATAAGATTAAGGTGGAAATCAATACCATCGGACTGCTCTTTAAATTAGTGTCGCAGACCAAATACGTTACCGTTCTTTCAGAATCAACAGTCATCGACGAACCTGCTCTTCGTGCCATACCCATTGATGTGCCTGGAAACGATATGGAAGGTTGCATCCACACATTGAAGAACGGCTACATGAAAGCATCTGCCCGTGAGTTCATCCATTTGCTCGGACAAAGCACAGCAATACTCAAGAACTCGACGCTGAAAGGGATGTGAACAGTTTTTTCCTTTATTTACGCCAAATATATTTGATAAAGTTGCTTGTTATATCAAAGAAAAACCGTACCTTTGCCACTGAAAAAACGATGATGCTTACGCTCGGCAAAGTTTGGATTCTTTCAAATGACTAAAGTAATAACTCTCCTTATCGGCTGGCTGCTCGACCTATGGTTGGGCGACCCTGCATGGTTGCCACATCCTGTTGTAGGCTTTGGCAAGATGATAGCCAGTGGTGAGAAGCATCTTAATAAGGGTAGTCATCGGATGCTAAAAGGAGCCTTATTGGCTGTTGGCCTGATTCTGTTGGTGTTTGGATTTGTTTGGGTCATCAGACATCTATTAGGCATCTTTGCGATTTTTATCTTTGACGGCACACATCAACAGGTTTATCAGTTGCCGGTATTTCTCTGGATTTTCGATGTGATAGCCATATTCTGCTGTCTGGCCGGAACGACGTTGATCCGTGAAGTTCGCGAGGTGTTTTATGCTGTAGATCGCTCCTTGGAAGAAGGTCGGAAGCAGGTGGCACGCATCGTAGGGCGCGACACCTCAGAACTCTCCGCCCAAGAGGTTCGTACAGCGGCCTTGGAAACGTTGGCAGAGAATCTGAGCGATGGGGTGATAGCGCCGCTGTTCTGGTTGGCGATTGGGGGCGTGCCTGCGATGGTAGCCTATAAGATGGTGAACACGCTCGACTCGATGATTGGCTACAAGACTGAGCGCTACAAGGACTTCGGTTGCTGGGCTGCCCACATTGATGATGTAGCAAATTACATCCCCGCCCGCATCACGGCGCTCCTAATGATATTGCCAAGACTTGTTTCTGTAAACATTCATGGCGGTAGCAAATTTTTCACTTTTCACTCTTCACTTTTCACTTTCGTCCGTCGCTACGGACGAATGCATGCTTCGCCCAATAGCGGCTATCCTGAGGCTGCTCTGGCAGGCATCCTAGACTGTCGTTTTGGAGGACCTCACTATTATTTCGGAGAATTATTCAATAAACCCTATATTGGCGAGAACGCCCGTGAGTTGACCACTGCTGACATGCAGAAAGCAGTGCGCATCAACCGCACGGCTGAAGTGCTCGCCATCGTTATATTGTTTATTGTTTATAGTTTATAGTTTACTGTTTATAGTTTACAGTTGATGAAGAAAGTGATATTGATAACAGGCGGCGCCCGTTCAGGCAAAAGCCGCTACGCTGAGGAACTTGCTCTGTCGCTAAGCAAAAACCCCGTCTATGTGGCTACGGCCCACGTGTGGGACGAAGAGTTCGCTGAACGGGTGAAAAAACATCAGGAGCGCCGCGGTCCGGAGTGGACGAACATTGAGGAGGAGATGTTGCTGAGCCGTCATGACCTGACAGGGCGTGTGGCTGTCATTGACTGTATCACACTCTGGTGTACCAATTACTTCTTCAAGATGCAGGAAGTTGATACCGCTCTCGAAGCCCTCAAGGCTGAGTTCGACAAGTTTACAGCCAAGGATGCCACCTATATTTTCGTGACCAACGAGATTGGTATGGGTGGCGTGAGTGATAATGCCGTACAACGGAAGTTCACAGACCTACAAGGCTGGATGAACCAATACGTGGCCAGCAAGGCAGACGAGGTGATACTGATGGTGAGCGGAATCGCGGTTAGAATTAAGAAGTGAGAGGTGAGAAGTGAGAGATATGAAAGATTTTAAGATCATAAGGCCTGATGAGGCAATGCGGCCTTCTATTCAGGACAAGATAGACAACCTGAACAAGCCCAAAGGGTCGTTGGGTGTGCTGGAGGAACTGGCGATGCAGGTGTGTCTGATCCATCAGACGCTCACACCTTCGTTGGCTCATCCCTGTCATCTGCTCTTGGGTGGCGATCATGGCATAGAGCGCGAGGGTGTCAGCGTGTCACCAAGAGAGGTCACTTGGCAGCAGATGATCAACTTTACCCATGGTGGTGGCGGTGTGAATATGTTCTGTCGTCAGCACGGTTTCAAATTGCGTATTGTCGATGTGGGCGTGGATTACGATCTCTCTGCTGTGCCTGGTATCATTCATCGCAAGATAGCGCGAGGTACGCGCAATTTCCTCTATGAGCCAGCGATGACGGAGGAAGAGTTTGACAAGGCTATCGAAATAGGAACTTCGTTGGTGGATGACTGTATTGCTGAAGGATGCCGTGTGCTCAGCATTGGTGAGATGGGCATTGGCAATACCTCGCCATCGAGCATCTGGATGAGCCTTTTCTGCAATATTCCTCTCGACGAATGTATTGGTGCCGGTGCCGGACTCGACACCCCAGGCATCCGCCATAAGCGCGAAGTGCTCCATCTGGCCGTGGAAAGATTCACCGCACAGGGGGTCACCGCACAGGGGGTCACCGCACAGGGGGTCAGGAACGATGTGACATCTGAGATATCACACGCGTTCCTGACCCCCTGTGCGGTGCTCCGCTACTTCGGCGGCTTCGAGATGATTGCGGCTATCGGAGCAATGTTGCGAGCAGCCGAGCAACACCTTATTATATTAGTTGACGGTTTCATCATGACGGCCTGTGCCCTTGCCGCCTGCCGGCTCTATCCCGCAGCACAAAGTTATATGGTCTTCGGACATTGTGGCGATGAGAGCGGACATCGTCGCATGCTCGATGCGATGGGTGCCAAGCCGTTACTCTCATTAGGTTTGAGGTTAGGCGAGGGGACAGGTGCCCTCTGTGCCTTCCCCATCCTCGACTCTGCTGTACGAATGATGAACGAAATGAATAATTTCGATCATGCAGGCATCACAAGATACTTTTAAATCCCTAATGTAGGACTTCTATATCGCCGAAAGCCATGCGCTCGCCTTCTGCGAGGCGGTCGGCATCAAGACGAAGCATTTTGGCCTTCGTGGGGGCAAACTTGATGGTCTGCCAGATGGGGTTGTTAACGATGTTCGAGAACTCGCCCGAGGCAAGTTTTGTCCAGTTTGACCAATCGGTAGAGGCCCAAAGGGAATAGTGAGTGACAGTACCTTCGCGCGTCGTTTGTGGCGGCAGATAGCGGAAGGCGGTGATGGTCTGTTCCGAGTCCCAGTCGATCAGCATCTGCTTGGGACTGCTGAAGAAATAGTGGAGGTTGCTGCTGCGCTTCTCGCCGCTGTCGGGGATGTCGGGGGTCAGTTCTGGAGCCAGATAGACGGACGTGCGCTTGATGATGGGTTCGCATTTCGCATCAAGAACGGTGAAACGCAGACGGGTAGCCGTGACGGTGGGGAAACATATAATACGACGATGACCGATGGTGGTTAATCCATCACCATTTTCCACGAGTTCGTCCTTCAGAGGAATCCATTTCCCGTCGACAAGAGCCTCCAGCGAGAACTTCTTCACGCGCTGACCATAGCGGATGTCCTCTTCGACGACAAAGCGGTTAAAGGCGGTAGGCCGATTAAAGTGTAGAGTGTAGAGTGTAGAGTTTGCTGCCGCCTTAGAGTCTGCGTTCCCATCAGTGGCGGTAGTAAACTCTACACTCTCCGTTCTACACTCTCCATTAACAAACACCTCGTGAATCATCTTGTTGAACGCGATGCCTCGCAGCGAGTCGGTGGGATGGATGCGGCCGTTGGGAGCGATGGGGAAGTTGAGCAGTAGGGTAGAGTTGCGCCCCACCGATTTATAATAGGTGTCCATCAGTTTCGACAGACTCTTCACGTGTTCGTTCTCGGTGTCGTGGTAGAACCAGCCCGGACGGATGCTGGTGTTCGTCTCGCCAGGCACCCATGAGTCGCCGTCTTCCAGACCATAGTGCAGCATGGGCCACGTCACCTCGCCGTCGTGGTTCAGCAGGCTCCAGTTGGTCTCGCCTACATTGCCTGCTTCGGTGCCCACCCAACGCAGGTCACCACGGTCGCTGCCATCGTTCCAGATGAGACATTTAGGCTGCAATTCACGAATTATGCGGTAGGTCTCAGGCCACTCGTAGTAAGTCGTGCGGTCTATCTTGCGCGTCTCGTTAGCCCCACCATACCAGCCGTCACCACCGTTGGCCCCGTCGAACCACACCTCGAAGATGTCGCCATACTCCGTCAGCAGTTCGCGCAGTTGGTTGCGGAAATAGGTCACGTATGCAGGTCGTCCGTACTCAGCATGGTTTCTGTCCCACGGTGAGAGATAGACGGCAAACTTCAGACCTTCCTCCCGACAGGCATCGGCCAGTTCGCGAACCACATCACCCTTGCCCTGTTTCCACGGCGAGTTCTTCACGGAATACTCCGTATATTTCGAAGGCCACATACAGAAGCCGCAGTGGTGTTTGGCGGTGAAGATGATGCCCTTCATACCTGCCTGTTTGCAGACACGTGCCCACTGCCGACAATCGAGGTCGCTGGGGTTAAACAACTGCGGGTCTTCGTTGCCGAAGCCCCATTCCTGGTCGGTGTACGTGTTCAGCGAGTAATGGATGAAGGCGTACATCTCCATATCCTGCCAGCGCAACTGGTCCTCCGTCGGCACTGGGCCGCAGGGACTTTGAACAACGGATTGCACGGATTTAACGGATTGAGCACAGGCAATCCCCGTCAGTAGGAAGCATACGGTGCATACCGTAAATAGTCTTTTCATCGGTTCTTTTTATTGATTTTGCTTGCAAAGGAAATAAAAAATACAATAACTTCCAAACTTTTTCAAAAAAATAGTATCTTTGTACCCCAAAAACGCCACAAGATATGAAACGACTATTCATCATTTCAATCGTGCTATGGGCCACAATGATGGCAATTGCACAAGTACACGACTGGGAAAATCCTGCCGTACTCGGTATTAACAAACTGCCGTATCACGCGACATTGCAATTGCCCTCGAAGGAAAAAGAATGCAAGGAGATTGTAAGTCTCGACGGACAGTGGCTGTTCCATTGGTCGAAAGATCCTGAGTCGCGTCCTGCCAACTTCTATCGTGAGGATTACGATGTAAGCGGATGGGATAAGATTACCGTCCCAGGCAATTGGCAGTTGCAGGGTTTCGGAGTACCTATTTATATTAATATCAACTATCCGTTTGTAAGAAACCGCCCAAGTGTGACCACAGAGCCGCCTAAGGACTGGACGGCCTATGAGAACCGCAACCCCGTTGGCTCGTATGTCACGTTTGTCGATGTGACGAAGGAGATGCTTTCGAAAAACCTTATTCTGCATTTTGGTGGTGTACATTCTGCTTTTTATGTGTGGATCAACGGAAAGAAGGTGGGGTATAGCCAGAACTCTATGTCGCCTGCAGAGTTCGATGTGACGAAATACGTCCGCGAGGGTCGCAACAAACTCGCTGTCGAAGTGTATCGTTGGTGCGACGGCTCGTATCTGGAAGATCAGGACATGTGGCGCTTAAGCGGTATCTTCCGCAGCGTACAGTTGTGGGTGCGCCCCTTGGTTCATATCGCCGACTATCATGTAACAGCTGTGCCTAACAAGGACTTTACTAAGGCTAACGTCACTGCCGACATCGCCATCTGCAATATGGATAAGAAGAAAGCCAAGAATGTGAGCGTGTTCTTCAAGACCTATGAGAATCAGAGTGAACGGCCCTCGACTGTCAGACCGGACGGTTACTTTGCCTTCGCCCCAGTGATTCTCCCTGGAGATACCACGCATGTCAAGATCACCTACACCATCTTTAATCCACGTCTGTGGTCGGCAGAGAAGCCCAACCTCTATGACTATAGTATAGAATTAAGAGATGAGCACTTCGACAACCATTTTGGTGTGAAGCGTGTGGAGTGCGTGGGTGAGGTCTTCAAGATCAACGGCAAGAACGTGAAGTTGCGTGGCGTGAACCGTCACGACCACCATCCTGTGACGGGTCGCTATGTGGATGATGCCACTTATGAACAGGACCTGCGACTAATGAAACAGGCCAACATCAACTTTCTGCGTACTAGCCACTATCCTGATCGCGAATATCTCTATGAACTCTGCGACCGATGGGGCATCTACGTCATGGACGAAGCCAATCAGGAGAGTCACGGTTACGGTTATGCAAACAAGGTGATGGGCGAGGATCCAGACTGGAAGGATGCCCATGTCGATCGTGCCGTCTCACTCGTGCAGCGCGACAAAAACCACCCCTGCGTCATCATGTGGAGTATGGGCAATGAGGGTGGGGTAGGACCCAACCTGAAGGCGATGCGTGATGCTGTCGTTACTCTCGACACTATCGCCCTGCCCTTCTGTGACACAGACCGTAGGTATTCGGATATCTACGACGATGCCTATCTATCGCCCACCCGCCTCGCCAGCGAGGCTCAGAAGGTCAGCGACAGGCCATTCATTATGCGAGAATATGCCCATGCCATGGGTAACTCAATGGGCAACTTCCAGGAATACTGGGATGTCATCTATGCTGATAGCAGCATCTGTGGTGCAGCCATCTGGGACTGGGTGGATCAGGGCATCGCTTCGGAGAAGGGGTTCCTCTATGGCGGTGACTTCGGCGACAAACCTAATGACGGTCCGTTCAATATCAATGGTCTGATAGCGCCTGACCGCAAGCCTCATCCGCATTATTATGAGGTGCAGCATGTCTATCAGCCTTTGCAGTTCATACTCGATGGCGACAACATCCGGATTATTAACCACGATAACTTTACGTCACTCGAGGAATACGATTATTTCTATACGCTCTCTTGCACTGGCGATACAATCGGTGGTGGACTCTTGAACCTTAAAGGCGACCACATCGAGTTGCCCTATTATCCTGACGATAATGAAATGACGATGACCATTGAGGCTCGTTTGAAGGAAGATAAACCTTGGGCTGAGGAAGGTTTCGCTATTGCCCGTGAGCAGTTTGTGCTTAGAGAGTATATCTTCCCCTGGAGTGTCACGCCCAATGACAAAGTCTCCGCCAAGAATATCACTATTGAAGACAACAAACTCACCTCGTGGATTATAGATGACCAGGAGATGCTGCAGGCACCTTTGGAGCCCTATTTCTGGAAGCCTGAGAACGATAACCAGCATGCTGCCCACTTCGCCGAGCGTACCGCCGTGTGGAGAGAGGTCAGCGATGTTACCGTGAACTATACCGTCATCAATGAGCGCACTATTTTGGTTGATATGGACTATAAGCCCACAGGAAACGATAAACCAATCATGCCTAAGTTCGGCATGCGCATGCGTCTGCCTGCCGACTTCACCAACATCGAATACTATGGTCGAGGTCCTTGGGAGAACTACCCTGACCGCAAGCGTAGTGCGTTCATTGGTTGTTACAAGATGCCGCTCTCAGAATTCGAGACGGAATATATCCATCCGCAGGATAACGGCTGTCGCACAGATGTACGTTGGTTCAACATTGCCAATGGAAAGAACACCCTCCGCATCGAGGGTCTACAGCCTCTCTGTATCCGTGCTTGGGACTACGGTGAGGAAGATCTTGAAAATGCTGGCCATCCCCACGAGATTCAACGAGGTCGCTTCGTGAATCTGAACATCGATCTGAATGTGCACGGTGTCGGTGGAATCGACACCTGGGGCCAGCGCACGTTGCCCCAATACACCATCGACGGCAACAAACCCTACCATTACAGTTTTATCTTAGAGTGGACTTCCCCCTATCCAGGTTAGTTTTCGCCATAATCCCTCCAGCGGACCGCGCTGATGGCTGGCGAACCAAAAACGGGCAAAGAGGTATTGCACGATAACCATCGCCACTCCAACCATCACGGCGTAGGTAATGCCCAACTTGTAATAGCAGGCGAGGCCATAGCCGCAGAAGATGGCGCAGCCGATGACAGACTGCAACAGGTAGTTGGTGAGACTCATGCGACCAAAGATACACAGGTGATGGAGCACGCGGCGCACACCCTCGAAGGCATACCATGCTGATACTACAGCCGAGACAATCATCAGGAGGATGATGAGGTTGTAGATGGGCTTGAGCCACATGTCGAGTTCACCAAAGTCCACGAAACTAAGGCCGATGACAAGTGCGGCTGATACACAAAAGATGGCGTGCCAGATATTCAAATGCCGTCCCTCATTATAGAATAGCCTCTCGCGCCCTAACTGCATGCCGAGGATAAAGAGGCAAAGCAACTGGGTGAGTCGTCCGCTGAACACATTAAAACGGAAATTCACCTCAAAACCATATCGCAGGTTAGTGAGGGCATTCTCCCAAAATGTGCCGTGTTCATGCATGCTGTTGATCTTGCCATAGAGTTCCCACATGGTGGAGTTGTCTATGGTGGTGCCTGTCAACAGACAATAGAGTTCCACGGGCTGGATGGCCAGCAGGCCAATGATGCACCACACCGCCTTCGACGGCAGATAACTGATGGGAATGAGCAACAGGCCATAGCAGGCATAGAGCATCAGGATGTCGCCATCGTAGAAGGCCACATTGATGACACCAAATAGGAAGAGCAGGCACATGCGCCAGGCAAAGCGTCCAGAGAAACATTTGCCTTTCTGCTGCTGGTTGTCGTTCATAATAAAGAAACTCAGTCCGAAGAGCATGGCGAAGATGCCGTACATCTTGCCAGACAATAGCCACGTCAGGACATCGGCTACTGTCTGGTCACTGGGCAGCGCATGGAGGATGGTCTCCTGCGTGAAGATGTTGAAGTGCTCCACGGAGTGATACAGGATGATGCCTGCTACTGCGATTCCTCGCAGGGCATCGGCCACGTCAATGCGTGTGTTGGGTAGGGAACGGGTCTTGTACATATCTTGCTGTTTTTATTGTCTTCATTACCCCACACGGTAACGCTATTTGTTCCTAAATTCGCTGCAAAGATAATAAAAGCGGTTGATATAATGCTCTTTTTGTGTAGAAAACGAACAAAAAGAATATTTTTTGCGTTGTATGGGTAGCATATATTTCGTAATAAAACTATATCTTTGCACCAACAAATATAAATAATGATTATGAGACGGATCATTTTAGGACTCCTATTGCTGCCGATGATGATGCAGGCGCAATCAGGCATCTTTACCCCTGCGCGCTCCATGCCTTACTGGGCCTATCTGACCACTTACATCAATCCTATGCACTACTTTGTCGATGCCATCCGCACGGTCAAGAAAAACAACTGAAGATATTTCTGCTCTTTCATACGTCAATAATTGTTGAGGATTTCCTCGAACTCCTTAAATGTTGTTAATATAGCGTGAATTAATCAGCAAATATCGGGTTTTCTTCGTAATTTTGTAAACATGTGGACTAAGCCATACGGAATGAAAGAAGGCTTCCTCATTGGAGGAGGCCTTATCATTGCTGGGCTGATGCTCGAACTGAGCAGTGGTCCTGTCGATTGGGATGCCTTCCGCTGGCCTGTCAACGGCATTGTACTGGCAGGATTCCTCGCACTTATTGCCATCTTCTTTCTGTTGCGGAAGCGGGTTTATGTTTTTCAGTTCATTGGCACCTATAAGGCTGCAATACCAGCGTTGGTCTATGCCGTCGTGCTGACCATCATCATGGGCCTGACGCGACAAAAGAGCCTCACCCCCGGCCTCTCTCCAATGGGCGAGGGGAGTTTATGGATCAACTACATGCTGTATTTTTGGCCCTTCGTACTCATTTACGTCTATATCGCCGTGATTCTGGGGCAGATCATCCTCCGACGCACTCTAAACTCTAAACTCTCCGCTCTCAACTTGAAAAGGGACATCCCTTTTCTCTTGAATCACCTTGGCTTGTTTCTCGCCATGACAACCGCCACATTGGGCAATGCCGACATGCAGCGGCTGAAAATGATTACTATGAAGGGAGAACCCGAATGGCGTGCGCTGACCTCGCAACAGCAGATTGTGGAGATGCCCTTCGCCATCGAACTGAAGGAATTTGTCATGGAGACCTACGACGACGGCTCGCCCCGCCGTTTTGCCTCCGATATCCAGATTCTGCCGAAGACAGGTGATAATATCCAGACCATCGTCGAAGTAAACAAGCCCGTAGAGGTGGACGGTTGGAAAATCTACCAGTACGGCTACGACACGCAGATGGGGTCCATGAGCCAGACAAGCATCTTGGAACTGGTGAGCGACCCGTGGCTACCGTTGGTCTATATGGGCATATATCTGATGCTCGCAGGAGCGGTATGTTTCATTCTGCTTTCTATACCTTGGGCAGGCGGATGGCGACAGGCGAGAAAGCATCCCAAGAGTGCGCTCTCGATTGCTATAGTGATAACCGCTGCCTTCTTCTGCGTACACCATTTCATGCCCATCCTCCATTCCGACACACTGGTGCCCGCCCTGCAGAGTCCGTGGTTCAAACCTCACATCATTGCCTACATGCTGGCCTATACGCTGATGGCATCAGCCGCCGTTATTGCCCTGTATCTGCTGTTGCGCTCGAAGCAGGGTAACTTGGACAACCTTGTCTTCGTCGGCATATCGTTAATAACCATCGGTATGCTCTTTGGCGCATTATGGGCCAAGGAGGCATGGGGCCATTACTGGTCGTGGGACCCCAAGGAGACGTGGGCTGCTATCACCTGGTTTGCCTATCTCGTGTATGTGCATTACCGACAAATACCCACACACCAGCCTCGTCTCGCTCTGTGGGTCTTGCTCATTTCGTTTGTACTCTTGCAGATGTGTTGGTGGGGTATTAAATTCCTGCCTGCAGCCCAAGGCGCCAGCGTCCATGTCTATAGTATGCCGTCATAAACAGAAAGTGACATACTGAGCGTAGAGGATATTGTCATGTCCAAAACTCCTTTTCTCCAGTATCTTCCATTTCGCCCTGACACTTAGGGCAAGTCTTACCATCCCATTTTCTGATATTATCGCTGCCGCATTGCAGGCATAGACGGCCCACCTCGCTTCTGTAGGATGGAGCCACGTCGGCAATGATACCACCTACTACGATATTCTGGATGGTTTTGCAGTCAGGGCAGAGCATAGGCGTAATCTGTTGACGGAACAAGCCGCGTCCCTCATACACCTCGGCTTCATAACCACAGACCTTACAGCGATATTTCAGTTTCCAAGCCATACTACCTCCTCCGTAAAGTTATGATATCATTCTTTTTAAAACTTAAAGTCTGTCCAATCAAAATCAGCGTGGCTGATGGTTTTGGAGAGTGTATGTGCAAAGATGCCGAGGTGAACACCACAGAAGCCACCGATGGTCTCGGTGCTTAGATAACGATAGTCCTGACGGGCAAGATGCGTATAGTGCTCGTTATCCGTTGAGTAATACAGATGATAGAACTGTGGATCGGCTGTGATGCGCAGATAGACGATATCGGTTGTGAGCGGAATCTCTTTTTCGATATGTTCTATCTCACCGATGCGGATTTTGGCCTGAATGTAGCGCTGTCCATCTCGCGCTACTACCTGCACATCGTAATGATTATGGTGGGCAGCGTAGGCCGTAATGCCTGCCACTCCACCATCTTTCAATCCAGACACATCAACCTTGGTGGTAGCCGTGAAGTTCGGTTCCGATTGGCGATGTCCGATGAAGGTGGGATTGCCCACCTCGTCGAGTGTGACAGTAGAGGTTTTCATACGGAGCCATCCCTGGCGGGCTGTCAGCGAATAGTTTTCCCGTTGCGGCATATTCAAGTGGCTCCAATAGAGCGACAGTTTGTTGGCATCGAATTCATCCTTTGATGGTTCCAAAGGCATCGGTACCTGTGGGAGCGTCTGGCATTGCATGTCGAGTTGCAGAGTGCCGTCGCCGTTTACTACAGGCCAACCTCCTTTCTCCCATACGACAGGAGCCAGGAACGTCTCGCGCCCCATCACGTGCTGAAGATAGCCGTGAGTGCGATAGCCGAGGCAAATCATCCACCACGAACCATCAGGAGCCTGTACCAGATCAGCATGTCCCAAACCTTGGATGTTACTGTTCTGCATCTTCATGCTGAAATGCGAGAGGATGGGATTGGCAGGATTCGATTCGTAGGGACCAAACAGACTCTTGCTGCGCAGGATGTTTACGTGGTGTCCGTGCTCCGTGCCGCCCTCTGCCAGCATCAAATAAAAAAAGCCATCCTTCTTATAGATATGCGGTCCTTCGGGATAGCGTCCACCAAGACCTGTGCCCAGATGATGTATCTCACCGAGTTGTTTGCCTGTCTTCACGTCTATCTCGCAGATCTTGATATCGCCCTCTTTCCAAAGGAAATAGCACTTACCGTCGTCGAAGAACAGCGTCGGGTCGCAACTGCCCACACAGAAGTCGATGTAGATGGGGTCAGACCATTCTCCATTAGGATTGTCCGTATAGACATAAAAATGTTTGCGCGAGGGATAGACCGTCGTCACCATATAGAACCGGCCTTCATGGTAGCGGATGGTGGGGGCATAGATACCGCTTTGTTCGTGCATGTTCTCTATCCTGACCTGCGAGTCGCGGGTAAGACAGGCACCCACCTGTTCCCAATGAATCAGGTCCTTGCTGTGGAACACGGGTACACCAGGATAGTACTGGAAGGTGCTATTCACCAAATAGAAATCATCGCCAGCACGACAGACGGAAGGATCGGCATGAAAGCCGGGCAATACCGGATTACGGAATCCCTGTGCCCATCCGCAGAGCGCCAACGCTATAAATGTTATGATTAGGGTTAGTTTCTGACCGATGGCCTTTTTGGGCGATTGGTGATTCATTTTTACTATTGTTTTTTAGTACTTGTCTATGAAATCCGTCACCAGATGGAATACTGGCTCATAACTGTCGAAGACAGCGTGCTGCCAGTTGTCATAAATGGTGTGGTAATAAGGGAAGGCTGTACCTTCTTGATTCTCGAGGAAGATGCAAGGGACATGGCGCTTTGCAAAGGGATAGTGGTCGCTGTTGGCTGCCAGTTCACCACGGTTCAGTGCCTTGAAATACTGCTTCTCGCTATTTGTCTGCTCAAAGATCTGATAGCCTCGCATACCCTCGTCGCTAACCTCACAATACTGTACAGGATTATCGTCACCAATCATGTCGATATTAAAGAGGTATTTGATCTGCTCCAAGGGTACTATGGGATTATTCGCAAAGAACTCAGACCCGCGGAGGTTGGCATCTTCACCTGAGAACGACAGGAAATACATGTCGTATGGAGGACGATGTTTGGCATAATAGGCCGCTAATGTGACGATGGCAGCCGTACCTGAGGCATTGTCGTTGGCACCTGCATAATAGACCTTCTTGCCCAGATTGCCCAAGTGGTCATAATGGACCGTAAAGACGTAGCAACTGTCGTGGCGCTCGCCTGAGACCTTGGCAATCACGTTGAACAGTTCGTAGCCCTTCAGGAACTTATTGTCGACGTTCAGACGGACGCTCTTCACCCCTTTGATGGCCTCTGGTGTTACCCAGATGATGGGTTTATCCACCACCTTCTCGCCGTATGCCTTATAAAATTTAATTGGAGAAGTCCAAGTCTGTAGCAGACCGGCATTGGTGCACTCTCCGACCTTTTGCAGGCGGGAGAACTCTTTTTTATGCTTGTAGGAGAACCAGAAATCGCAGCATACTAAGGCATTGGCGTATTCAGGTTTCTGAAGGTCGGCAAACATCTGGTCGGCATTGAAGTTCAGAGTATCCACATGATACACAGGGAATTCACCGTGAACACCGGGTGAATACTCGCGCATGGAGAAATCCACACCCGCCTGCAGTTTTTTGCCATCGGCCCACATATCCATCTTTCCACAGAAGGTATTGATGTCGATGGTGAACGGCTGAAGGATCACCTCGTCCACACCTGCCTTCACATATTCCTTCTGAAGGAACTTTCCTGCCTTATTTGCTCCGTTTTTGGCAAAGCCGCGTCCCTGATACTTGGCTGAACTAAGTTCTTTGACTATATGTTTGTAATGTGCTATGTCTTGCGCTTGTAGTTGCATTGCTGGACTGACCAGCAACAATACAAATAACAAAATCGCTCCCGTAATCAGGGCCACTCTGTCCTTTATTCCGTAATCAACCATGTCTCTAATCAAACAAATACATAAATACACTTAAATTTATCGGCAAAGATAGTGATTCTCTGGGAATTTTCGCTATATTTGCACCAAAAATTAACAATAGTTGATTCTCGTCACGACATCCGTGAATAATAAACTATAATCCAATCGTTATGAGAAAAAGCATTTTGATGATTTCCGCTTTGCTGATGCTTCTGGCATGCGGAGGACAAACTAAGAATGAGGCTTCGGATGCCGATAGTACACAGGTGTTTGAAGTGCCCGACACGCTGAACACAGTGGAGGCCGTCGTTAAACAGGTGAATGCCGTCTATGATTACTGGAATGAGTTGAGGGAGAATTATGACGAGAAGAAACCTACTGTCGACGAGCGTTTCGGTACTAAGGAGTGGCAGCAGGTACGTGAGGATGCATGGGCTGCCGACAGAGACTGCGAATGCGGAGGCTTCTTTGACTTTGGCGACGAAGGTCCGTTGGATCCTTGGACTTACGACTGTTATGAAGGTTATGTGAGTGCCAACGATATTGAAGCGAAGATTCTGCCCAACGGTATGGCGGAGGTGAAGTTCCTGGTGAAGGATGCCGTCACCCCCAAAGGTGTCCCCATGCGCTGGCAGATGCGGGTAGAGGATGGTGAGTGGCGTGTGGCTAACATCATCTTCGAGAAAGATGGCGGTATCGACCTCTTGGAGAGTCTCAGAAACTATGGCTGGGAGTTCAAGACCGATAAGCAGTTCGATATATCCAAGTGGTATGCCGAACTGGTGGAGTTGGCCGAACCCTTGTTCGCTGGCTACGATCCCGTTGAATTCCACGAATATGCCCTCATCGATGTTGACCGCGACGGCAAAGCGGAGTTGTATATGCGTAATGCCGATCACTATGAGGCTATCTTTACGCTTGATGACAAAGATCCTCATGTCCTCATTGATGCCGACTTTCATCGTTCTATCTCCTTCTTCAAGAATGCCATCCAGTCGAGCGGAAGTTGTGGAACCTGTTGCAACATGATTGAGGTAGCCGTATTGAAGGACAGCAAGTTAGCATATACCCTCAACAACATGGAACAGTATGACATGGCGGGAAACCTGTCTGAGAACAATTGGTCGAAGGATGACAAGGACATCCCGACAGAGGAAGGAGAGAAACTGTACAAGAGCCTTGGCGATCCCATAGATCTTTATATCAACTGGCACGGTATCAATATCGAGCATAACCTCAATCTCACTGAATATGCAGAATAAATAGCACTACATACGGGCTTTCTGTTTCCATATTTCTTCTATTGTGTTATCTGTTTGAACCAGATATTCCAAGGCCAAGGGGTGGTGCACTTATATCTTTATGTCAATTCTCGCAAATTTATTTGCAAAGATACACATTATTCTCCGTTTTTTCGTATATTTGCAGCCATATTTAACAAATGGAGTATGGCCAAGGAACAATTAACGATAAAACATTATCTGAAAACATTGGAGGAAACCGTCTGCCAACAATGGAATCAGAAAGCACTCTGTGACTACGGGGGTGACTCATTTACGTATGCAGATGTGGCAAGGAGCATTGAAGTGTTTCGGGTTTTCCTAAACGAGGCAGGTATTACAAAGCGCAGCAAGATGGCTATCTGTGCACGGAACTGTGCCCGTTGGGCCATGACCTTCTGGGACATCAATGTCAACGAATGTGTGGCAGTTCCCCTCCTGGCCGATTTCCACCCCAATAGCATCTCCACCTTCACACATCACTCCGACAGCGTACTACTTTTCACCGACAAGGAAATCTGGGAAAAACTCAATCCCGGGCAGATGCCTAACCTCAGGGCTGCCATCGACGTGAAGGACCGACAGATGCTCTGGCATCGTGACGAGAAGGTGGCCGAAGCATGGGAGAATCGCGAGAAAGCATTTGCACAGAAACATCCCACGGGTTTTTCGAAGGAACAGGTTTCCTATCCTTCGGACAATATGGACAAACTGGCCATCATCAACTATACCTCTGGAACTACTGGCAATCCCAAAGGCGTCATGCTCACCTATGGTGCCATTTCTGATACCGACGCTTTCAGCAACAGCCATTTCCCCAACCATCCTGGTGAGACCATCGTCTCCATGCTCCCCATGGCCCACATGTACGGACTGGCTATTGAGTTCATCCATCCCAATGTCGATGGTGTGACGGTCTATTTCCTTGGCAAGACCCCCTCGCCATCGACGCTGCTGAGAGCCATGCAGGAAGTAAAGCCTTATATGGTGGTCACGGTTCCGCTTGTGATGGAGAAGGTGTATGCCAATTCCATCAAGCCTGCACTCGACAAGATGAAATGGCTGACAGCCATACCCCAAGCCCGAAAAGCGATTTACAAGATCGTCCGCAAGAAGGTGCTATCAGCCTTTGGCGGTCAGGTGCGTGGTTTTATCATGGGTGGTGCTGCCCTGAAGCCCGAGGTGGAGGATTGCTTCACCAAGATACGTCTGCCTTATACCGTAGGCTATGGCATGACGGAAGCCTGCCCGCTGCTGGGTTGGGAATGGTGTACGGAGTTCGTGCCGGGTTCCTGCGGCAAACCTGTACACGACCTTCGTATCAATTCCGACGATCCAAGGAACGTCCCAGGGGAAATACAGGTACGGGGCAACAACATTACCATCGGCTATTACAAGAATCCTGAAGCCAATGCTGCTGCGTTTACTGATGACGGATGGTTCCGCACAGGCGACTTGGGTCTGTTGGACGAAAATAACAACATCTTCATTCGAGGTCGCATCAAGTCGATGATTCTGAACTCTTCCGGTCAGAACATCTATCCCGAGGAACTGGAGGCCGTATTGTCTGGCTGCCCATACGTGAACGAATCGCTGGTCGTGGAGCGAAAGGGTAGGTTAGTGGCTCTGGTATATCCTGAGATCCCCGATGACCTGGACATGAACAGACGTTCCGAGATTCCTGAAATCATTCGCACCACAGCCAACAAGTCACTTCCTGTCTACAGTAAGATCAACGAAGTGGAATTTGTTGACGAGCCATTTGAAAAGACTCCGAAAATGAGTATCAAACGCTATTTGTATCGGTAATTTTTATTCTGCATAGTCAGATAAATTACGTTTTGCGTCATCACGATATTTGAAGTAGCCCTTACGTAGAGTGAGTGGGCCTACGTAATTCCTGCTGGCTATTGGATGTCTGATACGGCAGTTGCCTCTCAAATCCCCATTCTTGTCCAAGTGAGCATCGAAATGGAACTCATGGTTGAGTTCCTGAGACTCCTCGTCGTAATCTAGTTCATCAACAGAAAGGTCGGTGCCATTGTAGGTGGCTGTGGCTTTGTCGAAACCATAGAGGCGATAGATGTTACACTCCGTGACCTCCAATCCTTTGCCGTTCATCTCCAGACGTAGCAGCAACTCAGGACCGTCATCGCCTACCCATCCCCAATAGCCGACGAGTGCCTTGGCTTTCTCACGGATTATCAAGCCCTGACGGATGGTTTCACGCAGGTATTTCTTGTCGTCATTGCCGTCTTTCGAGGGCGAGAAGTCATCGATATACCAATCGTCGCGCTCAAAGCGGAGGGCAATGGTGGTCTCTGTATCGCCGAAATTATGGATGATTAAATCCACAAGGGCTGTAGAATCTGTGATTTCATAGACTTTTGCCACCTTGTAACTCCAGTCGTCAGACCAGTCCTGTCCGCACACCCAGTAATCGTAGTCGTACAAAATATCGCCCGTCTCGTTACACAACTGGGTAGCCTCCTTCATCAGCGCATAGTAACGCTGTGAACAATAGGCGCTGTCGCGGTTGAAGGGGTTGTGGATATAGTCCACCTCTTTCCCTTCGCTGTCATAGGTCGACTTACCAACACCTTTGTAAATGGTGTCGATGCGTTGGCGGATATAGGCCTCGGAATGTTTGTCTATCCCAGCATCTGCTACGGAGTCAGTTGACAGCGAGTCTGTGTCGCTGATGGCTTTTCCTGTCTTGTTGCCACAATTAAGCATCAAAGTAGCGGCGAGAATAAAAAACAGAATCTTCTTCATATTGTCTGTAATCCTTATAGTTAATCTCTTGCATTGTCATATCTCCTTAATAATGTTGCAAAGTTAGGCATTTAGAACGAATTCTGAGGAATAATGCTTGTTTTTATGGCTGATTTTGAGAATAATTAAGGTATGTTTAGAATCTTGTTTCGGACTCCTTTTACGGCAGCGAAGCAGAAATCAAGGAAGTCCGTCCGTAAATCGTCTTACACTACTAAAAGCATGAAGATAATTGCCCATGATTGTTTTGAGCGTGGCGAAGACTTTATCACCCGTACAATGGCTGGTGAAGAACTGAGTATTGGGATATTTGGTTTTCAGCCTTTGAGCCAAAGCCGCCAGTTCTAATTCGCTCTCGAGCTTTGTCGAGCGAAAGCAGGCTCGGTCGAGGACCAACGCCCAATCGCTCTGCATTGCGGATGAAGACATCGCTTGCTCCTGTATCAAGCAAGATATGATACTTCTCTGTCTCTAACAGAATAGACAGCCCATGCTCCGTTTGTAGCAGGTCGTTGCAAGTGCGATTATCAGATAATACAGTCCACGTCATATTCAATACAACTTCCTCGCTGATTCGCTGCTTTTAGTTTTTCTTGCAAACTCGAATAGTGACTCTGGCAGATGGCAGTAGCCTGTAGGATTCTTGTCAAGGTAGTCCTGATGATACTCTTCTGCTGAATAGAAGTTCTGCAACGGAAATTTTTCGACAGCCAGAGGCTGCTGATACTTCTTTTGCTCTTCGGCATACACTTTTTCGATGACAGGCAAATCCTCGGTATTGGTATAGTAGATGCCCGTGCGGTAACGGGTACCCTCGTCATGTCCCTGTTTGTTGAGACTTGTGGGGTCGATGGCCTTGAAGAACATCTGCAAAAGGAATTCGAGGCTCACTATATCAGGATTGTACTTCACATGTACCGTCTCCGCATAGCCCGTCGTGTCGGTATAGACCTCCTTGTACGATGGATCTGCCGTATGACCGTTGGCAAATCCCACTTCTGTTTCCACTACGCCCTCTATCTGTTTGAAGTAGTGCTCAGTTCCCCAAAAACAGCCTCCGGCAAGA
>JAFZUS010000141.1 GCA_017618275.1 Prevotella sp.
ATAATTATACAGTTCTCTTTTTTTCTTACCACCTCCAAAAACCTAACTGCCATCTGCCAGAACTGCCATCTGCCAGACAAAGCAACGCCCTGTGATAGTTAGGGGTTGTTCATAATGATGTCCGTAATGGCAACGATATCAGTAGAGTCGAGTTGTTTGTCACCGTTGGCATCAGCAGCAGCCTCGATGAAGCCCTTGAGGGTATTGCCCAACAGGTAGTTCGCAATGGCCACGACATCTGCGATGTTCACCTGTCCGTCACCGTTGGCATCACCGGGGATGATGTATTGAGCCGTGACAATGATATTCTCTGTGATGACATCGAACTCCTTGTCCCAGCCGATGAAGCCGTAGCCATCGTGTATTGGTACCTCCGGCTCGGTAGCCGATTCACCATATTCGATGTATTGGGTATCAATCTCGTCATCATTATAACCGTCCACGAACAATACCGTATAGGTTTGTCGCTCGTATTGGGCGGTAACGGTCAGGTCGCTCTGGACGTTGGTGAAGTCTGCGTCCCAATCAGTGAAGTCGTATCCCTCACGTTTCGGGTCATTGGGTTTGATGGCATCGGCACCTTTCGGCACTTGTTGCACGCTAATCTTACGCCCATCATAATCCACAAAGGTGACGGTATAGACAGCAGTCATCTCCATAATCGAGAAGTCTTTCCATTTCTCGGCTTTCTGATAGGCTGTGCGTGTTCCAGCGGGTACATAAAGTGTACACTGACTTTGGTTCACATTCTGGAAACAGTTCTTCACCTCCGACACATCCAATGGCGTCTTCATGTAATTATATATCGTGGAAAGTTTCCTGGCGTTGTTGCAAAAACCGTCTGCCACAAAGTACACCGAACTTGGCAGACTTAAGGTCTCGAGACGCTGCATTCCGTCAAGGGCATATTTGCAGATACATTGCAGACCTTCGGGCAGAATGAGTCCTTTCAATTTAACATCGCCACTAAACACATAGGACGCTAGGAGACGTGTTCCCGGTTTTACCTCATAATTCCCTTCTTTGCTGTTCAGCGGATAATAGATAAGGCAATGGTCGTAATAAACGGCTCCATCTTCATCTTTGTTGTCGTTGAAGAGTTTAGTGCCATTGAAGGCATAGTGGTCAAGGTGTGTCAAGGTAGCCGGTATATTGATTTCCGCCAAGTTTGTACAATTCTTGAAAGCACCTCCGTAGATGATGTCCATGACCTTGGGCAGGTTTACCTTGGTAATACCTGTACAATTTTGAAATGCTTGAGGCTCCACGCCTATTACCTTATATTCGAGATTACGGTAATCGACTTTGTCTTCCACGGTTATTTCTCCGCTGAGAGAGGAATAATTGTCTGTTCCAGAAGTCTCAGAGGTCACCATAGCCGTTCTATCTACATTCAGTTGGTAATATAAGTCGCCTACTTTGATTATTATGTTCACTCCTTCATCGCAGATGTTGTGAAAACTGTTCCACTCAAGTGAGTTACGATAGGATATCCCACTCCCGGAAGGCACATAGACATAACATTTTTCATGGTCTACACCGAAAAACGCATCTGGGGCTTTAGATAAATCCACCGGCTTTGGGTTATTACACTTGATGGACATTAACTTACTACACCCCAAAAAGGATAAATTTCCAATACTAGTTACGTTAGCAGGAATAATAATATTGGGAAGGTCTACGCAATGAGCAAATGCTCTAATGCCGATTGCTTTTGCCCCCGATGATATTTTTACGTTAGTTAGTCCGCATTTTTCGAAACAAGACTCGGGAATAGCAGTTATTCCATCTGGTAATGAAATGGATGTTAATGATGTGCAGTTACTGAAAGCACTAATACCGAGCGAAGTCACTGTCGAAGGAATGGTAATGGATGTTATGCCACTCTGTTCAAATGCGCTCTCTCCTATTGTCTTTAACGATGAGGGCAGGGTGACACTCGTCAACGCGGAACAACCAAAGAAAGTTCGATTTGGAAGTTTGGTTATTGTATTCGGCAAAACAATCTCGGTCAGTTGCGTACAACCCTCAAACACTTTCCCCTCCATTGCTGTTACGGTATAGGTATAGCCATCTCTGGTTAAAGAAACTGGAACAGACACGAATCCGCTCAGATTAGTATAACTGGCATCCGGGACGAGTTTCGCCGTGAAGTTATCATAAAAATAGTAATAGAAAACCCCTATTTTATGTTTGTCGATGAAAACTCCACCATTATCAGTCCCCACTATTTTTCCAAACTTTTTCCATACTTCGGCTTCCATATATTTATCCTTACTGTCGTAAGGTACATAGAGTGTACATTGCGACAAATCCACACCATCGAACGCATTCGCTTTGATACCTGGCGGAATAGACCTGTTAGCGGTAACAGTCTTCAGGCCAGTATTTGCGAAGACAAATTCACCGATTCTTATCAAACTTTCAGGTAGTGTGATGTGCTCTAATTTGGAACAATTCCGAAATGCCCCTTCTTCAATACTCTCCAGAACCGAGAATTCGATATGTTGCAAATTCGTACAATCAGCAAAGGCATTTGCATATATTTTCTTTACCTGTATATCGTCCGCTGTGCTACCTTTAACGGTTTGCAAAGACGTACAGCCTGCAAAAGCATGACCCCCAATTGTCGTAATATTGGATGGCAAAACAATACTTGACAAAGAACTACATCCTTCGAAAGTGCCCATAGAGATCTCAGTCAGGGTAGATGGAATATTTATAGTTGTCAAATTGGAGCAATTCATAAACACTTCATAGCCAAATTTCATTAATCCTTCATTCAACTGGATACTTTGCAAACCTGTTGCTTCCTTGAAAGCATAATCTCCAATTTCTTCAATTGTATTAGGCAATGAAAATCTAACCTGAGGTTGCATCTTTTGAAAGGCCTGATCACTAATCTTAGAAATGGTACCCCCCGCTTCAGCCACATAATCGGCAATAGCAACATCTCCTTGTAAATGGTTATAGTAATTACCCCCATCTTTTACAACCGCATTCTTTTTATAGTAAATACCATCGACAATTACTTGTGCATTTGCATCAACGGTCGGCAACAGGGCCATTGCGCAACACATCGCTGTGAGGAAAAATGAAATAAATCGTTTCATCGTCGTTATTGTTTTTTAGTTATTATTCAGTTATATGACGCACAAGCCAAACCTGTATTATGTCACAACTTGTTATTCCGCTGGCAAAAATACAAAATCTATTTGAATTCTCCAAATTTTCCCAATCCTTTTTTTTGCGCAGATGGAATCATGGGGGCGGGAATCATGGGGGCGGAGAATGAGCGCACGGAGAGAGCGCACGCAGAGCGCACGCAGGAGCGCAGCGCACGCAGGGACAGGAGTCGTGTGAGATGGAGTCGTGAGAATCAAAGGGTTGGAGAATGTAATCATTTTCTCCGCCCCTTCTTCGCGACGGTAAAGTGGATATCGCCGACATCGTGGTCTTCACCAAGATTCTCGTACAAGAATAAAAAGGAACATTGCTGTTTCCTGAAATCTGGCAGATGGCAGTTCTGGCAGATGGCAGTTAGGTTTTCGTCGATAAAAATTTATTCATCTTACTACAACCTTCTTGCCTCCAATGATATTTTGTTGGTGTGACCGATAAAAAATAATTTAGGGCTCGCAATCACTGCGAACCCCAAACTATAAAACAATCTATTAACCTTTTGACGCTGCAAATTTACAGCGAATAACTGAAAGTTCCAAATTTATTTTCAGGTCACATCGCTGAATCCGCTCCTTTTATAGACGAACGTCGCAGCATTAACCATCTTTAACCATTCTTCTTGAAAATAAGCGGCGTTTTTCCGTAATTGATGAACATTTCGAAGATCTGGCGCAGGTCGGAATAGTTCTTCTCGGAATGGGAGAGATTGTTGACGTTGAACAGATACTCCACATGCGCCTTTCCCTCGGACTCAGAGGTGACATAACGACCATCGAGACCCTTGTCGGGGGTAGAGACGATGGTGCTCTGGGGCTTACCCTCCATCGTATAACCCTCGGGCAGGGTGATATTGATAACGATACGCTCGGTCTGGATACAGGGGAACTCGACAGGCATCAGACGTTTGGAGGCATTGAAGGGGTTGCTCTCCAACGGGGGATTCTGGAACGGGCAGATGGATATCTTTCCATCTTCGACGGTTCCCTGCAGACTGAACTCAACCTCCTCTGTGGCTTCAGGCGCAAACGCGTCGAGACCAGCCTTTGTACGATACTGGGCAGCAGCAAGACCTGCGTAACGGGTGGTCCGTTTCCCACTCAACTTACCGTCGGGAGCAAGTGTGGCATTGATGATGGTGCTCTTCTGTGACTTCTGAAGTTTCTGGAGGTTCACCCATTGGCTCTTGTTTCCTTTCTGTACCAGACGGGCTTTCTCGACCAGCATCACCTCTGGCAATACGTTCAGATAAGCATTCTTCGAAGAAGCGTCGAGATAGACGTTCCCGCCTGATGGCAGGATGACGCCCACCAGGTATGTCGAGAGTTTACGAATAGACGGGAAATTATAGGGCAACTGTCCTAAGTCGCGGGTGCGGAGCATCACTGGGGCAGCGTTCAGGCCTGCGTCGTGAAACGACTGGATGAGCAACAGGTTGATGTCTGCATTAGAGCCTTCGCCCTTTTTCAGGGTCTCTGAGACAGGTTCCGGACTCAACTCATACTTGCCGTTCCACTTGACCTTGCCCATCACCAATTGATACACTGCAGCCACACGTTCGCGCAGGTCGGCGATCTCTTCTATCTTGGATTCTTTCAACTCGTTGGCCAACGGACTGTGGTCGTTCAGATGCAGGCCCAGATCGTCGGAGTCGAGAATCATCGCGTCTATCTGCTCCCACGTCTTGGCATAGTCCATCTGATTCATGCCACGAAGGCGATACTGCCTCAGTTCGGCAGTGATGCCTGCGCAGTGGTCTTGGGCGTTCCACACATAGTCGTCCTTCGGCATACCGATCAGATCGCGACCAATATAGACATAGTGGTTGGTGTTGACCGACATGGGATTAGCCAGCGGGTCGCTTTCCACCTTATATTTCAGACTACCGACGGTACAGGTGTAGGTGAGGCGCTGGATACCATGATCCTCAATGTTGAAGATCAGGTAGTTGGGGATGTTCATGTCCAATTTGGCAAAGACCACGGGAATCTCGCACTGGGCATACCAGTCACGCAGTTCCCAGAAGAGTTGGCTGTGGATATTGTACTCGTATTCTATCACGGTACCCACCTTCACATTGGGGACGGTAAACTCCACCAGATAGTTCTGGTTGTCGATTTTCGTCTTTACAATGTCATTTTTCTTCAAGGTCGTCTTTACCACCTTGCCTCCTTCCTGATTGAAGGCAGTCGCTTTGATGTCCTCCACCATCTCGTCACCATCTGTGCCGAAGATGCCTTCCGACATCGGACCATCCTGTTCCTGGAAAGAGGAATTGCCACTGACCCGATCCATCGGGATGGCCATGAACGATGTTCGCAACCCCTGGATATTATTGCCTACAGACATGTTCATCTGATAGGGGACGGTCACCTTGGCGAATCGGGTACCACCTGGTTTCAACACCTTGATGCGGCACTTCTCACGATAGTCTACCAGAAAACCGCTCGTTTGGACGGTATATTCCACATCGGTCAGTCGGCACAGTACTACGGCCTCTGCATCCGGATCCGGACTATAAACCGTCATTTCCATTTCTTCTTTTGTCGGTTTTCCGAACTTCATGTTCACATTTTGCTGGGCTGATACTGTCAGGGCAGACATTAGAAACATGACAGTCAGCATTTTCTTGTAGTATTTCATCATAATAATAAATAATGTATATATGTCTAACTTAGTTCTTATTCCCGTAGTTCCCAAAAAGCCACTGCAGCAGCAGCCGCCACATTGAGGGAATCGACATGATGTGACATCGGGATACGCACCACATAGTCGGCAGCGGTGATGGTGTCCTGAGGGAGTCCGTCACCTTCTGTTCCCATGATGATGGCCAGACGACTGATGGTTTTCAGCACAGGTGCATCAAGGGGGATGCTCTTAGGGGTAAGCGCCATGGCTGCCGTACGGAATCCATAGTCACGGAGACTCGATACGGGCTCGTCGATCCAAGTCCAGGGTACCAGGAAGACGGAACCCATAGACACACGTATGGCGCGACGGTTAAGGGGGTCACAGGAATTACGTGTCAGCAGTACGGCATCGATGCCCAGTGCTGCTGCACTGCGGAAGATGGCTCCGATATTGGTCGTGTCGACAACGCCGTCGATGACGACCACACGATGGGCATTATTACAGATTTCACCCACGTTCTTGTATTTGGGACGGCTCATGGCACATAGTACGCCACGTGTCAACGTATAACCCGTGAGGCTGGCCAAGACCTGACGTTCGCCAGTGAATACAGGGATGTCGCCGCATTGTCGGATGATATCGGCGGCATCCCCGTTGATGTGCTTCTTCTCACAGAGAAGTGCAGTGGGCACATAGCCTGCATTGAGTGCAACACGAATGACCTTGGGACTCTCAGCGATGAAGATTCCTTTTTCCGGATCGACCCTGGAGCGCAACTGAGCCTCAGTAAGATGGCTGAATACCGCAGCCCCAGGGTGGTTTAGGTCATGTAATTCAATGACAGGCATCTATTTAATTTTTTGATCGTATGAACGAAATTAATAGAAGATGGTGCTCAATACGTATGCTACGATGGTCGATGTAAACACACAGATGAGACCAGGCATCATGAACGAGTGGTTCAGCAAGTATTTTCCGATGACAGTCGTACCTGAACGGTCGAAGTTCACGGTGGCGATATCCGAAGGATAGTTCGGAATGAAGAAGTAGCCGTAGACACTCGGGAGAACGCCCAGCAATACAGGACCTGCAATGCCGAGAGAGTAGGCGAGCGGCAGCATCGACACGACGACAGCGCCTTGTGAGTTGATGAGCACAGACACAAGGAAGAATACGAGGGCTATCGACCACGGGTAGTCTTTCACGATACCCTCGAGCATGGCCTGAATCTCAGGCATGTAGTTCGAGAAATAAGTATCAGCCATCCAGGCAATACCGTAGATGGCAACAACGGCCACCATACCCGACTGCCACACAGGGCCAGCCACTGCCTTTTTGGGCTGTGCCTTACAGAAGAGGATCATCAGGGCTGCAGCGGCAATCATCACAATCTGGATAACGAGGTTCATCTTCAGGGACTTGCCATCCCAGGAGGGTAGGAGACTCGGGAAAATGGCGAACATCACGATGATGACGAGGGCACCGAGGAAGACAAACACGGCATTCTTGGCCGACTGCGGTATCTCCTTGTCGAGGGTCGTGGCTCCAGAACCGTAAATATACTCACGTTGTACGGGGTCGGCAATCTTCTTCTGGAACTCGGGATCCTTGTCAAGGTCGAGTCCACGATGGTAGGAGGCTGCTGCTGCTGCCATCAGACCGCACAGACAGGCAGGAATCGAAATCATCAACACGCCTGGAATTGAGATGTCGAAACCGTTCTCGTTGGAGATGGTGACAAAGGCCACAACGGCAGCGGCAATAGGTGAGCAGGTGATACCCACCTGAGAGGCAATAGAGGCCACACCACAAGGACGCTCAGGGCGAATGCCTTTCTTTAACGCAATATCGCAAATAATTGGCATTAAGGTGTATACTACATGACCTGTTCCAACCAGTACAGTGAGGAAAAACGTTGTTAACGGAGCAAGGAACGTAATACGATCCGGATGCTTGCGAAGCATCCTCTCAGCAATCTGGATCAACCAGTCCATACCACCTGATGCCTGCATGATACCAGCACAGGTAACTGCTGCAATGATGATGTAAATCACATCCGTCGGAGGCGTGCCAGGTTTTAGTCCGAAACAAAAGACGAGAATAGCCAATCCGATACCGGAGATGGCGCCAAGGGCAAGTGAACCATAACGTGAGCCTACCCACAATGCTCCTAATACGATACAGAGCTGTAGAATCATTAATACCATACAGAATTATTTATTAGTTATTGAATATTCATAAATTGACATTAGGCTGCAAAGATACATATTTTTTTTGATAAAACGAACTTTTTGAAAGGAAAATCAATCGTAAATCTTAAAATTGCTTATTTCCTTTGTCGGCTCGGATATTTTTACTACCTTTGCACGCTAAAAAGAAAAGGTTGAAATTATAAGGTATATATGACTAAGAAATTTACTGAACATAACGGGTTGAATCTGACCCAGGTAAATGATGATATCCTGAAGATGTGGCAGGAGAACAATATCTTTTGGCGTTCAATAGAGGAACGGGAAGGCTGTCCTCAGTTTGTTTTCTATGAGGGACCTCCTTCTGCCAACGGCCATCCAGGTATTCACCATGTGCTGGCACGTACCATCAAGGATACCTTCAATCGCTATAAGACGATGAAGGGTTATCAGGTTAAACGTAAGGCCGGATGGGACACCCACGGACTGCCCGTAGAGTTGGGCGTGGAGAAGGAACTTGGCATCACCAAGGCGGATATCGACAATAAGGAGAGTGAGAAATACATCTCCACAGAGGACTATAACAAGAAGTGTCGTGAGAATGTGATGATGTTCACGCAGGAATGGCGTGACCTCACGGAGAAGATGGGCTACTTTGTAGACCTCGACAACCCCTATATCACCTATGACAATAAATACATCGAGACGCTGTGGTGGCTGTTGCAGCAGTTTTATAAGAAAGGACTGCTCTACAAGGGCTACACCATCCAGCCATATTCTCCAGCCGCAGGAACGGGCCTCAGTTCTCACGAGTTGAACCAGCCCGGTTGCTATCGCGATGTGAAAGATACGACGGTGACAGCGCTGTTCAAGGCCTTGAATCCGAAGGAGGAGTGGACGAAGTGGGGTACACCATATTTCGTGGCTTGGACAACTACCCCGTGGACACTGCCTTCGAACACCGCCCTCTGCGTCGGTCCGAAGATTGACTATGTGGCAGTAGAGACCTATAACACCTATAATGGCGAGAAGATCACCATCATCCTGGCCGAGAGTCGTCTGAATGCTTATTTGGCTCCAGAAGGACAGATCACCGATGATGGCGAGATGCCTGAGTATAATAAAGGCGAGAAGTTCGTGCCTTACCGCATTGTGGGACGCTATACGGGTGAGCAACTGGTGGGCATGAAGTACCAGCAGTTGATGCCTTGGGTGAAGCCATCGGCCAAACTCGACCAGAATGCCGCCGATTATGTGAAGGCGTATGCTGCAGCACATCCCGAGAAGGTCTTTGCAGGTGAAAACGGCAAGGATCAGTTTGTGGAGATGGAGAGTGAGGCTTTCCGCGTCATCCCTGGTGACTACGTGACTACGGAGGATGGTGCAGGTATCGTGCATATCGCCCCAACCTTCGGTGCCGACGATGCCAAGGTGGCTAAGGATGCACATATCCCCAGTCTCTTCCTGATCAACAAGAAAGGTGAGACCCGTCCGATGGTCGACCTCCAAGGTAAGTATTATGTGATGGATGAACTCGATGACAACTTCGTGGCAAAGTGTGTCAACAAGGAAGGTTATGGCCACCACGCAGGCGACTACGTAAAGAACGCCTATGCCCCGGAGTTCAATAAGGACGGCAAGTATGACGAGCAGGCAGCAGCCAAGGCTGAGGACCTGAACATCGTGATCTGTATGGAGATGAAACAGGAGGGTACGGCGCTGAAGATCGAGAAGCACGTACACAACTATCCTCACTGTTGGCGTACGGACAAACCCGTGCTCTACTATCCACTCGATTCGTGGTTCATCCGCTCAACAGCGAAGAAGGACCGTATGTTCGAACTCAACAAGACCATCAACTGGCAACCCGAATCTACGGGTACAGGCCGTTTCGGCAACTGGTTGGAGAACCTGAACGACTGGAACCTCTCCCGTTCCCGTTTCTGGGGAACACCGCTGCCTATCTGGCGCGACGAGGACGGCAAGGAAATCTGCATCGGTTCGGTAGAGGAACTCTACAATGAGATAGAGAAATCTGTGAAGGCTGGTTTCATGAAGAGCAACCCACTAAAGGACAACGGTTTCGTGCCTGGTGACATGTCGAAGGAGAATTATGACAAGATAGACCTCCATCGTCCGTATGTGGATCACATCGTGCTTGTCAGTGAGAGTGGTAAACCCATGAAGCGTGAGAGCGACCTCATCGACGTGTGGTTCGACTCCGGTTCTATGCCATACGCCCAGATTCACTATCCATTCGAAAACAAAGATTTGATCGATAAGGGCATTGCCTTCCCCTGTGACTTTATTAACGAGGGTGTGGACCAGACCCGTGGTTGGTTCTTTACCCTGCATGCCATTGCTACGATGATCTTCGACTCCGTAGCCTTCAAGAATGTGATCTCTTCAGGACTGGTGCTTGATGCCAAGGGCAACAAGATGTCGAAGCATGTGGGTAATGTGGTGAATCCCTTCGATATGATCGGGAAGTTCGGTTCTGATGCCGTGCGCCTGTATATGATGACTAACTCCGAGCCTTGGGACAACCTGAAGTTTGACCCGGAGGGTGTGGATGAGGTGCGCCGTAAGTTCTTCGGCACCTTATATAATACGTATAGTTTCTTCGCCCTGTATGCCAATGTGGATGGGTTCGATCCCGTTCAGTCTGCTGCTGTGGCACAGCAACAAACGGAACGGCCGGAGATTGACCGTTGGATACTCTCTTGCCTGAACACACTCATCAAGGGTGTGGAGGCAGAACTCGACAACTACGATCCGACACGCGCAGGTCGACTGATAGATGCTTTCGTGAATGACGATCTCTCCAACTGGTATGTGCGTCTGAACCGCAAACGTTTCTGGGGTAAGGAGATGAGCGAAGATAAGTTGAGCGCCTATCAGACACTCTATACCTGTCTGATGACTGTTTCTAAGTTGTTGGCTCCGTTTGCTCCGTTCTATGCAGACCAACTGTATAAGGATCTGGGTGGTGAGTTCGACTCTGTACACCTGGATAAGTTCCCTGTGGCTGACGAGAGTCAGATCAACAAGGACCTTGAGGCCCGTATGCAGATGGCTCAGAAGATCACCTCGATGGTTCTGGCCCTGCGTCGCAAGGTGAACATCAAGGTGCGTCAGCCGCTGCAGGCCATCATGATTCCTGCCGTCGACGCTGAGCAGAAGAAGCACATTGAGGCTGTGAAGGACCTTATCATGAACGAGGTAAACGTGAAGGAACTCCGTTTCGTGGAGGGTGCTGGTGTGCTCGTGAAGAAGGTGAAGTGTAACTTCCGTACGATGGGTAAGAAGTTCGGAAAACTCATGAAGGGCGTTGCTGCCGCTATGGATCAACTCTCACAGGAGCAGATCGCAGCACTGGAGCAACAAGGCACCATCGGTATCGAGGTGGAAGGTCAGCAGTTGACTGTTGAAGCAGTAGATGTAGAGATCATCTCTGAGGACATCCCTGGCTGGCTGGTTGCCAATGACGGTAATCTCACCGTAGCCCTTGAAGTCGAGTTGACCGATGAATTAAAGGATGAGGGTATGGCCCGTGAACTCATCAACCGCATCCAGAACATCCGTAAGGAAAGCGGCCTTGAGATTACTGACAGGATCAGTATCACGATTGCCCCCCAAGCAGAAGTGGAAAAGAGCGTGGCTCATTTTGGTGAGTACATCAAGACACAAGTGCTGGCTGATGACATCACCATCCAACCGAATGATGGGCAAGAGGTGGATTTCGACGACTTCAAACTGAATATAAAAATAGAAAAAGTATAACTATCAATAACTCTACAATTATGGCAGAAAAGACACGTTATTCTGACGAGGAACTTGAAGAGTTCCGTCAGATCATCAATGAGAAGATGGCCTTGGCCAAGCGCGACTACGACCAGATGATGCGCGTTCTTATGAATGAGGACTCCAACGATGTGGATGATACGTCGCCCACCTATAAGGCACTTGAGGAAGGTAGTACCACCCAGTCGAAGGAAGAGATCATCAGCATGGCTGCTCGCCAGCAGAAATTCATTCAGGGATTAAAGGCTGCACTTGTCCGTATCGAGAATAAGACCTATGGTATTGACCGCATCACCGGTGAACTGATTCCGAAGGAACGTCTCCGTGCTGTACCTCATGCTACCTTGAGCGTCCAGTCGAAGATGAATCAAAAGAAAGAGAAGTGAGCCCATTAAGGAAAGTCTTCACAGATGGCAGACTGGCAGTCATTATTGTGGCTGCTATTCTGTTAATTGACCAGGTTATCAAAATTTGGGTGAAGACGACCATGTGCCTACATGAGTCCATTCATATTACCGACTGGTTCTACATCAACTATATCGAGAATATGGGAATGGCCTTCGGTATGCAGATTGGCAGTAAGATCATCCTTTCTGTTTTTCGAATCGTAGCCATTTCAATACTAGCGTATTATACCTGGAAACAGGTAAAGGTGCGGGCCCGTACGGGCTATGTGCTCTGTCTGTCGATGATTCTCGGAGGAGCCATAGGCAACTTGATCGACTGTATGTTTTATGGTCTTTGCTTTGCTGGTTCATCTGAATTCTATACCTCTTATCTCGTGCCTTTCGGTACAGGCTATGCCCCCTTCCTGATGGGAAAGGTGGTAGATATGTTTTATTTCCCATTGATTGAGACGGAGTGGCCAGACTGGATGCCAATCGTCGGAGGCGACCATCTTGTCTTTTTCAGTCCTGTGTTCAATTTTGCAGATGCAAGCATCAGCGTTGGTGTTGTGCTGTTGTTATTGTTTTTCAGAAAAGAGATCAGTGAGATCACATTAAAACGAGAAGCAAAAGAAGAAACGTGATGCAGGGAAAGATTATACATTATATATATATAGGTATAGTACTGATTCTGCTGTCAGCATGTAAGCCGGGAGTACCAGGTAAATATATCCAGCCTGGCGACATGGAGGATATTCTTTATGATTATTACATCTCACAGGGGATGGCATCTGTTCCCGGTCCTAATATGGATAATGAAGACTATAAGCGTGATTTGTACTTTAATGCCGTATTGAAGAAACATCGTGTGACCAGGGCAGAATTCGACTCTTCGCTCGTGTATTATTATACCCGTGCGGATTATTTCGTGGATATTTGCCACAAGGTTCAGGACCGTCTGAGTCAGGATGCCCTTGACCTTGGTGCCTCGGAAGGAGAGGTGGAACGTTTCACGGCATATAGTATCACGGGCGACACTGCCGATGTGTGGGAAGGGAATCGCAGTCTCATGCTGATACCCTATGCGCCATATCATCGTCACCAGTTTGTACAGAAGGCAGACACCTCGTATCATCAAGGCGACCGTTTTATGTTGGCATTCAAGACCCTTTTCCTCTATCAGGGAGGATCGAAGGATGCGCTGGTATATCTCGCATTGAAATATGAGAACGACAGCATTGTCTCCAAAGTGACCCGTTTCTCTGTTACTGGAGATACTCAACTGAGGATAGATGCCTGTGACCAGAAAGTGAAAGAAGTGATGGGGTATTTCTATCTGGGGGATGGCTATGAGAAGAATACCGATCTCAAACTGCTATTCCTGACAGATATACATCTGATCCGTTTCCATAAACAAAAGAATGACCAACCCACAAAGCCGGCAACAGAGACTCTGAAGGCTGACAGTGTGAAGATCAGTCCTGACTCTGTGAGGAAACTGCAACGTCATCAGTTTGGCATAAAACCGATTTCGAGAAATGAATAAATATAAACCGATAAAAGCGATAGCGATATGAATCTGAAGATCCGTTTGGCACTGATGAACTTCCTGGAGTTCGCAGTCTGGGGGGCATACCTTACATGCATGGGTAATTATCTGGGAGCAGCCGGTCTCGGTGACAAGATTGCCTGGTTCTATGCCATCCAAGGCATTGTCAGTCTCTTTATGCCTACGCTAATGGGTATAGTGGCCGACAGATATATTCAGCCCCAACGATTGTTAGGTCTCTGTCATCTTTTGGCAGGCTCCTTTATGTTTGGTTGTTGGTGGTTAGGTAAAGAGGCTGGTGTTGGTCAGGAACTGACGGAAAAATCGACATTCATTCTCTTCTACACCTTGAGTGTGGCCTTTTATATGCCAACAATTGCCTTGGCGAATACGACTGCTTTCACTATACTGAAAAACAACGGTTATGATACGGTGAAGGATTTTCCGCCTATCCGTGTATTGGGAACAGTCGGTTTCATCGTCACAATGTGGTTTGTCAACTGCGCAGTGTGGCTTGTAGAGAGTTCTTCATGGGATGGCGTTACGTTTACATTGACATTTGCAGAGAATCCCCATAAGTTCCAATATACTTATATGCAGTTCTTTGTTTCTGGTTTGCTGAGCATCATCCTGTTCCTCTATTGTTTCACATTGCCAGAGTGTAAACTGACGAAGAAAAACCAGAAAGTATCCTTGGCAGAGAGTTTTGGCCTGAATGCATTCAAACTCTTCAAGACCCGGAAGATGGCCTTGTTCTTTATTTTCTCTGCACTGTTGGGTATGTGCCTACAGGTCACTAATGGTTACGCAGGACCGTTCATTACCAGTTTTAAAGGCAGTACAGATCCAATTGTCGCTTCATCCTTTGCAGCAAACAATGCAACGTTGTTAACTTCCATAAGTCAGATTAGCGAGGCCCTGTGCATTCTGATGATTCCATTCTTCCTGAAACGCTACGGCATTAAGATTGTGATGCTGATGTCATTGTTTGCATGGGTGTTTCGTTTTGGTTTCTTTGGCATCGGTAATCCCACGATGCCTGGGGTGATATTCTTTATCCTTTCCTGCATAGTCTATGGTGTCGCCTTCGACTTTTTTAATGTCTCTGGAGGTATCTTCGTCGATCAGGAATGTGATGCTTCAGTAAAGGCTTCTGCTCAAGGTCTGTTTATGATGATGACCAATGGCGTAGGAGCCACAATAGGAACTTTGGTTGCTGGCGAGATCGTAAACCACTACTGTTCATGGCAAGATGGTTTTTTACAGGGTGATTGGACTACCTGTTGGTTTATCTTTGCGGCATTCGCAATTGTCGTAGGAATTACGTTTGCCCTTGTATTCAAACCAGATCAGAAATAGCGCACAACATGAAGGAAATTCGATTTTTCTATGTGCCAGATGCCCAAAAACAGACGGAACTACCGCCTGAGGAAGCCATGCATGCTATGCGTGTCCTTCGGCTGAAGGGTGGGGACGAGATGTTCTTGATGGATGGCAAGGGAAACTACTTTCGGGCTGAAGTGACGATAGCGGCCACGCACCACTGCTATTATGAAATCAAAGAGTGCTTGCCTCAGGAGCCTCAATGGAAAGGACACAAACATCTTGCTATTGCTCCGACAAAGACTTTGGATCGCATTGAGTGGATGATAGAGAAAGCCACAGAAGTAGGCATCGACGAGATATCCTTTCTAAATTGTCAATATTCCGAAAGAAGACTGCTGAAGACGACTCGTCTCGACAGAATCGCTATTTCCGCTATGAAACAAAGTCACAAGGCATGGAAGCCTGTACTCAATGAGATGGAGCATCTAAAGCATTATCTTGAATTGCCCAGAAAAGGCAAAAAATACATTGCCCATTGTTATAATGAGATTCCACGTACCTACCTTTTCGATGAATTGCTGAAGAATGAGGATGATGAGGAAGTCACTGTGATGATAGGCCCTGAAGGCGATTTCAGTTTTGAGGAAGTAAAAGAATGTATAGACAAAGGCTATAAGAGCGTCCATTTAGGAGACAGTCGGCTACGCACAGAAACAGCAGGACTTGTGGCAGTATTGATGATGCAATTGGCTAAGTAATAAATCAAACAAACAAACTAAGAATATGACTGATGAGAAAATCATGGCTACCATCAAGCCTGACGGTGAATGTTGGCAGCCCGAAATTGAGAAAATGCCAAGAGAGCAACTAAAACAGTTGCAAGTAAAGAAACTTAAGGACACCATTAACGTGTGTCTGAATTCGCCTTTCTACAAGAAGCGGCTCGGAGAGTTGGGTATTACGGCTGATTCCATCAATAGTCTTGATGATCTCCGCAAAATCCCATTTACTACCAAACAGGATTTGCGCGACAATTATCCCTTCGGTTTGGTAGGTGCCAATATGGATGATGCCGTCCGCATCCACTCTACCAGTGGTACGACGGGGAATCCTTGTGTCGTTGTTTATTCTGAGCACGACATATGCTCTTGGGCCAACATGATTGCCCGAAATCTCTATATGGTGGGCTGTCGAAAGAGCGACGTGTTTCAGAACTCCAGTGGTTATGGTATGTTTACGGGTGGTCTCGGCTTCCAATATGGTGCCGAGTGGCTTGGTGCTATGACGGTTCCAGCCGCAGCAGGTAATTCTAAGCGTCAGATCAAGTTCATCAAAGACTTTGGCACTACTGCCCTTCACGCCATACCTTCTTATGCCATCCGTCTGGCCGAGGTGTTCAAGGAGGAGGGTGTAGACCCTGCCACTACTAAACTCCGTACTCTTTGTATTGGAGCAGAACCTCATACTGAGGAGCAGCGTCGCCGTATTGAGCGCATGTTAGGCGTGAAGGCTTACAACTCCTTTGGTATGACGGAGATGAACGGTCCTGGTGTGGCTTTCGAGTGTAAGTATCAGGACGGTATGCATCTCTGGGAGGATAACTATATCGTCGAGATTGTTGATCCTGATACATTGGAGCCGGTTCCCGATGGTGAAATGGGTGAGATGGTTCTCACCACCCTCGACCGTACGATGATGCCTATCCTGCGCTACCGTACCCGTGACCTTACCCGTATCATACCTGGAGAATGTAAGTGTGGCAGAACACATCGTCGTATTGACCGTATCAAGGGACGTACCGACGATATGTTCATCATCAAGGGCGTAAACGTCTTCCCGATGCAGGTTGAGAAGATTCTCGTACAGTATCCGGGTCTGGGTAGTAATTATCTGATTACTCTTGAGACTATCGATGATAATGATGTGATGACCGTTGAGGTTGAACTCGAAGGACTCGAGTCGGATATTTATCCCGAGATCCAGAAGATGACAAAGGACATCCAACGTGCTCTGAAGGACGAGATTCTCTTGACTCCTCAGGTAAAACTTGTCAAAAAGGGTTCTCTGCCACAGAGTGAGGGTAAGGCTGTACGTGTCCATGATCTCCGCAACAATAAGTAGAGTAGGGGATGGTGGTGGACAAGATGTTTCATAAGACTCTATTGACAGTCATTCTGTTTTACGGAATGACTGTCATGTGTCATGCTCAAGTAAAAATCTCAGACCTGTTTCGTGAGATGCCGGATTCTCTCCTGCCTGTTCTTTCTGAAAACAACCGTTTGGATATGATAGACTTTATGGCATCTGGAATGAAGGCAGAAATAACGAATAGGCTAGGGGGGAGTAGTGAGATGACTATGTTGACGGATGATAGCCTGCGTGTTAAAGCAAGTGATGGACTGACGATGACTCTCTTGTTGGTAACGCCACTGGATTCTATTGAAAGTGGCAACAAAGTCATCTGCTGTGTCCAGACCTATGGCACCGACGAGTCTATGCTTCAGTCTGTTACATCGTTCTATACCACTCAATGGAATCAGATAAATCAGATGCCACCTCTCAATGATGATGATACTCAACGTATTCGTGCACTAGATATGCAAACAATTCTAAATTGGGAGCATGATATTCTAAAAAAAGATTAAAATCACAAGAAGCTATCCGCAAATAATATGAATGATGTTAATTAATTCGTATCTTTGCGACGTGTTTTTCATGGTATTAGATTATTAAGGTTAAAAAGAAAATCGGATGTCGTGAGACATCCAATTTTCTGAACCAGCCGAAAATCATTAGTAGGCTTGGTTTCGGAAAGGGAACTTGGGAAAGTTTCCTTTTCTTTTTTTAGTAACTTCTGGCAATGATGACTCTTGCCTTTGAAGGCTTCCCGCTAACCATATCGATACCAGGCGTCTGTTCCACACCGAAAGGCACGCAACGGATAGTGGCCTGTGTCTCTTCCTTGATTTGTGCCTCTGTTTCGGCAGTACCGTCCCAGTGGCAGAGGAAGAATCCACCGTCCTTCACACGCTCCTTGAACTCCTCGTAGTTGTCACATTCATAGATGCGGGCATCACGATAGGCCTTTGCCTTCTCGAAGATATTCTTCTGAATGTCCTCCAAAAGTTGTTCCACATACGCTACGACACCTTCTATGGGGCGTGTCTCTTTCTCTAATGTATCACGGCGCATCACCTCGATGGTGCCGTTCTCTAAGTCACGGGCTCCCAGAACGAGACGTACGGGTACACCCTTCAACTCATAGTCGGCAAACTTGAATCCGGGACGCTTGTTGTCCGCATCGTCGAACTTCACGGTGATACCCTTCTGGCGCAGTTGCTCGATAATGGGCTGCACCTCCTTGTTAACCAGTTCCATCTGTTCGGGTTTGGTGGCGATGGGGATGATGACCACCTGCAGTGGTGCCAACTTTGGAGGCAGCACCAGACCGTTGTCGTCGGAATGGGTCATAATGAGGGCACCGATGAGTCGGGTAGAGACACCCCATGAAGTAGCCCAAACGTATTCAGGTTTATTGTCTTTGTTCAAGTATGTCACCTCAAAGGCTTTAGCAAAGTTCTGTCCAAGGAAATGTGAGGTACCAGACTGTAGTGCCTTGCCATCCTGCATCATGGCCTCAATGGTATAGGTATCAAGGGCTCCGGCGAAACGCTCAGTCTCGCTTTTTACACCCTGTACAACGGGTACAGCCATCCATTCCTCAGCGAATTTGGCATAGACCTTCAACATCTTCTGTGCTTCCTCTTCGGCTTCTTCACGGGTAGCATGAGCGGTGTGACCTTCTTGCCACAGGAACTCTGAGGTACGCAGGAACGGACGGGTACGCATCTCCCAGCGCATCACGTTACACCACTGGTTGCACATCAGGGGCAGATCGCGCCAGGAGTGAATCCAGTTCTTATAGGTGTTCCAGATGATAGTCTCTGAGGTAGGACGAACAATTAGTTCTTCTTCCAGTTTGGCTGAGGGGTCAACCTCAACGCCACTCTTATCATCCTTGGCACGAAGGCGGTAATGTGTAACCACAGCACATTCCTTCGCAAAGCCTTCTACGTGCTCCGCCTCGCGGCTCAGAAATGATTTAGGAATCAGTAGGGGGAAATAGGCATTCTGTGCACCTGTTTCCTTGAACATCTTATCTAATTGCTGTTGCATCTTTTCCCAGATGGCATAGCCATAGGGTTTGATGACCATACATCCACGTACAGCACTTTGCTCGGCCAGGTCTGCCTTTACTACGAGATCGTTGAACCACTGGCTGTAATTATCAGCCCTTTTCGTCAGTTCTTTTAGTTCTTTTGCCATGTTTTTTACCTCTAAATTTCAATTTGCGTGCAAAATTACATAAAAAATATGAATTATGCATTATGAATTATGAATAAATTCGTATCTTTGCACCATATAAATCATTAATTTATTGTGTTTAACATTAAAAAAAGGAGAAATTATGAAAAGTTTAAAGACAATTGCCATTGCTCTTTGCGCAGCAATCACTTTGGCAGGATGTACAATGAGTAACACAGCAAAAGGTACTGCTATTGGTGCTGGTGGTGGTGCTGCATTAGGAGCAATCATTGGTCATATTGCAGGTAATACTGCTGTTGGTGCTGCCATTGGCGGCGCTGTCGGTGCTGGTGCAGGTGCCATTATCGGTCACAAGATGGATAAGGCCAAGAAGGAAGCCGAAGCAGTAAAGAATGCTCAGGTTGAGGGTATTAAGGATGCTAATGGTCTGGATGCCGTGAAGGTGACTTTCGATTCTGGTATTCTCTTTACAACAGGTAGTTCCACACTGAGTTCTACTGCAAAGACCTCACTGGCACAGTTTGCTGGTGTCTTGAAGAGTAATTCAGACTGTGATGTGGCTGTTCAGGGTTATACCGACAATGCTGGTTGGAAGAACTCTAACGCAGAACAGAGCGCTCAGAAGAACCTCGACCTTTCACAGAAACGTGCTGAGTCTGTGACCAATTATCTGCTTTCACTTGGTGTACCTTCATCACAGATCCGCAGTACTACAGGATTTGGTGAGTCTAATCCTGTTGCCGACAATTCAACTGCTGCAGGTAAGGCTCAGAACCGTCGTGTGGAGGTTTATATGTATGCTTCCAAGGCTATGATTCAGGAGGCTGAAGCACAGGCAAAATAAAAACTTGATAAACGATATTAGTAATGGGTAATTAGTTGACAACGAAATTACTCATTACTAATTTTTTCTCTATGAAAACCATTCGAAAGATTATCCGTTGGATTTTAACCATTTTCTTTGCATCCACCATTCTGAGTGTGGTGGCATACCGTTTCATACCAGTCTGGTTTACACCGCTGATGTTTATCCGTTGTGCGCAACAGATGAGTGAAGGGAAGGAGTTAAAAATGTCTCATCATTGGGTGTCTATGGACTATATCAGTCCTTCCATGCCTGTGGCGGTTATTGCCAGCGAGGATGCTAATTTTCTGAAGCATCATGGCTTTGACTATAAGGCCATCGAACATGCTGCCAAACGGAATATGGAACATCCGGAAAAACAGAAATTAGGGGCATCGACTATTTCCCAACAGACGGCAAAAAATGTGTTCCTGTGGCCAGGACGTTCCTGGATTCGTAAGGGATTTGAGGTGTATTTTACAACGCTAATAGAATTGTTGTGGTCTAAACAGCGTATCATGGAGGTTTATTTGAATAGCATTGAGATGGGTGAAGGAATCTATGGCGTTGATGCCGTAGCAGAAGAACATTTCCATATCGATGCAAAGAACTTGAGTCGGGAACAATGTGCATTGATTGCTGCAACTTTACCAAACCCAAGAAAGTTTTCAAGCAAGAATCCTTCTAAGTATATGTTGAAACGACAATCTCGTATTTTGAAAGAGATGAAATTTGTACCTGCTTTTCCAAAATAGGGTATTCTTCCCCTTTTGTTTATTTATCATAATCGCGATTCCTGCAAAATAGACTTATCTGTCTCTATCCTCTAAAACCTTGAATTTCATGCGCTTTTGCCTCAACGCTTCCAAATTCAACAAATATGAAACGGCCTGCGACATATTAGGTTTGCATTGTATTAGTGTTTTCCCTATAGGACTCACTATGCAACTACAACCACGGTAATGAGAATATTCATCGTCGCCGACACGATTGACAGCCACCAGGTAAGCCATATTCTCAATAGCACGTGCACGTGTTAGAATTTGGAAGGCATTCTGACGTGATTCTGGCCAATTGGCTACACATACAATGAGATCGTACTGGAGATGGTCTGCATAGCGGCTCCATACAGGAAAGCGGAGATCATAGCAAGTTAGAAGAAGAATGCGAAAACCTTCGTACTCCACGATTGTATGTGTCTCTCCTGCCTTATAATAATGGTTCTCACCACCATAAGTAAATAAATGATGTTTATCATAATATTGCAATTCCCCATTTCTACCATTCACGAAATACTGACGATTACGATAGTTTCCATCGGCAGTACGTATGGCAAGACTCCCACATATAGCACAATTCTGCTGCTGTGCCATTTGTTTCATCCATGCCAATGATATGCTGTCATTTTCGTCTTCAGCCAGTCCCTGCGGTTCTGTTGCGAAACCAGTACTCCACATTTCCGGCAGGACATACAGATCGCTTCCATGATGTGTTAACAGCAATTGCTCTGCTTGTTTGATATTCTCTTTGGGATGCCCCCATTGAATGTCTGTCTGTAAAATAGTAATGTTCATATATCGCGTTATTTCAGGTAGAAATCTTTTGTCAAATCCTGATACCACTCACTTCTCTGTCCCGGATAGGTCTCAAGCGTCTCAATTGTTGACTCAGCGTGAATGATTGGGTGCTTTCGAAACTCTATCAGACAACGTTTCGGTGCTTTTTGGGGTGTGGTTTTTATGGCACATTCTTTTGACAATATTATATCTGCAAGAGCAGATTCGGACAACAACTGCGAACGGTAGTCCACGGGAATGACTACGGAAAACAGCCCATCGTCTTTAAGAAGTCTTTTGACAGACTGCATGAGTGTTCTATAGGTAAGTGAGGCAGTATGCCTTGCCAGTGTACGGGACGAATCAGGACAAGTAAGTGAATCTATGAAAAATGGTGGATTACAGATAATTGCATCAAATGGTTCTACTGAAAATTCAGCAATGTCAGCCTGTACAATCCGGATTCGATGGGCGAATGGAGAACCAGCAGCATTGGCAGTTGCCTGTGATACGGCTTCGCCGTCAATGTCAACACCGACTACCTCTGCCTCGGGAAAACGTTGTGCCATCATCAGCGCAATCAGTCCAGTGCCTGTGCCTACATCAAGAATACGACAGATGCCCGTAGGCGCTGAAGCCCATGCACCGAGCAATGTCCCGTCAGTGCCCACCTTCATGGCGCAATGCTCCTGATGGATCGTGAACTGTTTAAACTCAAAATAACTGTTTGCCATTTTCGGGGACAAAGGTAGTGTAATTTGAATGAAATACCAAATATTTTGTTAATTCTTCGTTCTCTACGTCTATTTTTCAACTATCATTTCTCTCTTCTCAATTATATTTAGTACCTTTGCAACCGAATTTGGTAATTTAGAAAACAAGAAGGAAGAAAAATAGTAAAGATGAATAATCAGAATAAAAACTCTGCATTTCAGATGATCGCAGACGTTAGCGGAGAATTTCAAGATTTAATCAATGTAGAAACGCCCCCCACAGTCCCTATATTAGCAGTACGTAACCTTGTACTTTTCCCAGGTGTCCTCTCCCCTATCCTCATCGGACGTGATTCCAGCAAGAATCTTGTTCAGAAGGCTGAGAAGAAAGGACTTGTCATTGGTGTGGTGTGTCAGATAGACCCAGAGACGGAAATCCCCATGAAGGAGGATCTCTATGAATATGGTGTCTATGCCAAGGTTATGAAACTGTTGACGTTACCCAATGGTAATGTGACGGCCATTGTCCAGGCTATGGGTCGTATGCGCCTGCAGGACATCGTTGCCTCCACCCCATATCTTGAGGGCATTGCGATACCTGTACCAGAGATTGAACCCGAAAAGCGTGACCGTGAGTTCAAAACGGCAATGGAAGACCTGCGTAATATGGTAGATGATTATATTAATGTCAGCGAGGATTTGCCAGACGAGGCATCCTTTGCGGTAAAGAACATCAGCAACCATGTTATGGCTCTGAATTTTGTCTGTTCGAATATGCCTTTCAATGTCAAGGAGAAGATGATGCTTCTTGAAACTGAGACCGTTAAGGAACGACTCTTCAAGGTGATGAAGATTATCAACCGTGAGATTAACCTCCAGCACCTGAAGGCAGATATCCGCAACAAGACCCGCGAGGACATCGACGAACAACAGCGCAACTACTTCCTCCAACAGCAGATTAAGAACATGCAGGCCGAGATTGGCAATGGCGAGGGTTCACCTGAGAAACGTGAACTCATGCAGAAGGCGAAGACGAAGAAATGGCCGGAAGAAGTTGCCAGGACCTTCCAGAAGGAGGCCGACAAACTCGACAATTTGAATCCACAGAGTCCGGACTTCAACGTGCAGATCAACTATCTGCAGACGATGGTGAACCTGCCATGGGGCGAGTACACTACCGACGATCTTGATTTGAAACGTGCACAGAAGATACTCGACCACGACCACTATGGCATGGAAAAAGTAAAGGAGCGCATCCTTGAATACATGGCCGTCCTGTCTTTACGTGGAGATTTGAAATCACCTATCCTCTGCCTATACGGTCCTCCGGGTGTCGGAAAGACATCTTTGGGAAAGAGTATTGCCGAGGCCATGAAGCGCAAGTATGTCCGTATGTCGTTGGGCGGTCTTCATGACGAAGCAGAGATACGTGGTCACCGTCGTACATACGTCGGTGCCATGCCTGGACGTGTTATCAAGAGCATCCAGAGGGCAGGTTCCAGCAACCCGGTGTTCATTCTCGATGAAATCGACAAAGTGACACAGAATACGCACAACGGAGATCCGGCTTCTGCACTATTGGAGGTACTCGACCCGGAACAGAATAATGCCTTCCACGACAACTATCTGGATGTGGATTATGACCTCTCCAAGGTGCTTTTCATTGCCACAGCCAATAACCTCAGTACGATTCCACGTCCTCTACTCGACCGTATGGAAGTCATCGAGGTAAGTGGCTATATCACAGAAGAGAAGATTGAAATCGCGAAGCGTCACTTGATACCTCGCGAATTGAAGAATACCGGTCTGGACAGACCAGCCTTGAAGCCTACATTCAACAAGGCTTCTGTGGAAAAGATCATCGAGCAGTACACGCGTGAAAGTGGTGTTCGTCAACTTGAAAAGCAGATTAACAAGGCACTTCGTAAGATTGCCTACAATATGCAGTTGGATGGCGACGATACCAAAAAGAAAATCACGCCTCAGGAGTTGGAAGGTCTTTTGGGAAAACCGCCATTCTATCGTGATATCTACCAAGGTAATGACTATGCTGGTGTTGTCACGGGACTCGCGTGGACCAGTGTAGGCGGAGAAATCCTTTTTATTGAGACTTCGCTTTCGAAAGGAAAGGGTTCCAAACTCACGTTGACAGGTAATCTAGGCGACGTGATGAAGGAGTCGGCCATCTTGGCCCTCGAATATGTCAAGGCCCATGCCGAGACGCTGAACATCGACTACCGCATTTTTGACTATTGGAACATCCATATCCACGTGCCAGAGGGTGCTACCCCCAAGGATGGTCCTTCGGCTGGTATCACCATCGCCACCAGTATCGCTTCTGCCCTCACCCAGCGCAAGGTGCGTAAGAACACGGCCATGACCGGTGAAATCACCCTACGTGGCAAGGTTCTGCCTGTTGGCGGTATCAAAGAGAAAATACTGGCTGCCAAGCGGGCTGGTATCACGGATATCGTGATGTGTCGCGAAAACGAGAAGGATATCAACGAGATTCCAGAGGTCTATCTAAAAGGTGTGACGTTCCACTATGTGGAGAATGTTCAGGATGTCTGGGATTTTGCGCTGACCGATGAAATCGTCAAGAATCCGTTGTCGTTGGATATTCCACAGGAAGACGAGAAAAAATGAGAAGGTGAGAAATGACGTTTGAAGTACAACATAGCGACTCGAACAGTAATGCCCGTGCCGGACTGATTATGACCGACCACGGACTGATAGAAACGCCTATTTTCATGCCAGTTGGTACGGTGGGTAGTGTTAAGGCTGTACATTTCTCCGAACTGAGAGAACAGGTGAAAGCCCAAATCATCCTTGGCAACACCTACCACCTCTACTTGCGACCAGGGTTGGAAATATTAAGAAAAGCAGGCGGGTTGCACCAGTTCAATACTTGGGACAGACCCATCCTGACTGACTCTGGCGGTTTTCAGGTTTTTTCGCTGACGGGCATCCGCAAACTCAGCGAGGAAGGCTGTGAGTTTCGCAGTCATATCGACGGCTCAAAACATTTCTTCACCCCGGAGAATGTGATTGATACACAGCGCATCATCGGAGCCGATATCATGATGGCCTTCGACGAGTGTCCTCCTGGACAGAGCGACTATCAGTATGCCTCTAAGAGTCTGAAACTTACACAGCGTTGGCTCGACCGATGCGTTAAGCGTTTCAATGAGACGGAGCCTCTCTATGGCTATCACCAGACACTCTTCCCCATCGTACAAGGTTGCACCTATAAGGATCTCCGTCAAGAGGCTGCCAAGCATGTGGTCGACACCCTGGACAAACTCAACGATGGCGGTGGTGCTTCCATCGGCGGTCTGGCTGTTGGCGAACCCACCGAGGTGATGTATGAGATGATTGAGGTGGTCAATGAGATCCTGCCCAAAGACCGTCCCCGCTATTTGATGGGTGTTGGTACCCCACAAAATATCCTCGAATCCATCGAGCGTGGTGTCGATATGTTCGACTGTGTGATGCCTACCCGTAACGGTCGTAATGCCATGCTCTTTACTTATCAGGGTACGATGAACATGCGCAACAAAAAATGGGAAGACGACTTCTCACCGATTGATCCGGATGGTTGCGAGATTGACCGTATTCACTCCAAGGCCTATCTGCATCATCTCTTCAAGGCACAAGAACTGCTTGCCATGCAGATAGCCAGTATCCATAATCTGGCCTTTTACCTGCGTCTTGTCACGGATGCACGCCAGCATATCTGTCAGGGTGACTTTGTACAATGGAAACGTAGTGTGATAGAACAATTGGGACAAAGGGTATGATGCACAGAGAGAAGGACTTCAGTAAACTGCGCGACCATTACAAAAGTTACCGTCGTCGTCGTGCCATAAGTCGGAAATGGGCTGTTTTATCCCGTTTCATCAAGAAATGGCTTGGTTGGCTGTGCTATCTGCGTTACCTCAATCCCTTCCGTTATCTCAAACGTCTCGACAGATATATTATTGCCAAATTCATCGGCACTTATATCTATTCCATTATCCTGATTATCTCCATCTCCATCGTCTTCGACGTCAATGAGAATCTTTCGAAGTTTGCCACCTACCATGCGCCGCTCAAGGCCATCATCTTCGACTACTACGCCAACTTCGTGCCGTACTTCTCATGTCTGTTCTCACCGCTGTTCGTATTCATCGCCGTTATCTTCTTTACCTCGAAGTTGGCCGGCAACAGCGAGATCATCGCTATGTTGGCTGCTGGCGTCAGTTTCAAACGTCTACTACGTCCTTATCTTATCTCCGCTGCCATCATTGCTGTTGTCAATTTCTGCCTGAGTGCCTATGTCATTCCCAAAGGCACCATTGTGAAACTCGACTTCGAATCGAAATATAAGAACAATAAGAAGACCCTCTCCGCTGCCAACGTCCAGTTAATGGTAGGTCCTGGTGTCATAGCCTACATGCAGCAATATGACGACCGCACGAAGACAGGCTATGGTTTCTCGCTCGACAAGTTTGAGAACAAGAAACTCATCAGCCACATGACAGCCTCCTCCATCCGTTACGACTCCATCAGTGAGTCGCGCAATCATTGGAAGGCTATGAACTATAAGATTCGTACGCTGAAAGGTCTCAGAGAGGAAATCAAGTCGGGCACCCAACTCGATACCACAATCCTGATGGAACCGATGGATCTGGTGTTTTCTAAAGGACAGCAGGAGACACTTACCTCTCCCGAACTTCGTGCTTACATTAGTAAACAGATAGAAAGAGGCTCTGGAAACGTAGTCCAGTACGAAGTGGAATACTATAAGCGCATCGCCACCTCTTTCGCCTCCTTTATCCTCACCATTATTGGTGTGTCGCTCTCCAGCCGTAAGCGTAAAGGTGGTATGGGCCTCTATCTCGGAATCGGACTGGCCCTCTCCTTCACATATATCCTGCTGCAGACCGTTAGTGCCACGTTTGCCACCCAGGCCGACGCCCCACCGATGCTGGCCGTATGGATTCCCAACATCCTGTTCTTCTTTATCGCATATTTCTGTTATCGACAAGCCCCTAACTGATGAAATTTGAAGAGACTTATCTGAACGACAATATCCTTGATGCGCTCTATGACATGCGCTTCGATGAAATGACACCTATCCAGGAACGGTGTATACCCGAAATCCTCGATGGATACGATGTTTTAGGTGTGGCACAGACTGGGACAGGCAAGACGGCCGCCTACCTGCTGCCCATCCTCTCTTTGCTCGACGACGGTGACTATCCCCGTGATGCCATCAACTGCATCATCATGTCGCCTACCCGTGAACTCGCCCAGCAGATCGACCAGGCCATGCAGGGCTTCGGCTATTATCTTGACGATGTCTCTTCTGTGGCTGTCTATGGTGGTAACGATGGGAACCGCTATGACCAAGAACTGCGTGGCATGCGCTTAGGAGCCGACGTGCTCATTGCCACACCAGGTCGTTTGCTGAGTCATCTGAAGGTGGGCAACCTCGACTTGAGCCGCTGTTCCTTCTTCGTGCTTGACGAAGCCGACCGTATGCTCGACATGGGTTTCATCGATGATATCATGAAGATTGTGCAGCAACTGCCGAAGTCGTGCCAACGAGTGATGTTTTCCGCCACCATGCCTCCGAAGATCCGTGAACTGGCCGTCACCCTGCTCCATGACCCCGTAGAAATCAAGATAGCCGTCTCGAAACCTGCTGAGAAGATACGCCAAAGCGCCTACGTCTGCTATGAGCCACAAAAACTCAAGATTATCAAGCACCTCTTCAAGGCAGGCGACCTGCAGCGCGTCATCATCTTCTCAGGCAAGAAGGAGAAAGTCAAGGAGGTGACCCGTCAACTGAAACAGATGCACATCAACTGCGACCAGATGCATAGTGATCTCAGCCAACAGGAGCGCGACGAGGTGATGTACCGTTTCAAGGCAGGAATGACCGATGTCTTGGTGGCTACCGACATTGTGGCTCGAGGCATCGATATCGACGATATCCGCATCGTCATCAACTACGACGTTCCCCACGATGCCGAGGACTATGTCCACCGTATCGGACGTACGGCCCGTGCCGACCGTGACGGACAAGCGATTACCTTCATCAGCGACACGGATATCTACCGTTTCCAGCAGATAGAGCATTTCTTGGGTAAGGAAGTGGAGAAGACGCCCCTACCCAATGACTTGGGCGAGGCTCCTGTCTATACCAAGCGCGAAAAAAAGCGCAACAACACTCGCCGTCATGGTCGTTGGCACAGCAAGGGCAATGGCAGCAAGAACAATCAAAAACGGAAGAACACTCACAAGAAGCATTCTTCCGATCAATCCGGGAAATAAGACTTTTACATCTGTCCGCCTCCGCCGAAGCCTCCGCCACCGAAGCCGCCTCCGCCTGGCATTCCTCCTCCGGGCATGCCACCACCAGGGAATCCACCGCCAGGCATAGCGCCGCCTCTTCCGCCTCTTCCGCCAAATCCCTCAGGTCCTCTGCGCTGGTTGTTATTGCCGCCAAACAGGTTCAGGCGATAACTCACATGAATCATGCCATAGGATGTGATGGCATTCACTTCGCGGTCTGTCCAGCCGTTGGCATTCACCGTACGAGTGAAGTTTGTCTGCTCATGCAGGATATCATACCATTGCAGCATCACGGTCAGTTTCTTACCTCGCAGGAAACTGTGTGAGAGTTGTGCATTCCAGATCATCTCATCGGTATTCAACGTCGCGTCGCTATAGCCTCGCTTACTGTACACGTGGAAGTCGGTGACCAGACTGGTACCCCATGGGAAGGTAATGTTCGTATTTCCGCCGTACTGGAAGTTCCAAGTGGTTAGGTTGTTAGATGCCTGGAGTCTATTCTCCGTACGAGCCCAGGTAGTACGTCCGTTCAGCGAGAAACTGAGCCATTTGTTACGGTAACTGAGCGATACAGACGGATTGACATTATAGGTATGTGTCACATTACGGTCAGGTGTGGCGGTGCGGTTCAGGTTCACATAGCCCACACGGTGGTTGTAACTACCACTGACAGAGCCACTGATGTCCCAGCGGTTCAGCGTGTCGAGTCCCATATTAAAGGTGATGCTGGCATTCGTCGACCAGTTGCCGTTGATGTTCTCTGGTCTGCTGATGCGTCCGCCCGTCGTCTCGTTATAGGTCACTATGTTGCCTATCGAGTTTTTGGTAAACTGATAACTGCCGTTCATGCTGAAACTCCAATGGCGCTGTGCCTTCGGCACCATGAATCCCAGACTGTCCTCCACCAGTTTCGTCTGGCGCTGTTTCTGGAAGTTCATGTTCAGGTTGCTCGTAAACGAAGGTTTCAGACCCGGATTACCCATCGAGATGTTCAGTGGGTTGGTGTCATCGTAAATATCGAGCAACTGTGTGATATTTGGCTGCTGGCTGTTTCCTCGGTACTGCACCTGCAGGTTGGTCTGTTGGTTGAAGCGGTAGCGCAGGTTCAGTGTCGGCGAGATATTGGTCACCGTCCTCGTGGTGTCGATGGGGATGCCCAAGTACTGCTGTATGTAGTGCGACTTTTCCGGCTGTATCTGTACACCCACGTTCATGTTGTATTTCTCCCTTACCACGCGCAGTTGCAGGTCGATGTTATGGTTGTACTCCGTGCGCTCCGAGTAGCGGCTCAAGTCGTCGGAGAGGTAACTCTCGTATGGATTGTCGAGATAGCCGAACAGTCGGGTAAAATCACGGTAGTCGCGCAGCACGTCCAGAAAGGCGTCGCTTGTCAGTTCTGGGAAGTCGTAGGTCGAGGGGTCGCTCTTCTGGTAACTGTAGTTATAGCGGTAGTTCACCTGCAGGAAGATACCCTGCTGCCCTACTCTTCCGCCTCGGCCACCGCCTCCGCCTCTGTTGCCGCCTCTACCACCACCGAAGTTACCGAATCCAAAACGGTTGGTCTGTGTGGTGTCCTCCGGTTGTGGCTTTGGCTTGAAGATAAAGAGCGGCTCTGTATAACTGAATCCGATCTGATAGCCCCAGTTGTCTGATGGCGACAGGGTGTATCGGTTTGTCTGGTAGGTTGAGTCGTTGCCGAATCGGTCTGCCTGCTGGTACAGTATCACCCTCGACAGACTGGCGTTCTTATTGCTGCCGTCACGGTAGTTGAATCGACCATTGAGGGTCATGTTGCGTCCGTTTCTACCGAAGCGGCGGTACAACTGCAACTGCGAGTTGATGTTCTTATTGCTGCCATAACTCATCGACTTGTTCTCGCGACCGTTCACGATCAGGTTCAAATCGTCCATCGTCTGTCGGCTCTCTACGCTCAGGGGGTCAAGCACGTACTCGAAGGGATCGACGTTAAACGAGGCATTGGTCGATGCACTACGGCTGTCGTTGGTCGAGAAACTCATATCTGGGCGGAACGAGAGTGTGGTCACCGAGTCGATGGTCCATTGCAGGTTCATGTTACCCGTCCAACTGTTATTGCGCGAGAAACTCTGGCTGACGCTGTTCGAGAAAGCACCACCTCGGGTGTTCACGAAATTTTCGGAGCCCGTACGGTTCCAATTGTCGGTATCGCCGTGCGTCCACGTTACGCGTCCGCTCAACTTCAGGTTCTTGTCGTTCTCATAACTCACATCGAGGGCGGCTGTCTTCGTCTCACGCTGACCTTGGTTGTTGCCTCGTCCTCGTCCACCACGTCCTGAGAAGTTTCGGTCGTTCACGTTGTTGGCATTAGCCATCAGCGTATAGCGCATCGCACCGAAGGGTTTCATCGCCGTCAGTCGTAGACCGTAGCGTTTGTCGGTACCGATGCCCAAGTCCGGGTTCATCTGCAGACCGTTGCGGGCGCTCCGTTTCGTCACGAACTCCAGCACGAAGTCGTCGTTGCCGTCGTCGATACCCGTCAGTCTCGACTGGTCGCTCTGCTCGTCGTAGGCCTTCACCTTATCTATGACGTACGAGGGCAGGTTCTTCATCACAGCATCGTTGTTGCCTGTCATGAAGTCGCGTCCGTCCATCTTGAACTTCCTCACGTTCTTACCGTTGATACTTATCTGGCCGTCGTCGTCAATCTTTGCACCAGGCAATGCCTCCACCAGCGCCTCGATCACCGATCCCTCAGGCACTCGGAATGCGTCTGCATTATATATTAAGGTGTCATCCTTCACGATCATCTTCGGTATGTTGGCTGTCACTACTGCCTCGTTCAACTGTATGGCATCAGCCTCCATCGTGATGTCGCCCAGTCGCAGTTGCTGTCCCCTGGCCTTGGTGATGTTCTGCTTCTGCTCCTTGTAACCCAGGAAACTGAACTTCAGCAGATACTGGCCAGCACTCACGCCGGTGATGTTGAAGCGACCCTCTTCGTCGGTATACGAGCCCTTCACGAAGGTCGTGTCCTGTTTGCCGTTCTGCGCGCGTCCCAGTCGGTAGAGTTGCAGGGTGGCACGCACCATCGCCTCCTTGGTCTCGTTGTCAATCACACGTCCGGAGACGTTATCCTGTTGTGCAAAAGAAGTCATCACACTCAGGCAGAGCATGATGATAAGTGAGTTTAGTCTGTGAGATAAGTCCATTAATCTTAATCTATAATTTGGGGCCGTTAATCTAAGTTTCTGTCTATTTGACCTTTTTCCATCCGGAAAGTTTAAAATTGTCTAAGACAAATACGCTTTTATAACATTTTTTTTCATTACCCGATTAAACCCTTTCCCCTTTTAGAGGTCTATAAAGCAGATGCAGATTTAATTCACAATCAAGTATAACATTTAAAACCAAAAGAAAAATGAAAAAGTTTTTGTTAACAATGGCAGCAGCCTTCATCATGAGCGCTACAGCCTTCGCACAGGGTGGTTTCGGTGGTGGTCAGTTCGACCCCGAGCAGATGATTAAGATGCGTACAGACCGCACCGTAGAGCAGTACAAACTGAATGCCGACCAGGCCAAGCAGTTGCTCGAACTCAACACGAAGTACAACGACCGTCTGATGGGTGGTTTCGGACGCATGGGCGGTGGTCGTCGTGGCGGTGGCATGGGCCAGGGTGGCGGTTTCGGTCAGGGTGGCCAGATGCCTGAACTTACTGAGGAGCAGCGCGCCCAGATGGAAGAGGCCCGCAAGAAGCGCGAGGAGGCTCAGAAGGAGTACGATGCCGAGTTGGAGAAGATCATGACTCCCGAGCAGTTCAAGCAGTACCAGGAGGATCAGAAGAATCGTCGTCAGCGTGGCGGTGGTGGTTTCGGTGGTGGTCAGCGTGGACCCCGTCCTCAGAACATGTAATTCCAATATCCCCCTTATATCTACAGTCAGCCGAGAGCATCCCGCCCTCGGCTGATTTTATTTGACGACCACTTTCCGACCAGCGTTGATGTAAACGCCACTCCGTTGCGGACGACCATTCAACCGCCTGCCGTCAATCGTATACCAAACGTCGGATTGATTATCGGAAACCATGATCGTATGGATGCCTGAGGTCTCGAACAATGCATTCACGGTGAGCGACTTACAAGAAGGCATCATGAAAGCGTACTGTTCACCATCGACCATACTCTCCTTCTGCGAGCCGTCATCGTTCATCTGGACAACCCTCCATCCTTTCACCAGTTGCTCACCGCCTTCCGCACGTAGTGTCACCTCACTACCAGAGAAGAACCTACCGTCGAAGACTGGCTGACTCAGGGGGATATCGTTCATACTGATAGTCACGCCAGCCAGTTTCTCGGATGGCATATCCTTATTCACCGTCAACAGCGTGGGAGTACCACAATGGTAGAAATCAGCCAACTGCTGATAGAAATAATCCGTACGCTCTGCCACCCATCGCCGTGCTTTCTTCAACTCTTCGTCGTAGTTGATCCAGCCATTGACAGCCTTCTTGTGGTAGGGAAACTCCTGCCTGATCATCTCCGCCATCGGATCCCAGACGGCCCTCGTGCCACGCTCATTCAGGAAGTCGCCCATATAGACGGCTGCACGGTCGAGGAAAATCTTTCGGAAATCAGCGTCCTCCATCAAGTGGCGGAACAGCATCGTCTCGTTCTCACCTGTGGCCCAGTTGTTGGAACCGTCATGGAAGTTATGGTCATTGAGCCAGGTAATTGTATTGTAGTTTGAGGGATGCCCATAGAGTCCCAGTCCGAAGTCTGTATCTTTGGCCACTAAGCGCCAACGACCTCCTTCAGCACGTGGTCGCCAAAAGACGATGTTGTTGCCCGGGAAATCACGGTTGCTATAGTAGAGGTTCATCAGCATCAGGTTGGCAAACTCCGTGCAGTCCATCCATTGCTCATACTCTGCGAGCGTATGTCCCTTTTCCTGATAGAAAGCCTTGAAACGGTTGAAGTTCTCCCAGTCGCCTTCCTTCAAGTACCACCAGTTCTCAATCATATCAATGTCTTCCAACTGGTTGTAATGGGTGAAGATATTGTCCTCGTTAGAGCGTTCACGGATGTTGAGTATACCTTGATACACACCATTCTCATAGACAATAGCCGGGCGCCAGGCTTGCCAGTCCAGGTCTGCATGCTGCCCCATCGTACGCTGGATGACAGCATCGCGCATCAGGAGATAGTCATAGTCATTACCTGCATTACGCAGTATCAGCGACTTGAATTCCGTATCACCTGGACGCTGGTCAGGGAAGAACTCGTATGACAGGCGCTTCTCACCAAACCGTTTATGGGCATAGATAATCAGCGACTTCAACTTGGCACCTCTTGAGGCAGCACCTTGTACGCGAGTCTCGCCCAACTGGTTGAGTTTGCTGTCGCTGTCAGGTGTCTCAAAGTACTCGATGTTGACAGGACGCCGCCAATTCACACGCTTATCTGATGTATTGTTCGCAATAATACCTATCTCCTCATCGTCCCAGTAGCGTTGGTCGGTTACCAGCGAGATGACAGGCAGCGTCATGTCACGTCCAAGGATGATGTACGACTGCGTAGTACTGCGCCCCGACAGGTATCCGTCGTGGAAGGCCTTAGCCTTTACCGTCGTCGTCTTATCAATGGTAATGGGTTCTGTATAGACAGGACTGCTTACCGTTGGTTCGCTGCCGTCAAGGGTATAGCGCACGATGGTACCCTCAGGTGAGCCAGACGGTGGCGACAGTTGTAGTCGTAATGTAGCAGCACTGGTCAGCACCCTACCTTTCTCGCTGAAAACCGGTTCGCCCAACAGACTCTTTTTCTCGCATATCGTGCCACAGTTGGCCGCTCCTGGGGTGGGCTCATATTGATAGCCCCACGTCAGGTCTGTCTCACTCTTGTAGCCAAGAGAGATGTTGGGAGCCGGCTGCTTCTCGATGTTCTCCCGCTTATCGTCCACTTCGCCTTTGAAAAACAGATACACCGAACCGCCCTTGCCGGATTCCAGTTTATAATCGGTATGCAGTTTCTTGCCCACCTTATCGCAATAGACGACGATAAACTGCCCGGCCTCCAAGATCTGGGCGGGCAGGTGCCAGGCTGTGTTGACATCGTCCGTCAGTCCCAGTTTGTAATGCCTCAAGTTGACGGGTGTCGGCCCGCTGTTATACAGTTCCACCCACGAGTCGGGAAAATCGTTCAGATCGTCCATCACACAGTCTATATTCGACTGCATCAGTTCGTTGATGCGCAACTGGCCTTTCTGTTCGCCATTATCCTGCGCAGGCTCCTTGACCAGATAGATGCGTGTGATGACGATTGTTGCCGTCTGATTCGTCTGCAGGGCGACCTGCCTCACATGCTGCCGTTTGTTCTCCGACAACTCGACATAGGCTTTCGTTGTGCCGGCCTCCATGTAATGGTGGTCGTTATCTACGCCGTCAGGATATAAGACGAGGGGCTGTACGACACAAGGAGAAGGCTCCGCCAGTTCGAATACCAACTGGCTGTATTCCGACCAGTCCTCGTCACCTATCCATGCTGCCAGACCGCCCCACTCCTGTCCGTTGAAAGTGATACTGCCGTCAGCATGACGGATAAGACTTTCCGACCCGCCCCAGCAATATGTAAACCTCGACGAGATGTCGACAGTCTCCTCCGCCTGGGCCGAGAGGCCAAAGACAGTCATGAGGAGGAATGCCAGCAAATATTTGGTAGTCATATCGAGGTTTTATTTCTTTCGCTGCAAAGATACGAACAGCCCTTACTTTCTTTCCGCAGGATTCTGCAACTGGAAGCCCTCCTGACGATCAGGTCTCTGGAATGAATACTCAATACTCTCCACGATGATAGAACGAGGTACGATGTAACTGATCACCGTATTATAGTCGTAATGCGAATGATTGCTGACAAACTCTTCCTTGGACGCTGCCGTCACATGCATGAAGTCACTACGGGAAGGATTAGGAATCTCATTAACCCTTACAATCTCCTCTTCGCCGGTATTCACATCTACACGAACCAGATACTTCCAGCAATCCTTCGGTGCTTTTACGATATACGCATGATCAAGACCTGCCTTCTTAGCCTCCTTGAGGAAGATACTCTTCATGGATGCCTGAGGAACGCACTTGTCTATGCCAACATGAATGATGCCTGGAGTACACTTTGATACCGGAGAACAGAACTGGAAACGCTCATTACCAGTAGATTCCATAGCACCGATAGCAGGATGACGCCCCGTGAGGAGGGTCTTCAGAAGACCATTTTCGATGATTGGGAGCGACTTCTTTGGAGCCACGCCGTCAACATCGACCTTATAGTTTGCCAGAAGCGTCTGTCCCTTGTACTCAGGAGTATCAGCCCACTGGGAAATACTCATCTTGGTATCAATAATACGCTTGCCAAGCATCATGCTGCTGACGGCACTACCCTTTTGCATATCACGAGAGGCGATGCAACTTGTCTGAACAACCTGATGCGAGATAGCCTCGACAACAGACTCATCCTCAATCATGATCGGACCTACATAGAACTCCTTCACCACAGGAGCATCGGCCTTTTTCATGAGAAGTTCACAGAAATCCCTTGTACGCTGCCTCAGTTCATCAAGCGAAGGCAACTCATCAATACGCCTTGCATACACCTCGAACTGGTCATGCAGCGATGAACCGTCACAGGTCGTGATGCTTCCATTGATGTTAAGTTTTATCTCAGGACGCGCAAAACGCAGTTTCTGTCCTTCGGAAGTAATGCGGTAGATATCCTTTGTCTCCACATTAAAGTGTACATCAGAATCGAATATACGAGGATAATCAGCAAAGATAGCAGACAACTCAGCAGCATACCTGATCATCAGCGCAGTATCAATAGGAGTCACGGAACTCTCCTCTATGTATTCACTTGCAGGCAGTTCAAGCATCTCTGGAATCTGGAGATCCTCCTCTGGCAGAGGATTCATCTTTCGCTTACTGATCTTACCTCCCATGTTGTTGAGAGCCATCTTGTAACTACGGTCGCTAATAATCCAGAACCCACGGCGTATCATGTCATAGTCAGTCTCGTTCGGGAAGCGGAAGTTCATATCAATATTATCCGCAGCCATCATACTTGTCGTCATCTTGTCGCCAAGTGCCAAAGTGATATAGCCATGATTCTGACTCTTATAATTATTTACGCGATACACGCCACCGAGTGAAGCCGACACATTGGTAATGTTACCATGAATAAACCTGTAGTCAACGAAGTATGGAAGAGGAAGGTTGTCGAACTGCAGACTATCCTTCGTGCGCTTCATCTCATCCTCCATAGCCTTGAAGATAATCTCACCCGTATCCTTACCAGCCTCCCTACCGTATGTCTTGGTATATTCAGGAAGTTTCAGGGCTGGTGCCACCATCTTCTGATCATTACTGCGCTGTGTCTCTACCTTGGAAACATATATATAAGGTGAGGTGGCAGATACAGGAACCCAGCCAGACTCCGCACCACAGGAACCTGTAAACGTAGATGGGGTATCACCGGCAGCCGTGATGTTAGAGAACATCGCCAAAGGTGTACCAATAAGATTCACTCCACGCACAAGTTCGTCCTTGCGACCATCCACATAAATCCTGAACACCTCCACAGGAGTCACGTTGAAGGCATTAATACGATCAGTAAAAGTAAAGCCGCTCGTCACCGTACGGAAGAAATAGCCATACTCCTTGCCTTGATTCTTTGCCTCCTTGATAAGCATCTCACGAAGTTGAGCCTCGGTATAGGGCTGGTTGGTCTCAACAACCAGATTAGACTGTCGTGACACAGGATCATTGCCACCATTAGCCCTTCCATGACCATTGCTGACCGGGAATCCGTCAATAGGAATGCGACACGTAAGGAAATCCTTCAGCACGCCATTCTCAACATTCTGCACCCGACGAGCCTTAACACCCTCGTCATCATATTTATACGAGCCGTTGAGAGCCTGCTTGCCATAGTAATTCTGCGTAGGGTCGCAATACACGCTGAAAGAAGCAGGCAGAACCTTCTCGCCTACCATGTGCTTAAAGGTCTCACCACCCTTCTTCATGCGATGACTCTCAAGACGATGACCGAAGATCTCATGGAAGAACACACCACTTGCAGAACCTGAAAGAATGGCAGGACCGGCATAAGGATCGGCAAGAGGAGCATCACGAAGCGCAAGCAGGCGATTCACGATATCATGCGCCTTGGCTACAAGTACCTCCTCGGAAGGAAGTTCTGCCTCACTGAAACCAAAGAAGTCCTCATACAGAGGGCATTGCATACCATCGGTTGCAAGAATCATGGCTGCAAGCATGATACGGACACTACGGCGGTTCTGTACCACCGACGTACCATCTGAGTTTACAATATACGTCCTGATTGTCCCAAACTCTATATTTGCATAACCATCTTCGAGCATACGGCACTCCTTGAACACGCTGCTCACCTTGTTGAGTTTGTTCTTCCATGCCAAGGTATCTACCACCCAAGGAGAGAGGGCAGCCTCATAGTATGACTCCACAGGAGCATCCGAGAAGCAAGGAGCCTTATCCTCAAACTCAGCATCCGTCCTCGACTTAGCCACCGCTTCCTCATAGCGTTTCACCGCCGTGCGGTATCTATTCATAGAAGCATACCATATCTCATCACGATACTGACGCAACGGTCCTCCAGATAGAGCCACGCCATCACCTTGAGCACCTCTGTTATTCGCATCCTCCAGGCCTTGATTCTCAAACTTATAGTTATCGAGTTCCTTGCTGCCTATACGAATGTTTGGCACAATGAAACGACTATGATCGTCAAATACAAACGCCGAACCAAAGACGCTGTTAATTGAGAGAGTCTGGCTGTCTTGCATACGCAGACTCATGAAGTACGCAGGTACAGGTTTCTGTTTCAACTGCACCATAGAATAGTTCAACTCTTCCTTAAGAGTCCGAAGAATAGAATCCGACTGTTCCGTCTGCGCCTTCAATCCGCAGTTTGCCATTAATAGCAAAAACGATGATAATAATATCCGCATTTTGATAGATTTGGGTTATTGAACAATAATAAAATTTAATGCAAAGATAACACTTTATTTCCAAACACACAAAGAATTACTTATTTTTTAACGAAATATTACACCTACCACCTCACACGGGGACAGTCCCCGTGTGAGGTCACACCCTCTTTTTTTCAATGCATATCGAAGAGGATCTTGCGGCGATTCTGCTGCGAGGGCGGTCGCACGGCGAAGTGCAGCCAGTAGGTAGAGCCACGCTTCTCGTGGATGAGTTCATCAAACTCGCGACGGGTGCCGTCGGCCATGTCGAGCAAGATGCTTGAATAGCGTATCAACTGCTCAGGCCCTGCACAACGGATATCCACGGCGCAACCCGTCAGATGATTGGAGCCTTTCGCCCCACCACAGAGCCTGTTCACCTCCTCCGAACGATACCCCGACGTGATGACCACCGGGATTTCTTCTGACTCCTCGGCGGCACACGGGGACACGGCACACGGGGACTGGAACATCTGTGCGGCACACGGGGACTGGAACATCTGTGCGGAGCCTGCGGAGCACAGGGTTCCTGTCCCCTGCGTGCCGCCCTGCGTGCCGCCGCCGTACAGCGTATTATAACTGTACCTCAGATCTTCCAGCCAATTCTCGCAGAGATTCCTCAAATTCTCAATCGCCACGTGAGAAGGGATATTCCCGTCCAGCGGATGATAACTGGTCTTTGTTAACTCCCCGAGCGTAAAATGCTCGGAGAGTTTTGCTTGTTTATTAATGCTTACTTCTTTCATAATCTAAAAACCAATTAGTGAAATGCAATTTGCAACTTTGCAATTTTATTGATACATCTGAGCCATTTTTCTGTATTTGCCCTTATCGTTTCCTTTCGTGATCTTCTCCGCATGGCAACTGTCTATCAACCGTTTGATTTTACTTCTGATAGAGCCGATACTACTGTAGCCAAAGCATCTCTGTACATCTTCTGGTGTAAACACGTCAGGCAGGCTGTTGAAGCCATCCACAGATTTCTGCTGGTGGCGTTTGCCAGTTGTCTGCACGTCACTGTTCATGTCGTCGAAATACTTCTCAGCCATCACCCCGAAGAAGTGCTGCTGGGTGGCATATTGTATGCGGGCGATCAGTTCACAGAGTTTCCAGTCCTTCTCATCCACCTCGTATGTGCCCGTCCAGTGGTTGCCCTCCTGTCGCAGCGAGTCCCAGTGGCGCATGTCGATGAAGGGGGCTGCATAGTTCAGGGCGTGGTAAGGCACGCGCTTCAGCATCAGTTCATTGGCCTCGCTGTCGTCCTCCTTGCAGTCCTCCATGCGGTTCTTCGTCCAGTCGTACAGTTGCTTCACCAGTGGCCACAGGGGCAGTTCCCCCGCCCTTGCATCGAGTTTGAAGGCCCACTCCTTCATGCGCTCCAGGCGCGCCCAGTCGATGCTCTCCACCTCCTCGAAGGCCAGCATCTCGTAGTTCGTCTTGGGCATGGGGATGACAGCCAGTCGTGTCGATAGCCCCGATCCGAAGTTCCGCTCGTTCACCTTGCTCTTCAGCGCGATGGGCGTACCCGTGTAGATATAGTTCCACGTCACGTTGAAACTATCCACTGGCGAGTCCTGGTTCTGGTACATCTGACCGTCCTCCTCGTTGTGGAAGGCCTTCAGTTCCAGACTCTGCTTGTTGATCCACGAACCGCCCTTCTGCAGTTGGATCGAGTTGTCGAGTTCCGTGTCGAAGGTCAGCATGTGCAGTTGCATCTCCTTGCCCTCCACGATCTCCTTGGCGTTGATCATGTCCTGTATCAACTGTCCGTTCGACGTTCGTGCGGGGTGGATACGTATCACACTCTTTGGCCTGTCCTTACCCTCCTTGTTGGCAGCCTTCTTCTTCGTGTCCTGCTTATAGCGGTTCAGGGCTGCGAGCCCCGCCTGGTCAGCCTTCACGATGGGCTCCGCCAGAATCTTGTAGAGGTCGTCAGCCATCGATTTGTTCGAGGCTGGGTGACCAATCACGAAGAGCGAGCAATTCAGGCGTCGCAACTGTTGCGGACGGTGGTAGAACCTGTACCAGCAGCAAGTCATCAGCGTCATCTCCACGCCTCCAGCCACAAAGAGGGCTGCGGGGTACTGTGTCGTTTTCAGACCTGCGCACACATCCTTCAGCATCGGGAAGTCATCCCACAGGGCCTTGATCTCCTCGCCCCATTCCGAAAGCCTGTTTGTCATGTCTGCCTCGTTGGTGGCGCAGCCATTTGAGTATTGTGCATTATGAATTATGCATTGATAGGTCTTGCCTGTAGCCACCTTGATGGCATCCTGCATCTCCTTGCTGGGCTTAGGCGTCCAGTTCTTGCCCTTCTTGGCCGCCTCGCTCTCAGCCGCCTCCACGTAGTCAGCGGCATTGGAAACGGTGCGCTCCACATCCTCATTCCGCTCTTCGATGATGGCCTGCACCCACTTCTGCGCTTGCAGCGCCTTGAGGGTCTTGTCCTTGTCTCTGTCGAACATGATAAAGAGGTCTTTGGCGAGCACGAGACTGGCTTCGTGGCGCGACACATCCTGAGTGTTATCACCAAAATGCCGAGTGCTCCAAGCATCAATAATGTCTTGAATATCATAACCATACCAATTTAGTTCTTGAGTCGTCTCAACATCCACAGCCCGGTTTTCGACAGACCCTTGTTTAACACTCGCATTGGCCACAGCATCAGTTTTAGCAGAACGACTACGACCAGCCCGATACTCAGGCTCAAATTGACTAATAAATGCTTCATCCGCTTCATCTTCATACATTTCTTTTAAATTGTCATACAAAAAATTCTCCGTTGAGGTGAGGAAATACCCGCGACTGGCATCCTTGCAACTTGCGTCCGGCTCCACGCCCAACTTTTCACACATCCACTTCTGGTTGTCCATGAGGTTGCCTCTTCCAGCCTCGCAGCGAAACACCACCCGCAGACCTTCCCTTGGCGTGATGTAGATCAGGTAGATCTTCAAGGCCTTGAAATCCAGCACCTTCTGCCAACGCTCGAAGATGGCCTTGGGGTTCTCCACATGGTCGATGTCGATGGCCACGAGACCCGACAGATGCACGGCCTTCTGCTTGCGCCAGGGGCCTTTCTTCTTGTTGCCCTGCTTGTCCTTCACCTCCGTCTCGTCGTAACCCTTGGCACAGAAGTTAATGAACGGATGCCTACCCTTCTGGTCGTCCGCAAAGAGTTGCAGTTTCTGCTTCTGCGTCTTCTTCAGGAAGTTCGCACCCGTATTCTTGTCCTTGGCGCTGTCTTTACAGAACTTCATAAACCTTGTGTTAAACCACCCTGGCACCTGCTCAGGCAAGTCCTCGTTGGCGTATCTGCAGGCCAGACGACAACAATCCGTCAACAACTTTGTCTCAGGAGCGGCGGCCAGTGCCCTGAGTTTTTTCTCAGGGCAGGCCTCCGAATAAATGACCGTCTTGGTTTTCTGATAGCAAATCTCCATAGTCAGTTACCTCCTATTGATTGATTTCCTCATACAACAACTCATCCGTAGCCATATTCAGGTCGCGCTTCATGGCACATGTCACCTTCACGGCCCCCACCACCTTCTTCACGCTGCTGAAGAACTTGATGCGCTGGGCACTCTCCTTCAGCCAACCTGTCTCAGTGATGGCTATCACCCTTTCAGGCTTTACATAGCCCTCTTCCCTCGACTTGCGATTGTAGGCTTTAAATGTTATCTCACCCGTCCACTCGTCACGATGCAGTGAACCTTCCACACTCTTGCCTTCTACGAGGCGACTTAAAATTTTCTCTGATAATTCAATTTTTTTGATCATAATCTTGCAAATGCACGATCATTTTGTCTCTTCCTTGCTTCATCTTCCTTCTTTTTTACCTTTTTACCTTTTTACTTTTTTACCTTTTTACCATTAAATTAAGTTGATCTTGTCCACGTAGATGGTCGTTGCCTGCATGGCTTCGCCCGTCTGCTGCGAGTTCCACTCACGCACCACCATCGAACACTGCACCTGGTATTCCCTTGTCGGGTCGAACCTCTGGCAGTTCTTCGCCCTTTCGCCCGTGATCTCACCCAGAAAGGTGTCGATTCCGTCAAACAACTTCAGGGTTACAGTGCTGATTTCCTTCTGTTCACCCGTTTTTCTGTCCGTATATTTGCGTTGCATCAACGGACTCTGATTCAAGATTCTTACTCTTTTTTCCATAGTTTTTCTTTTTAATTAATTGTTAATACTATTTTGTTTAATGTTTAATTTGACTTTCAGTTTGTTCTCCAGGAACCTGACTCCCTCTTCCGTCCATACGGGGAATTGGTCTTCTACGAATGTTCCCCTGGCTGTGAATCTGAAGGCTACCCGTTGCTTCGTCAGCCCCATTTCACTGTACTCACTTGCAATTTTCAGCGAACCGCATTTGGTCCTTTTCAATACCCCCAAGTCGATAAGAAAACTGTTCAGGTCGGGAGCACTCATACCCACACATTTTGCGATCTGTGTGGTGAGTACACAATCCTCAGTTCCTTTGTTGCGCTTTTCCAGCATTTCCTTCACGACGTCTGTCATGGGTAGAAACTCAGTATTCTTAATTATTCTCATATTGTAGATTTGTTTTTACGTCGCCCCCTTTAAGGCGACCTTTAAAAAATTAATAAATGTACGTGTGTATGTGTGTGTGCGTGCGTGAGCGCGCGCATTTCTCAAAATCCATTTGTCCCAACATGTCAAAGACCACCTCGAAAAACTTCCTCCCTCGGGAATTTCATTCTTCCTCCCTCTGAAAATTTTCGATGGCAAAAGTAGAATCCGATTATCCGATTGACAAATCGTTTTTCAATCGGATTTTCAATCGGATGCAAAAACAGCCCGCAAACCCCGATAAACAAAGGGGAAAATTTATTAGAAAAAAAATAATCCGATTGAAACAAGACGTCTCAATCGGATTCTCAATCGGATTATTGTTATATTTTAGCCTTTCACATAACTATCAATCCATTCAAAAAACGGCAAGTTTTTACCATAGCCCATATATTTTGCCAGCGTATCAATCTGTTCATCCTTTAAGTTAATACTCATGGATATGGCACGATAACTACCTTTGATAACACCCACATCTTTAAGCGCTCCTATGATGGCACATCTCAGAGATAGACGTTTCTCGGGCTTCTGCCATTCATCCGCAATCGCATCCCGCCATTCCGATCTCAGCAGGTCATCAAGGAAACGCTTTATCCACTCTATATTATATTTCTTTTCAGAACGGAATTCCTTGAACCAAGGCTCCTCAAACATCTTCAGCAGATTGATGTAAATGGCAAAATATCTGGTTCCTTCGATGCCTTCATCATTAGTTATTCCCAGATACTTCCCCAACTCAGGCTTTAGTTCCACCATATCCTTATGAATCAGATCGAGGATAACGCAGAGTTCCAAAAGGGCGGGCTTTTGTCCCTCTGAGAACTTGTCGTAGTTGGTAAAGACATATTTTCCGTATTTATTGTAGTTGACACAGAGCATTTCCTCATTGCGGGTGGCATAGTCCATCATCTGAGTATAAGCCATTTTGTACTCTTTCACATCTTCTAAATCGTAGTCCTGATGAGCAATATGGAAGTCATAATCCACTATCTGCATCTTCATCTTCGTAGGCCGCTTTGCAAAGCGCATGATGCCCTTATCCAGATAGCGCTTTAACACCTGTTCCTGCTTCTCCTGAAGCATCTCCATGGTGATCTCACAATGATTCTTCTTCCCTTTATGGTATTCTTCCTTCACATCGTCATAGTTGCCCTCCCTGATGCGCCTGCAGATATACTGCCCGAAGAGTTCCGGCTTTGAGTCATCCAACACCTTGCGTATCTCCACCACATGCTGCACCATCTGAACCACGTTGTCTCTGATGGCATAAAAGAACTCCAGCGGTGTCTTGTCCAGAAGTGACCCAAACAGTTTTTCCAGCAGTTCCCTCATGGTGATATTGCCAAAGCCCTCCATGTCCCGTTTGAATTTAGGGCTCATGATCTTATCCACATCCATCTGTTCGATGTTGATATCCGGTATCTCATGACACACATGGTTCTTTAAATCAATTAAGAACTGCTTCAACTGTCCTACAATGGTAGTGATAGTTACGAAGAAACTCAATGCAAAGGGAATATGGATAGCCCCCTCGTCCTCCAGGAGATGATCATACACAATCATCCCGTCACAAAACTTTTTTATTTTGCATGAAAAATTCATGATTGTTGATTAAAATTTAGTTGTTAATTATTCGTTGATTTTTGGCTTCTCATTTCATTGCAGAAAAACGAAAAAGACGTGGTGCATCGATGATAATACCTTCCAAGGCTGAACGTCCTAAGTAGAGCCTATTACAATAATACACCAGCAATGCCCACGCCTAAACGCAAGCACAGCTGCCATTCGTATTCTTGAATACTATTCTACTTATTAAAATGGACGTTCAATTTCGGAAAGTATTGAATAACTTCTGGCTATATTTCCACAATGTCAAGTTGCAAAGATAGTGCAAGCCTATCTTCAACGGATGCAAAGATAATCTAAATCTTCGACATCCCCAAATTTTTCGCTATTTATTTCTTCATTGGCGGCCCTCCTATAAATTAAATATTATAAATAATTCTCTAAATATTTGGTTCGTATCTAAAAAATGTCTATCTTTGCACCGTCAGAATGTCGTCAGAGGGCGCGAACGATTTGCTTTCGCAGCAAAATTCAAGCTGGACCTTTCTGACTACCATACGAGGACATAGCCCACAAGGTTATGTCCTCAGTTTTTCGGACTGTTCATTTCTTTTTCTACTTTGTCATAGTCTTCCGTATAAGGTTAGACATTTGACGAGGCGAAGGTACTACTTTTTTATCATTCCTGCAACCCCGTTTTCTCACTTTATCGACACATCCCCAAGATTTGTCGACAAAATTTTTTCTTTTAGGTTTCTTTAAACATTAGAGGGGGGGCGTAGTGATGCGATCCCCCTCTTGCTTTATAAATATAACTAAAACTCTTTCTTGCCGTTGCACGTCTGGCATTTGCCGGAGCCGTCGCAGGTCTTACACTTGCCATTACCCGAAAACTGACAATTGGGACAACTAAGTCTCTCTTTTCTGTTCTTGCTGATATCGCCTGTACCGCCACAAGTGCTACACCTGCCGTTTCCTCTATGATCGCAGTTGCCACACTTGCCGTCACCACCACATCCGCTACATTTCTCCATGAGGTCGCTGCGAGAGGGATTCCAGCGTTCGAGTTGCTCGTTGGCACCAGGCATCTTCTTACCAGAACCTGACTCATAACGCTCACGTATCTGTTTCATCTGTTCCTGACAGTTCTTGACCTCTCTCTTCTTACTCTCAAAAGACTCTCCCCTCATACTGGTCTGAGTCCGTATATTGGTGATCATACTGACATAACTATCATAGTTTCGTGAAGACGAGCGATAAGTTCTTGCCGCAAACTCTCCCTGTTTCAGTTTCTTCTCGTGCTCTTCCCTCCTCTCCTTGTTCTTGCGATCCTTTTCTTTCTTGGCCTTGGAGTCGATATTGTTGTCAGAGATATCGTCATCCACCATGTCATCGCTTCCTGTATCCATTGCTGTGTGTGAAGCAGACGAATTGTCGGCGTCGATTGACGATATCGTTGTGACAAGTTCAAGAATAGTGTTGCCGAGTGTCCTCCAGGCTAACTCATTGTTGGCTGTGGAGACAGGCTTCTTCAGCCAATCATCAGCAAAGTCCCAACGGTCACGGATGTTCCTCATCATCTCCTTCTTAGACTTCGACTCGGGATTCAGTTTAAGCTTCTTAAGTTGTTTCCTGTTGTCTTTATACAACTGGGTAAGTTGTTTTACGTCTTTATAGTTCTCGATGGAAACCGACGGCGGAGGCAGCATCTCCGAGTTCTTCACACTGTATTTCGAGAATGCCATCAGTTCCATCGCAACCATACTTTTCATCTTCCCAAGCAGCGGTACTGAGCCTATCTGTGAATAGATTCCTTTTCTCACGATTCCCGGCACGGGTATGCCGAAGAGCAAATAATTGTATGCCTTGTTGACCTTGAACTTGTCCCACATCCACATCTCCACATCCAGACGGTTCTCGTCGCCGATGGTTACCTCACCTTTGTAAATGCCACACTTCTGGTTGTCGAGAGTAGCCTTTTCATTTGTCATCTTCAGCGTCGACACCTTTCTCTGGTCACCAATCTGATAGTTTGGGTCATAGGTATTTATGAAGGATTCAAGATTCTTTGTCGTGCCTTTAATACCCTTATTCGTCAGGTCACTGTAGATATATACCGTATTGTCCGACAGATTGACGATTGTATGCAGATGCATCGGTTCGTCGAGGATGTGTATCGCCCCACCCTTCACTGTCACGAGGGTGGTACGTGCCCCATTGTAGGCTCGTCCATAGGAGAACTTTCGTACAACCGAACTGTGATATTCCTCGCTGCGATATAGCAACGAGCCTTCGAACATACCGCCTCCGGAAACAGCCTGAGTCTTTGAGTCTTTCGGAGCAGAAGGACTAGCAGCATTGCTCTTCCCCTTCTTTGCTGCAGGCTTCTTAGAACGCACTGACGAACTCTTGCTGGTCTTACGTGTCTGCGCCTGAAGAGTGAATTCCGACGGGCTGACAAATGTCATACCCAAAAGAAAAATAAAGCATGTGATGAGTCTCTGTTTCATATTGCATATTGTTTTACACCAAACTATTGATGGCATCCAGCATTTCGTTGTAGCCGTTCAATTCGGAAAGTATTGAATAACTTCTGGCTATATTTCCACAATGTCAAGTTGAAAAGATAGTGCAAGCCTATCTTCAACGGATGCAAAGATAATCTAAATCTTCGACATCCACAAATTTTTCGCTATTTATTTCTCATTGGCGGCCCTCCATAATTAGTTATTCCATTGCTGGATGTTGATTAATTGTTGATTTTCACTAGTGTCCACTAAAAGTTTTCGGAGAGGTTTGTAAGTTATTTAAATATAGAGTTTTAGAGCGAAAAATTGACGGTGACGATTTGAATTGACTACCTTTGCAATCCAAAAGCAAATCAGTCATTTCGATGAACACCGGAAAATATATTTTCGCCCAACTCATAGAGTTCTTGCCTCAAAGAATCTTTGATAGAATTGTAATGAAATACGAAGGAAACAAATACGTGAAACATTTCACTTGCTGG
>JAFZUS010000142.1 GCA_017618275.1 Prevotella sp.
ATTCATCTTTATCGATTTCACCAAGTGCTCTCAAGAGGTTAAGAACCTGTTTAACGATGTCTCAGATCTAAACTACATCTTTCTCCGGTTACAACTCGCATATGGAGTACAACTGGTGGAACGCAAGTCCCTTATCGTATTTGACGAAGTGCAGTTCCAACCCCTAGCTCGACAGGCAATCAAGTCGTTTGTAGAAGATCATCGATACGATTACATCGAAACCGGCTCGCTGATTTCCATCCGCAAGAACACGGAAAACATTCTCATCCCCAGCGAGGAGGAACGCATCAGCATGTATCCAATGGACTATGAAGAGTTCCGCTGGGCCTTGGGAGATACGGCCACTATCCCGCTGCTTCGCTCCATATGGGAACACCCGCAGCCGTTAAAGGAAGTGCATCGCAAACTCATGCGGGACTTCCGGCTCTATATGCTCGTGGGAGGAATGCCCCAAGCTGTTGATGCCTATATTGAGTCCAACAATTTCGAGGTCGTGGATCACGCAAAACGCCTGATTCTGGACCTGTACGATGAGGATTTCGGCAAGATTGATCCTACTGGGAAAGCAGCTAGGATATTCGCGGCCATACCAGCCCAGCTCAATAGCAATGCTTCTCGCTACCAGATATCCAATGTCATCCCCGGAGCCCATGCGGAAGACTTCGTTGAACTTATTTCTGAAATGGAGAAATCCAGGACCGTCAATATTTCGCATCACAGCGATGATCCTAATGTGGGCCTAGGCAGTACCGAAGATCTGATGCAGTACAAAATGTTTGTTGGTGACACTGGGCTCTTTGTGACACTTGCTTTCCGAGATAAGGGCTTCACAGAGAACATCATCTATGAGCGCCTGTTGAGTGACAAGTTAGCCACAAATCTGGGTTATCTCTATGAGAACATCGTCGCTCAGATGCTCACCGCCTCTGGCAACAAACTGTTCTATCATGTCTGGCCCACGGAGAGTGGCAAACACAACTACGAGGTGGATTTCCTTCTGTCTCGTGGAACTAAGATTATGCCCATCGAGGTAAAATCATCTTCCTATAAAACACACGTATCATTGGATGCCTTCTGCAAGAAGTTCTCTTCACGCATCACTAATGACCGATACCTGATTTACACGAAAGACTATGCCCACGAAGAGTCGGTTAGGTATATACCGGCCTATTTGGCGTTCTTCCTCAAGTAGGCTATACTATCCTCCAAAACACTTCCCGAGACAAAAGTTATGACAAGATTCATTATAGTGACATTTGCGGCCTTACTGCTCTTGGCGGGCTGCGGCAACAATAAACAAGCAGACAATATGGCTATCACAGTCAATCTTCGCTACACGGGTGTGGATGGGAACGCCCTCAAGTTCGCCCAGGAAATGATTTCCAGCGGCACTGTCGACGCTATCCGAGCCGAGGAAGGAAACCTCCGATATGAGTATTACCAGTCTCTGGAAGATCCGGAGACCATCCTCCTCATTGACAGTTGGGTCAGCCAGGAAGCCATCGACGCCCATCACGCGACGCCGATGATGGCCACCATTGCAGCACTTCGGGAGAAGTATGACCTCCATATGACCGTGGAGCGTTACACCAGCGCCGATATGCCGGAAACGGACAGTCAGTTTATAAGACAATAATCAACGATATGGAATTCGGATTAGCACTCGTCATTTTCTTTTCTCACGCCGGGGAGAATTATTCCGTCGGCAACATAGAAGTCGGCAATACCAAAATCGTTGCTGACTACATCTCCGAACTCACCGGTGCCGATCAATTTGAAATCGTCACCCACAAGTACGACGGCATGGCCTACAATCCGCTCATCAAGTTGGCCAAGGAAGAGGCACAGAAGGGCGAACTGCCGCCCTATGAAGGAGAGGCCCCCGACCTGTCGAAGTATGACGTCGTCTTTATCGGCGGCCCCGTCTGGTGGGGCACCTATCCGCAGGTGATGTTCACGCTATTCAAGGATATCAACCTTGACGGCAAGACCGTTATTCCGTTCACTACGCACGAAGGCAGCGGCCTCGCAAATTGCGTTGAGGATGTTAAGGAAGCATTCCCTGGAGCGACCGTTACAAAGGGATTCGCCATCTACGGCCACGAGGTGCGCACCGGTAAGGCCAAGGTTGAGAAATGGCTTAAGACTATAGAGCTATGAAAAAGCTCGCTCTCTGGCTATTGAAGAACAATATCCACATCATGACGCTCATCTTCCTCGGATGGGCCGTTTGGGGAATCTGCAACTGGAGCAATCTTGCACTGGTGCAGAAGCTTGTACTGGGTGTGTATTTCCTGATTATCTGCCACGAATACGAGGAAACCTACGAAGGAGGCCTTCTGAGCCTGTTCGGCAGGGTTGTCCCCATTGATACGTCCAACCTTACCCCGGGTAACTCCCATATTGCACAGGCGGTCTACATCACCGTCCTATTCTCTTTGGCGCTGCTCTTCCCGCAGGTAATGTGGCTGGTGCTGCCGATATTCATCCTGGGCATCTTTGAAGGCATTGTCCATACGATGGGAAGCATCATCTTCAAACTGGGCAAGCCGTCGCCGGGCTGGTATACCGCCATCCTGATGTGCGCCTTCAGTATCTGGGCGCTGGTGGTGTTGAACCGCAACGTGGAATATGCCGGCATCCAGTGGCTGTGGACCGCGCTCTATTTCCTCGGGACGTTCATTCTTCTGGAAGTCTGGTTCCAGCACCTCATCGGCGGTAGCCTGCCGCTGTTTGTCAAGTCAATGAAGGCTTATTTGAAGAAAAGATTTAGCTAAATCGAAATATGTCGAACTGATTACCGATTGATATGATACTTCAAGAAACTTATATGCTTTCTGGCGGGGTCAAGATCCCCAAGCTGGGTCTTGGCACCTGGCTCATTCCCGACGAATGACTCCGTCTGACTTCCGGAGAAAGAATCAGATAAAAGACTAAACACGACCGGCTGCTAGTAAGTATGGATGCTGAGTCCCTGGGCCGATGGCAGGTAATTGATGCCCCACCAGCAGATTTGCAGGCACACGAAGGCTAGCAGCAGGATCCAGCAAGCCTTCCGCCATTCCTTCGAATCGGTCCGTCGAAAATGGATGTACAGCAGATAGCACAGCCATGTAATGGCCGCCCAGGTTTCCTTGGGATCCCAGGCCCAATAGTGCCCCCAGGCCTCCTTGGCCCAGAGGGCGCCGAAAAGCATCCCCAAGGTAAGGAAGGTAAGACCCACGTACACCAGGTTGTCGGTGATGTCCATTTCATTCTCTGTTGTTCTTTTCTTTCTGAAAAAGAGAATGTAGATGGCCATCAGCGTTGCCGCTCCCAG
>JAFZUS010000143.1 GCA_017618275.1 Prevotella sp.
ATGGGAGATGGCTACAGTTATTCCGAAATGGAGAAGTATGCCAAACTGGTGCGTCGTGAGCTGCTGACGGTGAAGGGCGTGAAGCGCATCAACATCATCGGCACACGTTCAGAAGTCATCAACATCATTATCGACAAGGAGAAGCTGGCACGTACAGGCATCCTCCCAACGCAGATCATGCTGGGTCTCCAGAATGCTGGAAAGACGGTAAATGCAGGTAATTATGAGAATGGTGACGACCGTCTGCAGGTTCGCGTGAACAACGAACTGGAAGATGAGCAGGACATCGCCAACATGTTTATCAGCACCACAACTGACAAGCAGATTCGCATCGGTGACATTGCCAAGGTGGAACGAACCTACAAAGAACCACAGACAGATGGTTTCTTCGTCAATGGCAAGCCTGCCCTTGGCATTTGCATCACCCTGAATGATGATGCCATTGTACCTGATGTTGGTAAGGCTATTGACAAGAAACTGGCAGAGGTGATGGATCGCGTGCCGGTAGGATTCGAGACCGACAAGATATTCTTCCAAGCCGACCAAGTGACCAATGCCGTCAACGGTTTCCTCATCAACTTGCTGGAATCTGTGCTCATCGTGATTATCGTGCTGATGTTTAGCTATGGTTTCCGAGGTGGTATGATTATTGGCACCAGCCTCGTGCTGGCCATCTTTGTCACGTTCCCAATCCTGCTGATGGCCGACAGCACATTGCAGCGTATCTCACTGGGTGCATTTATCGTGGCAATGGGTATGCTGGTGGATAATGCTATCGTGGTGATGGACGGCATACTGGTGGATAGGAAACGAAATTTAGGCCCCAAGTCGTACCTATATAATATTGTCAACAACACGGCGCTGCCTATGTTGGGTGCAACAGTCATTGCCGTGCTCACCTTCTTCCCTACATATATCTCCAAGAGCACAGCTGGCGAGTACTGCCGCGACCTGTTCCTGGTGCTCTGCATCTCGCTCCTGGCTTCATGGGTGATGGCAATGGTGCAAGTGCCGTCCTGCGTGGCGGCATGGATGCCCTTGCGTTCGAAAGAGAAGGCCAATAACGGCGAGGTGAAGGAAACGAAACTGCAAGGCTTGATTCGCAAGCTGATAGGCAAGCTCATAGATTTCCGATATGCCACGATTGCCGTCATGGTAGCTCTGCTGATTGTCTGCGGATTCGGTTTCACCAAGGTGAAGCAGGTGTTCTTCCCCGACTTTGACTACGGCCAGTTTGTGATAGAGTACCACCTGCCCGATCAGGCCAGCCCCGACCGAGTGCGCGAAGACTTGCTGTCCATCACCGACACCTTGCTGAAAAATCCAAGAATTGATCGTGTGGCTGCCTCCATGGGATCGTCGCCTGTGCGTTACAGCCTGGTGCGCCCAATGAATAGCGGTAGCAGCAATGATGGAGAGCTCATCGTTGACTGCAAGGATTTCAAGACCATGAAATCCGTCATCAAGGAAATCCGCCCACAGCTACGTGCCGCTTATCCCGATGCCTACATCCGATTCCGTAATTATAATTTCAGCATCAGCACCACTCACACCGTGGAGGTGGAATTTCAGGGACCAGATCCCGAGGTTCTGCGCAATTTGGTGCATCAGGCCGAGGACATTATGCGAGGTTCTAAGTACGCAGACACTTACTCAGTACAGAACAACTGGAAGAACAAAGGCAAAGCCATCGTGACCAACTATGTGCAGACAGATGCTCTGCGCAGTGGACTGAACCGTGAGAATGTAGCCAGCGCATTGCTTGCTGCCACAGACGGACTGCCTGTAGGTATAATCAGCGACCAAGACAAAAAAATCATTGTACAGATGCAGGTTCGTAATGAGGATGGTTCTAAAATCAAAAACATTACAACGATACCAGTCTGGAGCACTCTGAATCTTCACATCACCCCGGAAGATGTCAAGGGTTTGATGATGGGCACAACGAGTATCGAAAACATTGAAAGTAAATTGACTAACAGCATCCCGCTCAGCACAGTAAACAGCGACATTCA
>JAFZUS010000144.1 GCA_017618275.1 Prevotella sp.
TGCAAGCGCTCTGACGACCTGAACGTTCATCTCCTCGACCTTGCGGCCGTAGATCTGCTCGTTCTTGTATCCGATGTAGTAGAAGAATGCAATGAGACAGAAGGTGATGACCGAAACCATGACGTTGACAGCCATCTTGGAGTAGGTGTCCTCCAGCAGCTGGTCGTTGGTTATTACAATGACCAGATACCACTGGTTCATGACAGGGCATACGAACAGGTTGCAGTTCTCTCCGTCGATCTTAGCCTTGGATCTGCCGTCCTCGGCGTTCATGATTGCGTCCATCAGGTTACTGTCGAGGATCTGTCCGTTCATGCCTTCATCCCGGTGGGCGATTATGAAGCCGTCGGAATTGACAACCATTCCGTATCCCTTGCCGGCTATCTTTACATTCTGAGCGAGCTCGCTGATGTGGTTGACAATGACATCCAGACAGACCACATCATGCGGTTCTGAATCGGAAATGCTTCTGGCAAATGTAATTACTACGGAACCGGTCTGAGCATCCAGATAGGGAGATACTATCACGACCTCACCGTCTGCGGCGACTGCGGTAGTGTACCAGTCCCTGGAAGTCGGTTCATATCCCTCAGGCGGCACCCAGCTGAGGCCGTCGAGGTACACTCCGTCAATCAGAGCATAGATTCCGGTGAAGTTCTCGTCGAACTTCTCGGCCTGTCTGGTTGTCTGGTCGATGATGAATTTCTCGATTTCCTCAACGGAACTGCCGTTTTCCACAAGAAGGTCAACGCTGTCAGCGGCCACACGAAGAGTGGTGGAGGCTACGGTAAGATAACTTTCCAGTTCTGTGGCGGTTGATTTGATTGCCTCATCTCCATCCTCGAAGACGCTGACGACAGAGGATTTATACAGGACAATGCTGTTGTAGATCAGAGCGAACAGCATCAGTGCAAGGGTGACGATGACGGTGAAGACGAAATGGAGACGGCTTCTGTTTCCCTCGTTCATCTTTCGGATGAACTTCATGATTCTCCGGTAGCGTCTGGTCAGTACATAGAGCAATACCAGCACAAGGAGTATCAGAACGAACGAGATTGCAAACAGATAGGCCACGATATGGTCTTCATTGCGGAAGACTCCGGTTCCGTCCGTCATGGAGTTCTTGATTCCGAATGCAGTGAAGAAGCCTATTGCACAGATTCCGATGATGACAAGCGATACTATGGCCTGAATCAGAATCTGGAACCTGAGCTCTGAAGCGCTCTTAGCTTCCTGCTCGGGTTTGTCGGCTTCATAATGCTTTGCAGCTGCGTGGGCAAAGAAAAGGCAGAGCAGGGAACTGGCGACAGAGAAATAGAGATAGGGATTGGTTACCTCGCTGCTCCATGCAAAGCATGAAGATGTCCACATGCCGTACATGGATACCAGATAGGCCAGCACCAGAATCGAAAGCCAGGGAACTGTTTTCAGATTTCCCCTGTTCTTTGCAAAGTACATGATGTCCTGCAGACAGAAGTACATGGTTACGGTAGTGAATCCGATTTCCCAGATATTGTTCAGGATTCCGCCGTATTGAATGTAA
>JAFZUS010000024.1 GCA_017618275.1 Prevotella sp.
ATCCACAGGTGATGTTCACCTTCTTCAAAAAACACGCTGGCGACTTGAAGGGCAAGACTGTCATCCCCTTCACAACCCATGAGGGTTCAGGCTTGGCCAATTGTGTGGAAGACGTGAAGGCGGCTTTCGCTGGTGCTAATGTCACTAAGGGTTTCAGCATTTACGGCCACGAGGTGCGTACTGAAAAGGCGAAGGTTGAGAAATGGCTTAAGGGTTTAGGATATTAACAAACTACTAATAGAATATGGAGACATTCAAATTATCAAATGGTGTGGAGATGCCCCTTCTGGGCTACGGAGTTTTTCAGGTATCGCCTGAAGAGTGCGAACGTTGTGTCAGCGATGCGCTGAGCGTAGGCTATCGTCTGATAGACACGGCTCAGGCCTACCTGAATGAGGAGGGCGTGGGCAATGCGTGGCGCAAGAGCGGCATCAAGCGCGAAGATCTTTTCCTCGTAACGAAGGTGTGGATTTCGAATGCTGGCGAGGAGAAAGCTGCAAAGAGCATCGACGAGAGCCTGCGCAAGCTGCAGACGGAGTACATCGACCTGCTGCTCATCCATCAGGCCTACGGCGACGTGTTCGGCACGTGGCGGGCTATGGAGAAAGCTTATCGTGCAGGCAAGGTGCGCGCCATCGGCGTGAGCAACTTCCAGGCAGGCCGCTTCTTCGACTTCGCCCACTATGTGGAGGTGAAGCCTATGGTAAACCAGCTGCAGTGCAATGTGATGATTCAGCAGACAGGCATTGAACCAATTCATGCAGAGTTCGGCACGAAGATGATGGCATGGGGTCCTCTCGGCGGACAAGGTGTTGACGGCATCGTGAAGAGCGAGGTGCTGGCAAACATCGGCGCAAAGTATGGTAAGAGTGCTGCACAGGTTGCCCTTCGCTGGCTCACCCAGCGTGGCATTGTGGCCATCCCAAAGTCAAGTCACAAGGAGCGCATGGCGCAGAACTTCGATATTTTCGACTTCTCCCTGACTGCTGACGAGATGGCCCAGATTGCCACCATGAACCAATACGATACGGGTAACATCAATTTTGCCGATCCTCAGTTTGTGAAGTATTTAATTGAAACTTATGGCTAAACAGATATCAGTATTGGTAGGTGCTGGCAGCATTGGCCAAGCTATCATCCGTAGAGTGTCAGCTGGAAAACATGTGGTGTTGGCTGACTACAGTTTGGAGAATGCAGAGCGTGCTGCAAAGACATTGGAAAACGCGGGATTTGAGTGCTCAACCATCAAGTGCGACCTCGGCTCGAAGGAGGACATCCTGAAGTTGGTGGAGTTTGCCACCAGCAAGGGCGAGGTGACGAACGTGGTGAATGCCGCTGGCGTGTCGCCCTCGCAGGCTCCCGTAGCAGAGATTCTCTGCGTTGACCTCTATGGTACAAGCGTGCTGCTGGAGGAATTCGGCAAGGTGATTGCCGAGGGCGGCAGTGGCGTGATTATTTCTTCGCAGAGCGGTCATCGTCTGCCCGCATTGCCGCAGGAACAGAACGAGGCATTGGCCACGACTCCCGTAGATGAACTATTGGAACTTCCGTTCTTAAAAGCCGTCGACGACACGCTGAAGGCCTACCAATATTCGAAGCGCTGCAACGTGCTCCGTGTGATGTACGAGGCCACCCGCTGGGGCCGTCGCGGGGCTACCATCAACTCGATCTCGCCTGGCATCATCATCACGCCGTTGGCCAACGACGAGCTGCACGGCCCTCGCAAGGACGGCTATCTGAAGATGATTGAGGGCATGCCAGCCCGTCGTGCGGGAACGCCCGACGAGGTGGGCGACCTGGCTGAGTTCCTGATGTCCTCGCGTGGGCGCTTCATCAGCGGTGCCGACCTGCTTATCGACGGCGGCTGCACTGCCTCGTATTGGTATGGTGATTTACAGTATTTGAAAGCTACACATTAAAAAACACAAACATGCAAGGAAACTTTTCGTACCACAATCCCACCAAGCTGTATTTTGGTGATGAGTCTTTGAACTATCTCAAGGACGAATTGAAGAATTTCGGTTCCGTCGTTCTATTGAACTTCGGTAGCGGTAGTGTGAAACGTAACGGCATTTACGACCAGGTGGTGGCCATTCTAAAAGAGGCCGGTAAAACCATCGTGGAGAACCCAGGTGTAATGAGCAACCCCACGCTGGAGAAGCTGCACGAAGGTGTGAAGATTGCCCGCGAGAACAACGTCGATTGGATTCTGGCTCTTGGTGGCGGCAGCGTCTGCGACTACTCGAAAGGCGTAGCAGCATCCGTATTTTACGAGGACGACTACTGGAACCAGCTCTGGCTCCAGCAGCAGAATCCGCCTGCAGGTCAGAAGATTCTGCCCGTAGGTTGCATCCTGACGATGGCGGGTACTGGTTCAGAGATGAACGGCGGCTGCGTGATTACCGATGCTGAGAAGTCGTTCAAGGTTGGTCACGTATTCGACGACCGACTGATGCCGAAGTTCTCCATCCTGAACCCTAAGTTCACGATGACTGTACCCCTCGACCAGATGAAGGCCGGCATCTATGACATCATGAACCACATCATGGAGCAATACTTCTCTGATTATGACGACAATACCAGTGATTACCTCGCGGAAGGCTTGATGCGCTCGGTAGTTCATAGCAGCCGTATCGCTGTAAAGAATCCGCAGGACTATGAGGCGCGCTCCAACATCATGTGGACAGCAACATGGGCACTCAACACCCTCATTGGCTGCGGCAAGCATCAGGACTGGATGGTTCACATGATTGGCCACTCCGTAGGAGCCTGGACGCACGCGCCTCACGGCTATGCTCTCGCTGCCGTCTCGATGGCATATTATCGTCGCGCCATGCAGCCCGGTCTCGCCAAATTCGTGCGCTTTGCCAAGAACGTCTGGGATGTCTGCCCCGATGGTAAGACCGACCAGCAGGTAGCTGAGGAAGGTCTCGCAGCCCTGAAAGCCTGGATGCAGGAAATCGGTTTGCCCCTGACCATCAGCGAACTTGGTGCTACTGCCGACATGATTCCCAACATCACCCAAGGCACCATCTGCTATCCTGCAGGCTACATGGATCTGAAGCCCGAGGACATCACGGAGATACTTCAAGAGAGTCTTTAAATATTATATAAACAAATACGATTATGAACATTCTGATTCTACAAGGCTCACCACGAGCAAACGGCAACACCGCATGGATGGCGGAAGAGTTCAAGAAGGCTGCCGAGGCAGCAGGTCATCAGGTCACACTGGTCAACGTATCGAAGAAGAAGATTGCAGGCTGTTTGGCTTGCGAGTATTGTCACAATAAAGGCAATGGTGCCTGCATCCAAAAGGATGACATGCAGGAACTATACCCACTGATGGCAGAGGCTGAGGTGCTGGTATTGGCTGCGCCCATTTACTACTTTACGCTCTCAGCTCAGATTCAGCTTCCCATCCAGCGAATGTACTGTGTGAACAGTCCCGCGAAAGTGAAGAAGATGGCTCTGCTGATGTCATCGTATTCACCCAATGTCTATGATGGTGCCATAGCAGAGTTCCGTGACATCTGTAACTACTGGAAAGTAGAAAATATGGGCTACGTCAGCGCCAAGATCGACGAGCAGAAGACCGATGCAACTTTGAGCAAGATTCAAGCATTGGTGCAGAAGTTGTAGTGTATGAAGCGATTCGCATTGATATTATCCGTTTTCTTGCTTCTAACAGGATGCAGCGGAGATAAACAGGAAAAGAGTATGTCAATCACAGTCAATCTGAGGTACACAGGCACAAACGGTAATGCCAGGAAGTTCGCAGAGGAGATGATTTCCAGCGGCACTATTGACGCCATCAGGGCCGAAGAAGG
>JAFZUS010000145.1 GCA_017618275.1 Prevotella sp.
GAATTATGAATTATGAATTATGAATTATTTTGTATCTTTGCCCCAATAATTTAATGTTTATGCACACAAAAGAAGAAAAAATGCAGGCTTTCGGTCGCTTTCTCGACGTGTTGGACGCGTTGAGAGCCAATTGTCCGTGGGACAAGAAACAGACGAACGAGAGCCTGAGACCCAATACCATCGAGGAGACTTACGAACTCTGCGATGCCCTTATCAAGAATGATGTACCTGACATCTGTAAGGAATTGGGCGATGTGCTGCTGCATATCTGCTTCTATGCCAAGATTGCCGAGGAAAAAGAGCAGTTTGATATGGCGGATGTCTGCAATGCGCTGACCCGGAAGATGATAACCCGCCATCCGCATGTGTATCACCCTTCGCAGATTGATGCTGAGGATCCCAAGCCTCTGCCCTTTGTGCCTGATGGCCTAGGCAATCCTAGGGAGGACCTAGGTGATCCTAGGGCTGTCCTGGGTGATCCTAGGGATGGTAGAAATCCTAAGCCCACCACCGTCACGCAGGTCTTGGAGAATTGGGAGCAGATTAAATTGAAAGAAAAAGACGGTAACGAATCGGTGCTCTCTGGTGTGCCTGAGGCGTTGCCCAGTCTGATTAAGGCCTACCGTATTCAGGACAAGGCCCGTAATGTGGGCTTCGACTGGGAGGATCGGCAGGATGTGTGGAAGAAGGTGCGTGAAGAACTTGATGAACTGGAGGCGGAACTGAACAAGGAGGACAAGGAGAATTCGACGAAGGAATTGGGTGATTTCCTCTTTTCTGTTATCAATGCAGCCCGTCTTTATAAGTTGAATCCAGACAATGCTTTGGAGATGACAAACCGCAAGTTTATTGATCGCTTTAATTATATTGAAGCACATAGCATAAAGATTGGTAAGCCATTAAAAGACATGACTTTGTCGGAAATGGATGAACTATGGAATGAAGCAAAGAAAGTGTTAAATAATTAAGATTATTGGATATGAAGAAATTCGTTTTTTTCGGAATGGTGGCTGCCTTCGTCATGACGATGGGCAGTTGTGGTGGCGGTAATCAGCAGCCACAGCAGGCAGTGGAGGAAGAACCTGATTCTGTGGAGAATTACATGCCTTTCGATCAGACCCTTTACGGTTTATGCGGTAACGGGACTGCTATGAATACCCTTCAGTTGTTGACTGACAATGGTGACACACTGAACCTGAACTTGACCAATGCACAGGAAAATGGTCAGGTGTTTGGGGGTCTTCAGGTTGGTGACCGTATGGCCGTCCTTCCAAATAAGGACAAGACGGAGGCTCTGATTGTTATTAACCAGAACACCCTGTTGGGCGACTGGGTGATGCCGAATCCCATTGACGGAAGTTCTGAAGTTGGCATCCGCATCAAGGAAGGCGGTGTGGCTGAGAGCATCGACCAAAGCAGTATCATCTACAAGACCTGGAAGATCTTCAATGGTAAGTTGGAAATCCTTTCCCAGCGTGAAGGCGGTGGTGATATGGAGGAAGTGAATCTCTATGAGATTCTCCTGTTGGGTGCTGACTCACTGGTATATAAGACCAGTGGCGTGGAGAAACAGGATGAGGAAACCTTCGAGTATAGCCGTTGGAAGGAGAAACCTGCTATGGATCTGCATGGTTTGCAACTGGAGGACGGTAGCGACGAGTTCCGTATCGACCATTAATTCCTATTGAGACTTGGAATCGTTTAAGGTACATATCTTAGGGTGTGGAAGTGCGCTTCCCACCCTTCGTCATTATGCGTCGTCGCAGGTCGTTGAGGTACGTGACAAGGTGCTGATGCTCGACTGTGCTGAGGGAACCCAGATGCAACTTCGCCGTTGTCGGGTACGTTTCACGAAGTTGAGTCATGTCTTTATCACCCATCTGCATGGTGATCACTGCTTCGGACTTATCGGTATGATATCTACCTTTGGTCTTTTGGGTCGCACGGCAACCCTGCATATCCATGCGCCTCAGGAACTGGGCCCGATGTTGCAGAACCAGATAGACTTCTTTACTCACGACTTGGGGTTTGAAATTGAGTTCCATCCCGTGGATACGACAAAAAACGCCATTGTCTATGAAGATCGTAGTGTAACGGTGGAGACCATTCCCCTGCAGCATCGGATGCCAACCTGCGGTTATCTGATTCGCGAGAAACAGGGGCTGCCACATATCCGTCGGGAGATGATGGACTTTTACCAGATTCCCATCAGCCAGGTCAATAACATCAAGAATGGTGCCGACTGGACCACTGCCGACGGAGAGGTGATCCCCAATGCCCGTCTGGTGAAACCGGCTGACCCTCCCCGTAGTTATGCCTATTGTTCTGACACCCGCTATATACCGACCTTGCACGAACTGTTGAAGGGGGTGGATACACTCTACCATGAGAGTACCTATGGCGAAGATCGTCTTCAGTCGGCGGAAAAGTACTGTCATTCGACAGCCCGTCAGGCTGCTCTGGTAGCCAAGGAGGCTGGGGTGGGGAAGTTGTTGCTGGGCCATTACAGTTCACGCTACGAAGACGAGAATGTGTTGCTTGAAGAGGCGAAAAAAGTCTTCGAGAACACCTATTTGACCAACGAAATGGACGTTTTTGATGTCTAAACTTTATTTTTTCTCTTAAAAATTTGGTTGTTTCACGGAAAAACACTATCTTTGCACAAATTATAGACTATTGCGTATGACAAAGCGTTTACTCATCATATCGTTCACGATGGCTTTATCCTGCCTCGTTCCCGTTTCAGCCAATGCGGCTCCTGCCTATTTTGCAGGTGTTATGGAATTGGCTGTGGAACAAGATGTCACCATTACATTCAGTGATGGTATCCTTACCGTGATAGGTGCGGAAGGACAGACGTTGGAGATTGTCTCCCTGACTGGAAAGAAGATCATGGATGTGAAGGTGGAAAGTCCTGCACAGAAGATAGAACTTAATATTCCGAAAGGGTGCTACATTGTGAAGGTTGGCAAGGTTGTGCGCAAGGTTTCCGTTCGTTAGCATGTTTGCTCACTGTGTCTTGCGTGCTCCTGGCTTCCTGTGTTGAAGGAAACCGCGAGCTTACTGAGGCAGACCATTCATTATTCGGTACTTATGTCGATTCATTGGATGCTTCCTTAATAGGGAAGTGGTTTAACCGTTATGGGGTATCGTCGGATGCAGACTCCCTCTTAGCCGTCTTGCGTCGTGAACTGCCTGCCAACGGACTTGACACGACAGCCTTTTTCATTCCCCAATTAACTGAGGATCTGAATATCGTCCATCTTCTTGCTTTTGACTCCGTCGGTGTGAGTATCAACGAGGTACTTCCTCGTCTTGACTCGTTGTTGTCGAAGGCATACATCAGTTATGTGACAGGCCAGCGCTATGGTTTTGTGCAGCCAGAAAAACTATTCAACCACCTGAATATGAAGGCCGATAATTCAGGCTATGCCCGTCTTTTCGATGAAGAGGTAAAGAAGCCTGATTCGAGGGAGGCAGAACAGAAACTGGTATCGGCTGAAAGGATGAGTTATCTCTCGGCTTCGCATCCGGAAGGTTATGTCTATCAGGCTTTGAAGAAACAATTGGCAAAGACCACCGATAAGGAACAATGTCGCAAAATTGCCGTCAATATGGAACGCTGCCGTTGGCAGATGAAACGACCTGATGAAACTGAACGGATGGTGTTGGTAAATATTCCAGCCCAGCAACTATGGGCGGTTTCTCCTGACTCTATACTCGACATGCGCATCTGCTGTGGGGCAACGACAAACAAGACCCCCTTGCTGCATAGTGCCATCAGTTATATGCAGGTAAACCCAGAATGGATCATTCCCCCAAACATTGTCAAGAGTGATATTGCCCATCATGGTGGTGATTCGGCCTATTTTGCACGTCATAGGTACTATATTGTGGAACGCAGTTCTGGTGATACGCTCAATCCTGCGGAGGTTACTTCGGGAGAGATCTTGTCTGGTCGTCTGCGTGTCGGACAGAAAGGAGGAGCAGGCAACTCTTTAGGACGCATTGTCTTCCGATTCCCGAACAATTTCTCCGTCTATCTCCATGACACCAATAATCGGGGAGCCTTCAACAGGGACAAACGTACCCTTTCGCATGGCTGTGTCCGTGTGCAGAAACCTTTCGATCTGGCCTGTTTCCTGTTGCCTGATGCAGATGATTGGACTAAGGATCGTCTGCGTATCTCGATGGATATCCGTCCTGAGACAGAGAAAGGACAAATCTATGTGAGAGAACATGCCGATAACCCGAAGCCCTTCCGTCTGATTTCCTATCAGGACGTGAACCCCAAGGTGCCCCTATATATTGTTTATTATACAGCCTATCCTAATCCCAAAACGGGTGAGATGGAATTTTGGCCCGACCTCTATGGTTACGATCAGGCCATCAGCCGTGAGATGGGCTCTATCCTATTGTAGAAAAGAAAACAAATGGACAAGAATAGCGACCAGCAGATCAAGGATCTTCTTTCGAATCCCGATACCCAGCGTAGAGGATTTGAGATGATGGTGCGCGAATACAGCGAACAGTTGTACTGGCAGGTACGACGTATTGTTCTTACCCATGAAGATTCTAACGATGTGTTGCAGAATGCCTTTATCAAGGCATGGAACGGTCTTGGTTCTTTTCACGGCGACTCCAAGGTAATCACCTGGGTGTCGCGCATTGCCATCAACGAGAGTCTCGATTTCGTGCGCCGTCAGAAGAATATGTCTCTTGTCAGCACCGACGATGATGAGTCTTGTGTGGCCAACACCTTGATGGCCGACGATTATTTCGATGGTGATGAAACCGAGGCGCAGTTGCAGGAAGCCATTGCCGGACTGCCTGAGGTGCAACGCACAGTCTTTACATTACGCTACTATGATGAGATGAAATATAGTGAGATGAGTAAACTGCTGAACACCTCGGAAGGTAGCCTGAAAGCCTCCTATCACATCGCCGTCAAAAAGATTTCTGAATTTTTTAAGTCACATGATTAAACCTTTTATATTATTATACGTCAAACGAGTATGGAAGAAGAAAAGTATCTCATAGAAAGAGTCGGTAAGCAGAATCCTTTCAAGGTTCCTGAAGGTTACTTTGACACGTTGGCAAGCCAGGTTATGGCGAAGGTCGACGCTGAAAAGGGTGCCCAGATCGTGGAGATTGGGAAAGCGAAGAAAGCGAAGTCGGTATGGCTCCGTCCTCTTCTCTATGCTGCTGCCTGTGGGTGTGTTTTGTTCGTCAGTGTTGCATCGTACCTGTCGCATGAAGACCAGTCGATGGCTGCACCTACTGCTGAGAGTGTGGTGGCCGCACAGACAATGGATTATTATTCCTTTGACGAGGCCGCTGACTATGCGATGATTGACAATCAGGAAATCTATGCCTGTCTGTCGTCTGAATATTAATTAATCATACAAGAGATGAAGAGACTTATCGTTAATTGTCTGGCAGTTGTCTTTACACTGGGTGCATGGGCTCAGGGACAGGGACAAGGACAGCAGAGGTTCTCTCCTGAGAAATTCCAGGCCGACATGGAGCAGTATATTGCCAAGGAAGCCGGTCTGACCCCTCGTGAAGCCGCTGCCTTCTTCCCTATGTTCAGGGAGATGCAGCAGAAGCAGCGTGCGCTCTACAACCAGATGATGGCAGAGTCGAAGATTAAACCTGCAGACGAGAAAGCCTGTAAGAAAGTGATTCAGAAGCGGGATCAGGTTGAGTTGGAGTTGAAGAGTATCCAGCAAACCTATCACAACAAGTTCCTCAGCGTGCTTCCCGCCTCTAAAGTATTTGATGTCATTAAGGCTGAGGACCAGTATCATCGCGGACTGTTCCGTAACTGGGGCAGAAATCCTATGGCCAACCCAATGGGCGGTAATCCGATGGGTAACCCCATGGTCCGCCCCAGAATGCAACAGGGTAATAGGAAATAGATTAAAACTGCTAGTGGGTGCCGCCGTTCCGAAAGGAAATGGCGGCACTTCTTTATGCCAGTTTCGAGTCTTCGAGAATCTTCGGACAGAGAGGAGCCAGTTCGCACTTCTCGCAATGAGGTTTCCTTGATGTGCAGACGTAGCGTCCGTGTAGCAGCAGCCAGTGGTGGGCATCAGGGATATCCGCCTCTGGAATATGTTTGGTCAGCGCCTTCTCCACCTTATAGGGCGTATTGTCGTGTTTGCTTACAAGTCCTAACCGATGGGCCACCCGATAGACATGAGTATCTACAGCGAGTGCTGATTTCCCAAAGGCGACGCTCTGAATCACATTTGCCGTCTTTCGTCCCACGCCAGGCAAGTCTAATAAGGCATTCATGTCCTGGGGCACCTCTCCATCGTGTTTTTCCACCAGTGCCCGTGCCATCTTTACTAAGTGCTCCGCCTTTGCATTCGGGTACGATACGCTACGGATATACTCAAATACATCTTCCGGCTCCGCCTTGGCCATCGCCTTCGCATCGGGATAATGACGGAACAGTTCTGGTGTCACTTGATTGATCCGTTTGTCCGTACATTGCGCACTCAGGATGACTGCCACCAACAACTGAAACACACTCCCGAACTCCAGTTCGGTATTCACATTCGGCATCTGCTTCCTGAAATGCGCCAAAATCCTTTCGTATCTTTCTTCTTTCCTCATGAGTCTCTGTTATTTGAGGCAAAGTTAGTCTTTTTTTTCGGATTTACTTGTATTATTCTCAAAATCTTGCTAACTTTGCCGAAAATATAAACAAATAGTCTAAAACATCCAGTATGATTAAACAAATTTTGTTATCCTTGACGTGTCTGGCTCTGATGCCAGTTAACGCCCAGAAGGTACCTGTGTGGCAGGATCCGAATGTGAATCAACAGAACCGTGAAGTACGTCGTGCAGATTTCTTTGCCTTCGAGAGTGAAGATCTCGCCAAGAAAGGCGATAAGACGCAGTCGGCCCGTTATCTCTCGATGGAGGGTATGTGGAAATTCAATTTCGTCAAGAACCATCAGGATGCACCGAAGGATTTCTTTGGTTTGAAGTATGATGATTCTCAGTGGGTGGACTTCCCTGTGCCAGGACTCTTCGAACTGAACGGCTATGGCGACAAAATCTATAAGAATGTGGGTTATGCCTGGGGACCTACCTTTAGGAGTAATCCACCCTATATCGGAGAGATTAACAACTATACAGGTTCCTATCGCAGAACCTTTGAGTTGCCTGCTGACTGGAAAGGGCAGGAGGTGTTTTTCCATGTAGGCTCAGCCACAAGTAACTTGCAACTTTGGGTCAATGGCAAATATGTCGGCTATTCGGAGGATTCGAAGGTGGCTGCGGAGTTCAATATCACCAAGTATCTGAAACCAGGCAATAACCTCATCGCTATGCAGATCATGCGTTGGTGCGATGGAAGTTATCTCGAGGATCAGGACTTCTGGCGCTTTACGGGTATTGCCCGTGAGGTGTATCTCTATGCAAGGCCGAAAGTGCGTATCGAGGACTTCTTTATCAATGCTGACCTGAAAAACGACTATCAGGAGGGTTGCTTGTCGGGTGAAGTCAAGATTGCTGCAGCAAAAGGTAAGATCATTGATCTGCAGTTGACAGATTCACAAGGTAAGTTGGTGAATCAGAGTAGCACGACTTTGCTCAACAATGGCCCATTCACCTTCAGTATAGGTACTTTGGGTAAGGTTCTTCCTTGGACGGCAGAGACCCCTAACCTGTATACCCTCATTATGACCTTGAAACAAGGCGATAAGGTGCTTGAGGTGGTTCGTCAGAAGGTAGGCTTCCGCCATATCGAGATCAAGGGAGGACAGTTGCTCGTCAACGGCCAGCCTATTCTCATCAAGGGTGCAGACCGTCACGAACTGGATCCTGATGGCGGCTATATCGTCTCAGTAGAGCGCATGATCCAAGACATCAAGATCATGAAGCAACTGAATATCAATGCCGTTCGTACTTGCCATTATCCCGATGATCCCCGTTGGTATGACCTCTGCGATGAGTACGGGTTGTATCTGACAGCAGAGTCGAACTTGGAGAGTCACGGTATGGGCTATGGTGAAGGTACCCTTGCCAAACGCGAGGATTATGCGAAGGCCCATATTGAGCGTCAGGAGGGGAATATCTGTTCCTTCAAGAACCATCCGAGTATCATCGTCTGGAGTTTGGGCAATGAGGCTGGCTATGGTCCCAACTTTGAGAAAGCATACGACTGGATTAAAGCCTATGACAATACCCGTCCTGTGCAGTATGAACAGGCTGGTCACTGGGGTAAGACGGATATTTTCTGTCCGATGTATATGGGTTATGAGGACTGTGAGAAGTATTCAAAGACCGACAATCCCCGTCCGCTGATTCAGTGCGAGTATGCCCATGCAATGGGTAACTCGATGGGCGGTTTCAAGGAGTATTGGGACATCATTCGAAAGAATGGGAAGTATCAGGGTGGTTATATCTGGGACTTCGTGGATCAGGGTCTGCGCGACAAGAGCCCAATCACTGGCAAGGAAATCTTTACCTTTGGCGGTGATTATGGACGTTATCCTGCTTCTGACTATAATTTCAACTGTAACGGTATCATTGCCCCAGACCGTCGGTTGAATCCGCATGCCTATGAGGTGCGCTATTATTATCAGAATGTCTGGGTGACGGATAAGGGACTTAAGGAAGGACGTTTTGAGGTCTATAATGAGAATTTCTTCAAGACACTTGATGATTTGCAATTGGAGTGGTTCGTCGGAGGGGCTGCAGGTGGACATCATCATGATAATCCAGGACGTCCTGAGGGAATGACCTTCGGACACGGTGGTACTATCGACATCAGCGGTATTGCTCCCCAGCAGCGCAAGGTCATCACCGATGAGGCGATGAAGAACATCATCACCCGTGTGCTGGGACATCACGGCGATCAGGAATTGTTCGTTATCTTCCAGTTCAAGTCGAAGGAGGCTCAGCCGCTCATAGAGAAAGGACAGGTGCTGGCTCGTCAGCAGTTCGTGCTGAATCCGTACCAGTTCCCGGAGATCAAGGCGGAGAAAGCAGATGTCCAGAAGGAGGAGACGGAAAGTTATGTCAAGTTGGATGCAGGAGGAACCACATTGACTATTGGCAAGCGAAACGGATGGATAGACTATCTGGATGTGGATGGTGAGCCTATGCTCATTGACCGTGAGTCCATTACCCCAGAGTTCTGGCGTGCGCCCACAGATAACGACTATGGTGCAGGACTGCAACGTCGGTTTGCCGTGTGGAAGAATCCACAGATGAGGTTGAAGGCATTTGGAATTTATGACAACGTGGTAGAGGCTACTTTCGACATGCCTGATGTGAAGGCAGAACTCAAGATGACCTATACGTTGACTGAAGATGGTGAGGTCGTCGTGCGTCAGCAGTTGAAGGCTGATAAGGATGCGAAGGTCAGCAATCTGTTCCGCTATGGTATGCAGTTGCAGATGCCGAAGCGTTTTGATGAGGTGGAGTATTATGGTCGTGGTCCTGTAGAGAACTACATCGATAGGAATTCGAGCGAGTTCATAGGTATATATAATAATAAGGTGGCGGATGAGTATTACTCTTATGTCCGTCCACAGGAGTCTGGTAATCATACAGATGTCCGTTGGTTCAAGGTACAAGATGCTTCAGGCAAGGGTTTGGAGTTCTATAGCAATGCGCCGATGGAGGCCAGTGCACTGAACTACCTGTTGGAAGACCTTGATGATGGTCCATTCAAGGACAAGAAGTGGGGCCATCATTCTGGCGACCTGATAGAACGTCCGTTGACGCAGGTGCATATTCAGCAGCGTCAGTTCGGTCTCGGTTGCGTGAATTCTTGGGGCGCCTGGCCGCGTGGAGAATACCAGTTGCCTTATCAGGACTACGACTTCACGTTTGTCATCAAACCATTGAAATAAACTAATAAAATGTTCTGCATAATCAACCCCTTTGTGGCAACTTGCTACCACAAAGGGGTTGATTTTTGTCAAAAAGAACTAATTGTGAGGCATTTTTATAAATTTTAAGTAGCAAATCGTTGGCGGATATCTGTTTAATTACTATCTTTGCACCGGTTTTATTAATGAAGAGAGAGATGAAAGATGTAAGGAAAATGGTACTTATGGGGATGATGCTCCTCGTTGGTACATTATCATTGAATGCAGCAGAGAACGTCGCCAGCAAGGAAGACGTTGATACCACCTATATCAAACTGGACGAAAACCGTGAGCCGATTAATCACGTCAATCTGACCTATGACGAGTTGGTGGAGAAAGTGGGAGAACTGGAGACGATTCTTGAGACAGAGAACTTCCAACTGTATGCAGCAGGCGACTATACCTACAAGATTGAGGGTGGGGTGGTTACCTCTATGGCTATTCAGATTGCTGATGAGAAGAACGACAAGGTGATCTACAATCAGATCTTGAATGCACTGGCAAAGAGTAATTCCATCGAGGATACGCATAATACAGGTGGAAATCATTATCTGTATGCCAACTTCCAGATTCAGTTCGATGATTTTGAGGGTTATGAAAAACTGACATTCTCGGCTATCTCGGAGTGACATGTGAAGTGGAATGAACTTATAGGGGCCTTGCAGATAAAGCAAGGCCTTTTTCTTTTTCTGTTCATTATTTAATAAATCAAATATAATAATCAAAACACGTACTTTTGGTTAATATCGTTAAATTTAACAGAAATAATTAACTAAATATGGTTTTGTTTTTAAGAAATTCCCTACCTTTGCCTCCAGATTGAAAACGAGACAATGAAAAAGAGTACAATTTGGATTATAGCGACCATTATGGGGCTGGCCTTCATCGGTCTTTTGCTGTTGCAGATTTCCTATATCGAGGAGATGGCGAAGATGAAGAAGGAACAGTTTGATGAATCCGTGAACCGTAGTCTCTATCAGGCATCTCGTAAACTGGAGATGAACGAGACCGTGCGCTATCTGGAAAAAGATGTCAAGGAGACGGAGCGACGGGCTTTCAAGCAGGATTCTATGATGGTAGACGGACTGAACGGTACGGTGAAGCAGGCACATCAGTTTGCTGTGGCAGCCGACGATGGTACAGTCTATTCTTCCTTTGAACTGAAAACCTTTGCCATCAAGCCCGCCAACGTGCCAAAGGCCATGATTCTGCGCACAGATAAAAGCAGTATATCCGAGGCCTCGAAATCCTTGCAGGAGATTGTGCGTAACCGATATGTCTATCAGAAGGCCCTTCTCGACGAGGTGGTCTATAATATCCTTTATACTGCTTCTGACAAGCCTTTGAAGGAGCGTGTCAACTTTAAGATGCTCGATCAGGATATCCGTGCGGAATTACAGAATAACGGTATCAATATCCCCTATCACTTCACGGTTGAGACCAGTGACGGACGGGAGGTCTATCGTTGTCCGGATTATACCGACGAAGGAAAGGAGTATACCTATACGCAAACGCTTTTCCACAATGACCCTTCTCCGAAGATGGGTGTGGTGAAGATTCATTTCCCCAACATGAACTCCTACATCTTCTCCAGTGTGAGGTTTATGATTCCGTCGGTGATCTTCACCATCGTATTGCTGATAACGTTTGTCTTCACCATTGTAGTCATCTTCCGTCAGAAGCGCTATTCTGAGATTAAGAATGACTTCATCAACAATATGACCCATGAACTGAAGACCCCGATTTCCAGCATTTCGTTGGCTGCTCAGATGCTCAACGATGATTCTGTGGGCAAGTCGCCTGCTATGCTCAAACATCTCGGTGGCGTCATCAACGATGAGTCGAAGCGCTTGCGCTTCCTCGTGGAGAAGGTTCTGCAGATGTCTATGTTCGACAGGAAAGATGCAGCCTTCAAGAAGAAGGAACTCGACCTGAATGAACTGCTTGAGAATGTCGCTTCCAGTTTCTCCCTTCGTGTGGAGCATACGGGCGGTAAGATATATACGGAGATAGAGGCGGTGGATTCAGCCATCTACGTCGATGAGGTACATTTCCAGAATGCCATTACCAACCTGATGGATAACGCTGTGAAATATCGTAAGCCCGATCAGCCGCTCGACCTCTTCATCAGGACTTGGAACGAGAAGGAACGCCTCTGTTTCAGTATCCGTGATACGGGTCTTGGCATCAAGAAGGAAAATGTGAAGAAGATCTTCGATAAGTTCTACCGTGTACATACTGGTAATGTCCACGATGTGAAGGGCTTCGGCTTGGGTTTGGCTTATGTGAAGAAGATCATCAACCTGCATGAGGGCGAGATTAAATGTGAGAGTGAAGTAGGCAAGGGCACCACCTTTACAGTGTCGCTGCCTATCCTGAAAGAAACAACCGAGTGAAACAAATATAGTATTAACAATTTAAATAGTAATGATTATGGACGAGAAACTGAAAATCTTGCTTTGCGAGGACGATGAGAACCTCGGAATGCTGCTTCGTGAGTATCTGCAGGCTAAAGGCTATGCAACAGAACTGTGTGCCGATGGTGAGGCTGGTTACAAGGCCTTCCTGAAGACGAAGTTCGACATCTGTGTGCTCGACGTGATGATGCCCAAGAAGGATGGTTTCACACTGGCACAGGAAATCCGTACCTCGAATGTCGATGTACCCATTATCTTCCTTACTGCCAAGACATTGAAGGAGGATATCCTTGAAGGTTTCAAGATTGGTGCCGACGACTATATCACCAAACCCTTCTCAATGGAAGAACTCGTATTCCGTATTGAGGCTATCATGCGCCGTACCAAAGGCAAGAAGAGCAAGGAGTCAACACTCTATCATATTGGTAAGTTCACCTTCGACACCCAGAAGCAACTGCTCTGTATCGGTGATGAACAGCGCAAGTTGACCACCAAGGAGAACGAACTGCTGGCTCTGCTTTGCAGCCACGCCAACGAGATTCTGCAGCGTGACTTTGCCTTGAAGACCATCTGGATTGATGACAACTATTTCAATGCCCGTTCGATGGATGTCTACATCACTAAACTGCGCAAGCATCTCAAGGACGATCCGCAGATTGAGATCATCAATATCCACGGTAAGGGTTATAAACTCATCACCCCCGAGGAGACAGAATGAACAATCGTTTGAAACAACTGATAGGAGTGGCGCTGGTGATGGCCGGCGCCCTCTTTTTGATAGTAGCCTATCTGCTGGGTTGGACATCAAGCAACCTTGTGCTACTCAGTGGCCTCCTGGTGATAATAATCGGCGTGATTCTTCACGTAAAACTCACAAAATCAGGCGAAAAGTATTAAATTCTGTTAATCATCGGCCATTTCTCATTTCTCATTTCTCATTTCTCACTAAAAAGTACTACCTTTGCACCCGCTTTTCGAAGCACATTATTAATTTTTTAATTTATTAAAAGTATGAATCAATACGAAACCGTTTTCATTTTGACTCCCGTTTTGTCTGATGAACAGATGAAGGAAACGGCCGCTAAATTCAAGAAGGTCCTCACCGATAAGGGTGCAGAGATCATCTCCGAAGAGGCCTGGGGATTGAAGAAGATGGCTTATGCTATTCAGAAGAAGTCTACAGGTTTCTACTGCCTGGTAGAGTTCAAGGCTGAGCCAGAAGTGATCAAGACATTGGAGACTGCCTTCCGTCGTGACGAGAAGGTGATTCGTTTCCAGACAGTTAAACTTGACAAGTATGCTGTGGAGTACGCTGAGAAGCGTCGCAACAAACTTGGCGCAAAAACAGAGGAGGCTTAATTATGGCAGCACAGGACACAGAAATCCGTTATTTGAATGCTCCTTCTATCGACACGAAGAAGAAGAAGTACTGCCGCTTCAAGAAGAGTGGTATCAAGTATATCGACTACAAGGATCCCGAGTTCCTTAAGAAGTTCCTCAACGAGCAGGGTAAGATTCTTCCCCGTCGTATCACTGGAACATCTCTGAAGTATCAGCGTCGTGTGGCTCAGGCCGTGAAGCGTGCCCGCCAGATTGCTCTGCTGCCTTACGTAACCGATTTGATGAAATAAAACAAGGAGGACGCAAGTATGGAAATTATTCTGAAAGAAGATATTATCGGTCTGGGTTTCAAGAACGATATCGTGAATGTAAAGTCAGGTTATGGCCGTAACTACCTCATCCCTCAGGGTAAGGGCGTTATTGCTTCTCCTTCTGCCAAGAAAATTCTCGCTGAGAACCTGAAGCAGCAGGCTCACAAGATTGCTGCCCAGAAGGCTGCCGCTGAAGAGAAGGCTGCTGTGCTGGAGGGTGTTGCTCTCGAGATTGCCGCTAAGGTGAGTGCTACAGGTCAACTCTATGGTTCTGTAGGTGCTGCCCAGGTGGCTGAGGCCCTCGCTAAGATGGGTAAGGAGGTTGATCGTAAGATCATCACCATGAAGGATGCCAAGAAGTTGGGCGACTATGTGGCCCTCGTTCATTTCCACAAGGAGGTGACTGTTGAGATTCCTGTCAAGGTGGTTGCTGAGAATGCCGCTGAGTTGAAGGCTGCTGCTGATGCAGAGGCTGCCATCCGTGCCGCTGCTGACGCTAAGGCTGCTGCCGCTGAGGCTGCTGAGGCTGCCGACGAGGCTGAGGTTCTCGAGGCTCTCGACGCTGCTCCTGCTGCAGAGGTTGCTGCTGCAGAAGAGGCTCCCGCTGAGGCTTAATCAAGCATTTTAAATCAAACAATTAATAATTAATCACTGCTGTAAGGCATCATTATTTATTATGACAACAGTGTCCCGAGGGTTCTCCCTCGGGATTTTTTTATGTATCTTTTTTTTACTTGTCGCCCAATAGACCCCTTTTTGCGCTATGCCTATGAAAAAAGTGCTATTAGGGCATAAAAAATTTGTTCCCTAGTTATGCCGCAAATTTCCCCTCGTTATAGCCAGTGCGAAGATATAGCCTGTTTGTAAAACTTTCTGACGGATGGCAGTTCTGACGGATGGCAGATGGCAGTTAGCCAAAAATGATTTGGAAATGGGTCAACCCTCCCCAAACCTAATTGCCATCTGCCAGAACTGCCATCTGCAGGCTCCTCTATTGAATAATTTGAGAATACGTAAGTTCAATTAAGAAATGCAACTTTTGGAGAAAATAACAAGGAACTGAAAAGAGAAATCTTTTTTCAGGAGAAAGAGGGAAAATCCCTCTCTCCCTGATGGAAAAATTGGTATCTTTGCAGCCCCTTCCAA
>JAFZUS010000146.1 GCA_017618275.1 Prevotella sp.
GCATCTGGTAAGACGGGCGAAGGTATCGAGCAGGTGCTTGATGCCATAGTGGAACGTATTCCTCATCCTGAAGGGGACGAGCAGGCTCCTTTACAGGCACTGATTTTTGATTCCGTGTTTAACTCTTTCCGCGGCATTATTGCCTATTTCAAGATTGTCAATGGCATCATTCGCCAAGGTGACAATGTGAAGTTCTTTAATACGGGAATGGAGTATGATGCCGATGAGATTGGTGTTTTGAAGATGGATATGATTCCCCGTAAGGAACTGCGTACGGGTGATGTTGGTTATATTATCAGTGGTATTAAAGATTCGAAGGAGGTGAAGGTGGGTGATACCATTACCCATGTGGCTCGTTCTTGTGATGCTGCCATCGAAGGTTTCCAGGAAGTGAAGCCGATGGTGTTCGCCGGTGTCTATCCCATTGACCCCACGGACTATGAGAACCTGCGTGCCTCGCTTGAGAAGTTACAACTCAATGATGCCTCGCTGACCTTTACCCCGGAGTCTTCTGTCGCCCTCGGCTTTGGCTTCCGTTGCGGCTTCCTCGGATTGTTGCACATGGAGATTATTCAGGAACGTCTCGATCGGGAGTTTGATATGGATGTCATCACTACGGTGCCCAACGTATCCTATATGTGCTACACCAAACAGGGGGAGGTCAAGGAGGTGCATAATCCTTCTGGACTGCCTGACCAGACGATGATTGACCATATTGAGGAACCTTATATCCGCGCTTCTATCATCACGGCAGCAGACTATATAGGACCAATCATGACACTTTGTCTGGACAAGCGTGGTGAACTGATTGACCAGCAGTATGTCAGCGGCAATCGTGTGGAACTGCATTTCATGTTGCCGTTGGGTGAGATAGTGATTGATTTCTACGACAAGTTGAAGAGTATCTCCAAGGGCTATGCCTCGTTTGATTACCATATCGATGGCTTCAGACCTTCAAAGTTGGCAAAGTTGGATATCCTCCTCAATGGTGAACCCGTGGATGCTCTGTCAACGTTGACGCATCAGGACAATGCCGTAACTTTCGGTCGCAGGATGTGTGAGAAACTGAAGGAGTTAATCCCACGTCAGCAGTTCGATATTGCCATCCAGGCTGCCATCGGTGCGAAGATCATTGCGCGTGAGACGGTGAAGCAGGTACGCAAAGATGTGACAGCCAAGTGCTATGGTGGTGATGTCTCGCGAAAGCGTAAACTGTTGGAGAAGCAGAAGCGAGGTAAGAAACGAATGAAACAGATTGGTAATGTGGAAGTGCCGCAGAAAGCCTTCCTTGCAGTGTTGAAATTGGACTAATAACATATTATATAAGACCTATGGCTAACATCAGTATCACAACAAGAGACGTAGCCCGTGAGTTGGCTCGTCGATACAGTACGATGACACATGAAGAGCTCGATATGCTGGAGAGTATACTCGTGCCGAAGAAATTCGCGAAGAACGAGATGATTCTTCGCGAGGGAGAGACCTGTACGAATATCTATTGGGTGGTGAAAGGACTTGTTCGCCAGTTCTATTACAAAAATGGAAAGGAACTGACGGAGTATATGGCCACAGAGAACTCGATTGTCATGTGTATTGAGAGTCTGTTCCGTGAGAAACCGTCGCAGTTGCAGATCAAGGCTTTGGAACCGACCATTATCATCGCCATGCCGAAGAGTGAACTGGAGGCAGTGGCTATGAAGAGTGTAAATATACAGATTCTCTATCGTAAGATTCTGGAGGAATCGCTTATCCTAAGCCAGCACCATGCCGATATGTTGCGCTTTGAAAGTGCTCAGGACCGTTATCAGAAACTGGTAAAGAACCAGCCGCAACTGGTGCTTCGTGCACCGTTGGTCTATATCGCCAGTTATTTGCAGATGACTCCCGAGACCTTATCCCGAGTGCGTACAGCAGCGCTGATGGAGAAATGATTAGTTTTTCTTTAAATACAATGAGTTATCAATGCACGTTGGTAACTCATTTTTATAATGTGTCACATAGATCAATGTTCTCTCTGGTTTCTCGCAGTACTTATCTACGATTTCTTTTACCATCTTTCGGTTAGCATCATCCAGTCCGTGCAGGGGTTCGTCGAGAATCAGCAGGTCAGGCTCTTTTACGAAGGCTCTTGCCAATAGGACAAGTCGTTGTTCGCCACTCGACATCTCCATGAATTTGCGGTTCTCCAGATAACCGATACCAAAGATATCAAGCCATTTCCGACATTGTTCTTTCTCGGCCTCGTTGGGACGCACATAGAGGCCGATGGTATCTTTCAGACCGCTGGCCACAATCTGGATTGACGGGATATTCTGTCTGTAACTGCGATGCATCTCGGGAGAGACGTAGCCGATATGACGCTTGATGTCCCAGATGCTCTCGCCAGAGCCCCGCTTATGACCAAACAGTGAGATGTCGCAGGCATAACTCTGGGGATTGTCAGCACAGACCAGGGAGAGTAGGGTAGACTTGCCGCTTCCGTTCTGTCCGGAGAGCGACCAGTGCTCACCTTGATGTACTGTCCAGTCGAGATCCTTCAATATCGTCCGATTGCCGTAGCGGATGGTGACGTGGTTGAAACTGATGATTTCTTGAGGAGTGAGGAGTGTGGAGTGTGGAGTGAGATTAGTTTTGCTACAGTAATTATTCTCCTTTGGAATCTCTGCCCTTGCGGTATTCTCACTCCTCACTCCACACTCCTCACTCCACAAAACCTTCGGCAGAACTCTCATATCCTTTACTTCCACGATATGCGTGATAAAATCAGGAATCTCGTCTGTCTTTGCCAATACCAGTATGATTTGCAATCCCTGTTCCTTGGCAAGCATGCCTAGAAGTTCTTTCAGTTGGTCACGGGTCTCAGCATCGAGTCCGATAAAGGGATTCTCCATAATCAGTACCTTGGGATGGGTGAACAGCGATGAGGCTAATTTGAATTTGCGAAGTTCGCCGCTCGAAAGCAGAATGATGTATTTATCCAGAAGTCCTTCCAAATGGAAAAGTTCGTAAAGATGCTTTTGGAAAGTTCTGCGCTCTGGTGTGTCCTCGCCAGCCAGTTGGAAGGCTTCTTCAAGTTTGCTGCCTACGGTGGGCGTTTCTTCGTCAATCTCCATCTGGTTCCAACGCTGTTGGAGGAAATAAGTACGGTCATTATCTCCACCGTAGGTATCACGGAAGGTGATATGTTTCAGATTGTTGTAGGGTTCGTCGAAGGCATACTTTACCATATCAGGGAAGGCAGGGTGACGACCTGTAATCATATCTACGAACATAGATTTACCTGCTCCGTTTCTGCCGATAATGGCAATATGCTCTCCCTCTTCTAAATAGAAATTGACAGGTTCGGCCATCGACCACTCTGGCTTTCTGGCCTTTGCGTTAATCATCTCAATCGTCTTCATCCACTTTACCCTTTCTTTTGGACACTTTGCTTTGGTTTTTGTTGACGAAATCCTTCCAGCCTCGATACTTTACCTCACTCTCAGGCCGTCCCATCTGCATATAGTGGCAGTAAGCAGCGGCCAGGGCATCGGTGGCATCCATGAACTTCGACATCTCTTCGTTAGGAATCTTCAACAGTCGCTGTAGCATCCCCGCTACCTGTTCTTTGGCTGCGTTACCATTACCAGTGATAGCCATCTTGATCTTCATCGGGGCATATTCATGGATAGGTACACCGTGATGGATGGCAGCAGCAATGGCAGTTCCCTGGGCACGACCGAGTTTCAGCATCGACTGTACGTTCTTCCCAAAGAATGGTGCCTCGATGGCCATCTCGTCGGGCAGATAACCGTCGATGATACCTGTCACCCGTTCGAAAATATGTCCAAGTTTCAAGTAACCATCAGCGAACTTCCGCAGGTCGATAACACCCATCGTGATCATACTGGCCTTGCCGTCCTTTACCTTCAGCAAGCCATATCCCATCAGGTTCGTACCAGGGTCGATGCCCAAGATGATCTTTTCCATTCTTATATAATCAAGCCTCCGATTTGATAAGTGAGCATACTCGCAATCCAGGCCACGACAGTGGTGTAGAGGGCAGCAAACGCGGCCCAACGCCAGGAGCCTGTCTCGTTCTTGATGGCTGCAATGGTGGCGATACAGGGGAAATATAATAATATAAATATAAGGTACGCGTAAGCAGCGAGTGGGTTGATGCCGTCTTTAAGCATCAGTTGTCGCAGGTGCGTATATTTCTCGTTGTCATCACTGAACTCCTCGTCTTCTCCAAAAGAATCGTCGCCACTATATAACACACCGATGGAGGAAGCCACAATCTCCTTAGCCCCCACACCTGCCAGAAGCGACACATCCAATTTCCAGTTGAACCCCTGAGGGGTGAAGATCGGTTCGATGGTCTTACCCATGCGTCCGATATAACTCTGTTCCTGTTGTTGCTCACGAGGCAGTGACTCATTGTGAGGGAAATAACCAAGCGCCCAGACAATGATGGAAGCCACTAGAATGATACCTCCCATCTTTTTCAGATATTCCTTGCCTTTCTCCCAAGTATGACGTGCAATGGCTTTGGCGGTTGGCCAACGGTAGGGTGGCAGTTCCATCACAAACGGTGTGTCCTCGCCCTTGATGACTAGGGAAGAAAATACCTTGCTGACAATCACAGCCATGATGATACCGATGGCATAGAGCGATAGCATGACCCACGAACGGTATTGTACCGCGAAAAATGTGCCGGTAATCATGATATAGATGGGCAGACGGGCAGAACATGACATGAACGGTAGAACCATCATCGTGATGATTCTGGATCGCCGGCTCTCAATGGTTCGAGTAGCCATCACAGCAGGTACATTACAGCCAAAGCCCATGATCAGGGGGATGAACGACTTGCCGTGCAGACCCATCTTGTGCATCAGTTTGTCCATGATGAAGGCAGCACGTGCCATATAGCCTGAGTCTTCCATCAGGGAGATGAAGAAATAGAGAATCAGAATTTGTGGCAGGAACACAATGACACTTCCCACGCCACCGATGACACCATCCACTAGCATGGCCTTTAAAGGACCGTCGGGCATGGTAACAGTCAGTTTGTCACCTAACCAAGCCACCAGTTTTTCTATCCAGTCCATCGGGTACTGACCCAGTGAGAAGGTGGTCTCAAACATCACGTAGAGGAGCAGGAAAAAGATGGGGAAACCGAAGTATTTGTGTGATAGTACACCATCAATCATGTGCGTGGTGCGGTAGGTGTCCTTCTTCGTTCCTGTCTTGAAACCAGCCTCCTTCAATGCACCGTTGATAAATCCGTACTTCGCGTCCATGATGGCGGTCTCGGGGTCGTTGCCTGTCTCTTCCTTCACACGTGCCGAGGCCTTGTCACGGGCATTTGTCAGATTACGGAAGTCCTGCATACGCTGTTCTCCAGCCATGTGCTTACCCAGATAGTCGAGCACCTGACTGTCATGCTCCAACAGTTTCAAGGCAAGATATCGGGTAGAGTAGTGCTGGGTGATATGCTCGTCGGCCTTCAGGTATTTCTGAATGTGGGCGATACCGTCCTCTATTTCGTGTCCGTAGTTGATATGCAGGTGGCGTGACCACTTGTTGGCGCCCTCATACACCTGGATGACGGCACGGAAGAGATCCTTCACACCTTCACCGCTCTTGAACGAGGTGGGAATCATCGGGATACCGAACAGATTGCTGAGTGTGTCGAGATTCACCTGGTCGCCACGCTGCTCAAACTCGTCGTACATGTTCAGCGCACACACCATGCGGATGTTCATGTCCACCAGTTGTGTCGTCAGATAGAGGTTACGCTCTATGTTCGAGGCATCGATGACATTGATCACCACGTCGGGCATCTTCTCCGTCAGATGCTCCCTGACGTAGAGTTCCTCGGGGGAGTAGCAACTCAAAGAATAGGTGCCGGGCAGGTCGGTGAGGTTGAACTCATAACCGAAGAAGGAGGCATGTGCCTCAGTGGCATCGACGGTGACACCAGAGTAGTTGCCCACATGTCCGTGGGCACCAGATGCGAAATTAAAGAGCGAGGTTTTTCCACAGTTGGGATTGCCCACAAGCGCCACATTAATGGTGCGGCGCTCTTTCCAGGCAATATGTTGTAGGAAATCGTTGTGGTGGAGTGGGGAGTGGAGCGTGGAGAGTTCTTCAGTGTTTGCTTTTAAATCTTCACTATTGATCACTTCGATGCATTCTGCTTCGTGGTGCCTTAACGACACCTCATAGCCCATCAATTTGTATTTCACGGGATCCTGTAGTGGAGCATTCAACAGCACCTCTACCTCTTTGCCCTTGATGAAGCCCATCTCAATGATGCGTTTGCGGAAACCGCCATGGCCCAGTACCTTGACTATGATTCCTTTTTCACCAGTCTTTAATTCTGACAGTTTCATATCCTTTCCTGTTTTTGCTGCAAAGGTACAAATAATAAACTTGCAACCGAGTTGCATTCAGTCGCAAGTCTATCAAAATACCTACAAATAGGGATGATGTAACAGGTGTTTTCGCTGTTTAGTCAAAATTGCCTCCATATATCAGTCCATAATATGGGTCACTCTTCGAGAAGTTGCCGTTGACGTTCGGATCGCGGTTAGGCTGCCAGGTACGTACCTTGATGATGGGCTGGTCCACATCGTTCAGGTCGACCATCAGGAACAGATAACCCGTATCACCGTAGGTCGAGGAATAGTAGTCCTGATGTATTAGGATACCGTAGGTCTGTCCGCCCTTACCCATCTTCTTCACCTCGTTGTCGGTAAAGCGGATGTTGATAAACTGGTTGCTCTTGAAACTGCGCTCCAGATTCTTGATATAGGTGTTTTTGTCCAGACGTGTGTATTTGACGAGTTGGTTGTCAATGTACTTTCCGTTCTCCATGTTCTTCTTTGCCTGCTTGGTCAAGTGTCCCACAATGATGATGGCATCATCATCGAAAATACTCCGAATATAGTCAAGGCGTTTCAGGGCAAAGGCTGTCTTGTAATTCTCCAGGAAAGTGGCGATAACCATGCGGACGCTGTCGTTCCAGGCAGCGGCAGAACGCTGGAAGATGTCGTCACGGGCAGCCTTGTCCAGACCAAAGGCAACCGACTCAATCAACCTGTCTTTATTAAAAGTAAAGGTGACGTCCTCAATGAGGGTACGGTTATTGTTTTTGAAGGAAAAGCGCATAGGAACACTGCGGCAGATGACACGTTCGTTCATCTGATAGAAGTTCAGTTGGGGATTACCCAGAACTGTGGCATTTCCATAATGCAACAGTTTGTCGAACATCTCGTAGCCTTCAGGTGTAAACAGATTGGACACTGAGGCGTAGTTCTTACTCTTGATAGCCGTGACGATATTGTCAACCAACTTCGTATACTCCTTTGGCTGTTCAACAACTACAGCATGGGTGGCTGCGCCAGCAGTTGCTACTGAAGCCTGATAGACCTCCATAGCCTTTTTTTGTTCAGCCTTCTTGCCTGCAACAATGGTCACATCCGACTCACGATAGGGAATCCTCTTGAAAATCTGCATCAACTGCTTCAGTTCGGGAACCTGCTGCATCTGACTTTCGAATGCATACTCATATTTCAGTTTCAGTTTCTCGGTATCAGCACCGGGGCGCATCTCTATCTGGGAAATGCCGTTGTTCACGGAGTACAGGTTACTGTAGTTCATTCCGTCCCAGTAACAGAAATCGAGGTTGGTTACAGGCTGCCCCTTATAGGTGAACAGAAGGCTCACCTCTAGGTCTTCTATCTTCGTGACCTCAGCCTTCAACTGACTGAGAATGCCACGTATCTGTTCAGGAATCCATGAGGCCAACAGATGCATCTCTCCGTCTGCCATATACCTTATCTCCTGTGGATGCTGCATACTCATCAGCAGGCATGATGCCCAGTAATAATAGCGCAAGGCATCGGCAATGCGATATACCTTCTCGGCTTCTTTGGCACCACGTAGATAGTCATATATCAGTTCCTCACGAGCCTTGAAGACACGCTCTATCTCACTTTTCTTGATGTATCGCACCACGTAGGCTTTAGGAGCCGGAGTGACGATGATGCTCTGAGTGTTTTTTAGCGTACCGGCAGTGTAGGTCTTGACCACCGACTCTACGACTGATGTGGCATCGATACCCTCAGCGGTATTCACCTGTTGTTCATTGATCTCGATATCGCTACTTACCTGTACCGATATCTTACTCATCAGGTTGGCCATGGCTTCTTTATCGGCATTGGCCTCTGTCTCGCCATAACCTTCACCATAGAGGTAGGTGTCGCGATCAGCCTTGATGCGGTTCACCTCGTCCATCTCTTCCTGTGCCATTGTCCACATCGGCAACAGACAGGCTAATATCAAAAGACACTTCTTCATATTATTTGTTGGCATCCTATTATTGCAACAAAATGACACGGGCCTCGTTGTTGTTCATGCCTGGCATGGTTCTGCCGACAGTGGCGGCAATGTATGTCGGGTCACAGACAATGTATTTCTCACCTTCAAGCAGGATGTAGTCTCCTGATACTTCTTCCGGGAAGTGTACGGCCATGGCTAAGTGTCCTGGATAGTAGATGAGGATAGCCTTCAGTCCTAAGATGTCTCTCACAAGTCTTGACAGCAGGATGGAACGGTCTTCGCAGTCGCAATAGGGATAGTAGAGGGTCTCCTCTGCAAAGAAAGCCCTATCGACTCCCCAGATATTCTCGTCATATTCATAGACCAGACCAGTCTGAATCAGGTTCAGCAGCCTGCGCATGGCTTCCAGTTTTGACAGACCCTTAAGTTGGGAACGTAATTGCGGATAGAGTTCCTCTTTTACATCCTCTGACAACGGTGTGTTGGCATACATGGCCCATCGTGTCATAAGTTCGTCGTTCATGCATGATGGCAGGTAGGTGTCATAGAACTTCAGGAGATTCTTATTGGTGTGGATGGTAACCTTTAAGTCGGGGTAATCTCTCGACTTGATGGTACGTACATCCGACTGATCCATATCGAATTTCTGGGCAGCCCGGATCATCAGCGAGATACTTGTCTCGTTGGGGAGTGAGGCACGGCAGATAGAGAGGGTTTCCACACCACCTTCAAGCAGGTAGAATGTCTCGCCGTCAAGACGATAGGCTACCTTATTATAAATAGTATGGTGACTGGCTGTCAACAACACGAGTTTCTGGTTGTCTCGGCCTAAACGCACTTTGTAGCCCGACTGCGACAGGATATAGCCCATCAGTAGGGTAGCCTCGTTGGTACCCTTGCCACAGAATTCGTTTGTCATTGCCTCTAAGGTCTGGAAATAGGCCCAGTCTGAGAGTTTGTTTTCCTTGCGGATCTTCAGACAGTCGAAGAGCATGTTATCATACTTGATGTCTGACAGCGATTCTATGGCATCCGCAACATTGTTTTCAGTGACGCCATTTAACTTAAACCGACATCTCTCATTGAGTCTGACCTGATATTTCGTGCCGAAGATGCTAAACGTAAAGAATGTATTAACTCCGCCTTCCTGTGCTGGTGCAGGGGCAATGGGAACAAGGGCTTTCGACTCCTTTGGCTTGTCCTTTACCACATCGTCATGCACTTTCTCAACAGCCAGTTTCTGATTCTTGTTCTCCTTTACCTTCTTCTCCTTGTTTTTCCCCTTCACGATCTTACCGAGGAAAGAGAAGAACGAGGCTGTACTCTCTTCGGCAGTGGCAATCGTTCCTTTCTGAATCTCTGCCTGAGCCTCCTCGTAGGTGATGGGCTTGCCTTCTTCGCCATCGTCATTGATGGGTATGAACACGGGAGGAGCGTCTTTTTCTTGTGGCGCTTTCTTTGGGGCCTCACCTTTATACGACTGCCATGCATCACGCACCCAGTTAGTGTATGTATTGGTACATTGCTGTCTGAACTGTCGGTATTCGTTGATCAGGTCTTTCTGACTGAAATTCATGTTCAAACTCATGTCCATATCCATGTCCATGTCCAGATCCAGTTCCATGCCGTCCGACTCTTTGACTGTTGCCTGCTTCCTTGTGATGGCAGCAGGTTCGGTTACGACCATGCCTTTGACTGTACCAGAGTTGGTTATGGTGTTAACCAGTGTCTTAACATACTGGCGTGTCAGATTCTCCATGGAATTGCGGTTGTCTTTCAGCAGAACCGATATGGGTGCCCGTCCTGGGGCCTTGATGGTGTATCGTTTGTTGTCTGTCTGGTCAATCAACTCCAAAGTCGCATGGAAAGGGATATTGATGATTGTCGTATTGTCGACGATATCGTTTACCTCCAATGGCAGACGCTGACCATTGTTGGTCAGGAACGTAACCTTTCCTTTGATGCTGGAAACCGTAAACTGGCCGGCTGCCTGTGCGATGGTAACGAAGGTTACTGCCAGAGACAGAATCAGAAACAATCTCTTTTTCATATTTCCTATTTTTTAGAAAAACTTTTATGTATTACTTTATACAGTTCCTCAGCAGATCCGATGAATGCAATGGCTGCTATTGCCAATGCAATGTTAATGCTGATATTGAACTTTGCGAAAATGATGAAGCCTATATACATCACGATGGCTATACAGATGAATCTCAGGATACCCATTGCCAAAGTGGCTTTCAGACCGATGCGTGCAAATCTGTTTTTATGGTTTCTCACATATTTTTCAGCAACCTCAAACAGATATTTGGTGAGTAATACGATGCTGAGCGACAGAATCACATCCACCCACCAGGGACTTTTCTTGATGGTTGTCTGTTTCACTACCGACTCAACACCATAGGCTAACAGTTTGATGCCCGGTATATTGCCATGTGGGGTGTAGTGTGTATCGTTTTCATCGTGTACAGCACCAAACAATACGACACGGTCAGCCAGATATTCACCGTACTCGGCTATGGAGTCATAAGGAACCACCCTGAAATCAATAGGCGACCAGTTGATATTGATCTCTTTGTCTTCGAGCGGCATGATTTCCTGATCAGCATACTCATCCGACAGTTGTTTGATCATTGATGGGCGTAACTTGCCTTTCACAGTTTTGGCAAGGCTGATCTTCTTCCTCATACCATTGAATTTGTCAACTTGCATGTTGACCAGCCCTTCTTTCAGGTTTGGTATGGAATCTGCAAAGAACGCCTGTTTCACCCTGTTGAATTGCTGACCGTCGAAAGAGTCGTCAAAATACTGTAATGCGAACACCAAGGACTGATTGTTGGCTGCTAATGCCATTATCAGACTGTCGCCCTCCGGATTTTCCGGTTTCAGACCGTCGAACAAAATGTCTATGCCTACTACCTTTGGATGCTGTTCCAGTACTTCGCTGAGGGCGTAGGCAATGTCACGGCGATCCTTCAACTCCGTCATGTCAACGATAGTGACGATACGGCTTGTGTCGCGCTCAGCCGACGTACCGACCACCTGATAGTAGAAGTCTGTCATAGAGTATTCTTTCAAGACTGCTACTAAGGGGTTGAATATACTCAGGTTGAGTGCAAGCAACGCATAGAAGCCTACAATCCCAAATGCAATGGCTACGGATGCCAGATAGTGCAAGAGCCTTTTGCTATACTTGTTCATTGCATGACTTCTATGTCAAGACCGGCCTCTTTAAACATGTCATTGACAGTGTCTTTGGATATGTTCGTGATTTTCTCTCTATCGTAGGCAATGCTCATCATCACTTCATAGTTACCGTTGGGAAGTTTACGGTAGAACTGTATGACAGGTGTGATGATTCCTAATTTCTGAGTAACGATTGACTTACTCTTCTCAACAACGCCCATCACTGATTCTGCTTGGTCGTTAGAGAGTTGTTTGGTGGAAATCTGTTCAGACACCAATCGGGTAATCTCAGGAGAGATCTGACCGACCAAATCAGCCTTTGATACA
>JAFZUS010000147.1 GCA_017618275.1 Prevotella sp.
CACTTGCGACACCGTATGATGCGGACTACGGAAAGGACGCTGCGAGATAAGCGATGTGCCTGTGGGCAGTTTGCCTGCCACAGAATGGATCTGCGTGGTCTCCAGACTCTCAGCCAGTGACAAGGGAGGCAGGATGCTTGGCAGACGTTTGGCCATCATCGACTTACCAGATCCTGGCGGGCCTATCATGATCAGGTTGTGACCACCGGCAGCAGCCACTTCCAAAGCACGCTTCACACTCTCCTGGCCCTTCACATCGGCAAAGTCGAGGTCGAAAGTGTATTGTTGTTCGTAAAATTCTTTACGTGTATCGACGACAGTAGGCTCATAGATGTCAGCACCGTTGAAGAAACTGACTACATCGGCCAGACTGTTCATTCCATAGACATCGAGATGATTCACGACTGCGGCTTCTCTTGCATTCTCCTTAGGTACAATTAATCCCTTTAACTTCTCGGCTCGGGCAAGGATGGCTATTGGCAAGGCTCCGCTGACTGGTTTCAGGCTCCCGTCGAGTCCCAGTTCGCCTATCATCATATAGTCAGACAGACAGGTGTCGCTCACTTTCCCGTGGGCGGCAAGAATGCCAATGGCGAGAGGCAGGTCATAGCCACTGCCCTCCTTGCGGATGTCGGCTGGCGATAGGTTGATGGTGATGTCGGCAGTAGGCGGTTTGAAGCCAATATTACTCATAGCCGCACGGATACGGTCATAACTTTCCTTGACGGCGGTATCGGCCAGACCAGACAGACGAAACTGCACCCCTCGGGTCATATTCACTTCGATGGTGATAGTCGTGGCTTCTAGTCCCATGACGGCTGCACATAATGTCTTGACAAGCATAGTATGTAGATTTTTTGGTGAGTGATGTTTTTAATATCTCATTTCAATAATTCATCGATTTTTTTGTTCAGTTCGGCAACGGGCAGGGAGTGGGCGAGGATCTTGCCACGGCTGTCGGTGATGATGTTGTCGGGAACCTTCGACAGGCCGAGTTTGGTGAGGATGGGATTATCCCACATCCGTTCGTCGCAGATGGTACACCACGTGATGGAGTCGCGATCCATCATCTTACGACACTCCTTGACATTGGCATCCAGACAGATGCTGACAATCTTCAACTGGCTGGAGCCCTTCTCCTTCTCCAACCGTTTCAGTTGCCGCTGGATATTCTGGCTATCGTAATTCCAGGTGCTCCACGTGGTGATGACGTTGACCTTCGCATAGAGGTCGCCATTGGAGATGGGCTTCCCCTTGATGTCCGTACCCGTGAACTTGGGCAGCGTGCCGCCGTTGCTGATGGCATTCAGCCCTTCCAGCCCTTTCACAAGGGCATTGATCCTTTTGTTGTCTGGCTTGGCTTTCTGAATGGCCTTTGCCAGTTCGAAGGCTTTCTTGTAGTCGGGGGTGGGGGTCTGGATGTAGTATCTGTTGAGCAGGTAGATGCTGGCCAGCGAGGCGGGGTTTTCCGTGATGAAGTCGGCGGCTTCGCGAATGGCTTCCGGCGGCGTCATCTCACTCACCTTCATCCGGAAGGCCGTCATCAGTTCGTTTTCCTTTGTGCCTTTCACCTCGATCTCTTTCAGGTGCGAGGCGTCGCCCTTGATCTCGACACTCGTCCCGGAGACGCCTATGACGGGGATCTCGGAATAATTGGGGAATACCAGCACGAAGGTGGCGGTGGAGTCGAGGGGACGCTGATAGGTAAAGCGCCCGCCCTTCACGCCGATGGTGTCGAGTTTGCGGATGCCGCCATCGGTGCTGTAGACAAAGAACTCACCCTGGTTGAAGCCCTTGAACTCGCCCTCCATACGGAAGGTTCCCTTGTCGGGGCCGCAGGAGAAAAGGAAAAATATAAAAAGGTAAAAAGGTAAAGCCTTTCCACTCCACAATAGACTATTATGAAGAGTCCGTTTCACCCTTTTACCTTTTTACCTTAATACTTTTTTACTTTCAGAAGTTCCAAGTCGTTGTCGGCGTACTTTTTCAGCGACGGCTCCTTGAGCAGTGCATTCTTCAGGGCTTCGGTAGCGTCGCTGGTGTTACCCATACGGGCCGAGAGAATGGACTTCAGGTATTCTGTCGTGGCATCGGGATTCTTCACGTATTTCAGCGTGACGGCTGCCGAGGCGTAGTTCTTGTTCAGGATCTGGGCGAGGGCGGCGCTGTTGCTGTAGATCTCGGCGAAGTCCTGCTCTGCCTGGGCGTAGTTGCCCTGTGCCAGATGCAGGTTGCCCAGTATCTCGTCCAGACCGTTGGCTCCGGTAGCACCGGCAATCAGTTGTTCGGCCGTCTTCACGTCGCCTGCCTTCAGGGCCAGCATGCCGAGGTTGGCCTTCGTCTCGGGCAGTGAGGCGGATATCGCCTGTGCCTTTTGGATATACTGGCGGGCTGCATCGTAGTTGCTACGGGCATACTGGATGGTGGCCAGGTTGTTGAAGGCGCGGGCATCGTTGGGATAGATCTCTGTAGCCAGTTTGTAGATGTCCTCCTTGGCATTGAGGTCTTCCTTCAAGGAAGCGCCGTAGAGCAGTTCCTCGATGCTCAGTTTGGTGGCATCGTCCTTGATCTGCTGCAGGATCTGGTCGTCGGAACGGCCTACCGTCTCGTAGTTGATGGTGAGTCGTGAACGGCGCAACTGGGGCAGGATGCCTTCGGCCAGTTCGCGGAAGGCGGAAGAGATGTTCTTGATCTGCTGCTCACGCTCCTCGGGATCCTTATACATGGAGAGGACGCGCAGGATGACATCCTTGTCCTGGATGTCGCTGGCCTTCACCAGTTCCTGGAACCCCTCCCAGTCCTGGGCGGTGTATTTCGCATCGACATTGGCGTCCATCTTGATCTTCTTCAACTCCTCGTTCACATAGTCCTCCGACACCTTCTGGCGCTCGTTGGCCAACCTGTCGTTGATGCTGAAACCGCCATCGGGCGAGGCATAGGCTGATACCTCTACGTTTTCAAGGCTCAGGCCCTCGCGGTCTGCGTTGATCTTTTCCAACATCTTCACGAACTCCTGCACGGAATTGTTCTTTAACTCGCTCTTGCGCAAGGTGGCCTGCTGGATGAGGAACTTGATGTTGGCTTCCTGCTTCTGCTTGCTGATGCGCTGGTAGGCATCGGGGGCAATGGCTGCCTGCGCCGTGTTCAGGGTCTGCCTATAGAGTTCGGATGTGGCGATGATACCCTCTGCCACCTTCACCTCAGGTACCTTCACCGTCTTCTTGCCAATACGGGCATCGAAGGTCAGGTACATGTCGGCCTTGTTGTCGTCGATGTAGGCGAAGTTGGTCTTCATGGTGTAGTTGCCACCCAAACGGTAGGAGATGGTCTGGTCGTTGCCCAGCACGTTCTCACCCTGGAAGGTGGCGGTATTGCCCTGGACGGTCTGGCCGTTGGAATAGCGCAGTTCCGGAACAACGGTCACAGTGGCCTTCTTGTTCATATATTTCTCAGGGAAATGGCCGTTGACGGTGGCGGGCACAATGCCTGCCTGGGTCTCTAAGGGGTTTGGGGTCACAGTGAAGTTATCAGCCGACAGTACGCCCAGTTTACTGGAACAGGATGAAAGGAACATCACGGTTGCGGTTGATAAGAGGATAAAATGTTTTTTCTGCATATGATAATAGGATTAAATGGTGCCGCGAGCGGGACTCGAACCCGCACGACCTTTTCGGGTCAAGGGATTTTAAGTCCCTCGTGTCTACCAATTCCACCATTGCGGCGATGGGGTTTTTGCGACTGCAAAGGTACGGCTATTTCGCGAAACCGCCAAACTTTTACAAGAAAAACGACTCTGTTATTGTTTTTTAACATTTTTAGATACAATATTTTGCCATTCTGGGATTTATATAGATAGAATTGTTTAAATTTGCAGGCGATATGAAGAAAATGAATTGGGCAGCCATCGCCCTATTGATGGCAGCAGCAACGACTGTTGGGTGTACAAGCAACGAGGATGACCCCAAACCAGTGATTGATCCAGTGGAACCGCCCACCACGATTGAACTGACCAGAGCCGAAGAGGAGATGGTCGGCAGTAGTAACGACTTTGCCTTCAACCTCTTCCGTGAGGCACGCGACGGGGTGAAGAGCCAGATCCTCTCGCCCCTCAGCATCACCTATGCCTTGGGAATGCTCAATAACGGGGCCGCTGGTGATACCCAACAACAGATCAATAAGGTCTTGGGATTCAGCAAGACGGGGGCTGACGGCATCAACGCCTTCTGCTACAAGATGTTGAAAAGGGCGGGTACCCTCGACGAAAAGACGAAGATACTGATAGCCAATACCATCTATATGAATAAGGATAAGGGCTACGACCTGCTGCCGGAGTTCGTGTTGAAGGCCAAGACCTTCTACGATGCAGAACCCGAGAGCCGTAGTTTCACCGATGGTAAGACGCGCAATGTCATCAATCAGTGGGGCAGCGACCATACGATGGGCCTGATCAAGGAGGTACTGAAGGAGGATGAGTTCGATCCCTATGCCGTGAGTTATCTGCTCAACGCCATCTACTTCAAAGGCACGTGGTACTATCAGTTTGACAAGAAGGAGACACATGACGAGGAATTCAAGCACCCCGGTTTCACGAAGGAGTTGTTGACAAAGCCCATGATGCACCAGACTGCCGATCTGGGCTATATGCAAAACGACGATTTCCAAGCCCTCTGCCTGCCGTATGGCAACGGTGTCTGGAATATGACCGTACTCTTGCCAAGAGTCAAGGGCGACGAGGTGCAGACGGGCGAAGACATCAATAAGGTTCTGAAGTCGCTGAATACGACGTCGTGGCAACAGATCCAGCAGCAGATGAAGCCTTCGAAAGTCGATGTGCACCTGCCACGCCTGGAGTCGGATACGGACATCGATCTCGTTCCCATCATGCAGAAACTCGGCATGACGAACGCCTTTGATGCTTTCCTTGCCGAGTTCCCCAATTTCTGTCCTGTTGACACCTATATCGAACTGATGAAACAGGTGGCTAAGATCAAACTCGATGAAGAGGGAACCGAAGCCGCTGCCGTCACTGTGATAGGCATGAAAGACAATTCTGCTGGCTCAGAACCGGAATATGTGACGTTCTACGCCAACCATCCCTTCCTCTATGTGATCAGCGAGAGGACAACAGGTGCCATCTTCTTTATAGGTCAATATACGGGATATTGATAAAGGAGGGGAAAGCAGATGAAAAGTGCATCCGCTTGCCTGTGACGGGATGGATGAAGGTAATGGCCTGTGCGTGGAGATAGAGGCGGTCTGACTTGTGACCGTACAGTTCATCACCTACGATAGGACAGCCAAGTCCATCCGGATGGGCACAATGCATCCGCAACTGGTGGGTTCTCCCGGTATGGGGCCAGAGTGCCAGGAGCGTGAACTCATCAGTGCGAAGGACCCTGTATTCAGTGATGGCGCGCTTGCCGTGCTCATAATCCACCACCTGACGGGGTCGGTTCATCGGATCACTCAGTAACGGCAGGTCTATAATGCCGTGCTCCTTCGCAGGCACACCCTCCACCACGGCAAGGTATTTCTTCTTTACGGCATGTTCTTCAAACTGCCTTTGCAGATGATGGTAAGCCTCCATGGTCTTTGCCACAAGGAGGAGTCCTGACGTACACATATCGAGCCGATGCACGATCATGGCACCAGTCCAGCGCTGCTGTGCCCACGTAGCAACGGAATAGTCCGCTGTGCGCCCAGGAACACTCAGCATGCCAGCGGGTTTGTTGACCAGTGCCAGCGCCTCGTCCTCATAGACGATTTCCGGTTGAAGATGCGAAAAGCCTGTCTCTTCAGGGTTGGGATCGACCTCGAGTCCCTGCAACATCCATGTGAGGATGGGCTTGCACTTACCCCGACAGGCAGGATAGAACTGACCATGCTGTCTGATTTCACTTCTCGGTGAGGGTCCCCACCAGAACTCCGCCATGCACACAGGCTTCAGGCCGTGCTGGTAGGCATACTGCAACAACTTCGGTGCACAACAGTCGCCTGTACCGCCAGGGGGTAGGGGGTATTTCTTACGGATACGGGGTGAACAGTGATAGGCTTGCCAGATATCCACCAGGTCCTTCGTTTCGCCATGGGCATTCAGCATGCGATACTGACGGAAAAGCCACAACTGCAGGTCTTGCGACATCTGCTTATGCCCTTCCGACTCCATGATTTCCCGTTCCTGCCGTTTGAAATAGCCGTCAGGCTGCTGGGCATCAAATACGGGGGGCACGAAGTAGTCCCAGTCGTTGCGCCCCTCCAATAAACCCGAATACGCCGCAATAAAAGCAAGTCTGTCTCCTTCTCTCCTTCCCTCCTCCTCTACCACCATCACCCCAAACATCTTTCCCTCCGTCGGTTGGATGCGGGCAATCTCACGTTTCACCTCCTCGGCTGCAAGGATGCACAGCGGATGAGGCTCATAGCAGAAAGGGTATGTAAACCGCTGCGGCTTGGGAATATCGGAATGTAATGGGTGTAGGCACGCCATGGGCTATAACAGATCGAGACACTTCTCCACGGGAATGCCCTTGTTTCTGTCTGGTGTGTCGCGGTAACGGTCAATCATACGGAACACCGTATCCATCGCCGTACGGGTTGACTTCCTCAGGATCTCGCCATTTAGCAGATGGCCGATGAGGACGGCTGAAAATATATCGCCTGTGCCATGAAACAGACCGGGAATCTCATGATACTCCAGATGGAAGTAGGTATCGTCGTAATGGTTATAGCCCACCACGGCGTTCTGACCCTCAATCTTGCAACTGGTAATCAGTACTGACTTACAGCCCAAATCACGCAGTTTGTCGAGCAGTCGCTCCGCCTCCATCCATGAGATACCCTCCATCTTGATAGGGGTATCCGTGAGATAGCAGGCTTCCGTATAGTTAGGGAAGGTAAGATGTGCTACGCTAACCATCTCACGGGCCAGTTCCACCTGACGTTCAGTCATTCCGTTATACAACCGTCCACCGTCCCCGAGGATGGGGTCTACGAAGACCGTTGTCCCCTGTGCACCCTGTTCGCGGCAGTATCCCGCCACCAGTTTGGCCTGCTCTTCACTGAACATCAAACCGGTGCAGACGGCATCAAAACTGAAACCGAGTTCCTTCCATACCGGCAATGTGCCACGGATATAGTCGGTGGTGTCCTGGATATTGAACTTCCCGTAGTCGAGGGTATTCGACACAAGTGCCGTGGGCAGACTATACGTGGGAATACCTAAGTACGACAGGATTGGCAGCATGGCTCCCATGCCCACCTTGCCGTAGCCCACCACATCGTTAATCAGCAGTATCTGTTTCATTTCGGCTGCAAAGGTACAAAAAAATTAGAAATTAGAAATTAGAAATTATGATTACCTTTGCAGAGAAAATATGGGAAATCAACAAGTTTCGCCGATATTGGCCCTCCAGCAACAACGGCTGCTGCTCCAGATGGAGTACGCCGCCGAGAAGGAAGTCTACCGTCAGCAGACCGAACAGATGGGGCTGCAGCGGAAGGTGAAGCGCGGCGATGCCTGGTGGCCTGTGAAGATGGGCAAGAGTTATTACAACTCGTTGAACCAACTCGTCGTGGAGATATACCGCCAGGGGGACGAGGAGATAGAGCATAATTTCGAGTTCGGTAAGCCCGTGGCCTTCTTCACCAGCCAGGAAAGAGGCTTAGGAGATCCTAGGAATCCTAGTGACTCCAGGATTTCCTATTTCAATTTTACTGGGACCGTCAGTTACGTTGATGGCGACAGGATGGTAGTGGCGGTGCCTGACAACGGAAAAATCATCGACCTGCAGGGCGCGGAGAACATCGGCGTGCAACTCTTCTTCGACGAGACGAGTTACAAGACCATGTTCGAGGCTCTTGACAGGGTAATACGGGCAAAAGGACGACTGGGTTACCTGCGTGATCTCTTTTACACGCCAAGTATGAAGGCAGAGACCTTCTCCTTCGCTGCTCTCCACTTCCCCTATCTGAACCCGACACAGGAGGATGCCGTCAACAAGGTGCTTCGTGCAAAGGATGTTGCCGTCGTCCACGGTCCTCCGGGTACGGGCAAAACCACCACTCTTGTGGAAGCCATCTATGAGACGTTGCGACGCGAGAATCAGGTACTGGTTTGTGCCCAGAGCAATATGGCTGTCGATTGGATCTCGGAAAAACTTGTAGACCGTGGCATCAATGTGCTCCGCATCGGTAACCCTACCCGTGTCAATGACAAGATGCTCTCCTTCACCTACGAGCGCCGCTTCGAGAGCCACCCCGATTACACGGAGTTGTGGGCTATCCGCAAGGCCATCCGTGAGTTGAGAGCCCATCGCAAACGGGGTGATGAGAAGTATCACCAGAAAATGGAACGTTTAAAGGAGCGTGCCACCGAACTCGAGATCCGTATCAATGCCCAACTCTTCGGCGAGGCCCGCGTCATCGCCAGTACTCTCGTAGGCAGTAGCAGTCATTTGCTCGAAGGCCAAAAGTTCGGTACCCTCTTCATCGACGAGGCAGCACAGGCCCTTGAAGCCGCCTGCTGGATTCCCATCCGCCGCGTTTCCCGTGTCGTCTTCGCCGGCGACCATTGCCAGTTGCCACCCACCATCAAGAGTTTTGCTGCCCTGAAGGCTGGCTTAGGCAAGACACTCATGGAACGCATCGTGGAAAACAAGCCGGAAACGGTTACACTGCTTAAGATGCAGTACCGCATGAACGAAGAGATCATGCGCTTCTCCTCTGACTGGTTCTATGGCAATCAGGTGGAATCGGCCCCTGAGGTGAAATACCGCAGTATCCTCGACCTCGACATCCCCATGACATGGATAGATACATCTGATGCCGTTTTTCTGGAAAACCCGGAAATCCCGGGCAATCCGAAAGCATCCCTCTTCCGCGAGGAGTTTGTGGGTGAGAGTTTCGGACGCATTAATAAGGCTGAGGCGGAACTGACGCTGTTGGCTCTGGAGAACTATTTCAAGAAGATTGGCAAGGAGCGTATCTTAGAAGAGCGTCTCGACGTGGGTGTCATCTCGCCTTATCGTGCCCAAGTGCAGTATCTGCGCCGCCTCTTCAAGAAACGGGAGTTCTTCAAACCCTATCGCAGTCTCATCAGTGTGAATACTGTCGATGGTTTTCAAGGACAGGAGCGCGATATCATCCTCATCTCCCTCGTGCGCTCTAACGACGAAGGCCAGATTGGTTTTCTGCGTGATTTGCGTCGCATGAATGTCGCCATTACTCGTGCCCGCATGAAGGTCATCATCCTTGGCGATGCCTCCACCCTGACGTGCCACCCATTCTACAAAAAACTATACGATTATATCGATGCGCTATAAACCTAGGACCTCCTAGGACTACCTAGGACCTCCTAGGATTACCTAGGATTTCTCTATCAAAACCACCGCATAGGCGGAGATGCCCTCTTCACGACCTGTGAAGCCGAGTTTCTCCGTAGTCGTAGCCTTAATGGAAATGTCATCGGGGTCACAGCCGATGACTTGTGCCATACATTCTTTCATGGCAGGGATATGGGGATTCATCTTGGGGCGTTCGGCACAAATGGTAGCATCGATATTCACCAGACGATAACCCTTCGTGGCTATCAGTTCTATCGTTTTCTTGAGGATGATTTTACTGTCCATGCCCTCTGTCTCGACACTGGTATCGGGAAAGTGATATCCGATGTCACGCATATTGGCGGCACCGAGTAGGGCATCGCAGACGGCATGCAACAATACATCGGCATCACTGTGACCCAGCAATCCCTTCGTATGTTCTAACTTGATGCCACCCATCCACAGGTCGCGTCCTTCCACCAACTGATGGACGTCAAAGCCCATTCCAACTCTTATCTTCATTTTGTTACCCTTTTACCTTTTTACTTTTTTACTTTCTTACTTTCTAAAAAGGTCTTTAATACCGTCCATATCGAAGGCAAGGGTGAAACGCAGGGTTTGGTCGAGGGGGTTCGAGCGAGCCGTGGAGATGACATAGCCCACATCGAGTGAGAACACATTCATGCGGAAACCGCCACCTACGGTGAAATACTTCAGATTACCCTTCGACTCAGCCTGATGGTGATAGCCCGCACGGAGTGAGAACTGGTCGTGATAGACATACTCGGCACCGACACTCCACTGTACCTCCTCCAGTTCTTCCTTGAAGCCGCCGGGGGCATCACTGAAACTCTTGAAGATACCGCTGATGGCGCTTACGTCGCTGTACTCGCGGCGCACGCGGTCCTGATAATCGGTATTCGACTCACCTTCTTCCTGAGCCGGTACGGTGGGAACCAGCAGTTTGTTGGCATCGGCGGTGATGGTGAAGCGGTTCCACTCGTCAACTGGTATCAGCAGCGAGGCACCGAGACGCATGTTAGCAGGGATGAACTGGCTCTCTTCGTCGCCGTAGAAGGATATCTTCGAACCGATGTTCGAGAGGTTCAGACCAAGGGCAAACTGGCATTCGCGACTGCCGAGGTTGAGATATTTGTTATAATACATCGCCAGGTCGGCAGCGAAGGCCGATGCGGGCTTAGAGTCCTCGCTGTAGTCGTAGCGTAGGTCACTGTATATCCAGCGCAGGGCGGCAGCCATCGAGAAGTGCTCAGAAAGCATCAGCGAGTAGGCCACGTCAAGCGACATCTCATAGGGTTTCACTGTCATGTCGGTCTGTCCGTAGTCGGTAAACACCTCGCCGAGAGAGAAGTAGCGCAGTGAGCCGGAGATGGCGGAGTAGTCGCCGATGCGATAGTAACCTGCCAGATAGGCCAGGTCGATATCATTTACCAACTGACGCAGCCACGGGGTGTAGTTCAGCGCGATACCGGCGCGGGAGATACAGAACGGATATTTGGCTGGGTTCCAATACTGCGAGTTGACATCCGGATCGGTAGCAGCACCTACATCACCCATACCAGCCGCACGGGCATCTGGCGCGATGGTCTGCGAGATGACGGCGTGTTCCACGGGGTTGAACATCGACGCCTTGTCATCGTCCTGGGCGGAAGAAGTGAGAAGGTGAGAAGGTGAAAAAGTGAGGAATATCACCATCACCCCCAACAGAGTTATCTTTGATGTTTGATTCATATTCATATCTTGGTTTAGTTTATATTCGTAATCATCAGTTTCTTTGTCTTCGACGACTGTCCGCTGCCATCGCTGCTGATGGATATCTTGAACAGATAGACACCCGTCTGTAGACGGCGTCCGCCATCCATGGAGAGGTTCCAGTCGAAGGTATATGTATTGTCGGAAGGCACGCCAGACTCAGTGTAGCGCCACAATTGCCGCCCTGCCATGTCGTAGATGTCGAGTTGCACGTTGAGTTCGCTGCCAGCACGGTCGTGGGTGATGATGAAGGTGGCTCCACCAGTAGCCGAATTACGGACACACCTCACACTGATACAATCGGGTTCTATGCCACGGGCCACCTCGAAATCGAGTTCTGCCGTGGAGGAATTGTTCAGCACGTCCCAGGCACGGAAGAGGAGTTTGTGATGTCCGTAGTCGAGTTTGGGGATGCTGAATCCCAGTGTGCCGCTACGGTAGTCGCCAAACTCGTAGTTGAAGTAACTGTTCAGATTGTAGGTCTTCGTCATATCACCGTCGATAATCAGTTCCAGGTCGTGCCCGATGCTACTGCCTGAGGCGTTGATGCCGTTATCATCGTAGAGTTCTGCCACGAAGTAGGGCGAGGTATGTACCTTGTTGCCATTTCTGAACGATTTGGTGTTCAGGTAACAGTAGATGCTGGGACCGATGGAGTCGTTGAGGGCAGTGCTGCTACCGTTCAGGACGAAACTGCTGTTCTCACCATGTGCCGTTCTGGTTTTCTCATGGTTGACGGCATAGAGAGTCATCAGCCCCGTTCCGTCAGTATAACTGATATCCTTCGGCACGGCGAAGGTGAAGGTGAAGACACCGTTGCGGATACTGTCTGAGCCGCTATAGAGGGTCTTCGTACGGTCCTTAAAGACAAAGGCCTCGTCGGCTTCCGAGCGATCGTTCCGACGACAGACGATAGTCTCTTCCGCATCCCTAACGTAAGCGGTGATTGTGCCGTTGAATGTTGCGTCGGCTACTTCTCCATTGGCAATATGTCCCGTGACTTTGGCGATGGAGCCAGCCGGCAGGTGGACGGGCGATGCCTCGTTGAGCGGCAGACCGTTGATGTTGTCGATGACCACGTTTTGCGTCGGGGCTGCTAGTACGAGGGCAGGATCGCCCAACAGCGTGTATTGCAACTTATTGGGGGTGATATCCTTTCGGGTTTCCACCAGGTCACACTTTGTCAGACGGACAGCCTCGCCAATGGAGTTCCGTACGCCGTTGGTAGAGCCCAGCACGTATTGTGAGAAGCCGAGGTTGATCAGTTCATTATAGTTTGCATAGACGGTACGCGTCGTGCCGAAGAAGGCAATGGCACCGCCTTTCTTGTTCATCATAGCCGACTCACCGATATTCTCCTCCTGTCCATCAAATGGCATGATGTCACAGGATGCTGTCACCCAGAGCGGCAGGCGTAAAGAGGTGGCTTCCTCAAAATCTGCCAGGTGTAGCGCGGACTCATGCGAGAGAGCATAGGTGATACCGTGTCCGCAGTAGTTCATCATCAGGGCACCCTCAGCCATCTGATTCTTGATCAGAGCGTTGACATCAGGATAAGTATTGCCTGTTGAGGATGACTGGCGGGTATAGGCATCCCAGTACACTTTCTTGATATTTAAGGAAGGATAAGTGGTTTGCAGGGTTGTGGCCACTTTGTCTGCAGTAATCATGTGGACATTATTGTTTCCGTCGTCACCCATAAACATAAGGATGTTCTGCCAAGGACCGGCATTCTCGTTGTTGGCATAACTCACGGTCTTGTCTACCAGAATCTTTGCCTCATCAACTGTCCTGGCAGGGAATCGTCCGACGGCCACATCCGGCTTGCCATAGTAATAGAGACTCTTTCTGTTTTGTTCTTGGATTTGCTCTTCGTCGTCAAGCAGACAGAAATAGTCGTCGCTCACATAGCATTTAACCTCACTGAATGAGTTCTCGCTCTCGTAGCAGAGCAGGAAATCATCGGGATTACAGTTTCTCCACTCGGAGAGGAGCATACGGTTGTCCCAGGCCCCATCGCCAAACAGTAACAGGTAGCGTGGCATGTCGGCCTCGGTCTCTGCCCTGTCGTAGAACATCTTCAGGTAGCGGCGGTAGGCATTGGCATCGGGTGTACCACTTGAGAACTCGTTGTAGAGTTCGTCGGCAGGTACGATACCGACCCGCAGACCGTCCTTTGTCTCGTGGAGCGTCTTGATGCGCTCAGCCTCCGAGAGCCATTTCTGCGTGGTGGGGATGATGATGACCATATCCACTGGCGCATCTGCATGATGGTCCTGATTCGTGATATGATAGACATATTCGGGTGTTGGGATACCGGTAGAGGTGAGGTCTGGCAAAGCCTTTGGCTGCAGACTGGTCAAGGCCAGATAGTCCAAACGAACGTTAGCACCTGATGTCTGGGTAATCTTGATGGTGTTGGTGCCTGCCTGGATGCCTTCCAGGGGGAATGTCCAGGTATGATCGGCTGCCTTAGAGTAGTCATCAGGGAAATCAATAGGATTATTGGTACTCTTTGCCTTCGAGACAGCATCCTTGCTTACTACGATCTGTCCTACCTCCTGATCGTTGACACGGACGGTTGCCTCGAAATAGCCACTATAACTCAGAGTTACCGACAGGATGCCATCGGTTCCGTTCGATGTTAAGGTATAAGTCAACGGGGTGCCGATGGTGTAGAGTGTCTTGTCGAAGAGTTTCCTGCCACCGTGGAACCAGGCATAGTCATCCACCTCGTAGAGGGAGTGATAGTCGTCAGCCATGGGATAATAGGTAGTCTTAAACTCATCTTCGCTGATGGTCAGTGGCTCCTCGTCGCCTGCGTTTGTCAGGAAATAATAGCCGTAGTCGGAATAACTGTTACGGATGCGGGTCGTGGCGGAGTCCGACTCCCACGTCACAGGTCCGACACCATAGAAGAGTTTGCGCCCTCCCACCATACAGGTTGGCACCTCCTTCAAGTCGTCAGTGGCTTTAAGGTAGTCGCCTGTCAACTTCTCTGGCTGTAAGGCACCGCCATAGCCATAGATCTTCACCTTTGAGATATCTGAGAAGCCACAAGTGCGAACCAGACTGCTGGACAACTGGTAGATACCACTTGTAGGGATGCGAATCTTTGCCCAGGTGCCACTTTTAAGTACGGAGTGCTCAGCGTAGCGGGCTGAGGGTGACTCGTCGACCCTGGTTCTGGCCCGGGCTCCAAGGGCTCCCTTCACATTCAGTTTAAAACTTACCAACTTCTGATACTTCCCGTCGCGCTTCACAATCGGACAGAACGAGATGTCGAGCACGCCTTGCTTTCGTGCCACACAGACATGTTGCGTCACCTCTGGCAATGCTCCAGGCTCACTGTCTGCCAACTGCAGATAATGCTGGATGTCAGTTTCCGTCATATCAATGAATTCGGGATATTCGATGCTGACGGTATAGATAGAGTCTGCGTAGTGAGGACCTAATGGTTTCTGGTAGGTGAAGGCTGGCAAGACAGAGTCAATCCTGACCTCTTGAGCGGTCAAGTTAATGAACTCTTGTGCCTTACCCTGCAAGCAGAGCAGCAGAAGAGTCAAGCCTGCTATCAGCCTCCAATTTGTTTTCACTTCTCTCATATAACGAATATTATGCCGATTTATTGTGAAAGCCTACTTACAATTGAATGCCAGGACCTTCCGTTCTTCGAGCCAACCCTCCAGATGGTCGTCGATATGTACAGGTCCCACGCCAACTGGCGTACCTGTATAGAGCAGGTCGCCCGTCTTCAAGGTAAAGAACTGCGAGATGTAGGCAATGATCTCGTCCACCTTATATAACATATCAGAGGTACAACCCTCCTGTACAGTCTTTCCATTAATGTCAAGATGGAAGTGGATACGCTGGATATCCAGGAATTTCTCCTTTGGTACCCACTCGCCGATAGCAGCAGAGCCGTCGAAACCCTTGCAGATAGTCCAGGGCTGTCCTTTCTCACTGGCCTGACGCTGCAAGTCGCGCGCTGTGAAGTCGATGCCCACAGTCACAGCGTCGTAGTAACGATGGGCAAAGCGCTCAGGGATGTTCTTCCCCAAGCGACAGATGCGTACCACCACCTCCGCCTCGTAGTCGATGCGTCCCAGATGGTCAGGGATAAAGAAGGGCTTCCCCTGGTTCAATATTGCTGAGTCGGCCTTGGTGAATATCACAGGCTCATCAGGGCGTTTTACCGTCCCGTGCAGTTCCTGATTGTGTGCGGCATAGTTCATGCCAATGGCAAATATCTTCATATCTCCTTATTACTTTTCCTCTCGGTGTCTCTAATCAAAACGGTGTAGCCATCCTTGGCTTTCGCTCTGAATATCTCTTGTTCTGTCATAACCGTTTTTATTAGATGGCTGCAAAATTACAAATAAACGGGCAAACCGCCAAAGAATTTCTCCTAAATAGTTGGAGGTTTCAGAGAAAATTTGTAATTTCGCAGCCGTAAATAATAACTATAAACCAAAAGGTTATGGACATGAAGAAAGTATTATTATCTATTGCCATTGTGGGCGTAGTAGCAACAATGGTTTCGTGTGGAAGCAAGACCGCCAAGGGCGGTGACAACGACTCTACTATAGTAGCCGATAGCACAGTAGCCTCGGCTCCTGAGGGTGCACCTGCCGCTGAGGAGTGGGACATTAGTGTGCGCATCTACGATGAGGTGATGTATGAGGGCATCATCCGCGATGCCAACGGCAATGACATCATGCTGATAGGGGGAAATACGGTCGATTATCCAAAGGATATGCTGGAGACATTCGGCAATGTGTGGCAGGCTGATGTCAACTTCGACGGACATACAGACATCATGATCTGTCTGGGTAAGATGCCCGCCAGCGATCAGACCATCACCAACTATGATGCCTGGATCTATAATCCCAAGACGGGTAAATTCTATAATCATCGTGATTTCCGCGACATCAGCAATCCTGAAGTGGATACCATCAATAAGTATGTCACTGGCCACTATCTGCTCCGCGATGGCAAGACCAAGCAATACTTTGCCTATGCCTTGCAGGAAGACGGCACCCAGAAGAAACTGAAAGAGTGGCAGGAAAAGTAACTGCCTATCTTATTAGATGACTACGGCTGTTCCGCTGGTGGCTACCATGAGCATCGAGCCATTGGCACCGATGGTCTCGTAGTCGATGTCGATGCCGACAATATCATAATCGTTCTCTTTAAAAGTATCTATATGTTAGACGTGATTTGGAGGCAAAAAGTTGCATCAGCAGGAGTGCCAGAACCAGAGCACCACACCTTATTGTTCTTTCAAATACTCCATGATACCTTTACGATACAACTCTGCAGGGTCTGTGATGCCTTTTGCGGAGAGACGGTCAAAAATCTGACAGAAAGTCTTCACGTCGGCATTGCCAAAGTTGCGGTAATCCTCTGTTTCTTGTTCCGCGATTTTACAATTATACCAACAGGCCAAACTTTCGAAGCCACTCCAGGGTACGTAGGTCAAATCCTTTGTTGATTTCAAAGTGCGGACATATTCCTTCATCTCCTCCACGATTGGGTCAATACTTTCCTGCATCAAGAATATTCCGAACTCATGGCTGAACATGGCCAGTTGATAGTCCAAATACTGATTGTAATAGACGGTGTTGGTGTTCTCGTTCAGGTTGTTGTAAGATGGGCCTTTTGCGCCTGCACGATACAACAGCCAATGATAGTCGCCTCTATTCCAAGTATAGCCAGTAACGCGCTCCCAATCCTTAACGAAAGAATGGCCCTTCATGTGTTGGCTCAGCTGATTCTGACGTTCCTCCATATCCTTCTTCGCCTGAGGATAGACATCCTTGAGATATCGGTCATAGTTATCGACGTACACTTTGGCAATGGCATTGGCTATGTTCATGATTTCATCAGGCGAGTTATAGCTCTTTGCCATCTCCTGGTATTTGTCCATCACTTTCTGAAGACTATCCGCATTGGCGAACGTCTCTGCTGAGACCATAAAGAAGAACGTACCTGACAACATACCACCTTCGCCTTGTCCGAACGTAAGGTAGTCCTTGTATTTCTGCAAGGTATCGACAGCTTCCTTGGGGAGCGTATGACCATATTTAGCAGTGTATTCTTCGTCAGAGAATCCCAGTCCAGCAAGCGTGTAGAGATGGGTGACGTAGTTTACCTCAGGGCGAATCTCAAACAGGATTTGTACATCGCCTGCCTGTTTGGTGGGCATCTGTGAAGCAATGAAAGCCTTCAGTTTCTCGTTGAACATATCAGGCTGTTCCATGTGGATGAAGTGTCCGCAAGTAGTCAGTTCCGTATAGTCGAGGGTGGGATAAAGACGCTGCATCTTCTGTTTGTTGTCAGGATCAAGACCGCTATTCTGCGTACAGATAACCATTACTGGCAGAGAAATCTGACGATTATTCCACCACTTTTTTTCTACAAGATTCTGCATCGTGCTTGATGCTACATACTGGGGCGTTTCGGGCATCACAGACATGGCATAGTCGTTAATCTCCTGAGGTGTCTCCTTACCAGCCAATGACGAAACAAAGCCTGTTATGACTTCGCGGCATTCCGGACCGTCGAAGGCATGGCCAAACTGATTGACTGCCTCTACATACTCTGGTGTCTCAGTACCATCGTAGAAACAATATACACCGTCAACGTCCACCAATGTGCCTTTGTGACCTGTGGCCATCAACGTCTGACGACATACGGGCGTTCCAAGACTGTGACCTACAAAGACCGCATCCTTGATGCTGTTCTTATTCAGTACTTCATCAATGGCATGGGCAAAGAAATCAAGTGTGTATTCCACATGTGGCTTATCGCTTTGTCCGTATCCTGGCAGGTCGATGAACACCAGTTGCAGGTCTTTGTCATCACGGAATGCCTCGAACTGTTTCTCCCATGTGTTCATGTCACAGCCGAAGCCATGAACGAAACAGATGGTCTTAGCATCAGAACCAGCAGACTCATTCCATAATTTATAATGTACGCGAACACTATCGTCGATAGTTACGTATTCAGAATTCAGTTCGCTGAGCGTCTGCGGCTGACTGCCACAGTTAATTAGCAACAGTGCGAACAACAAATATAATACTGTTCTTTTCATACTACTTCTTTATCAATTGCATAACTCTTACAGGGCAGTCTGAGCCTACTTCCAGGTTGGGGCATAATGTTTCCTCGCCGGTATCTACAAAACCGCACTTTTCCATCACGCGACCAGAAGCCGGGTTTGAAGGAAAGTAGTCACCCCAGAGTGTAGTGAATCCCTTTTCATTAAAACAATAGTCGATGACCATCTGAAGCGCTTCCGTACAGATGCCTTTGCCCCAATATGGACGGGCTATCCAATAACCCACTTCTGCATGATCTTCTGCAATCTTCAGGTTTGATGCGGATGCCGGGAGATAGCCCACACAGCCTATAGCCTCGTTCGACTCTTTCAATATTACCGCCCACATCCCTTCTGCGTTGAAGACAGTCCGGATAATCTCCAAACTTTCTTCCACCGACTGATGTGGTGGCCAGCCAGCACGAGGTCCTACATCGGGGGCGCTGGCGTATTTAAACAGCGTCTCGGCATCACTATCCTGCCAAGGGCGCAATAATATTCTTTCTGTTTCCATCTTCTTTTTATATTTGACCTTCGGTCTTACTCTTTCGCGACTCGGCATAACTCGAATTCATTCGATTCTGCTCTCGCTGCTCCATCGTTTGACGATGCAAAATTACGAATAGTTGCGAATACCACCAAATTTCTGGGATATTCAGCACAAATTAGTGACGAATAGCACGAAAAAACAACAATTTTTTTTGTGGAATCGAGAAAAGAATGTATTTTTGCAGGGTGAAAGTTTGTGTTTGCAATTTGAGGACATAAGTTTTCAAATTGAAGACATGAATTCTGAAATTAAAAACATAAGTTCTTAAATTGGAAACATAAAACGAATCGAAGGAAAAAAAGAAAATAACATAGTAGTAGCAACAAAAAGTATTAAGAATATGGCAAAGTACATTTTGAAGGAAATGGCAGAGGGAATGGCAGATGGCCATAAAACCCTTTACCCCAAGATGCAGACCTACTCTCTGCACGACTACGAAACGGTGATTGAACACATGCGCGACTATGCCGCCAGCATTAGTGACGGCATGATCAGGGCAGTCTTCGATGAGCTGGTGTCTGTGATGGAAAGTTGGATGCCTATGGGCCACAATATCAAGATTGATGGGCTGGGCGTGTTCTCGCTGACATTGGGTTTCGATGAATCGAGCCCGTCGGAAAAGGAAGCATTGAAGAACGTCGATGATAACCCGAAAACAAGATACAGGCACGTCTGCATCAAGGGAATCAACTTCAAGCCCGATCCGAAACTGTTGCAGGCATTGAACAGAGAGGCCACTTTCGAGCGTGGTGAGGCTGACGTCCAGGTGCCACAGAAAACAAAACTTAGTCGCGAAGAACGAATAGCAAGGGCTAAAGCCATTATCGTGAAGAACGGCTTCATGACGCTCTACGACTATGCCAACGCCACCCACCAGAGCCGTTCCGTCGCTTCGAAAGACCTCCGTCAAATCGTTGCCGACCCTAACTCAGGTATCACCACTCGCGGCACCCATTCGCACAAGGTGTGGATAGCGAAGAATGAAGGTGATTGAGACCCTTTCGCACAAGAATTGCACAAAAATATAATATTTTTACGCCTTTTCGTTATTAATCAGAAGAAAAGTAGTATCTTTGTCGCAAAAATAAATGAATATGATGAGAATCAGACTATTTGCTATCCTGTTACTCTCTCTATCTATCCTCGCCTGTTCAAAAGACGATGATTCCGACAATGCAGCAATCAGATTTGCGAATTCAACGTGGGCTTTCTATACTGAGGGCAATAACAAGGCGTATTACAAGTACGAATTTAATAGTGAGACAAGCGGAAGATTCTGGTATTATCATGGTACTGACAATACGTCCAAAACAGATTTTACTTATACTACCGATGGCAAGAAACTCAAAATCGACTACAAAATTTATACCATCTCTACCGAACTGGATGAGAACGGAGAACTTAAAGTTGTGGGGGAGGATGCAACTTTAATATACTTTATAGAAAATGATGGCGAAAATACTATATCGGGGTATTATCAATACTCCATGAACGGTGGTGCAAAAAGATACCCATTTAATGCAGTGAAACAGAAATAGTGTTCCGCTTCATTATTCAAATAAACTATCAATGTATTCAAGCAATTCTGTATTGTGATGAATATAGTGGCGCAAACTTCTTCCTCCTTTGAAACCGAATTGTTTCAGTTCATTTTCTGAAAGGTCATTTCCGTCTAATTCCTTTAATAGCCGCAACCTGAATGTTGGATGTTGGGGAGCCTTTCCTATCCAAAACTCAGAATCTTCACGGTGGTCGACTGCCGCTTCCACTGTGGTCTTGAACCTAACAGCTCCATTAATATACAAATAGACATTATCACCAATTTCAAAAGGATAGCTTTTTTGTACCCAACTTACAAAGCCTATCTTATGGAGGCTATCGGTATGTCGGCAGATATTAGGATTTCCCAGTACCAGCCATTTATTGTTTCTATTCATTGTATGTAGTTACATTTCAATTTTGGTGCAAATTTACAAATAATTGCTGAGAATAGTGTTTATTTCGGGTTAAAAAGTCCAAAAGGTATCTTGTGACAAACAAAAGGAGCCATGGTGACAGATTTTTGAGCCACCCTGAGTTTCTCTACATTATTATACGGCTTCTCAATCTTCCTTTATTTAATTCTGTCCAGTTCTTCTATCAGATAACTGTACACATAGCCGGAGGATTGGAAAAAAAGGCCTGTTTTGGGATCACTCAACTTCTCGAAGAGGCGTGAAGTATAAACAGCATCGAAAGCCTGCTGAAGTGAAAGGCTACGCTCTTCCATCAGTCGAGAAATCATGTCCTTCACGATCTCCTCCTTCATGTTTTGGAATTCTGCCTGAGATACGTTCATTTCTGCTTGATGAGTTTGTCAATAGCCTTCTGTGTACAGAAAGCATATTGGAAGGTGATGCCCTTGATATACTGGATGCGTCGTAAGAACTCGTCGAAGGTGATATAGCCCTGCTTGAAACGTGCTATCTGCGCTCCAACACGATCGTTGGCTATCGGGCCATAGACGATGTCGTAGTCGTGAAGCGTCTTGCCATTCGGCTCTGTACGGTGGTCATAGACGAAGTGCGCCCATTCTTCTGTGTATTCCTCGAATCGCTTGTAACGGAACTGCTGGAAGAGCGTCTCGTCAAACTCATAGACATTGACAACGGGAACGGTTTCTTCGAATTCAGCCCTAAACTGGGCCATCTCTAAGGCTTGCTGTTTATTATCGGACAGATAGAAAGCACGTCCAAAATCTTTGTTAGGCTTAGACTTTGCAAGTTCTATTTGCTGGATATCGATTGTAGAGCCGTGATAGAGTTTCATAACTTGCCTCCTTTCCGCTGACAATAGGCCTGAAGAGTATCGATGTTTTCTTCGAGCGAGAGCGTGTGCATGATGCCATAGTGCTTATCGCATAATGCCAAGGCACCATATTGGCTTAGATAACGGTAAGCCTGAGCTTCCGTCACATTGATACGGGAGGCAAACGCTGCCACCAGCAGGACAATATACTCTATTTTATTAAGCACCGATGCTGCCATAAGCACGTTGTTTTGAAATTTGCTGCAAGGCTGCGGTTAAGCGAGGGCTATGATGCTTGTATCAATAGCTGAGCGGGAGCAGTCTCGCACGCTTTCGCGTGCAAAGATACAAAACTTTCTGCAAACTAAGTCTCTTTTTATCAGAAAAACTTCGTTTCTATATCTTTCTTATCGCCTTATGGCACTTTTGTTTGTCTTTCTCAGACAGTTGCGGATGCATGACGGTACCACCTCGTTCGATGGTTGCGACAATCTTGAAGCCCGAATAGCGGCAGATTTCACGCATAGCACGGATGGCACCACGAGACTGTTTGAACCAGATGTTCCAAGGCCAAGGGGTGGTACAAGTACTGAGGAGGATACATTTCTTGCCCTTCATCAAAGGCTTTGGGAAACGGGGCGTGTCGCGCATCATGCCATAGACGATGCGGTCGAACAGCAACTTCATCTGCCCTGGGATATTGCCCCAATAGCAGGGCGCTCCCATAATGATGGCATCGGCCTCCTGCATCATCTTCAATACTCGCTGGGAGTCATCCTCACCAAGTACACACTTACATTTAGTGCGACAGGCCATACAACCGATGCAGGGCTTGATGTTCAGGTCGTTGGTAAAAACTGTCTGCACCTTATCACCTCTTAGTTCTCCTTCTTCACGCATGATGTCAAGCATCTGCGAAATCAAACCCTTTTTTCGTGGGCTTCCGTTTATTATTAGTATATTCATAACTATCTGTTTCCATCTTTTGTTTGGTTGTCACTTTAGTTTGCCGCTTAGAATTCTGTTTCTGACGCATTTCACGGCAGGTTTGTAATAGTCTATCTCCATTGCTTCGAGGGTACGTTTCAGTTCATCCATCAGTTCTGGATAGAAGCTACACATGCGGAAGGCGAGTTTCATGCAGACCGACTGAATACCAGGAAACTCCTCGACATCCATCATGTGCTCAAAGCAGAAATCAAGGAAGTCTGTTCGCAAGTCATCCTCCTTCAGTTCTAATCTTTCAACAACGTTCAACGATAGTCGTCTGACGGATGAGTTGTCTGTCTGCATGGCTTGGTCAATGAATTTGTCGAGTATCACCTGTAGCTGCGACAATTCTTCTTTGCGAGCTTTGGTAAGTCCCCACAAGGCACTCCTTGCCA
>JAFZUS010000148.1 GCA_017618275.1 Prevotella sp.
TGGGCATCGTGTGAATCTGACTCCAGCTCTTGTCGTACTGCCCGTTTTCGAGGATGGCTACATCGATGTCCTGATGTTTCTCTCCGATGGCCTTGAAGTGTGGACCGTAGCCGCTGTCGCCGCCTATAAAGACCTTCAGCGTCGGACTCTCAACGACGAAGGAAGCCCACAGCGACTGATTACGCTTCAGCAGACGGCCAGAGAAATGACGTGCAGGTGTGCAATGGAAAACAAAACCATCAGCACATCCGTAGTTCTCGTTCCAGTCAAGTTCGGTTATCTTTTCCACTGGATAACCCCAGTATTCCAGATGCTCACCGACACCAAGCGGACAAACGACATGTCCTACCTTTGGCATCAACAGTTGTACATCCTTACGGCTCAGATGGTCGTAATGGTCATGAGAAATGACGAGGTAGTCCACCTCCGGCATATCAGAGGCCTGATATACGTCTGCCCCTGGGAAAGTTTTACCAAAGATGGATGACAGCGGCACCGCCTTGTCGAATACGGGATCAACGAGGAGGCGCTTGCCCGCCAGTTGTAGCAGATAGCTTGAATGTCCAAACCACACGATGCAGTCGCTGTCCCTAGGCAAACTATTGAGGTCAGTCCTTACTACCTTCACAGGTTCTTCAGGCACAAGGTTGGGACGCTCCTTGAAAAAGAAATCCCACCATGCAGCCACTACGTTCTGATTCTCCGTACCCGTCATGAGGGCAGTTGGTATCTGGTTTTGAAACTCGCCGTTGCGGTAGTTGGGCGACTGCTTGATACGCTCCAGCCGCTCACCTGTAGGAGTGCGGCCAAAGTCCGGGTGTTGTAACACTAACAGCACCGCGACAGCCAATACCGCCACGATGCCCAAAGTCCAGTATAGCATCTTCTTCAATTTCTTCATTCTTCTTACTTGCCTAGTTGTTCGTAAGCCTCGCCCGTCACAGGTTCCAACCACTCGTTGCTTTCCTCACCGCCCGTCTTGACGTGAGTAGTGTAATGCTGGAACCAAGAATCCTTCTGCGCACCATGCCAATGCTTCACACCCTCAGGAATGTCAATCACAGTGCCAGGTGTAAGTGGGATAGGAGTCTTGCCCCATTCCTGATACCAGCCCTTACCAGATACGCAAATCAAAATCTGATGGACACCATGATGGATGTGCCAGTTGTTACGACAACCAGGTTCAAAGGTGACGTTCACGATAGGCATCACCGTTGTTTCTCCGTCAGCAAGGTTTGCGGGGTTGATGGGCGCGACAAAACTATCGCCAATGAAGTATTGAGCATAGTTCACGTTTGCTACACCCTTAGGGAATCCGCTACGTAGCGTATACCCCTCGTGGTCAAGCCAGGCACAGAGTTCGTCAACCAGTTCCTGACTGTTACCCATATTCACAGCTCCATGCTTGTGGGCAGCCAACTGCGGAGCCACACTCTCGAGACCACTCAGAGCTGCAACGGTCACAATCTCGCGGTCGGCATGAGACAGCTGGTCGCCAGCGAAGATATCACCGAAAAGGTGCGCCTTAAGATAGTAGTCATCCTGTGGGCAGAAATCGTAGTCGAACGCACGGCCTGAGAGTTGTGTCTGGTTCTTCTTACCCAGGTCATAGGCTGCCTTTGCATCGTCCCACTCAGCAGGGCGCGTCCAAGGCATGCCTTCTTGCCAAGATGGCTCTCTGTTTTCCAATACCTTGTTTAATACTCCTAATGCATTCAGCGAACGCGGGAATCCCGTGTAGGCATAGAGTTGCGAGAATGCCTCCTTCAGTTCGTTGATGGTCACGCCGTTGTCGAGTGCCATCTTTACGGCTGGCTCCAACCGCTCTAAATTACCCTGTGCCATCAGGCAGGCACACGCTGCCAATCCCTTTTGACGTTCTGTTAGTGTCTGTGCATTCATTGTTGTCATTGTCATTACTGCTATTATAAATATGATGATCCTTTTCATGTTTTTCTAGTTTCTATATTCGCTGGGTGTCACCCCCACCTGCTGCTTGAACAGCCTCGTGAA
>JAFZUS010000149.1 GCA_017618275.1 Prevotella sp.
AGGTGCCACTTCGGTATCGGTCATCAGCACTTCAAAGATTGTCTCATAACTCTCATTGAGGAAGGAGAGGATATGAGGCATGTCACTATACTTACCCAACCAATAGGCAGGTGTTGTAACATTGCCCATCGCATCGCGGACTACACCTGTGGGCTTTATCATTCCTGTTTCCGGGTCAATGGTCTTGTCATAGTTCAACTCCTTACCGTTCTCATCATACGGACGTTTCTCGTAATTACAGAAGAAATAGATGCAGGCTGCCAAGAAGTTGACGGCAGAAGTCTGGAAGAACTGGTCGCTGCCTCCACTTCCCTCTTTCTTGCCTTTCTGCAAGGATTCCAGAAGGGTCTCGGCAGTCTCACTGGCAGCAGCAAGGTTGCTGATATACTTCAACTGGATGGGGTTGACACGGCGACTGTACTCGACATTCACGAAGTTGATGATGTTGAACTGACACCCTTCAGGCGTTGTCCCTGCTTTCTTGTTGATACGATAATGGTAGTAGAGCTTCTGGGCAAGCGTGGGAAACTTGTAATCATAAACCACCATCGCAAAGCCCTTGGCGCTGTGCTGGCGGATGAACGGCTCGATAATGCTGAAAGTCTTACCTGAGCCTGGAGTGCCGACGACCCATGTGCCTCGAAAAGGATTGATGACATTAACCCATCCCTTGCGGAACTTACCCTTATAATAGTAGCGCATGGGAATATTGACGCTGTACTTGTTCTCCACCTTCTCTTCCATCTGCTCAAAGCTCTCGTTCTCATAGTTGAAGCGGTCTTTCAACAGACCATCTTTCAAATACTTGGAAATGTTATCAAGAGCTACATGAACGAGTACCGTGCCGACAATAGACATTGCAAAGTATATCCATGTGCTGCTGTGGAGCGTGAAGAATGTGGGATTCCAGTGTTGGTTGAAGACCCAGACGGAGAAGAACATCAAAACGGCTCCAAAGGTAATGGGATAAATGACCATCTGCTTGGCATTGAACTCCAGATGCTTTTTGTTCCTCGTGCCGACACAGGTGACACATATCATCAAGAATGTCATGATCTTACTGCGGAGCATATGACCGTCCTGATAAACATCCATCAGTTTCAACCTGCCATGCAGATCAAGGAGGATGCCGCCCCAGAAGTCCAAAAGTTCTGGGGCGATAGCATACTCGAAGAACTCCACGACCAAGGAAATGTAGATGAATGTGCGGAATACCTTGTACAGCGTCTGTAGGTCTTTACTCTCTTCCATCATGGCTTATCTCTGCTCTTCTTTGTTGAGACGTATCATCAGAATAGGACGCGCTGGAAAAGCCGAATGCTTGTCGGTGCTCTCAAAACGACCTGAGTAAAGACTGAAACGCCAAGCCCTGTCGGTAGTGGCTACCTCACATTCGGTACTGGTCCAGTACCAGCAATCCACATTGTCAATGGGAAGGATGTCACCGCCGCATCGCTCTATGGCTTGATTGACAACACTTCTGGCCACAAAGAGCTTGTACATCTCGCTTACAGACGGTATGAAATATTTGTCCTGAATGCTCGTGGCAATGGGTGACGCTATCTTACCATAACGCATGGCTGTAGTATTCGTCTCACCATCACAGGCACTGATGTCAGCAGACGTTCCTTGTGTCACATAGATGGTGTCGGGATTGCAGAAAGCATTCGCTGGAGAGTCCTTCAGACTGACCGCGTAAGCAACGCCCGAGGTGGCATCTGTGGCATCTATATAGAAAAGAACGGCTTCAGGGATGTTACCATCAGCAATGCAGCGGTCATAAGTGCTCACCTCGCCATTGGTGCAATAGACCATACCCGGTTGCCAGGAACGCCACGAAAAATCCTCCTCAAGATGCTCGTCACAAGAGGTGAAGATCAT
>JAFZUS010000150.1 GCA_017618275.1 Prevotella sp.
CATCGTTTCTATATGGATGGGAATCTGCTGGTCGTCGTCGCTGATACTGCCACTCATCGTTGTGATGCCTTGGGCCTGGAGACGGGAGAAGAGCATCTGTTGTCCGATGCCATATGCCTGCAGGCGCTGGCGGTCTACATATAGCGAAATCTGCTCCTTCTGCTCGCCAAAAAGCTTTACATTGGCTACAGAAGGGATGCGGCGCAGACGGTCGCTCAGGTCGTCACTGTATTGCTTCAGTTCGCGATAGCTGCGCTGGTCGCTCTCGATGGAGATAAGCAGGGCAGAGGTGTTACCGAAATCATCGTTAACTACGATAGCAAGTACTCCCGATGGTAGCTGTGGCTTGAAAGTATTCAGACCATGTTTTATCTTGCTCCACACCTCATCTTTATTGTTCACGTCGTCGTTAAGTTTCACCATCACAATGCACATGCCGTTTTGCGATGTGGTGGTGGTCTTTTCGCGGTTCACCTCGCCGTATGTAAACAGATAACGCTCCAATGGACGAGCCACTTGTTGCTCCACCTCCTCGCTGGTAGCTCCTGGATATACGGCTACTACCACCCCCTGACGGATCGTGGCATGAGGAAACTCGTCCTTCGGCATCACATACATGCCGTAAATGCCCAGCACAAACAGAATCACTACTATCAGTAGTGTTATGGGGTAATGCTCCAATGGCCATTTCAGCCAGTTCATCTTTTTCATATCAATAGATTACTTTCGTTCCTTCACTCAGTTTCTGGTAGCCCTCTGTCACTACGCGCTGACCACTCTCAATACCATTGCTGATGGCGATGCGGTTACCTTGAGTCTCGCCCGTGCTTACTGTTGTACGATGGGCGGTGCTATCCTTGGCCACCGTCCATACAAACAAACTGCCGTCAGCCCTGCGCTGTACTGCCGTTACAGGTAGCATAGCCTGTTCTGTTTGTTGCTGTGCCACAGCAGCAAACTGAACAGAGGCCACCATTCCTGGCAGCAGTTTCCTGTCGCTGTTCAGCACGTTGATTCTCACCTCGTACGTGTGTGTGAGCGCGTCTGCCTGTATACCTTTTTCTATTTTGCCGCCATTCACTTGCTTCTGTGCAGCCTCCACGTTGATAGTAGAGGGAGTCGATGCAGTAATACCGCTCACCTCAGCCTCTGGAATAGCCACCTTCACCTTTACGCTGCTGATGTCGAGGATAGTTACAACGGCTTGCGAGGGCATGGCCGTTTCGCCGGCACCCACCAGTTTTTTGCCGATGATACCGCTAACTGGGGCTGTCAATCTACAATCGGCCAGATTCTTCTTGGCCACCTCGTATTGCGACTTGGCCTGAGCCACCTTGCTTTGTATCTCTACCCACTGCACCTCGGGCAGCGAACCATTGTCGTGCAGCAACTTATAGCGTTCCAATGCATCGTTGGCCTGGTTCATCTGTGCTTCAGCACCATTCAATAGGTTACGTGCCTGCGTATCGTCCATCTCAGCTATCAGCTGACCTTTGGCTACGCTCTGTCCTTCGTTTACCAATACTCGCTTTACAACCCCCATACTGGTAAAGCTGACTGCTGTGCCTTCACGCTCTTCTACAATGCCCACATAGGTCTGTCCGGTCTGTGAACCACCATTAGAAACTACTTCTGTCTTAACTCGGATAGGAGCTTTCTCGGCGTCTACTTTCTTGTTGCCGCAACTGCTGAGTAGCAATCCTGCCGTCAGCAGCATCATCATCGTTTTTGATTCCATCATAAGTTCTATTTTTCTGAATTCCGGTGCAAAGATGATACTTTTTTCTTAAACTTACATGTTTGTTTTCTCTACAAAAATGTAAAATCTCACAACTTGAAGTGAAATGGAACATAATTTTAGCCTAATCGGACGTGATTATTCGTCAAAATTATCTAACTTTGCATCCAAAACCAAACATATTATGCGACAAGAAGAGATTTCACTACAGACGCTAACCGACAATGAGGACATTCAAATAGGATACTCTGATAATGATATTGTCATTATAGACAGTATACAGAAGTTTGCAGAGGTAAGTGCCGCTCATGTCTCTATGAACGCCATTGCCATCTGTACTCAGGGTAGGGTACAGGGCATGCTGAACGGACAACCGATGGAGTTGCATAAGAATCAGGTGGCTATTGTACCTCAGAATGTCAACATTACCGATTTGATGGTAAGCCCCGACTTTGATCTGAAGGCTATGTTCTTTACAAACAGCATACTTCAGAATTTCCTACGCGAAAAAATGGCGATATGGAACGATGTGGTCTACATTCGCAGATTGTATGTTGTCTCTATGGAAGATGAGGACATGCTGTTCTATACCAACTTCTACGAAATGCTAACTCTGTGTTTTTGCAAGGGAGCCGAACATCCTTTCCGGACAGACGTTATACAGTCGCTCTTGCGTGCAGCTATACTAGGACTCTGCGGAGCATTAAAAGAGAGAATACTTACAGATAAGGTCTCAATAGATGCAGGCTCGTCAACGAACCACTTCCAGCGTTTTCTCGACTTGTTGCACTCTTTGGAGATGAAGCATCGCACGGTAGAATGGTATGCCACCGAATTATGCATCACCCCTAAATACCTGTCGGCTCTTTGCAAGAAACACTCAGGCAAGACCGCTAACGAATGGATAACGGAACACGTGCTTGAGGATATTCGCTATTACCTGAAACAGACCGACTATAGCATTAAACAGATATGCGATATAACAGGCTTTCCAAACACTTCGTTCTTCGGGAAGTACGTGAAGGACCACTTTGGCATGACGCCGATGGAATTCAGGATACATTAAAAATGATAAATAGGTATCCAAAATGAAAGAGTATAACCATCCTAATGAGTCCGTTTGTACTCTTGCAGATGTGTTGGTGGGGCATCAATTACCTCCCCGCAGCCCAAGGCTCCAGTGTCCACGTCTATAGCATGCCGTCGTAACGCTATTCCATTCTTTGCCACTTCATCTCTTCCCCATCCTTGTCATACTGCTTACGCTTGCCGGTGGGCGGCTCAGTCAGGGTAATCTTCACAACGGCGGTACGATCAAGGCTGCGGGCGATGGCATCATTGAATGCATCCATGTGCTTGGGAAGGAAACGCTGGCAGATAGCACGGAGTGCCTTTATCTTTTCGTCTCTATCCTTTACTATCTCAGCCTTGCCAACAGCCATTGCTGATTTATACTGGAGTGTGAAGCTGCCATCCTTGGGGCCTACAGTAGGAGCACATTTAGTGACTGCCGACAGCGCCACACGGGGATTGGCCGCAATGCAGTCCAGTTTATCACCCTCCAAGGCACAATGGAAATAGAATGTTTTATCGTCTGTGCGAGCCAGCGACAAGGGTACACCATAGGGTGTGCCATCGGGTCGCACGAAAATGACGGTAATATACGGTGCCTTGTCTAATACCTCCAGTGCGAAGGCGGCATCCATCTCTCTACTTGCTTTTCTCATTATTCAATATTTAATGTCATTCTGATGTGAGGGATGCCGTCGAGCATGAAGGTGTCGGATGACTGTCTGAAACCGACACTTTCATAGAAGCCTTTGGCATACTCCTGTGCCTCAATGTCTATAAGCTTTGCATCGAAATGCTCTTTTGCTGCATCAATGGCATAGAGCATGATCTGCTTACCATACCCTTTGCCTCGTTCAGTGGTGATAACCCTCCCGATGGATATTTCCTTCATGTGAGTACCAGCAGGACATACGCGAGCCAAAGCTACAACCTTGTCTGCAACAGTGAGCCACAGATGAATGGACTTCTGGTCATCACCGTCCATGTCCTGATAGACACAATCCTGCTCAACGACGAACACCTCGCTGCGAACCCTCAGGAGTTCGTACAGTTCATCTACCGTCAACTCCTTGAACGATTTCTTGTGCAATATTGGTTTCAAACTACTCATGCAATTGCTCTTCTAAGAATTCTGCTGCATCAGCGACACAGTCTGGGCATTCACGCAGTAC
>JAFZUS010000025.1 GCA_017618275.1 Prevotella sp.
CAGAGGACAGGGAGTATTGGGTGGAGCGCTATCTCAGCGTGTCCTACCCGTTGAAGAATATCAAGGTAAACTCGCATTATGGCGCGAGGAAGGATCCCTTTACCGGCCAGAAGTCCACCCATTGCGGATTGGACCTCCAGGCTTATTACGAGGACGTATATGCCATGTTCGACGGTGAGGTGGTCAAGACGGGTTCAGACAACCGTTCGGGTGTTTTTGTCACGATACGTCATGGCGACTATACCGTCAGCTACTGCCATCTCTCGAAGGTGGCTGTGAGTGAGGGCGACCAGTTGCTGGCTGGCGATGTGGTGGGAGTGACGGGCAATAGCGGAAGATCCACGGGAGCCCATCTGCATATCACCTGCCGTTACAAAGGTCAGATGACAGACCCATACACATTATTATTATATATAAGGCAGGTGAGGGGAGAAGCCTTTGCTGCCCTGTTGGGCGATGTGGACAGCCTGTGCGGGAGCAGCCGTTCGGAGTTTCTTTCGCACTATGCCCCTGCCGCCATGGAGCAACAGCAGCGTTACGGCATTCCTGCCTCGGTGACGCTGGCACAGATGGCCTTCGAGAGTGACTGGGGTCGGTCAGCCCTGGCCCGGAAGGGGAATAACTACTTCGGCATCAAGTGCAGCCCTCAGTGGCTGGCCGAGGGCAGGCCGTACAGTGTGCATGACGATGACAGGCCGAAAGAGAAGTTCTGCAACTATGCCACCGTTGAGGAGAGCATTGACCACCATTCGCGGCTGTTGATGTCAGACCGCTATAAGCGCTGCCGCAGTTATCCCTCCACCGACTATCACCACTGGCTGTTGGCCTTGAAGGCAGCAGGTTATGCCACCGCCAAGGACTATGTGCAGCTCTGTGAGAGTATCATCAGGCGATACAAGTTGTATCGCTATGACAGGATGGAGTAGGGTTTTTGGCTTAGTAGCCCCCGGATTGCACGACTTTCTCCCATTGCGTCCGGTTATCCACACCTGCTGCCATGATAGGAAGGACGGAGCGGACAGCCTGCATGAAGGCCATCATGCCCTCGGCTGATACCTGCTTGCGCTTGTCGCCCGTTTTCGGGTCGAGACCGCGCTGGCTGCAGTAGCTGAGCCATGCTTCGCTGGCATCGAACTTCTTCCAGTATACTGAGGAATTATAGGTCACCCTGTTGGTATATACCCGACGGGGCTTGTACCAGGTCCATTCCGTCTCGTTCATGGGCTGCTGGATGCCCGTAGCCTTCAGGAACTCCCTAATCCACTGCTTGCGCTCGGCCTTTTTAGGCAGGTAATTGTCGGTGCAGGTGAACATCAGGATGCTGTCGGCCACCTCATAGCTGACGGGCAGGAAGCAGAACTCGCCATTCTTTGCCCCAAGGGGTACGAGTTTGAGGTAGAACACATCACTCTTGTCAAACCGCTGAACCTCGATGGCCGTATACTCCAATGGTGTCACCCATGTGGAGAGTTTATAACCCTTTTCTGGCCAAGGACTGCCCGACACATACTTCTTCGCACATACTGACAGCGTAACGGCCATCATCATAATCACAAAAATCTTTCTCATCGTTCATTCGTTTTTTTAATTTGCAAAACTGCAAAGTTAGACATAATACAGGCTTCAAAACCCAGTTTTAACACTAAAATGAGGGCGTTTAACAGTTGGCTACCTTGTGAGTAGCCAACTATCGAGCCTCTTATAGCTTGCCATTTTCTCTATAGCTGTAATAATTCTCGGTACATACGATTACATGGTCGCAGAAGTGGATGCGCATCAGTTTGCAGGCATTCAAGATGGACTTGGTTATCTCGTCATCCACATGGCTGGGACGGGGATTTTCAGAGGGGTGGTTATGTACGACGGTGAGGATGGTGGCATTGTTGGTCACAGCGTACTTCATGATAAGCCGGATGTCCATCAGCGTTTCCGTGATACCTCCCTGCGATAGCTTGATGTGCTTGATAAGACGATAGTTCTGATTCATGAGGAGCAGGTGAGCTTCCTCGCTTTTGAGGTCTTGGCAAAAGGGTTGCATGAACTGATGTACCCTACAGGCCGTTGACAGGTCGGGGTGTTCACCCAACTGAGCCGCCTGCCTGCGCTTGCCTAACTCGATGGCTGCCATGATGCGGCAGGCCGTGCTTGTGCCGATACCCTCCGTCTCGCGAATCTCGTTGAACTCAGCCTTGGCCAGTTCATGGAGGTTGTTCTGATGGTCTGCCAACAGGTGCTTGGCGATGTCCACAGCCGAAGCCTTGTGCGTTCCAGAACCAATGATAATACTCAGAAGTTCTGCGTCCGTGAGTGTGCTTGTTCCTAACTCAATCATCTTGTCTGAAGGTCTGTCCTCCATGCTCCACGAACTGATCGGGAGTCTTTTTACTGCTGCTGTCTGCATAGTCTTGAATATTTAGTGTTTATAATGTTTCGTATGTCCGAGTGCGATACC
>JAFZUS010000151.1 GCA_017618275.1 Prevotella sp.
GTAAAGCCATTGGTCTTGTCGCTAATCTTGAACAAATAGGTATAAGCAAAGCCGGGCTTCCACTGTGCATAGATAGAAGGCACCTGAGCGGTAGCACCCCTTACTAAAATTTCCTCACCAGTACCATCGATAGCCTCGAGGGTGTAGTCAACACGAAGATTGAGGTTCGTACCCGTCTCGTTGGGCAGGTAGAACTTGTAATAGTTGTCAGCAGGTTCACCAGCAAAGGTAGCCGTGTTAGAAGAGCGTCCCAGGAATACTGCACCCTTTGTCTTTTCAGCATCCTCGGCAATGGAGTAGTTCAGTTTAGTCCAGTCAGCAATGGTAGTCTGATCGCCAGAACTTGTGAACTTGATGTGAGCCTGGTTATTGTCTTCATCAAAAGTGGTTTGCGCCTTATTGCTCGACTTGTCAACCGTCTTGTAGAACACGGTATAAGTACCTGAAGTGTAGATGTTGTCTGCTGTGGTGGTGAAGAGTTTCGCAGCATCTTCAGCCGCATCATTAGAGGCAGCAGCCGAGTAGAATTTCACGTTCTTTACAGAGTAGCCCGGGATAGTCTCATAGAGACCGATACGAACCTTTGTACCGAGGCTGCGGAAGGTCAGCACGACGGGCTGGCCGTAGGCACCAGTCTCAGTTCCGTCCTTCTTAACCGTCACGAGGTCAGCGATATAGCACTGAGAGAGATCAGCAGCAGCACCAGTGAAGGTATAGGCTACACCTCCTTCAGCCGCTGAGGGATGACCCTCTAAGGCTTTTGCTGGGTCGATTTCAGACACCAACACCTTACCTTCTGTTGGGGTTCCTTCGTAAATAGCCTCCTTCTTACCAGTAGACCAGGCGATGAAGTCGTACTGAAGTTGGGTATAGTCCCAATACTTGATGGCCTGACGGGTAATACCGTTGTCCTTAGCATGCTTGATGGGGCCTTTACCAACATATTCCCAGTTGTTAGTGTTGGACTCAGTGGTGTTGGCGGTGTTCTCACCCCACTCCACGATGAAATTGTCGAAAACAATCTTGTTGTTTGCGTCATTCCATTTGGTCTGAGATCCTTTGTAACCAGTTACCACAAACTTTCCACCCAGCATTTCTGCTGCCGTTGCACCAGTGTAGTTAGCACGAGTAATGTTACTGGAAGAAGAGTTAAACACAATAGGTTTTTCGAAAGCCTCCTCATCAATAGGGGTTACGACGGGAGGAGCGTCAGCGAAGTCGTCGCTGCAGGCGGCAAAGGCAACTGCTGCCATTGCCACAAGGAATAGATTCTTTTTCATATTTACAAATACTTTAAAATTAATAAATAATTGATTCATTTTGTTTGTCTATTAGTCTGTTATAATCCAAATTCGTGGGTTTCTTCTTCGAAGTCTTTCACGACAGCATCGAAGGCAGAGCCTCCGCTACGAGAGGGGATACCCACGGTATCCATATCCAGTTCGACGGTGATGACACCGCCCTTCCAGCGCCTGCGCACCTGGTCGGTCACGTCGAACACAAAGGTAGAGTCCATGCCGTTGTTGAACTGCATGGTGACGTCGAGGTAGTGGCTGGCCTCATCCTTGACGTCTTCTATATGCTTGATGCGGTTGGCATTCATGTTGCACATACCAAAGGTAAGCAGACGGCCTCCCGCAATGTCAACTGATTCACCGTCCATATCGCAGTCTTTCTTGAAGCGCGTGTTGTAGTGTACGGTGACGAGATCCTCACCGGAGATACCTGTATTGACCACCGTGGAACGGGCCACACCGGAGAGCATTCCGGAGCCGTCGACACCGATGATCTTACCACGGTTGTGGTGGAGGATGACCTGAGTGAGGTATATATAGGTAATAGGTTCGAGCACCATATCAACCTTCTTGATATAGATGTCTCTGATGGAATCATACTCGAAGCCCCTGAGGTCGCGATTGATCTCAACAGCCTGTGCGTAGGCGGAGAAGAGAGCCTCGGGCTCATAGAAGGCACGGGTGTACTTAGGCGCCTCATAACGGGAAGAGACCATCGTCTGGTTGGTGTAGGCAAGCACGTAGTCGAGCGAGGTCTGCTCGTCGAAGTTCAGACTCTGCACACCGTCGATGGTGTTGACATCGTTCCACACGAGGAGGTCCCAGAAGCCCCAGGAGTAGTGTCCGTTGAAGGAGTTACCTGTGACGGTATTTGCCACCACGCTGGTATGGTTGGCCAGAGGCACGGAACCTGTGAAGTAACGGCGCAGGTGGAAGGTGTTCGGCTCGGTATAGCCGATCTCACCGAAGATACTGTAGTCGACGGCATCCCAGCCATAGTACCACTCAGCCCTCCAATCGTATTGGACACCATAGGTCACCTCATAGTCCCAGTAGGCATCAAGTTCAAGTTCCACCAACGGCAGGTCGATATCGATCTCGCCTCCGTCGAAGAGATGGAGTTGCGGGTCACGGATACAGCAGACCAACAACGACAAGACCGCAGCGACTATGGCCGTGCGGGTTACCGTCTGGAGGTTGTTATGACTGTCGTATCTCATCATCGTTATCTCATTTCGTAGTTCTTGAAACTCACGCCCTTCTTGCTGATCCTGCGGTAGAGCAGGTCGTAAGTCAGCGTCACCCCGATACGCGTCGGACCCAGCCAGTTGTACCTGTACTGGCGCTTCTTGAAGAGTTGCGGGTCGAGCGACCATTTGTAGTAGTACAGATGGTCGCGGTAGGTAGGGTCCACCGGGTTTTCGTATTGATAGGGGTCGTATTTACAACGGAAGTAACCGGCCTGAAGTCCGAACTCCAGTCGCCAGTGTCCGTTCTTGGAAATCGGCGTCACATAACCGAGACCCACACCGGCACCTGCGCCCTCTCCTACCCAGCCACGATCGGCATCAAAGCAGATTCCGAAGAGTGCCACATGGGCGTATGCCTGCAGGTAGAGTCCACGGAAGGCAGCCCCCTTGCCCGGAGGATTGGATGAGAGATCACCGGAACGGAGGTAGTAGCGGGTCTCCAACTGATAGTTGCGTATCTGGAAATACTTATGGGCATCATAGTCCTGCCACCAAGGGAAGTCGAGCGAGGCACCATAGGTGAAATGGCCCTTCTTGGGATAGTACTCAACAGCCACATTGGGGATGGGACACCAACGGTTATAGCCCGGTACGTATGCCACGTCGAACAGGAGGTTGGTCTTCACCGACAGGTACTCACGACGAGGCAGCACCTCAGGCTCTTCGATCACCATAGCGGCAGGAGCCTCTATGACTGGCTCAACTGCAACGACAGGTTCTGGCACCTCAACTGCCGGAGCCTCTGCCAATTCTACAACCGGTTTCGGATGATGACGGAACAACAGCATGATGCTGGCCGTACGCAGACTTGGGAAATAATCGCCGAGCAACCGCTTCCACAACTGTCCGCCCCGGGCAGTCTGCAGTTCCTTCTTCAACTGATCGGTATTTCCAGACGGCAGGTACTTGTCGCACAAGGATTTCACGAAGGTATAGTCGTTATCCTCAGACCGTTTCATCAAAAGGCAAAGCGTAGAATAGTCCTCAATCTCCACATCAAGGGTGAAGCAGTCGTCGCTTACCGGCACAGAGAGGTGAGACTTGACAAATTCGAACAGAGAGTTGACACGCTTCTCGCCCAATTTCTTGTTGTAGGCTGTCGGACCTTCAGGCGAAGCGGCACCACGGATAATCATCTTCACCAACTCAAGGCTGTCGAGACTGACCTGTGGCAAGACCTTCTGATCCAACTGACGCAGAAGCGGGTCATTGAGGTTAAGACGGTACTCATTGACTGGGAATACAACCCTACCCGCCATGTCATAGAACTGTTCATCAGAGATTTGAGGGGTTTCTCCATCGTCTACAATACAAACATAGGGGTATGACAGATAGTTTGTCAAACCCTGGGCATCAACATTAATGTTGATACCTAAAACCAGCAGCATGGCTACCAGCAATTGTTTTGTAGACCCTAAAATGCGCATATCAAATTAATTTGATAAGGCAAAATTATGAAAAATTTCGGATATTCAGCAAGATTTTATCGACGAATTTACAATATTTGGTCGTTTTCATCAAACAATTTGTCATTTTTAACAGTTGTTTACTGCCCTGTTTGTTTGCATTTTGTATCAAAAATAATCAATTTGCATGACAAAGGGACATGCTTAAGGAGAAATCTTTGATAACAATTTGTCCAAATACAGAAATAACAATTTGTCAGAACACTTGATAACCAATGATTTACGAAAACAAAATTCCGACAAAAGCGTTACTTTTGCCGGAATTAGAATAAATTTTACTTTTACTGATTAACGTCAGTTTTTACCCCCCCCTTGGGTAAAATCGCCCCCATTTGTTCACGATATTCCGACGGGGTCATACTATACACCTCCTTAAAAGTACGATTGAAAGTGACGGTATTGCCCATTCCGCACTCCAAGGCAATGGTGGCAATGGTATAGGTGGGCTGCTCTATCAGTAACTTGGCACCATACTCCACACGTCGCACGTTGATATAGACAGAAGCATTGGTGGAATACTTACTCATCATCTTGCCAAAGCGGTTCTTGTCGACACCAATGAGTCGCATCAGGTCCTCACGGCAGAAGCCTGGCTTAAGGAAAAGGCGGTCGCGAGTGACCTGCGTATCCATCTCAATGAAAAGGCGACGATCCTCATCGTCGGGTTCCTCCACCACCTCGTCGGACGATATCTCATCATTATCATAGGAACGAATCGTCTCCAGTGCTTCCACGATTTCCGGCGATGTAAGCGACACACCGCTGACCACCGCCTTCCGATAAGCATCGATTGCATTGAGCAACCTGACGAGGTGGATGTTTTTCTGACGAATCTTACGGGTGTAATAGACGGCTACGCCCAACAGTAGCAAGAGACCCAACAGGAGTGCAAAGACGATGGTGTTCCACAGTTGGGAACGGTGACGCTCCATTTCTTCCATCAGCAGTTTGTTGGTCATGTCCATCTTGATGTCTGAAATCCTCAGATGCAGACTGTCGGCTATCCTTGCCACCTCTCGTCCGTGATGGGCTGCCATATCATACTCTCCGCTGGCGAGATGTATCAACGCTTCCTTATTGTATGCCGACATCATCCGGTAAGAGAGGGTGTCGCCCTGAGATTGGAGAAACTCGCGGTATTGCTTTATGACATTCAAGGCTTCAGTATTGTGCTGTGCCAGCCGCAGGTAGTCGAAAATATCCAGGTCGTCAATCACACTGCCGCCAGTGGTCTTCAGCCACTGGGCATACGCCTTGTCGGCCTCTGCCCTGCGTCCCGCCTGTGCCAGCATACTGGCCCTGAGGGCAAAGACCCGTCGCATGGCCCTGTCGCCTGCCTTATTGATGGAGAACGTCGACGAATTCCGTGCCTCCGCCTCCTGAAGTTTGGACATCTGAAGAGCCTCTTCGTAGCGTCCGTCTCGGGCATACATCTTTATTAATTCAGCATAGAAGACGCGCAGTTCGCTGTGCTTCCGCCTGTAGTTGCTCGCCTTCATGGCCTCCACCGCCTTCAGACACAGTTCATAACCCTCAGCCTTATTGCCGTGAAAGTGGGTGCGCTTGCCTTCCATGAAATCAGCCATCGCTATGAATTCCTTGTTGCCGCAACTCCGGGCTTTCTGCCGAAGTCTGAAGATGTACTCCATCAAGTTGTCGTCCTCATTGAGCAGGTCGCAGACATCCATCAACCGCTTGAGTACATCGAGTTGTACCTGGTCGCTGTCGCGCAGCGACTCATTGGCAAGCGTTCTTTCGTAAAATGGCCGCGAACGGAGGAATCTGCGGATATTATAGTTCAGGTCTCCCTCCACAATATCAAGACGCCATGCTGGTGCCATCTTCCGTTCACGCATGGTCTGCACAATAGCAAAGGCTGTGTCCGGAGTGGTCAGGTTGCAGGTGTAGGCCTTCTCAAACGAGAGCAGCGAGTCGGGTAGAGTCGCCTTGGCACCGCCGGAGAGCGTCGCAAGCAGGAAAACGGATATCAGAATCATTTTACGCATAGGCAACCCATCAATATTCAAGAATGAGACTCTGTCGCGGTTTCAATTCAATATTCTTGGAGAGGTCGTAGGTGCGGTTGGTCAGGATATCCTTGACACGGGTAGCCGAGCCGATGACCTCGGCATAACGGGATACATCGAGGGTGGCGGGTTTGCTGGTGCCATTGAGGACAGCAAGTGCCGTCTTGCCCTTATATTGGCGGGCGACGACATAAATACCATTGTAAGGAATGAATTGGATCTGTCTGCCCTTGGTGATGACCTCATTGCCCTGTCGCCAATGGAGCAGACGGGACAGCCAACTGAACATGCTCTGTTCCGCCTTCGTACGTCCTTCCTTGGTGAAGCAGTTATGGGTGTCACCCGGGAATCCGCCTGGGAAATCTTTTCTGACATTTCCGTCAGTCACCTCTTTGGTGCCGTTCATAAGCACTTCTGTGCCGTAATAAAGTTGTGGCGTACGATTAACAATTAATAACAGGGTCAGGGCCTGCTTCAGGGCGAGAGTGTCCTTTCCGTTGCCCAAAAAACGGTCTGTATCATGGTTCTCGATGAAGGCCATCACACTCGACGGATTGGGGTAAAGGTAGTCGTAGACAAAGGAATTGTAAAGACGATTCAATCCATTCCACCAATCATCAGTCTCCTCGTTCTTAGCCTGGTTCAGTTTATCGAAGAAGGAGAAGTCCATGACGGTCTTGAGATAAGTGTTTTCTTCGGAGAGTTTCGAGTCCTTCTGCCAAGCAGCGGTATAGGCAGGCTCGGTGACCCATGTCTCACCGACGGTATTGAAATTCGGATATTCCTCGTCGAGTTCTTTCATCCAACGAGCCATAGCCTTGGCATCGGCATAGGGGTAGGTATCCATACGGATTCCATCAATGCCTATTGTCTCTATCCACCACTTCGAGTTCTGGATGAGGTAGGTCATCACGTGGGGATTACGCTGGTTCAAGTCGGGCATCGTAGGTACAAACCATCCTTCGACCGTCTCTTTCAGGTCTACCTTCGAAGCGTACGGGTCCTTAACGGGCGTCAGTTTGTAACTTGTCTGCTGGAAACTCGCGGTTGGCTTGCTGGTGCCACCGGACTCAACGAGCCACTCGGGCAGATTGAGCCAGTCCTTGGAAGGCATATCGTGGGTCCAGGGGTGCTCAAAACCGCTGTGGTTGAAGATCATGTCCATCACCACCTTCAGACCCTTGGCGTGAGCCTCATCACAGAGGTTCTTGTAATCCTCGTTCGTACCGAAACGAGGGTCTACGCGGTAGTAGTTCGTGGTGGCATAACCGTGATAGGTGGAGTAGCCCCTCTCATCATCGGGCGAGTCGTTTTCGAGAACTGGAGTCAGCCAGAGGGCCGTCACACCCAGTTCGTTGAAGTAGTCGAGGTGTTCACGGATACCGTTGAGGTCACCGCCATGACGGAGGGATGGCTGGGTGCGGTCTTCCTTGTAGGTCCGCATGTCCTTGACTTGCGTGGGGTGGTTGGCACCCTGTGCAAAGCGGTCCGGCATCAGCATGTAGAGCACGTCGGCATTGGTAAAGCCCATGCGCTCTGCTCCACTCTTCTCCCGTGCCTTCAGCACATAACTCACCTTCTCACTTCCTCCCTTTCTCACCTTCTCACCTTTAAAAGTAAGTGTCATGGTGCCAGGCTGGGCATCACGCACATTCATATAGATTAAAAGGTAGTTGGGTGAATCCAGGCGCACCAGACTGTCGATACGGACCCCGGGATAGTCGGTAGTCACGTCAGCCACATCGCGGATGCCCGGTCCATAGACCATCAACTGCACCGAGGGATTTTTCAAACCCACGTACCAATCAGTGGGTTCGATACGATTGATTACCGGTTTCTTTACTGCACTCATTGTCATCACATTTGCCATCAGGATGGCAGTTACTAATAGAATCCTTCGCATATTGTTTTTAGTTTGACGTGTGCAAAAATAAGAAAAAAAAGACAAACTAACACATTCTAAATACAAAAAAATACAGGAGATGTGCAAAAACGTTTGCATAATCAAAAAAATATCGTAAATTTGCACCATTAAACACCAACGAATATGAAAAAAACGATTCTTTCTTTGGCTCTGGCAATGGTTTGTCTCGGAGCCTCGGCACAGGAGAAACTCTTCAACAGTGCCAGCGTGCAATCGCCCGTCATCAACAAGGACGGCACAGTGACATTCAATCTCTATGCACCCAAGGCTGTGAAGGTTGAGGTGAGCGGCGACTTCCTGTCAGACTCAAGTGTGGCTGCCATGAAAGAAGGCCGTAACGGCGTGTGGAGTTACACCACAGAGAAGCTGGCTCCTGAGATGTACAGTTATACCTTCAATATCGACGGGATGACAGGCGTCAAGGACCCTGCCAATATCTACGTGAACCGCGACATCGTGTCGTTCACCAACATCTTCATCGTCAGCGACCAGAAGGGCGACAAGGGTGATCTGTATAAGGTGAACGAGGTGCCCCACGGCAACCTGAGCAAGGTGTGGTACAACAGTCCCACGCTGAAGATGCAGCGCCGCATGACGGTCTATACCCCTGCCGGCTACGACAAGGGCGGCAAGTACCCCGTGTTGTACCTGCTGCATGGAGCCGGTGGCGACGAGAATGCCTGGAGCGAACTCGGACGTGCCGCCCAGATCCTCGACAACCTGATTGCCACAGGCAAGGCCAAGCCCATGATCGTGGTGATGCCGAATGGCAACCCCAACTGTCAGGCAGCCCCTGGTGAGTGGTCTTGGGGTATGTACACGCCTGGTTTCCTCGATGGTGGTACTGGTCCTAAAGAACCCGCAGTTGCCTCGATTCCAGAGAGTTTTATGGACATCGTGAACTATGTCGATGCCAACTATCGCACCATCAAGAAGCGTGAGGGACGTGCCATCTGCGGTCTGTCGATGGGTGGTGGTCACACCTTCCACGTCAGTCTGCTCTACCCCACCACGTTCGATTACTACGGGCTCTTCTCAGCCGGTCTGCACTTGGGTGGTAACCAGATCCAAGGTGCTCCGTTTGCCGACCAGATCAAGGCGGATCCCAACTTCGCCCAGCAGTCAGCCAAACTGTTCGGCAGCAAACCCAAACTCTACTGGATGGGTATGGGCAAGACCGACTTCCTCTACCAGAGCACTGTCGATCTGCGCAACTACTGGGATTCGAAGGGATATAACTATGAATATGTGGAGACTGATGGCGGTCACATCTGGCGCAACTGGCGTATCTACCTGACGATGTTCGCCCAGAAGATCTTCAAATAGAAATGACAATCCCCAGCGAAACGGCTGGGGATTATCATTAATCGTGTATTATCAATGCCGACTGCGCATCAACGATGGCTTTGGTGCCCTTGAGGGTGCCAAGGCCATTTTCGTTGATGACCCCGTCGCAGCAGACGATGGTATAATTGCCTTCAGGGATGGTGACCTCCGTATCAGCCTTGCCGGCATTGAGGATGACGATGATGTTACGCCAGTCGTCGCGACCAGCATAATGTTTCAGACGGAAAGCAACGATCTTTTCCGGAGATTCCAAAAACTCCAGATGCTTGCGCACGAGATCGGCACTACCTAGACGGAAAGCCGGATGATGCTGGCGCAAGGCAATCAGGTTCTTATAGTAATCAAAGACCTGCGGATACTTTGTTTTGTTGCCCCAATCCAAATGGTTGATGCTGTCGGGCGACTCGAAAGAGTTGTGGACACCCAGTTTCGTGCGGAGCAGTTCCTCACCGCTCAGCATGAATGGCACACCCTGCGAGGTGAAGACTGCCGTCTGTGCCAGGAGGTCGAGACGAATCAACTCAGCCTCGCTGAGGTTGGGGATGCTTGCCTTGAGACGGTCCACGAGACACATGTCATCATGGCAAGAGACGTAACTCATCATCTGTGTGGGTTCGAGGGCCCACGGCTGCTTGGAGTAGTTCACCTTCGACATGTCCACCTGCGGATGGGAAATAGCACCCACGATGCCAAACTTCAGACTCTCTGCAAAGCCAGCCAGGTCTGACGATTTGAAAATCCGGATGCCCGTTCCAAGCCAACCGCACTTTGAGTCATCATCGAAGGGACCTCTCAGAGCATCGCGTATCTCATCAGAGAAAGCCGCGATACGTGGCATCTGTGGGATATTCGCCTTCATGCCGAGTTGTTCGTTGGGCAAGGCGCATGCACCTGCACTCCATCCCTCTCCATAGATGAAGATGGAGGGATCGATCTCATCCACTGCCTGACGGATGGCGTTCATTGTCTCGATATCATGACAACCCATCAGGTCGAAGCGGAAGCCGTCGATATGGTACTCTTTGATCCAGTATTTCACACTCTCAATCATAAACTGGCGCATCATCGGCTTTTCACTGGCGGTCTCATTGCCGCAGCCAGAGCCGTTGGAATAAGTTTTTCCGGAATTCCCGGAATCTTCGGAAAGGCGATAGTAATAGTCCGGATACGTGCGCTGGAAGTTGGAGTGATCGATGTCATAGGTGTGGTTATACACCACATCGAGGATCACGCGGATACCAGCCTTGTGGAGCGCCTGCACCATCTGCTTGAACTCACGGATGCGCACAGCAGGCTCGTATGGATCAGTGGAGTAGCCGCCCTCCGGCACGTTGTAGTTGACAGGGTCGTAGCCCCAATTATACTTGTTGTCACTTAGGCGCGTCTCATCCACAGAGCCATAGTCGTAACTGGGCAGGATATGGATGGCATTCACGCCTAAGGACTTCAGATGATTGATAGCCCAAGGTTCCGTCAGTGCCAGGAACTTACCCTTGTACTGTGCATCCTCACGGGCAATGGAGAAGTCGCGGTGGTGCATCTCATACACCACCAGATCGACGGGTGACTTCATGACGGGTCGTTGGTCTTTCTCCCATCCCGTCGGGTTCGTCTCAGCCATATTGATGACAGCCCCCCGCTTACCATTGACACCGACGGCTTTAGCGAAGACACCCGGACATTCGCCCTTACCCACATCGAAGGTATAGTATTTGCCCATCAGGTCGCCCTTCACGGTGGCCTGCCACTGACTATCACCGACGCGCGACATCTTGATGGTCTTGTAGGCCTTACCACCCAGTCCGTCACGATAAAGACGCACCGTCACCCGTTTGGCATCATTCGGGGCAAAAAGTTTGAAGGTGGAAGCCTCTGGGGTATAGGTCACTTCGTCGAAACGGAAGTCTTGCGATTGAATGGCTATAGTAGTCATTGACATCAGCATGATAAAAAGGAGTTTTCTCATTGTCGATAATATCTTAAAATTGTTTCTTTCGGTTTAACCGATAGAGAATGAACAACAGGGCTATGATAAACAGGGTTATCACGATGGAAGCGATGATAAGAATCCTGTTAGCCCGGGACTGGTTCATCTGATTGTTCTTCTCGATGACACTGATGACAGAGTTTACCTGATAAGCCCGCAAACGAGGACAGAATATCTGGTTACATTCCTTGGCAAATTCAGCATAACGGTAGGCGCGACTGATATCACCTTCATTGGCAAGACGTTCTGCCAGGAAGAGGAGTGAAGCCTGGTTCATTACCGCACACCTGATATCGTCGAGGGCTGACTTACCCATCCAGTAGTAGGTCTGGTCGTGGTTTTTGAGTTTATCATAGACCATGGAGCGATAGAAAGCGGCGTAAGCACCCTCGTGCGTACCGTCAGTCACATCCTGGAGCCATTTACTGCTCAGTTCAAGAGCATCCTGATAGAGTTGCCGGGCGCAAAGGATATCCACCTTCAGATGGAGCCATTCCTCGCTGCCTTCATCGGCTACCATCAGTACAGAATCGCGATATGCATCCTGCAAGCCATAGTACTTTAGTCGCACGGCATGGCGCTGGGTATTGGAGCCTAACTCACCGTAGACATGCATCCATGCATGGTAATAGTTAACCAGTCCCACACTATCGAGAGCAGACTTGTTGACGCAATGGAGTTCCTCTATTGACTCTGTGAACATATCGGCATCAGACAACTGATAAGCCAGCATCGAACGGAACCGTCCGACAAGATCAGGACGGTGGAGCGAATCGGCAAGACTGATGCAAACCTCCGCATAATAAAGGGCCGAGTCATTTTTATAAGGCTGGTAAAGCCGGAAGAGTTCCTCCGCCATCTGCATACTCTTCGCCACGTTTTTCTCCTTCTTCAGACGATTCCTCCAGCCAGTAATCTGGTTTTCACGTTCGGCAACATATATCGGCGACTGACTGATGGCATCATCTATCTCTTGATAAAGAGCATCCAGATCAACCTCCTCGTCAGTCTGGGTCGGAACCGCATGGACCAACCCCGCTGCAAGGGTCAGCAGGACAACAACAATAGATTGTTTCATCTTCATCATGTTTTCTTGTTTAAAATATTATCTGGCCATCAGTGAAATGGCGAAGCCACCACCAGGGGCTTCATTGATCTTCAAGGTCTGTCCGGCCTTTACCGTCTTCTTGGTAATGGTGTAAGCCTGCGGATTCGTCTCATAGTGGGCATCCTTCGCATCGGCATAGATGGTACAGTCGTACTGACGACCCTTGTCGAGGAAGTCGAGTTTGATGACACTCTGGTGACCGTTCTCGTCGCACTTGCCGCCAATGAACCAGTTATCGGTACCCTTGGCCTTGCGGGCCACAGTGATATAGTCGCCCGGCTCAGCCTCAAGATAGCGCGAGTCATCCCAGTCGCAGGCCACGTCACGGATGAACTGGAAGGCATCGTCGAACTTCTCGTAGTTCTCAGGCAGGTCGGCAGCCATCTGGAGGGGAGAATACATCGTCAGATAGAGCGCCAATGATCCCGCAATGGTAATACGTGCCCATGAGGTATTATTGCTCCACTCCGAGAGTTTCGTGACAAAAATACCCGGAGTATAGTCCATCGGACCACCCTGCAAACGGGTAAAGGGCAGGATACATGTATGATCAGGACGTGAACCGCCAAAAGCCTCATACTCCGTGCCACGGGCACTCTCATTGCCTACCAGGTTCGGATAGGTACGGCAGAGACCCGTAGGACGCGTCGCCTCATGGGCGTTGACCATAATATGGTGCTTGGCAGCCTCCTTCACCACATAGAGGTAGTGGTTGTTCATCGACTGTGAGTAGTGGTGATCGCCACGGGGGATGATATCACCCACATAACCCGTCTTCACGGCATCATAACCATACTTGTTCATCAGTTGGAAGGCCTGCTCCATGTGACGCTCGTAGTTCTGCGTACTTGAGGAAGTCTCGTGATGCATCAGGATCTTCACACCTTTTGAATGGGCATAATCGTTGAGCATTTTGATGTCGAAGTCAGGATAAGGCGTCACGAAGTCGAACACATCGCGCTTCCACATGTTGGCCCAGTCTTCCCAACCAACGTTCCAGCCCTCTACGAGCACCTCGTCAAGCCCATTCTTGGCGGCGAAGTCGATATAGCGCTTCACATTCTCATTATTGGCCTTATGGGTCGTATTGGGTTTAACCTTCGTCCAGTCAATCTGATCCAGATGGATGGAGGGATAGTCGTTGGTGTAGTGCCAAGAACCTCGTCCCACAATCATCTCCCACCATACGCCACAGTACTTCGTAGGATGAATCCAACTCACATCGTCGAGGGCACAGGGTTCGTTGAGGTTGAGGATGAGATTGTTGGAGAGCATGTCACGGGCATCATCAGAGACCATCACCGTACGCCAAGGTGTCTCGCAGGGTGTCTGCATCGCTCCCTTCAGACCCGTGGCATCGGGTGTAAGATGACTCACAAAAGTAAAGGGTACGGGTACTGGCCATGGCGAAGGCTTTGGGTTCGGCGTATAGGCATTGCTGCCCCCGCCCAGTTGCGTAGTAAGCGCCTTGGTCTCAGCATCCACCAGTTCGAGATGCATGGTGGCATAGTCGGCACAGGCCGCCTCATGGATATTGATATAGAGACTTCGTCTCTCACCATCTATATCAATGGCATCACTCTTCATCTGAAGGGAGGTCTGCACACCTGTCGGCGAGAAGACGGCCACAGAGGAGTTGCCCCAGTTGACGGCCTCCTGCATCCGACTACGGATTTCAGAGAGTCTGGTCTCCTGCGTTTCCTGCTCCTGCGTGTCGTAGTCGCCTGGGAGCCAGAAGGCCTTATGGTCACCTGCCATCGCAAACTCACTGCGCTCCTCCTTAATCAGGAAGTAATTCAGTTCTGGCTGTTGGGGGAACTCATAGCGGAAACCAATGCCATCGTCGTAGACACGGAAACGGATGACGATGGTGCGCTGATGCTGCCGTGGAGCCAACTGGGCGCCATTGGCACCCGCAGGACGGCGCCCCAGCCAGGACTGCTGCAAGGTGACAGCCAACTCATTGTAGTTGTTGCGAATGGTTGCCGTTTCACCCCATACAGGCTTCCACGTCTCGTCGAAGGTTGAGGTCTCTTCCTTGGCAATGGCAAAACCATCCATCAGGTCGTGCTCATCCATGCCCATTGAGGCATGCTTATCCTTAGCCAGTTCGAGGCCAAGGTACGAAGGTTTAATGACAGCCTTGTCCTTATACGTCATCTCATAGAGGGGACGACCTGTAGCATCCACGGAGAATTTCAGTTCAATGTTGCCATTCGGCGACTTCACTTCGGCTGCGCCAATGCATAATGCATAATGCATCATGCATAATAATAAGAGTAGTTTTCTCATTTTCGTCCGCTTTGTATAATTAATGTGTTGATCTCATTGTTCAGTTCATCGGCAGCGAGGAGTTGTTCGATGGTGAGATGCATCCTGTAGCGCCAGTAGTGACGGGGATTGGCGGGGATGTTGATACGCTCCGCATTCTGGTCAGGCAGGCGCAGTCGTTCGTCAATACTCAGCCAGTCCTGGAAAGAGAGCAGACAAAGCATCGAAGGCGATGTCAGGTGACGGCTCACAATATCCTTGGCCAACCAGCCTGGCAGCGGATGAGGTGCAGCCCCACTACGGCGCAGCGACGTGTTGTAGTACTCTTGCGTCTGTGCTTCATCCTCGTCCCACCACTGACGGAGGGTCGACATATCATGGGTGCTGATAGTGTCCACACTGCGATAAGGATTGTGGGAGAGTTTTCCGAAACGGACCGTATTGTCCTTCGGCATCGACTGGATCTCCAAGGAGAGGATGCGCAGTTCGTTCATCACCCAGGGAACGCAGTCGGGCACCATACCAAGGTCTTCGGCACAGACAAGCATCCGTGTGGCCTGTACCAGACGCGGCAGTTTCTTCATCGCCTCGGTATACCAGAACTGGTTGTTGCGGCGATAGAAATAGTCGTTGTAGAGCCGGTTGAAGTTCGCCTTCTGCTCCTCACTGAGTTGGGCGTAAGCCTCCTGGTACTGCACGGCGATACGTGGGTGCCAACGGTCATCACGCTTATGATCCACGAGGAACAATCCTTCCTTGAACTCTACACCGTAGGCCTCTATCTCCTCACGACTTAGGCCGAGAGCCGGTGAGAACTGTCCCATCAGACCCGACTTATGCGGTACAGGAATCTCCCAGATACGGAAGAAACCAAGTACGTGGTCGATACGATAGGCATCGAAGTACTGTGCCATCTTACGGAAGCGGCGCACCCACCACGAACAACCGTCTTTCAGCATCTCGTCCCAGTTGTAGGTGGGGAAGCCCCAGTTCTGGCCATCGGCAGAGAACGGATCGGGTGGCGCACCAGCCTGCCCATTCAGGTTGAAGTACTTTGGTTCCACCCAAGCCTCTACGCCCTCGCGGCTGATACCGATGGGGATATCACCTTTCAGTATCACGCGATGCGCACGTGCATACTCATGCGCCGAACGCATCTGTGTATCAAGGTTATACTGCACGAAATACCAGAATTGCAGTTGTCTCTTATCCTTAAAGGTAGACTTCTGCGTGTTTGCCACCGTTGCTCCCTTGGGCCATTCAGTATAGTTTGCCGTGCCATAGAGGTCGCGGTAATAGCAGAAGGCTGCGTATGGCACCAACCACTCCTTGTTCTGTTCGAAGAATTTCTTATAACTATCACGCCGTTGCACAGTCGTCCACTCCTGTGCAAAGACTTCGTGGAGATAATCCATCTTGGCAGCAATCATCCGTTCATAGTCGATCTGCGGCAGGGCATTCAGTTCTTTGCGCAAGGCTTCGAATGACTGGCGCTTGGCCGCATCCTTGAGGACCGGCAACTGACGGAAGTCGGTATACTGCGGATGCAGGGCGTAAATGCTGATGCTGTTATAGGGATAACTGTCCTGCCACGTCTTCGTGTTGATCGTATCATTGATAGGCAAAACCTGCAGCACGCGCTGTTTGGTCTTGTAGCACCAGTCAACCATCATCTTCAAGTCGCCGAAGTCACCCACACCGAAACTACCCTCACTGCGGAGTGAGAAGATCGGAATCACCGTACCCGCAGCCTTCCAGGGATAGACCGGGAAAACAGCCTGTGACAATTCATATACGACCACCTCGCCCAGGTCGATTTCAGGCAAGGATACCGTACGGTTCGCACCATTTTCCCAAACGGGGGCCTCCTGTGAAAGTGCGACAAACTTGAACTCAAACGTCTGTGGCAGGCGATCAGCATCCAGACTGACGACCCACTCATTGCTCTCATGCTCCGTCATCGGTAATACACGCTTGAGATCCCAATTGCCCAAGGCCTCGCCCCCGCCGATGATACCCAGCCGTTCATGACTGCGCAGTTGCGGTGCACGAACCTTCAGACGGACGGTCCTGGCAAATTCTTTCTGATCGCTCATGGCGCACTTACGCGCAGCCACGCACTCCGTAAAAGCAGAAGAATACATAAAACTGTCCTCAGGGATATCCAACCAGTGGTCATAGACAGTATAGCGGATGCCTCTGATGGCAGAGAACTCCAGCCTGTGAGGTACGACGAGCCATTCGTGGCGCGTCTGTTGATCGCCTCGGTAGACACTATAGTAATAATCGATGTGGGAACTTGTCTTGACTGATCGGCTCAGTTCGCAAAACCAGTGAAGACCGTCAAGCGTAGACATCTTGTACTGCTCAGGTTTTGAGGATTTAGCATCCTCATTGATAACGCTTAATACCAGTTCTTCGCCAAAGGTAGTCTGGTACTCAAGATTAAAATACAACTTCATAGACTGTCATTTTTATTGTTCTTTGTCGCAAAATTACAAAATATATCCCGTCGGTGTTTGCACAAACGACGGGATTATTGATATTTATCAATGCAAACGATTGCACCCTCGAAGGGGGAAACCTGTTATTTTTTGTCCTTGATGATGAACACACAGAGCGATCCGATCAGGAAACTGACACCTGCCACAATCATCATCGTCGACTGATGATGGCCGACGAGAGAGAGGATAGTTCCGCCACAGACAGCAGCCACAATCTGCGGGATGCAGATGGTGCCGTTGAACAATCCCAAATAAGCCCCCATGTGACCGTAACCCTGCAAGGCATTCGTCACAAACGTAAACGGCATGGCCAGCATGGCCGCCCAACCACAACCAACCAGCAGGAAGGGAAGTATCTGGAGATACTTATCAGGACAGAACGGGATGAGTACAAAACCGATACCACCCAAAACCAGACTGACCGAATAAGCCAGTTTAGTATTCTTGAAGCGCGGCAAAATGGTGGCCCATACCACAGAACCCATCGCCTGAATGGCATAGAGGACACCCGTCCAGTTGGCCGCCTCCTGATAGTCACTGGTAGCAGGGTCTATAGTTCCCCATACCGTTTCCGAGACGGCATCAACCACATAAGTCCACATATAAAGCATACCTGCCCAACAGAAGAACTGAACGATTCCAACTTTCCAGAATGTGGAAGGTGCATTCTTCAGAAGCGTAAACCAATTGCCGCTATCCTCCTGACTACTGTCTTCTGACTCCTGACTACTCACTCCATTATACTCCGCATAATCCTGCGGATTCCACTCCTTCACCTTCAACGTCGTATAGAGTACGCAGAGAATCAGAATGGCAGCACCGCAATAGAACGACCAGATGACGGAGTCGGGCACAACGCCCTCAGGAGCCACATTACTCAGGCCGATAGCCGTGAAGACAAAGGGAAAGAGGAATCCCACCACCGAACCGGCATTACAAAGGAACGACTGGATGGAATAGGCCTTGGCTTTCTGCTTCTCATTGACCATATCACCGACGAGCATCTTGAAAGGCTGCATCGCCATATTGATAGAAGTGTCGAGCAGCATCAAGGCGAAAAGACCGAAGATAAGCGCCGTACCGACAGCCATCCCGAAGGAACCGGCATTCGGCAACAGACACATCACAGCGACGGCAGCGGCCGCTCCCACAAACAGATAAGGAATGCGACGGCCAAAGCGGGTCCAGGTCTTATCTGAAAGTGTCCCGACAATCGGTTGCACAAGGATTCCCATCAACGGCGGGAGTATCCAGAAGAAACTCAGGGAATGAGGGTCGGCACCCAGTGTACGGAAAATACGAGAAATGTTAGCAGACTGCAAGGCATACGCAATCTGTACGCCGAAGAATCCGAAACTCAGATTCCACAATTTCCAAAAACTTAAATCAGGCTTCTGTTTCATAAATATAATGAAAAATTAATAATGCATTATTTCGTTGTTCCACGGATGATGAGGCGCGTACGGACGACACGCTTCTCGATTTTCTCAATGGGCAACAACCCTTCCACCTTATCCATCAGGATCTCGGCAGCCTCCTCGCCTACCCGACGACCACGTTGTTCTACGGTAGTAAGCATCGGGTCACAGGCAATGGCACGCTGCCCATTGGTAAAGCCACAGATAGAAATATCTTCTGGCACTTTGAATCCAGCCCGTTTCACGGTATAGAGGATACCGATGGCCGTATCGTCGTTGACGGCAAAGAAAGCATCCGGCCGGTGATCGAGCGCCAAGATCTCGGGGGTGATGGTCTCCGCATCCCCTCGATTGTCGCACACCCGTACGATTGTCTCATCCACCGCCAGTCCGTGTTTCAGGAGCGCATCCTTATAGCCATTGTAGCGGTTCTTTGAAATCAGCAACTGCATAGGACCGCCGTAGAAGGCGATGCGCTTACAGCCTGACTCTATCAGATGCGTCACGGCATTATAGGCACCCATATAGTCGTCGACCACAACCCTACTGGCATTCACACCCGTACAGATACGGTCGTAGAACACCAGGGGAATGCCTGCATCTATCAGTTTCTGATAGTGTTCATAACTACGCGTATCCTTAGCCTGCGACACGATAACACCACACACCTTGATACGATGGAAATTCTCGCAGATACGAGCCTCACGCTCATATTTCTCGTCGCTTAAAGCCACCATAATATTATACCCGCGCGCGGAAGCCGCCTCTTCGATACCCGTCAGGATAGAAGAGAAATAATAATGGGTGAACTCAGGCACGATGACACCAATCACCTTCTGCGGCATCACCCTTGTGTGGCGCAATGCCTCTCCTATGGCATTCGGATAGAAATTATGTTCGCGTGCAAACGTTTGGATAGTCTTGCGCGTCTCCTCGCTGATACGGGGAGAATCCCTTAGGGAACGGGATACCGTCGCCACGGAAACACCTAATTCCCGGGCGATATCCTTCATTGTCAATGGGGCATTTCTATCCATCTTGTCTTGATTCTCAAGTGCAAAGTTACAACTTTTCAGTATTCGGTATTCACTAACCACTCATTAAGTTGATATATATCAATGCAAACGTTTGCACTGCACTAATAACGATTTTATACAAAAAAAAGTATAACGTAGGCGAAAGATTTATAATTTTGCACCGTAGAATAATGCCTAATTGCAAACAAAACGAATATAAAGTATAACAATTAACTCTAATTAAATGTAATGATGAAGCAGGTAAACATTCAAATCCCGCTTAGGATGCTCGGCCTTTTGTTAGGCTTGTTCCTATCGGTAGGTGCCTTTGCGCAGATTGACGTCAGAGGCCATGTGAAAGATGCTACAGGCGAAGACATTATCGGTGCAACAGTGCGCGTGGTGGGTACACAGACTGCCACAGTCACTGATTTCGAAGGTAACTTCGTGCTGAAGGCAAACCAGGGTGCAGACATCACCATTTCCTACATCGGTTACCAGACCGCTACGGTAAAGGCTGCGCCAACTATTGAAGTAACGTTGCAGGACGACCAGACGGTGCTGAGCGACGTGGTGGTCATTGGTTACGGTGTTGCACGAAAGAACGACCTGACTGGTTCTGTGACGGCTATGAAGCCCGATGAGAAGAACCACGGTATGATCACGAACCCCCAGGACATGATCCAGGGTAAGATTGCCGGTGTGAACGTGACCACAGGTGGTGGTAGGCCTGGCGACGGTGCCGCCATCCGCATCCGCGGTGGTTCGTCACTGAATGCCTCCAACGACCCGTTATTCGTGATTGACGGTATGGCTATTGATGGCAAGTCTGCTGCCGGATCAAGCAACCCCCTCTCGATGGTGAACCCCGCCGATATCGAGAGTTTCACCGTGTTGAAGGATGCCTCCGCCACTGCCATCTATGGTAGCCGTGGATCTAACGGTGTCATTATCATCACCACGAAGAAGGGACGCAGAGGTCAGAAGGCTTCCGTATCCTACAATGGAAACGTATCGCTTTCCACCAAGACAAAGACACTGGAGGTACTCAATGCCAACGAGTATCGTAACTTCATTATTGGTTACTACGGTGCCGACTCTGACGCTGCCGCCCTGTTAGGCAATGCCAATACAGACTGGCAGGACAAGATCTACCGCACGGCATTCAGCACAGACCACAACATCACCATTTCCGGTGGTCTGGCCAATATGCCCTATCGCTTCAGTGTGGGTTACACAGACCAGGACGGTATCGTCAGGACATCCAGTTACAGTCGTACCACCGTCAGCGCAACCCTGAACCCGTCGTTCCTTCAGGATCACCTGAAGTTCAACATCAACGGTAAGTTCATGTATGCCCACACTCACAAGAACAATGACTCTGCCATCGGCGAGGCCGTTCGTATGGACCCCACACAGCCAGTATTCAGTTCTGATCCGACGTACAACAACTTCAACCACTACTTCAGTTGGACAAACAACGGCAGTTCGTTGAATGATCCGAACTACCCGTTGAATAAGGAGAGGAATGCCGCTTCTAACCCAGTTGCACTGTTGGATGAATATTATGACAGTGCCAATTCCTTTGAATATATGGGTAACTTGGAAGTGGACTATCAGGTACACGGTTTCGAAGACTTGCGTCTGCACGCCAACCTGTCCGGCGACTGGTCAAACGGAAAAGAGAAGACCACATACGCTCCATGGGGACAGTCAAATTTCTACTATGGCAATGATGGATACTGGAAGGAAAAGAAGTACACCCTGACCCTGTCAACCTATGCACAGTACTACAAGGACTTCCTGAAGACCCAGCACTTCGACATCATGGGTGGTTACGAGTGGTCTCACAACAAGTACTGGGGCGACAAATACTATGCAGGCGTTTATCCCTCGACCTCCCTGGAGGTGGATGACAACGGCAGGAGCATGGCAGGCCAGCCCTACAAACCATCCACTGGCGAATGGAAGCAGGAAAGTTACCTCGTCAGTTTCTTCGGACGTGCCAACTATATCGCCTTCGACCGCTATATGCTCACTGCCACTGTCCGTCACGACGGTTCTTCACGCTTCAAAGAGCACTGGGCCACCTTCCCCTCTGTAGCCTTCGGTTGGAAAATCAATGAGGAACCCATCTTCAAGAATGTCAACTGGCTCAGCGAATTGAAACTCCGCTTAGGTTGGGGTAAGACCGGTCAGCAGGACGGTATCGGAAACTACAACTACTTTGCCTCCTATAATGTCAACATCAATAATACCGATGGACGTTATCCGATCAGCGGTGTCAACGACGAAGGTCTGCTCTATCGTCCAGATGCATATAACGAGAACCTGAAGTGGGAGACCACGACAACCTCGAACATTGGTTTGGACTTCGGTTTCTTCAATGGTCGTGTAACCGGTAACGTAGACTACTACTACCGCAAGACCACTGACCTCATCAACGATGCCTATGTATCAGCCGGTTCCAATTTCCGTAATAAGGTGTCGTCGAACATCGGTTCACTGGTGAACAAGGGTATTGAGGCTGCGCTGACCGTGCGACCCATCCAGAATGAGACCTGGCAGTGGGAGGTTTCGGCCAACTTTACCTATAATAAGAATGAGATTACCGAACTCACAGGTGAATCGTCTATCGTCAAGACTGGCGGTATCTCCGCAGGTACAGGTAACACCGTACAGGCTCATTCGGTAGGGCATCCCGCCTACTCCTTCTACGTCTATCAACAGGTGTATGATCAGAACGGCAAGCCGTTGGAGGGCGTATTCGTCGATCGTAACGCTGATGGACAGATCTCCGACGACGACCTTTATTTCTACAAGAGCCCCGCTGCTCCCTATACCGCAGGTTTCAGTTCCCGCTTACAATATAAATCATGGGACTTCGGTTTCGGTCTGCGTGCCAGTTTCGATAACTATGTTTATTGGGACAAGGGTGCCGGTTTCTCTAATATTGCCAAGCGCTACGACAGTTCATTCTTCTATCTGCAGAACGTGATTCCACAGGCAGTGAAGAACGGCTGGACCACCTACGACAAGGTTGTGTCAGACTACTATGTCCGCAACGCTTCTTTCCTGAAGTGCGACAACATCACACTGGGCTACTCCTTCAAGTCGTTCGACGACTTCCTGAATGCCCGTGTCTATGTCAGTGCCACCAACGTCTTCACCATCACCAAGTATGACGGTATTGATCCTGAAGTATCAAGCGGTATCGACGGCGGTATCTATCCCCGTCCGTTCACCCTCCTGTTTGGTGTGAATTTCAACTTCTAATTAAACCTATTAAAGAATCATGATTATGAACTTAAGATATTTCAAAAATATAGTTCCTGCATCGGCTCTGATGCTGACTGTGGGATTGAGTTCTTGCACCAAAGACCTGGATGTGACCCCTATCGACCCGAGTACGGAGATGGAGGTGAGCGAAACCGGACTCTATGCCAAGTGCTATGCCAATATGGCCCTGGCCGGCAATGGTGGTGCCAACGGTGATTGCGACATCGACGGTCTGGACGGTGGTACAACCGGTTTTGTACGCCAGTTGTGGAATGCCAATGAACTCGTGACAGACGAGGCCATCTGTGCCTGGGGCGACCCTGGTATCCCCGGCTTCAACTTCAACCAGTGGGATGCTGCCCATCCGATGCTGATGGGATTCTACTATCGCTTGTATGCCGGTATCAACTACTGCAACCACTATCTCAGTGTCTGTGCCGGTATGGATGCCGCCCGCGAGGCTGAGGTGCGCTTCCTCCGTGCCATGTACTACTATCATCTGATGGACTGCTACGGCAATGTGCCCTTTGCACTGGAACTTTCCGCCAAGAGTCCTGAGCAGATCCAGCGCGCAAACCTGTTCGCTTGGATAGAGAGCGAGTTGAAGGATTGCATCAACAACATGCAGGCTCCTGTAGCCCGTAAGAGCAGCGACGCCGGCTATGGTCGTGCCGACCAGGATGCCGCCAACCTGTTGCTGGCCCGTATGTACCTGAACGCCGAGGTCTATACCGGTACTGCCCGTTGGGCCGATGCCAAGACATACGCTGAGAAGGTCATCAACGGTCCTCACAAACTGTGGACCACACGTGTTGGCAACTGGAGCGCCTACCAGATGCTCTTCATGGGCGACAACGGTGAGAACGGTGCTTCCGTAGAGGCTATCCTGCCTTTGCTGCAGGACGGTGTCACCACCACCTCTTGGGGTACGACTCTCTTCCTGATGGCTTCCTGCTGGAAGTCAGACATGGATGAGGACAGCAACTATAACACCAGCGAGTTCTGGGCAGGCAACCGCGCCCGCAGCCAGTTAATCGCCAAGTTCTTCCCCAACAACGACGCTCCTGCCGTCAACATTACCGACATGGCAGCCGCAGCCGGCGACGACCGCGCCCTCTTCTATGGTAAGGATCGCGAACTGGTGGTCAGCACCCCGAGCGAATATACTTCCGGCTATGCCGTAGGTAAGTATCGCAACAGTTACTCTACAGGTTCGACAGGTCACAACTCCCAGTTCCCTGATGCCGACTATTTCCTGATGCGCTCCGCTGAGGCTTACCTCATCGCTGCCGAGGCTGATGCCCGTCTGAACGGCGGAACAACTTCTGCTACAGGTGCAGGCTATATCAATGCCCTCCGTCAGCGCGCCAACACCAACACGCTGTCGCAGTACACCCTCGACCAGATCCTCGACGAACGTGCCCGTGAACTCTACTACGAAGGTTTCCGTCGCACCGACCTCATCCGCTACGGCTACTTCGGTGGCGCTAACAGCGGCAAATATCTCTGGGATTGGAAAGGCGGCGCACAGAACGGTGCTTCGTTCCCCGAATGGCGCAACCTCTATGCTATTCCTGCCGAGGACGTAAATGCCAACCCGAACCTCACGCAGAATACCGGTTATTAATAATTAATTGATAATTGACAATTGATAATTATGAAGACAATATTCAAATCAACAATACTGTTGGCAGCAGCGGGACTGATGGTCTTTACTTCCTGTAAGGACGACAATGAGTCGAACCCCACGCTGACCCAGCCGACGACGTTCGTGCTCAACGAACCAGCCGTCAAGGGAACTATTGACTTGGAGAAGACCACTGGACCGATCGTCCTCACATGGTCGCAGCCCACTCCATATAATAACTTCAACGCTCCGGTAATACCCACCTATTGGGTGGAAATGTCGCCAACAGGCCAGTTTACCAAAGCCTTCGATGACAATGCCGAGGACAACACCGGTGCTGACTACTTTGTACTCAACGAGACCTACAGCAGCGGTAAGAACGTAGAAATCAGTTCCGAGAATCTGAATCTCGCCATGCTGCAGATGCTCGGCTGGACAGAGACTACCGTTCCAGCCACCCAACCGCTCTCAGTCCGTATCAAGTCTGCCGTGCGCGATGCCTCGTTCAACGAGTATGGCATTATCTATTCCAATGTCATTACCCTGATGACTGCACCATATTATGTGGTGCTGAAACCTGCCGATCCTGAGATCTGGTGGCTCATCGGTGCCGACATTGCCGACGGTTCTTGGGGTAGCGACGTGGCCAAGTGCGTCATCCCGATGCAGACCATTGAAGGTAAAGAGTATGACAGCAAAGCTGGACAGGGCGAAATCCAGTGGATTGGCTATCTGGGCGGCAACGGTTTCAAACTCCGTGGTGCACTCGACGACGGTTGGGCAAGTCAGTGGGGTCAGGGCGATGCCTTCGGTTCCTACGTGAAGAACGACGGCGGTTCAGGCAACATCACCGTTCCTGAGGCAGGCCTCTACAAAGTCACCCTGGACACCAAGGAAGACAAACTGACCATCGAGGCCTACGAAGGCTCAGCACCTGTATTCACCGGCATGGCCATCTCCGGCTCGTTCAACGACTGGAGCGACACCGATATGACGCCTTGCTCGACAGGTTGGGAGAACCACGACTGGTACATCACTAAGGAATTCGCTACCGGCGACGAGGTGAAGATCAAACAGGCCGGTTCTTGGGACTTCAACAAGGGCGGTACATTCGTTGACTACTCTGAAGGCATGTATGTCTACGGTGAAAGCAACGGTCCTAACCTGAAGATTGCCGAGGCAGGAACATACATGATTCTCTTTAACGACATTACGGGCTACATCCGTTTCATCAAACAGTAATTTTAAGAGTATACGATTATGGTTAAGAAAATATTATCATTGATAGCATTTGTAGCGTCGTTAGCAGCCTGCACCGACGATTTCAAGGACTGGCTAAGTCCACAGGTTGTGCCACAGCCTGAACAGGTGTCCTTTGGCAACGGAAATATCTCTACGGTAGGCATCATCGACCTCAACAACATCACTGCAGAACGGGTTAAGGTGTGTGACATCACTGCCCCGACTTCGACCGATGGAAACTATACGCTCTCCTCTTACCTGCTCACATTGGGCGAAGAGACTTTCGAGATTGGTACCGACGGTACAATCGCTACTGCCGACTTGCAGGCCTACATTGAGAAGATATACACCTGCAATCCCATTCAGCGCGACATTGACGCTACAGTAAGCACGTGGCTCACCAATGGATCCACCACTGTGAAGATCATCTCTGATGTCTTCCATGTGAGTGCCATTCCGCAGGCTCCTGTCATCGAACAGGCCTACTACCTCACCGGCAGCATCAACGGATGGGACAACACCGATACGACCTACAAACTGACCAACGACGGTAGCGACCCGTATGTGAACCCGATTTTCAAGGTGCGCATCCCTGCCACTCAAGACGGTAGTAACATCGAGTTCAAGATGACACCGGAGTCAGGTCTGGGCGGCGACTGGAGTGGCTGTCTGAGTGCCGGTGATACCGAAGGCCAGTTCGCTTACAAGAACGCAGGTGGCAATCTTGTCATCGTGGCTGACCCGGATGCCCTCTTCTACGACCTCACCTTCAAGATGCTTGAGCAGACGTGGACGGCTACACCCGTTGGCTTCAACGAGTTCATCTATGAGATCGGTAACGAGAGTGGCTGGAGCGAGCCTCATCCTCTCCACGGCGACGGCAATGGCTTCTACAGTGCAGTCATCTACCTGAACGGCGAGTTCAAGTTCAAGCCTAACAAGGACAACTGGGACGGCGACTGGGAGAAGGTCAGCGGCGATGCTACTAGCGGTACGCTCACCACCGACGGCGGTCCTAACATGGATGGCGTCGCTGAAGGTTTCTACTTCGTTCAGGTTGACCTGAAGGAAATGACCTATAAGGTGACACCTGTCACTTCTATCAGTATTATCGGTTCTGTTCGCGGAAACTGGGATACCGACATCGACATGACCTACAATGAGATCATGAAGTGCTGGGAGGCTCGCGAGACACTCAGTGCCGGCGAGTTCAAGTTCCGTCTCAACCACGACTGGGCCATCAACTGGGGTGGCAGCGTTGACGATCTGACACAGGGTGGAGCCAACCTGCAAATTGCTGCCGACGGTGCATACGTCATCCGCCTCTTCCTCAGCGACGAGGCTCCTGCCCACTGCACTGTCAAGGAAGACAACGGCTATCCCGACAACTTCTATGAGATTGGCAACGAAGGCGGCTGGAGCACCAGTCATCTGCTGCTGGGCGACGGCAACGGAAAGTACCAGGGCTACTACTGGCTCGACGGTGAGTTCAAGTTCAAGCCCAACGCCGACAACTGGGACAACGACCTGGAGTATGTCAGCGGCGACAACACAAGTGGTTCCCTCACCGACGGCGGCGGTCCGAACTGCCCCGATCCGGGTGCCGGCTTCTACCAGATTAACCTCGACTTTGCCAACATGCACTACAGCCTGACAAAGATTGAAAGCGTCAGTTTGATCGGAGGCTTCAACGACTGGGGCGGCGACGTGGATATGACCTACAATAAGGAGGAAGGCTGCTGGCAAGTAACCACCGATGCCGTATCAGGCGAGTACAAGTTCCGTGCTAACCATGACTGGAGTATCAACTGGGGTGGCAGCGTTGACGATTTGACACAGGGTGGTGATAACCTCACCATCGATGGCGGTACGCACACCTTCAAGTTGTATCTCTCATACAATGGCGCACACCATGTGACAATCGAGTAATACATTGTAAATCATAAAATTCAGGCGGGCCCTTCATTGGTACCCGCCTGTTTTTTTGCTATTCATCAATCTGAACTTTATACATTAAAGAAATCGAAGCCTACAATGGTGTCAACAAAGCGATGGACATAGTCGGCTGCAGTCGGAGGCCACTGGAATCCGAGGCGGTAGAGGACCTGCGTGGTGTAGTCGTTGGTACACTCAATGTTACGGACCTTTCGGTTGCCTCCAAGGTTGTAGGCCATCAGCGGTCGGAGCAGGGTGACGAGGTCGGGATTGTCCATCATCGTGTTAAGCCGCTGACTGAACTCTTCAGATTCGACATACTTGAGGCTTATGCCTGCCTGGGCGAATCCGTTGAGTACGTCACTGAGGAACTGCTGATGGGTGTTGTAGGGATGGAACACGATGCAGTCTTCCGGGGACTGTGCGAGGAGCATGATGGCGCGTGCGACTTCGTCGATGGGTGAGAACTCGAAACGA
>JAFZUS010000026.1 GCA_017618275.1 Prevotella sp.
CTGAGCCTCGAAATTGAATCCGAAGGCAGAGAGCACGATACCGATGATATCCATCACATTCAGGAACTCCTGCTTTACCTGATCTGGACGACAGAACAGGTGGGCATCATCCTGTGTGAACGAGCGTACGCGGGTCAGTCCGTGCAACTCACCACTCTGCTCGTAGCGGTATACCGTACCGAACTCTGCGATACGCAGGGGCAGATCACGATATGAACGAGGCTTCCAAGCGAAGATTTCGCAGTGGTGAGGACAGTTCATGGGCTTCAGCATGTACTCCTCATCCTCCTCAGGCGTATGGATGGGCTGGAACGAATCCTTGCCGTAGTGGGCATAGTGACCAGAGGTAACGTAGAGATTCTTTGAACCGATATGCGGCGTGATAACTTCCTGATAACCAAAACGCTTCTGTACCTTGCGCAAGTGATCCTGCAAGCGCAGACGGAGTTCGGTGCCCTTCGGCAACCAGATGGGCAGACCCTTACCTACCTTGTCGGAGAACATGAAGAGTTCCATCTCCTTACCAATCTTACGGTGGTCGCGCTTCTTAGCCTCCTCCAGCATCTCGAGATACTCGTCGAGCATCTTCTTCTTCGGGAACGAGATACCATACAGACGCTGCATCTGCTCACGAGAAGCATCGCCACGCCAGAAGGCACCAGCCACAGAAGTCAACTTCACAGCCTTGATCTCACCCGTATCCACAAGGTGCGGACCACGGCAGAGGTCGGTGAAGTTACCCTGCGTATAAGTCGTAATCGAACCGTCTTCAAGATCCTGCTCGATGTGCTCGCACTTGTAGGTCTGACCGTCGGCAGCAAACTGCTTCAGGGCATCGGCCTTAGCCACCTCCTTGCGAACCACCGGCTCCTTCTTGCCAGCCAGTTCCTTCATCTTTGCCTCAATCTTGGGGAAGTCGCTCTCCTTGATGCTCTCGCCGTCCTTCAGCAAGACATCATAGAAGAAACCATTCTCGACAGCAGGTCCGAAACCGAACTGGATGCCTGGATACAACTCCTGCAGAGCCTCTGCCAACAGGTGGGCCGAGGTGTGCCAGAAAGTGTGCTTACCCTGCTCGTCGTCAAACTTGTAGAGTTCAATCGTTGCGTCCTCGTTGATGGGACGATTCAACTCTACGGTCTCACCGTTTACTCCGCAACTTACAACGCTGCGTGCGAGAGCCGGAGAGATGCTCTCTGCAATCTGATAGCCAGTCACGCCCTGCTCATACGAACGAACAGATCCGTCTGGAAAAGTAATGTTAATCATATCTACAATATATGTTTGAATTTAAAACGTCTTTGCACGCGATCCGAAAATCGCGTGCAAAGGTAGTGAAAATTGAGTGAAATGCAAAATAAATTGCGTGTTTTTTAGGCAAATCCTCTATTTTAGTCCGAGAATCTTGGTTAGAGCCACAATGTCGGCAATATTGATCTTACTGTCTTGGTTGATGTCGGCAGCGGGCTCGTTGAAGCCGATCGGGGGATTACCCATCATCTTGTTCACGATACTCACGACATCGGAGGTGTTCACGGTGTGGTCACCATTGGCATCGCCGTAATCATAGACTTCGGTAATGGGCTTCCAAATCTTGAAAGCGCCACAGAGGTGCAGCATCGCCAGATAGTGCACCAAGCCGTCGTAATAACGATACTGGCCAGTTAGAGGAACCACATCCCAAGCCTTCGACAAGTTGGTCCACACCTCATCCTCATAGCCGGCCTCTCCTATCAGCGCATAGCAGGCCACTGCGTTGCAGCCCGCCTCACCTGAGGTGTACATTTCAGAGGCTCCCGTGCCATCCCAGTTAAAACGGGCGTGTTTGTATTTATCTCTTTCGAAAAAGTCTATCAGCCGTTGTGCCATCACTGTCTGGCGTGCAGCATCCGCACCAAACAAGTAATAGTCCATACCGAAATTCATGGCGCAACGCATGGCGTCGTACATATATTTTGTAGCACCGCTGTTGAAAGAAACGCTATGCGGAGTGCCGTCGAAGTTATTATAGTCGGAGAACAAGCCTGAGTGGGAATTCGAACTCTTGTACAGATGATTACGGGTAGCGGTAAGCGCCCTTCCCCACTTGTCATTGTTCGTCTTCGACCAGCGGGCGAACAAGTCTACAAAGGCCGGCAGGTCGTACGACGGGTCAGACCAGGAATTGTTGCTGGCAGTCGGTTGGAACACCACAACGTAAGATTGTTCGTTGAACAAGGAATTGCCATTGCCTTTCCAGCAAGCCTTGAGGATTGCCTGAGCGTCCTTCATATAGCCTTCGTCGTGCCAACGGTTTGCAGCAAACAAGAGCGACATCATGAAGTATATTTCACCGTCAGGTGCGCAACCCTGGTCACCCACGCTTCCGTTCGTGTTACATTTCCATGAGAAATACCCGTCACCGCCGCTAGAAGGATTGTGCCACATGTGGGCCTTCGTCCATTTCCACAACTTGTCGAACTCCTCCTTATGGTTGGTCTGCACGCAGATCATCATACCGTATGACATGCCCTCGGAACGGACGTCTCTGTTGTTGATGTCTTCGATATAGGCACCATCATGCGTTTCATAATAGACTTTGCTGTTGTTGTCACCGTTGAAGTAGTGGTTCCAAAGTTGGTCTAACTTTGCCTGGATCTCTTCATCCGTCTTGCCCAGGAAGGTCTTGAAGGGGCTCACATAGCGGCCCGTATAATAGGCTCCAGAGTAAAGGTCAACATCCTGGGAAGGACCATAGTAGGCCCCACTTGCGTCAAAGTACTGGGGTTCTTCGTTATACGGCTCAAACTGCCCATCGCTGTTCTTCACAAACGTCTCCCACCCTTTTGCCTTGGTAGCAGCCATCTGTGTGGCTCCGAAGTTGGTTCCTCCGTCGTCTTTCCTGAAGGGAACGATGGTGCCCCCCGTTTCCGGAAGGCTGGCAATGAGGGCGTTGAGGGCTTTCTTCCCGAACTTGTTGTCGTAGCAGAACAGCGACTTCAACTTCCAGTTCGTCTTCAGGTCGAGTGCCGTCAGTTGGTTGCCGCTACAGTCCAGGAACTGCAGTTTGGTGAAGACATCGATATCGCGCAACGAAGAAAGGCCCTGATTCCTGACGCTGATGGCCTGCACCTTGTCCAGTGCTCCCATCGAGACGCACTTGTATTCGCTGTCGGCGAAGTCCATATACTTGTCTTCCAACAGATAGCGTATGGGTGCTTCAGAGAAACTATCGTCTATCACCAGGTAGTTGATGGCAGTACAGTCGAGGTCATTCAGCGATGCTGTCAGCGTCGCGGCAGTCTCTCTCGTACCGTTCTCCAATACCCAGCAGGGGGCTGAATTAGCCAAGTCCTTCGCCTCCTTCAGGCCGAGGTCCGGATTTGCTGTCTTGATAGCACTGATTACTTCGGTATTGGCAGTCTCACAACTTTTCAGCCATACATTATAGTGTGCACCGTCGGCCTTTGCACCCGACAGCGCCACCATCGTCAGAATCAATAGTAAAAAAAACTTTTTCATCTTTTAAGACATGTATTTTCAAGATCACTTCTCACGATATTTCTTAATGACACTATAGGCATCATAGAGACCCAGTTCACCGGCTTTGCTCAGATCGGCCACTCCCTCTGTCGTCTTGTTGGTTTGGAGATAGACAAGTCCACGGTTATAATAGGCCTCAGGGATATTGCCGTCGAACGACAAGGCACGGGTGAAGTCGTCGAGCGCCCGATGATAGTCCTTCCGGATGGCATAGAGGCACCCTCGGTTGTAATAGAGGTACGGGTTATTGGGAGCCAACTTGAGGGCCTCGCACAAGTCGCTGAGCACGTTGGCCGACTTCAGTTCGACATTCGTGCCCTGCGAGGCGTTGAACTCATTGATCTTCGCCTGACAGACAGCCCGCTGCCAATAGGCCAGCACAGCCGTAGAGTCCATCTGGATGAGGGTCGAGAGGTCGTCGATGGCAGCATCGAAATTCTGGATGGCACTGTAGGCGACGGCCCGCTGAACCAGCAGGGGTTTCACATCCACATTCCCCTTGGTCTCGCCAATGGCAATGGTGACGGAATCGATGAAGGCAACGTGACGGTTCATCCTGGCCTCGTCGATATTCGGTTGCGAACTGATGATATGCAACGCATGCGCCCTGGACTGTTGGTTGAAAGCATCCACATCCTTGTCGAAGGCGATATATGAACGCACTTTGTCGTAGACGGTAAAGAACGAGAGAGCGAACATTTGCTGCCAGGCCATCTCCACCTGACGGTTCTGCACCTTTCCACGATAGTCGCTCTTATACTCATGCTCTACCTGCTGCTCATCAGCCACGACGAGTTGGTTGTATTTGTCAGGATCAGTATCGCTCTTACGACGCATCTGCCGCTTCGAGAGACGGGGCTGCTTGCCTCCGTAGCGCTTGTCCATCTGGGCCTTCAGGATACGGAACTCATCGGCCTCGGCCTGTTTGGCGAGTCCCAGTCGACGATAGCACGAGGCACGATGCTCAAGACCGAACCAGAAATTCGGAAACTCGTCGATCACCTTCGAATAGTCGCGGATAGCATCTCTCAGATTACCCGTCTGCTCCAACAAAAGAGCCCGATTGAAAAGCGCCATCAGGTCGTTGGGTTCCAGACGGAGCACAAAGTCGAAGTCCTCAATGCCTCGGTTGTCGTCGCCCACCTGCGCACGCAACAGGCCACGGTTATAGTGACCAATGAAATTGTTGGGGTCAAGATCCAGAGCCGTATCATAGTCAGCCATCGCCCCACGGAGACCGTTCTGATTGTAGCGTGCCAGCGCACGGTTGATATAATAGCCGGCATTCTTCGGCTGGAGGTGGATGGCCTTGGTGAGGTAGCCCTCACCCTCCTTCCATTTCTGACGGGCCAGACTGATGACAGCCCGCTCTGCCCAGATGCCGGCATCATAGGGATCCAGTTCCAGACTCTTGTCCAACGACTTGACAGCCTCCGTCGTATCTTTCTTCAACAGATAGATCTCCGCCTGCATGGCGTATCCCCTGGCATAGTTCGACCAGCGGGTCAGCATCGTGTCGATCTCCGCCAATCCACGCTCATAATCTTTCTCGTTGATGCGACAGAGAATACGATTGTGCCAAAGGCCCTGATTGTCGGGGTTATAACGGATGGCACGGGTATAGTCGTCTATCGCCCCCGAATAATTCTTCTGGTTGATGCGACAGAGGCCCCTCAACTCATAGATGGTCATCACATACGGATTACGCTCAATGGCTTGGGTACAGTCACTCTCCGCCCCCCGGAAGTCATCAAGGTAGAACTTGGCTACTCCACGGAAGAACCAGGGTTCGTAGAGATACGGTTTGGCCGAGATGGCCTGATTGAAATACTGGATGGAAAGGACATAGTCCTCATAATAAAGGGCAGAGCGCCCAATCATCACCAGGCGGTCGGTGTTGTACTGAGCGAATAAAGGTGAGAAGGTGAGAAGGTAAGAAAGTGAGAAGAACACGAGTCTTCTCACCTTACTACCATTTAATATCATCCTCAACCTTCTCACCTTCTCACTCTCTCACTTTCTCACCTTCTCACCTTCTCACCGGCTTTGTCCGGTATGAACAACGGTAGCGGCCTTGTGTCAGGGCACGCAACTTGCTTTTGATAAGTTGTTTGCGAAGCGGAGAGATACGGTCTACGAACATCTTTCCGTCGAGATGGTCGAACTCATGCTGCATCACACGGGCCAGATAGCCCTCTATCCACTCGTCGTGGTGCTGGAACTCTTCATCATCCCACTCCACACGGATACGCGTCGGACGTACCACCTTCTCATGGATGGCAGGCAACGAGAGACAGCCCTCCTCTGAGGAGTTCGTATCTGACTCATCATACTCCACGATATGGGGATTGATATACACCCGTCGGAACCCCTTATACTCTGGCAGATCATCAGAGAGCACATCCAAGTCAATGACTGACAGACGGATTGCCTTGCCAATCTGGGGTGCAGCGAGACCTATACCTTCTGACTCTGCCAACGTCTCCCACATATCAGTTATCAACTGCTTCAGGTCGGGATAGTCGGGGGTAATGTCTTCAGCCACCTTGCGGAGCACGGGCTGACCATATATATAAATAGGTAATATCATTCTTTCAAGCCCCCTAAGTTAGGGGGATGGGGGTCTGAACAAGCGTTTATCAGACCTTTAATATGTTCGACATTGGAGCCTGCGCCTGTTCAGACCCCTATTGCCCCCTAACTTAGGGGGCGAGTACGGGAGCGGAGATAATCTTCCAGGATGATGGTAGCGGAGATTTCATCAACGAGGGCCTTGTCCTGACGGGCTTTCTTCTTCAGACCTCCGTCGAGCATCGCCTGATGTGCCAATACGGATGTGAAACGTTCGTCGAAATAGTCGATAGGAACCTCTGGCACTGCCTTACGCCAACGGTTCACAAACTGCTGCACACGCTGGAGATTCTCACTCGGCTGACCGTTCGGCTGACGGGGCTCTCCGATAATGATGCGCTCCACAGCCTCCTTGGCCAGATAGGCCTTCAGCCAGTCGAAAAGGTCAGACGTAGAAACAGTCGCCAACCCGCCTGCAATAATCTGCAATGGGTCGGTGACTGCTATACCTGTACGCTTCTTACCGTAATCGATGGACAGTATCCGCGCCAAATGCTTATTGTTTAGAGAGCAACCAGGCATCCTTGTAAGCCTCCTGCTCACGGAACTGGTCGCGACTGCGGGCTGCATCTGCCTTATTGTCGAAGGTAGCGGCTACCACACGGAACATATTACGGTCTTCGTTCTTCACAATCTGGGCATCATAGCCTGCGCTCTTCAAACGCTGCTGCAGACCCTCGGCATTCGACTGCAGACCGAAGGATCCCACAACTACGCTGAATGCCTTCAAGCCATTACCACTGACGACTGCCACCTTCTCCTGACGGACAGAGACATTGTCGTAATTATCAAGTTGACGCACCTCATTGGCTGGTCTTGTCTGGACAGGAGCCACCACTGCAGGTTCCTCATAAGCAGGCTGTGCAGTATGCTGAGCAGTCTGAGTGTCATACTGCTTGGCCTTCTCATAAGCCTTCTTGTAAGCACTCTCACTTGATTTACAACTTGTCATTGCCAATGCGAGGCACAATCCTGCGCACAATACGATGTACTTTTTCATTACCTTAAATTATTTAAATGTTATACTTCTGTTTCAAATATTTGCTGCGAAATTACAAAATCTCACGCAAAATAGCACAAAAATGCTGCATAAAGTTTGTTAAATGGTGGAAATATCGCCATTTTAACAAAAAATCGCAGGAAAAATATGGTTTTTTCCGAAATAAATCCGTATATTTGCAAGTGTAAACAAACGTTTAATTCAAAAAAATATCACTTATGAAGAGTTTAGGTTACTTAAGTGCATTCCTCGGTGGTGCCATTGCTGGCGCAGCCCTTGGAATCCTGATGGCTCCCGAAAAGGGACAGGACACCCGCGTAAAGATTACTGATGCCGTAGAGGACTTCCTCAAGAAGCATAATGTCAAACTCAGCCGCAAGGAAGTGGTTGACCTCGTTGACGATATCCAAGACGCAGCCGAAGAAGAATAATGCTTTCGAGCGACAAGAACGTAGAGACTATCGCGCAACTCATTGAGGTACTGAAGCATTACCTCGGGTTACAGACGGAGTATCTGAAGTTAGACGTGATTGACAAGGTGGTTAGGCTCATAACAGCCTTCGCCTTGGCAGTCGTGTTCTTCATGATCATTATTGCCGTACTGCTCTACTTCTCGTTTGCGTTCACTTTCTGGTTGGCCACGTTTACTGGTACCGCTCTTGCTTTCCTCATTGTGGGAGTCGTCCATCTGCTCCTCTTCATCCTATTCTTCTGTATGCGCAAGTCATGGATAGAGAAGCCCTTGGTGCACTTCCTCGCCGGATTGTTGCTCAGCAAATAACGTTCGCCCATGCTACCTGTCAAGAAACCCATCCACGAATTCCGGACGCTGGAAGAGATACGCCAGCGGAAAGAGGAACTGGCCGAAAAGATCCAGGAGGACAACGGCAAGTTTACCACGCTATGGAATCAGGTATTCATCAAGCGCGAGGGCAACACCAAGTCGGACTACATCGCAGGACTGGTGAGTAATGGCATCGTGGCTTTCGACACGTTCCTCCTGATTCGCAAACTGATGAAAGGCTACGGATTCCTGTTTGGGAAATCCAAGAAAAAGAAACACAAGTAATCAGATTTCTACAATCTGTCCGTCGTATGCCAGTTGGATTCCTGCTGGCAGTTTTTTGTTGACTTCAGCATGTAGGCCGATATCATGACAGGAGTGGATCAGGTAGGTCTCCCGAGCCCCCACCCTCTGCGCAAAGGCAATGGCATCGTCCACCAACTGATGGGAGTGGTGTGGCTTGTCGAAACGCAGGGCATTCACCACCAACACCTCCACATCCTGCAGATAGGCCATCTCACACTCGTCGATGGTCTTCATGTCCGTGATATAGGCCAGTCCGCCAATGCGATAGGCCAGGATGGGCAGTTTCCCGTGCATCACCACGAAAGGCACCACTTCCAAGTCACCGAACGACAAGCGCTCATGGGGCTTGATCTCATGAAGTCCGATGGCTGGCACCCCTGGGTAACGATGCTCCGCAAAACAGTACGGCAACATCTCCAGCATCCCCTGACGGGCCTGGGCGTCGGCATAGACGTTAATCTCGCCAAACTGACAATAGGGTCGGATATCGTCCATACCCCCCATGTGGTCGTAGTGGGCATGGGTAATCAGGATACCATCTATCTTACGAAACGGCTGTGGAAGTATCTGCTGACGGAAGTCGGGGCCACAATCTATCAGCAGACGCGTCTGCTCTGTTTCCACCAACACGGAACAACGGGTACGTTTGTCGTGAGGATCCGTACTGCGACAGACCTCACACTGACAACCGATAACCGGTACGCCACACGATGTTCCCGTTCCCAAGAAAGTCAGTTTCATATAATGTTCACCTCAGGGTAGATATCAATATCGAATTTGGCCTTGACATCAGCACGGATAGCGTCACTCAGTGCCACAATCTCAGCACCAGTAGCCCCACCACGGTTCACAAGCACCAAGGCCTGTTTGTCGTGAACCCCCGCACGCCCCAGAGACTTGCCTTTCCAACCACACTGGTCTATCATCCAGCCTGCAGGAATCTTCACATGGTCAGAATCCACCTCATAGTGAGGCATCTTCTCATATTGGGCTGCCAACGATTCATATTTCTCACGACTGACAATGGGATTCATAAAGAAACTGCCCGCATTGCCCTCCACCTTCGGATCTGGCAGTTTGGCATTCCGGATGTCTATGATGGTCTCACGCAATTGTTGGGCCGTAGGCTCTTTGATGCCCTTCCTTTCCAACTCCGCACGGATATTGCCATAGTCAAGATGGGGCTTGAAGGTCTGCGATAAAGCATAAGTCACACGGGTTATCAGGAAGCGGTTCTTCCAGTCTTGTTTAAAACGGCTCTGACGATAAGCATAGCCACATTCCTCTGCAGGAATCTCGACCACCCTACCTGATGCGATCTCCACTGCCTCGATGGTCATGATATAGTCTTTCGCCTCGACACCATAGGCCCCGATGTTCTGAACGGCACTCGCACCCACATCGCCAGGAATCAACGAGAGGTTCTCCAGTCCATAAAGTCCTGCCTGCAGCGAAGCCTCGACAACCTCGTCAAACACCTCGCCACTGCCACAGGTCATCCTATTACCATCTATATAATAGCCCAAGACATCCGAGCGCACGACAATACCCTCGAAATCCTTCGTCAACAGCAGATTGCTGCCTCCACCTATTATTATATAAGGAATATTCGATTCCCTCAGGATACTGGCCACCTTAACAGCCTCCTGATCATCCTCAAACTCCAAGAACCTACTACACTTGGCATCTATGCCAAATGTATTATGTTCCTTCAAACTATAATCCTTAAAATCCTTCACCTTCTCACTTTCTCACTTTCTCACCTTCTCACCTTCTCACCTTCTCACCTTCTCACCTTCTACGTCGTCATTTTCATGAGCAGCCAGCGGTTGTTCACTTTCTTGAAGCGCAGTTCCATCTCCAGTCCGTTGGCAATGCCACGCATGATGAAGATCTTCTCGTTGCCCACACGCTCCGGCTGACCGTAAATGATGTTATAGAGCAGTTTCGAGGGCAGTTGCGGGGCAAAAGCCTCCCATGTGTCAGGCGTGATGATGCCTTCCATCATGTTAAAGTCGTCATCGGGATCCGGGCTTACGAAAGTAACCATAGAGTTAAGGCTCTTCACCTGAAAAACCTTATCCGATACGAACTTCTGATAGAATTCCAGAAACGAGGCATTCATATTCTCCGAGATAGGCATCTCCCTCACCTCGCGCAGCATCCAGGCACCACGGATACGGTTGAAGACATAGTCCTTGATGGCATTCTTCTTGAGCATGATCTTCTCTACGATAGCCTGATTGAGAGAGGTGTCCTTCATCAACTGCATCTGTTTCTCATTGTCGAAAAGCAACGTATAATACCCTTGTCGCATGAAAAAGCGTTCCATCTCCCACTTCTTTTTGTCGATGTTCTCCGTCTTGTCACCCTTACGCACCGTCAACGGAAAGACCACACGATCCATCTGCAATTTCTTGTTGGCGGCAAAGTTAAAGATAAAGTCGTCAAAAAGTTCATCCATCGCCTTCGGCGTGGGCGTTTCTCCGATGAGTAGTTCCAACGTGTCGATGGGAGTGGCGTCAACGGTATCGGCTACGGAGTCGGTCTGCGGCTCTTCTGCCCCCTGCGTCTTGCCTCCCGTACAGGAAAACATCAGCAGGACACTTGCGACAATCGCAATCAAAAACCTCTTCATCTTACTATCTAACGCTGTAGTAATCTATCTTAATCTCTCAAATTTGGGGCAAAATTACAAAAAAAGCCACAGAATACACAGATTATCACAGATTTTTTGTAATTTTGCACGCAAATTTCATAAATTGTAAATCGTAAATCAGTAAATCGTCAATAATATGATACTGGATAAGATAGACGAACTCCTGAAAGAAGTACAGGAATTGAGTGCGAAGAACGCAGAGGAAGTGGAACAACTCCGATTGAAATACCTGAGTAAGAAGGGTGCCATCACCGAGTTGATGAATGACTTCCGCAATGTGGCTGCCGACGAGAAGAAAACCGTTGGTATGAAGATCAACGAACTGAAGACAATGGCCACGGAGCGTATCAACCAGTTGCGCGAGGAGTGTGAGACGCAGGAGACGGGCGACGAAGCCCTCGACCTGACGCGCACCCCCTACCCCATACAGTTAGGTACGCGCCATCCGCTGACCATCGTCACCAACGAGATCATCGACATCTTCTCACGTATGGGTTTTGTACTGGCAGACGGTCCTGAGGTGGAAGACGACCTCCATGTGTTCACGAAGATGAACTTCGCAGCCGATCATCCTGCCCGTGATATGCAGGACACTTTCTTTGTCTCGCAGCATCCCAACGATGTCACGAAGAACATCCTGCTCCGCTCGCACACCTCCAGCGTTCAGGCCCGTGTAATGGAGCACATGCACGACGAGAACGGCAAACTGACGGCTCCCATCCGCGTCATCTGTCCAGGTCGCGTCTATCGTAATGAGGCGATTACTGCCCGTGCCCATTGTTTCTTCCATCAGGTGGAAGGACTCTATATCGACAAGAACGTCTCGTTTACTGACCTCAAGCAAGTTCTCTTGTCATTCGCCAAGGAGATGTTTGGTGCCGACACCAAGATCCGTCTGCGCCCCTCCTATTTCCCCTTCACAGAACCCTCTGCAGAGATGGACATCTCCTGCTTCATCTGTGGTGGCGAAGGCTGTGGTTTCTGCAAGCATACTGGTTGGGTAGAGATTCTCGGCTGTGGTATGGTCGACCCCAACGTGCTCGAACTCTGTGGTATCGACTCGAATATCTACTCTGGCTACGCCTTCGGTATGGGTGTCGAGCGCATCACCAACCTGAAGTATCGCGTCAGCGACCTCCGTCTCTTCTCCGAGAACGACACCCGTTTCCTCGAGGAGTTCGAATCCGCCGACTGATTCCACGGACGGTCAATAGAAAAATTACGACGGTCGTAATGAAAAATAGTACTGTCGTAGCAAAAAATAGTAGTGTCGTATTTTTCAATAGTAGAGTCGTAATTTTCAATAGTAGTGTCGTAATTTTCAATAGTAGTGTCGTAACGAAAAATAGTACTGTATTCGTGCGCCCGCGCGTATACTTGTCATATCCACTTTTTATCCCACCTATCCCGCTCATCCCACACCTGAAGTAAAAAATCTTACGTGTGGGATGAGCGGGATAGGCGGGTTCTTTTCTCATTTATCTATATCCAATACGCACGCGCACGTGCGATTGGATGGTCTGCATCACCACTTTTGAAAAAATAAATACGACTCGTTTTCAAAATAATCGGCTGAAAGTTTGGAACTTTCAGTCTTTTTTTGTATATTTGCCCCCGATAATTATAGAGTAATAACTAAAACTGTAAGAATATGAAGAAATTATGCCTATTAGCAATGATTATTGCTGTTATAAGCATTGCCAGTCATGCTGCCACATTACAAAGAACAATCTTGTCACATAAAGGCAAAATCACCCAGTATGATGCTAACCACTGGCAAGATGCCATCAATGACGCTGTTTCTGGTGATACAGTGTATTTTACGCCAGGTTTGTTTTCCGGAAGCATCAACATTACCAAGCCTATAACCCTCATCGGTTCAGGTGTAGCCGAGGACAATGCCTTCTGGACTGGCAACGACCCCTTGTGGTATAATGGCGCATTGGCTAATATCTATGCCGGTTGTGCTAAAACAGGTGAGAGTACCCGTATTGACGGTAATGTTTCAATCAATATTCCTGGCAAGATCACGCTGACAAAAACACTCATGGAAGGCTTCCTGATTTATAGAGACCCGTGGAATAGTGACGGTGCTTCTGTTTTTATTGAGCAGGAAATAACAGGTGTTATTATCAAACGTTGCCAAATAGGCTGGATAAGTGCAAGTGCCAAATCTGCTAATATGGTTTTGGAGAATTGTTTCTTTAATGGAATATCACCCGCAAATTGGGAGGAGCCCGACATTCATAACTGTGTCATTGGTCAGCAAATTGACGCACGTGAGACAGAAGGTTTCGAATTTACCAACTGCATGTTAAACGATCTTTTAGGGGCGCACAATTGCAACTTTGTAAATTGCACCATCGAATCACTTGGCGATTGGAATAATCGTTCAACACACAATACCTATGTTAACTGCATCTATCGTGAAAGCGAAGAGAATAGTACCTATTCCAACTGTTGGCAAAATGACTCCCCTAATTTGTTCACAAAATCCCAATTGCAATCGGGTGGCTACATCGGCACCGATAATACTGTCGTGGGGCCTCTTGGCGGTCCTGCTCCTTTCACGCTGATTCCCAGCCAGCCCTATGTTACGTCCAGCACATTGAACTATGTGAAGTCTACGAAGAAACTGAATGTCAATGTAACCGTTAAACAAGGAAAGTGATGAAAAAGCGACTGATACAACTATTAGGCATAGTTCTGTTGTTAGTCTGTCCAGTACTTTCCCAAGCACAGATAAACTATCAATACTGGATTGACAACAACATCGGTGCAGCGGTCAGTGGAACGACCACTGCCAACGGAGACATCAGCCTGGCCATCGACATGGCAGACCAGACTCCTGGCATTCATTTCTATAACCTCAGGGCCAGAGAGGGCAAGAAGTGGGGCCCCGTCTATCGCTACCTATTCGCCATCCCTCATGAGCAGCAGACCGATGCCACCCGCATGATTACAGGCTACCGCTATGGCTTTGGAGACGAGATGACAACAGTTACGTTTGACACGCCCATCAGTGAATACACGTTGAACCAGCCGTTCGACGTGCCAGTACCACCACTGCCGACGGTCATCGACGACGACTGCCATTTCTCGTTCAGTGATGATGAGGCTACCCTTTTACGCAACATTACAATGGAATTTGCACTCACCTTCACTGATGAATCCAATGCCATGAGTTCACCCATTGGCACCAGTTTCACCCTGACGGATACGCACACTTCCGATATTCAGACGCTGGAGGTGGCTGGCTCACTGCCCATTGAAGCCCATGCTCAGGGTGGCTATAGCGTGGTTACGTTCACCATCCAGAGTGCGGGAACCTACATATTGAAGTCATCCGCTGCTTGCAATCTGAGGCTTTTCTCCTCAGACGGAGCCAAGATAACTGATGTTTCTGCCGATGCCCTTATTGCCGGCTATTCTCATGAGTACGAGGCTGGAACTTACTATGTTGTAGCCTTCGGAAATGAGAATGAAATTACGTTGACAGTAAGCATCTGTGATGTCAACTTGCTGAAACCGACGTTAACCTATGCCGACAATCAGGTGACCATCACCTGTGCTGTGGCTGGTGCGACAGTCTATTACACCCTCGACGGCACTGATCCTACAACAGAGAGCACCCTCTATGAAACTCCAATCCCTGTTGACTGCAATATGACCATCAAGGCCATCGCCGTCTTGTCGGGAATTGGAACAAGTCCCATAGCATCGTTGGATATCAAGAGTTTTACCGTTGAGACGCCCGTCATAACCCACGAAGGAAATGTCCTGAGCATCACTACTGCAACGGAGGGTGCAACCATTTACTATACCCTTGACGGCACAACACCAACAATGGAGAGCAAAGTCTATACTTCACCCTTTACCGTGACAGAGAATGGCACCATCAAGGCCATTGCCGTCAAAGAGGGGTATGAAAACTCGGCTGTAGCGGACTTAAATGTAAATTGGATAGTCATCAATACTTGCGGTTATGCCATATATGATAAGAATGTAAAGACGCTTACATTCTATTATGGCATCAAGCCTGAAGACAACAGGACTTCTGAAGGTATTTGGGTGTATGATGCAGACAAGACTGTTTTTGAAAGTTATGCATGTCATAACCCTTGGTATTCTACTGATATTACAACCGTTATCTTCGATTCCTCCTTTGCGAAGGCACGTCCTAAAACAACTGCAGGATGGTTTTATGGCTGTGATAAATTGACTGAGATAATTGGCATTGAGCACCTTAATACAGAAAAAGTACTGGACATGGAATATATGTTCTATCAATGTAGCAGTCTTACCAATATTGACCTGAGCCATTTCAATACAGCAAAGGTCGGTACTGGTGGAGAAGTCTTATATGCATTACGTGGTTCGATGCATTTTATGTTTGCTTCTTGTTACAATTTGACCCATATTGACATAAGCAGTTTTGAAATCAGCGATAATCTCACTGATCCATTGGACATGCAGCACATGTTTTCCTTGTGCAGCGGTCTGAAAACCGTTGATATTAGTGGATTCAAAAACATTCACGCCAATATGAATGGTTTTTTCAATGGCTGTAGCAAACTTACAACAATCTATGTAAGTGAGGATTGGTCAAACCAATATATAACTGGTTCTAAGATGTTCCAAGGTTGTACAAACCTTGTGGGTGGTAAAGGAACGGTCTTTCAGAGCAACCAAATCGAAAAGTCCTACGCCATTATTGATGGCGGCACGGATTCGCCAGGATATTTCACCGATAAGGCAAGTATGAAAATGGGAGACGTGAACCGCAACGGTGTCCTAGATACCAACGATGCCGTTGACCTCATAGACTTTATGGCTGGCAAGAGTCCCAATGGCGTCACAACGACCTCTGCCGACATTAACAGCGACGGTGTGGTGAACGTGGCCGACCTGATTATGCTGATTAATGATTTGCTCAAGGAATCCTCCTGGCCTTGAGGATGCGGATATCGTCGATGGGACGGTCATAATCGTCAACCATCGCCTGTTGGATGCGTTCGACAACATCAAGACCCTCGGTAACTTCAGCAAACACGGTATACTGACCATCTAAATGAGGTGATCCGCCAGTCTTGCGATAGAGATCCAGCAGTTCTTCCGTCATCTTGACCCGGTGGTCGGTCTGTTCCTCGACCTTATCGCCAATCTGGTAGAGTTGTTGGGTGGAATAGGTGCGTCCCCAGACGATATAGAACTGGCAACCGCCTGAACGGCGCTCGGGATTGTTCTTGTCGCCTTGGCGAGCCATTGCCACCGCCCCACGCTGATGAGGATGTAGCAGATGGCCCTCAGCATCATAGAATTCGGCCTCGACGGTATAGTCGAGACTGCCATTGCCCAGCATCACCCCGGGTTCGGCATGACGACTGGTGGGGTCACCTGCCTGAATCATAAAACTCTTGATGACACGATGAAAGAGCAGCGAGTCATAAAACTGTTCATCGACAAGTTTCAGGAAATTATCACGATGCTTGGGCGTATCATCGTAGAGCGTCAAGAGGATATTGCCCTCGGTGGTTTCCAACAGCACTTGCTGACTCTGACCCATCATCGGTACAACAGCCACAAGTGCAAGTGACAAAACTAAAAATCTAAACTTCTTCATTTTTCTTTCGCAGTTACAACGGTGACAATATAAGCACTCAGCAGTACGAGGATACCGGCAACGGGCTTATCCCACGTGAGCACATCCTGGCCGAGCCAGATGGCAACGAACGAGGCGATGACAGGCTGCAGATTGGTATAGATGGATACCGTCGTAGCCTGCAGATACTTCATCGCAAAGGGGATGAGGAAATAGCCAAGGGCTGTGGCACAGATGACGATAAAGGCCATCTCAAGTACGCCGTCCCAACCCCATGCAGCGGTGTAGAGGGCGTTGGCAGGAAGTTCGGGAATGGCAATGGGTACGGTGACGATGGCTGAGATGAGGAACACATATTTCATCTGTGTGACGGGCGAGTACTTCGAAGCCACATTGCGTGTGATAATCAGATAGATGGCCCATGTAAGCACACTCAGGATGGCCAGTGAGATGCCGATGAGGTCGTTTTTGCCAGAACCTAAAGACTGGCTCATCAGCACCATCAGCACGGCACCAGCGATACCCAGCAGTACACCCAACGACTTCATGGGGGTGATCTTTTCACCGATGGTCAGGGCGGCACAGAGCATCACCGCCACAGGTGTCAGCGTGGCAATCAGCGAGAAATACACGGGACTCGTGTAATCGAGTGCCCACGCCGTCAGCGTCTGTGAGATGACGAAGCCCAGCAGACCACCGAAAAGGATGGTGATGAGGTCTTTCCGCTCGACTTTCTCCTTGGGCAGGAAAGCAGCGATGATCCAGAAGAGAATACAGGCACCGAGTGATCGGGAAGCCATATAACCCATCGGTGTCACCCACTCATCGAGCAGCAGTTTGGTCACTGGTACGCCAAGTCCGAAGATGGTGTTGGCGAAGAAGATGGCGCTGTGCGCCTGGAGTTTCTTGTTCATAATCTATGGTTGTAAAGTTTCATTCGTTCCTTGATTGGCATCTTGGCATATTGACGCCATTCCGTGGCAGGTCCCTTCAGGTAATGCAGGTCGTGCATGCGGGCGTAGGCCTCCATCTCAAAGGGGTTCAGCAGATAGGCCGCATGCTTCATCTTTCTGTTGGCAGGAAGGTTCTTCAGCCAGTACCATATATATAATAGGTAGAAGCGTAGCCACGAGTCGCCGCATGCCTGGGCCTGACGCAGGTGGATCATCTCGTGGTTCTTCATCGTTGAGTAACCGTTGTTGAAGCGATCGGCCTCAGCCTGTGTCGGTGCGAGAATATGTCCGAAGAAGGTCAGACCCTCATAGCCTTTAGGGAGCCAGAAGGTGTTCACCACAGCAGGCATGTCCACCACTCTACTCGGACGGACGGCCCGCCACATGATGGGTATCACACGAAACATCATCCACATAATCGGGGGCAAAGGTACAAAAAAAGTAAAAAAGTAAAAAAGTAAAAGGGTAAAAAAAATAAAAAGGTAAAAAAGTAAAAAGGTAAAAGATGTTATTATTCTTTTTTTTCGTATCTTTGTCGCCAAAATGAGAAATCAACGATGGACGAGATACAGAGAATCAACCAACTGCGCAAGGAACTGCACGAGCACAACTACCGCTACTATGTGCTGAACCAGCCTACCATCGGTGACCAGGAGTTTGACTTCCTCATGCATGAGTTGCAGGACCTGGAGGCAAAGCACCCCGAAATGGCAGACCCCAACTCACCGACACAGCGCGTGGGCAGCGACTTGAATGCAGAGTTCCGTCAGGTGGAACACAAATACCCGATGCTTTCACTGGCCAACACCTATAATGAACAGGATGTGGCCGACTGGTACGAGAGTGTCAGGAAAGGACTGGCCGGTGAGGACTTCGAGGTGTGCTGTGAGATGAAATACGACGGTCTCTCGATCTCGTTGACTTATGTGGACGGCAAACTGACACAGGCTGTGACCCGTGGTGACGGTGTACGTGGCGATGATGTGACGGCAAACGTGAAGACCATCCGGTCAATACCACTAGTATTGAACGGAGAACGGAGAACGGATAGTTTAGAGTTTGCTACCGCCAAAGATGGGAGCCCGGTAGGAAACTCTACACTCTACACTCTACACTCTAATTTCCCAAAGGAGTTCGAAATCCGTGGTGAGATTTTGATGCCATGGACCGTCTTTGAACGACTGAACAAGGAGCGTGAGGAGGCTGAAGAACCTCTGTTTGCAAACCCTCGCAATGCCGCCAGCGGTACGTTGAAGAGTCAGAAATCGAGTCTGGTGGCTTCGCGCCAACTCGATGCCTATCTCTATTATCTCTTAGGCGAGGAACTTCCTGCGGATGGGCACTTCGAAAACTTAGAAGCGGCTCGTAGTTGGGGCTTCAAGATCAGCGAGGGCATGAAAAAGGTGAAAACCCTACAGGAAATCTACGATTTCATCAACTACTGGGACAAAGAGCGCAAGAACCTGCCTGTGGCTACTGACGGTATCGTGCTGAAAGTGAACTCCCTGCGCCAGCAGCGTTCGTTGGGTTTCACAGCCAAGTCGCCTCGCTGGGCCATCGCCTATAAGTTCAAGGCTGAACGCGTCTGTACCCGTCTGAACGAGGTTACTTACCAGGTGGGCCGCACAGGTGCCATCACCCCTGTTGCCAATATGGATCCTGTGCAGTTGGCAGGTACCACCGTAAAGCGTGCCACCCTGAACAACGAGGATTTTATCAAGAACTTCGACCTGCACATAGGCGACTATGTATATGTGGAAAAAGGTGGCGAGATCATCCCAAAAATCGTAGGCGTGGATATCGACCAACGGCCCATCATCGCACAGCCCGTACAGTTTATCAAGCGCTGTCCGGAATGTGGTACGCCATTGGTGAGATATGAGGGTGAGGCCGCCTGGTACTGCCCCAACGATTCGGGTTGTCCGCCACAGATCAAGGGGCGCATAGAACATTTCATTGCCCGGAAGGCCATGAATATCGATTCCCTCGGTCCTGAGACCATCGACGACTATTACCGTCAGGGACTAATTAAGAATGTGGCAGACCTGTATACTATTGATGTCCAGCAAATTAACGGAGACGGTTCACGCACTAAGTCAGCCCAAAGGATCGTGAATGGTATAGCCGCATCAAAGGATGTTCCTTTCGAGAGAGTGGTGTTTGCCCTCGGTATCCGTTTCGTGGGAGAGACCTCCGCCAAACTCTTAGCCCGTCATTTCAAAAACATCGATGCACTGATGGCGGCAGGCCTGGAAGAACTGCAGGAGATAGAGGGCATCGGTGAGGTGATGGCGAAGAGCATCATCACCTACTTCCACGACGAAAAGAACATCGAGATTATTAACCGTCTGCGCGGCTACGGTCTTCAGATGGAACTCTCAACTAAACTTGAGGGACAGAGCATCGTGATCAGCGGCGTCTTCACCCATCACAGTCGCGACGAGTACAAGTCCATCATCGAACAGAACGGCGGCAAGAACGTAGGCAGCATCTCAAACAAGACCTCGTTTATCCTCGCCGGCGAGAACATGGGACCCTCAAAACTCCAGAAAGCCGAAAAACTCGGCATCCGCATCCTCAGCGAAGACGAATTTCTAAAGATGATTGAAGCATGAAACAAAAGGCAACGACATATCAGGTATTAACGGTTTTACTTTTTTGCCTTTTTACCTTTTTACCTTTAAGTGCCCAGTTCGTGACAGGAAATGAGCAAACGTACAAAGGCCCTGCCGATGCCCGTTGTCTCGACATCATGGGTGTTCCCCTCGAAGGTCCCGACTCCGTGTTTGTACCAGCCCTTGAGAGCGTAGGATTCGAACGGGTCATCTCTGAGGATGACGAACCTGACGACTACTACTTCCGAGGGGACTACTACGGTATCAAGGCCAACCTTGTGGTCAGCGTCGATGAAAAGACCAAACTGCTCTCGACGGCTCTTGTCACCAGCGGACCTTACCGCACCTTTGCCCTCTACGACAGGAACCAGCGTTATTTCCTGCTGAAACTGCAACGGCAGTACGGCAATTTCGATGCCAAGGGCGACGGCTCACTCCATACTATGACAAATCTCGGATACATCAAGATCTCCAACACCCTGCACGACGATAAGTCACGCACCATCAAGGTGTTCTATATGAACACAACCCCCTATTACAAAGATGCCTACAACATGGGAATAAAAGGGGCCGTGCAGGAAGTGATCACGGAGAATCCTGTGGCAGAGAACGGCATTGAGCACTTCGACCCGCAAGGAAAGAATACAGGCACAGACATCATCGACCGCCAGTACTCCCCCACTGGCTACCTCGTCTCTGCCGCCATGCAGGAGCCCTCTGGAGCCAAGAGTCTGCTGAGTTATGAGTACGACGAGGAGAACCGTCTCATCAAGCGTACCCTCACCAACACGACAGAGGGCATCCGCAGCGTGAATGAATATAGTTACAACAGCGACGACGAGATCAAGCAACAGACACAAAAGGTGTTTGATAAGAACAACGAGTGCATCGTCTCTATCACGATGAAGAACAACTACACCGCCCACGATGATGAGGGAAACTGGACCAAGAACGACCTGAAACTGATGTACTGGGAGAAGAACCAACAACCCCAGAACATGAACGTCACCCAAACCCGCACCATCAGTTACTGGGAGGACGAGTGAGTTCTTTCGCAAAAAAAATCAACAAGCCGATTAAACCTTTCAAAAAAAGAATCGTCTAAGAAGCATCTAACTTTTATCAACATTAATTAATTAACAAAAGAAAAAATGAAAAAAGTATTTATGATGATTGCCATGGTGGCAGTTGCATTCGCTGCTCAGGCACAGACCAAGTTCCACGACGTAGAGGTTAACGAAGCCCAGGGTGCTGTTAAGAAGATCACCACCAACGTGATGGGTCAGGCACAGGTTGTTTCTTTCGATCAGAACGGTAAGCAGATTGAGGGTCTCAACGATGCCAAGTATGATGCTAACGGCTATCTGCAGTCAGCAAAGAGAACGATGTTCCAGGGTCAGGAAACCACCATTAACTACAAGTGGGAGAATGGAAAGATCGTGAGCCAGTCAATGGAGATGATGGGCAACCAGGTTGTCACTAAGTTGACTTACAACGACAAGGGTGCTGTTGCAGCACAGTCAATGGACTTTGGTGGTCAGGCCATGGAGATGCCTTACACCGACTACAAGTATGACGCTAAGGGCAACTGGATCAGCCGCAAGATGTCTATGATGGGTCAGGAGATGGAACAGACCCGTACCATCGAGTACTACGAGTAATCAATCTCTGACATACACAGATAAGAGGCGTGGTGAGTTTTCACCACGCTTTTTTGATGGTTCACTCAATTTAGATAGATTTCTTATACTCCAAAAAGCAAATATATTCGCTTTCTTTTCGCTAAATCGAATTTTTGCACTACCTTTGTAGCCGAAATACGAAATCAAAGACTAAATAAGAATATGGGAAAAGTAATATTGACCGGTGACCGCCCCACCGGAAAACTCCATCTAGGACACTATGTCGGCTCTCTGCGCCGTCGTGTTGAATTGCAGAATAAGGGTGACTATGACCGTATGTTTGTGTTTATGGCCGATGTACAGGCTTTAACTGATAATGCCGACAATCCGGAGAAAATCCGTCAGAACATCATAGAGGTGGCACTCGACTATCTTGCAGCAGGTCTCGACCCAGAGAAGTGCGTGCTTTTCATTCAGAGTCAGATTCCTGAACTCGCTGAGTTGACCACTTATCTAATGAACCTCGTCAGCGTGAGTCGTGTGCAGCGTAATCCCACGGTAAAGACGGAAGTCAAGATGCGTGGCTTCGAGGGTGAGAGCATCCCCCTCGGCTTCTTCTGCTATCCTGTCTCTCAGGCTGCTGACATCACTCTCTTCAAGGCTACGACAGTGCCTGCCGGTGAGGATCAGGAGCCAATGCTCGAAGTGACCCGCGAATTGGCACGCCGTTTCAACCAGGTTTATGCACCAGTGTTGGTAGAACCGAACATCCTGTTGCCAGAGAACCTAACGGCTCGCCGTCTGCCTGGTACCGATGGTAAAGAGAAGATGTCGAAGTCGTTAGGCAACTGCATCTACCTCTCCGATTCTGCCGACGACGTATGGCAGAAGGTACGTTCGATGTACACTGATCCTGAGCATATCAACCTGAATGACCCTGGTCACGTGGAGGGCAACGCCGTATTTACCTATCTTGACGCATTCTCATGTGATGCCGATTTCGCCGAGTTCTGGCCTGAATATCAGAACCTTGACGAACTGAAAGACCACTATCGTCGTGGTGGCTTAGGCGATATGAAGTGTAAGAAATTCCTTAATCAGGTGCTGAACAAGTTCTTGGAACCGATGCGCCTGCGCCGTGCTGAGTTCGAGAAGGATATACCCGAAATCTATAATATATTAAAGAAGGGTACTGCCCAGGCTCGTGAGGTGGGAGCCCAGACAATGGATGAAGTACGCAAGGCCATGCGAATTGATTATTTCAACGATACAGAGTTGATTCGCCAACAGGCAGAGAAATACGCTAAATAAAAAAGCAGCGCCGCTTGGCGCTGCTTTTATTTTAACAAGTCGGGGCGCAACCTTCGTGTACGCTCCATCGCCTGTTCCAATTCCCATTCACGGATCTTGGCCTCGTTGCCGCTGAGAAGGATATCAGGCACCTTCCAGCCTTTATAGTCTGCCGGACGGGTGTAGATGGGGGCAGCAAGGATATCATCCTGGAAACAGTCTGACAGCGCACTCTGTTCGTCACCTATCACACCAGGTACCACTCTCACCACAGCATCAGCAATCATGGCCGCTACCAGTTCACCGCCTGTCAGCACGAAGTCGCCGATAGAGATCTCACGAGTGATGAGATGGTCGCGGATGCGCTGGTCTATTCCTTTATAATGGCCAGCGAGAATAATCAGATTACCTTTCAACGACAGTTCGTTGGCAATATGCTGATCAAAACGTTCGCCATCAGGCGAGGTAAAGATCACCTCGTCATAGTCACGTTCTGCTTTCAGGGCTGTGATACAGCGGTCTATGGGTTCGCATTGCATCACCATTCCGGCACTGCCGCCATAGGGGTAGTCATCCACCCGGCGCCATTTGTCGAGGGTGTAGTCACGCAGGTTGTGCAGATGGATTTCTGCCAGCCCTTTCTTCTCAGCCCTTGCCAGAATGGACTCATGGACGAAGCCTTCCAACATCTCAGGCAAAACGGTGATGATATCTATTCGCATTTGAATTAGGAATTATGATTACTATAAAAATCGAGAAGGCGCTCGAGGTGCTTCTCTCCAGCGGCTCTGCCTATGTCGTACACTTGCTGCATCTCTTCGGGATCGTGCGAGATATGTCCGATGGGCAGTTTCTCGTCGGGGCGTATCACCAGTGCGCGTCCTGCCGACTCCGCCTCATAGACATAGACCAGTTCCTTGTTGTACATAAGGTGCCGCTTGTCCATCGCCTCAATCATCTTCGGATATTTCCTGAGGGCGATGCGCATAAGCGGCATTAACTTATTGTGTTCCTTCACAAAACCATCTGGCTGGGTCAGGATCACTACGTTGTGCTCATATCCGATGCTCTCGAAATACTGCAAGGGAATGGAGTCTGCTACACCACCGTCGAGTACTTTCTGCCCTTCTAACTCCACCACCTTCGAAGCCAACGGCATAGAGGCTGAGGCGCGAATCCAGTCATAGGTCAGTTGATTGCTCTGTTCCAGTTTCTTGTAGACGGCCTTGCCCGTTTCCACATCCGTACAAACGGCATAAAACTCCATCGGATTCTCCTCGAAAGTTTTGTCATCGAAGATGTCGTACTGGGTGGGAATGATATGATAGCCGAATTCGGCATTGTATAGATCGCCGGTCTTCCACCACGACTGCCAACTGCAATAGCGTTTGTCTTTTGCAAACCTTTTATTGTATCTGATGGCACGTCCAGGTTGTCTCGACTTGTAATTACAGCCAAAGGCTGCCCCTGCTGATACACCGATGATGCCGTCAGGCTCTATGCCTGCCTCCATCATCACGTCGAGAATACCTGCCGTAAACAGTCCCCTCATCGCCCCGCCTTCAAGTACCAGTCCGCGTTTCATGGGGACAAAGGTACAACTTTTTATTAAGAATAATACTGCCGACGCAAATTTATTGCAAATTATTGCAAAAAAAAACATGTTTCAATAAATAATGTGTATCTTTGCAAAAAATTTACGGTTATTAAAATGTTTAGCAAAGAAACTTATATTCAGCGGCGCGCTGAACTGAAAAAACTCGTTGGCAACGGCGTGATTGTACTATTCGGCAACAACGACTCACCAATGAACTATCCCGCCAATGCGTATGCCCCAATGCGACAGGACTCTACGTTCCTCTATTATTTCGGACAACATCGCGACGGACTGGTGGGTGTCATTGACATCGACAACGATGAAGAGTGGCTCTTCGGTGACGACATCGATGTAGAAGATATCGTATGGATGGGTTATACTCCGTCTGTGGCAGACCTCGCTGCAGAGGTAGGCGTCTGCAAGACCGCCCCGATGGCAGAATTAGGTAAAGTTTGTTGCCGTGGCACGGCAACAGACAGAACGATCCACTTCCTGCCACCCTACCGTTTCGACACGAAGATCCATATCATGGATCTGTTCGGCATCCATCCCTCCCAACAGAAAGAAAAAGCCTCACTGTCACTCATCAAGGCAGTAGTAAAGATGCGGGCCACGAAGAGTGCCGAGGAGATTGCCTATATCGAGGCAGCCTGCGACGTGGGCTACGTCATGCACACCACGGCACAGTTGCTGATTAAACCGGGTATCACGGAGCGTTTCGTGGCAGGACAGGTAGACGGCATCGCCCGTAGCCTGGCACAAGGTAATAGTTTCGCCACCATCTTCTCGCAACATGGTGAGATCATGCACGGCAACCCCTCTGATGCCAATTTAGAGGACGGACGACTGGTGCTCTGCGATGCCGGTTGTGAACTGAACGACTACTGTTCTGACCATACCCGTACGATGCCCGTCAACGGCAAATTCTCGCAGCGCCAGTTGGAGATTTACAGCATCGTGGAAGAGTGTCACGACTATGTTCTGCAGATGGCCAAGCCTGGCGTGAAATATCAGGACGTCCACTTCGCCGTATGCCGACAGATGACTGAACGTCTCAAGGAACTCGGACTGATGAAAGGCAATACCGATGAAGCCGTTGCTGCTGGTGCCCACGCTATGTTCCTGCCTCACGGCTTAGGACATATGATGGGCATGGATGTACACGACATGGAAGGACTGGGTCAGATTTACGTGGGTTTCGACGAGGAGACCCGTCCGAATCTGGAGCAGTTCGGCACCAACAGTCTGCGTATGGGCCGTAAACTGGAACCAGGCTTCGTGCTTACCGATGAACCGGGCATCTACTTCATCCCCCACCTCATCGACCTCTGGCGGAAAGAAGGCCACTGTGCAGAATTCCTCAATTTCGACAAACTCGAGACCTACAAGGACTTCGGCGGCATCCGCATCGAAGATGACCTGCTGATTACAAAGGACGGCTGCCGTTTCCTCGGTTCGAAGCGCATCCCCTACCACCCGCAGGAACTCGAAGCCTTCATGGCAGACAACTCCTAGGATGACCTAGGACAGCCTAGGATAACCTAGGATTTCCTATAATAACCCATAAAATAAAAAAATATGAAGAAAATTTTAACTTTTGCACTCATGGCGATGGTAGCCCTTAGTGCATCGGCAGCCAAGAAGAAGGCTCCCGAAAAGAAAGACCAGAACAAACCCGTCTTTACAACAATCAAGGCGAATCCCATTACCAGTATCAAGGATCAGAACCGTTCGGGTACCTGCTGGGACTACTCCACCCTCTCGTTCTTCGAGGCAGAGATTCTGAAAGCCACTGGTAAGAAATATACTCTTTGTGAGGCATTCGTTGCCAACAAGACCTATATGGAACGCGCCATTCAGGTGGTACGCTATCACGGCGATTGCCAGTTTGCACAGGGTGGCAGTGCCGAGGACGTGCTTCACACCTTGAAGACCTGGGGCATCTGTCCCATTGACGCTATGCCTTTCCCCGGCTCACTCTATGGTGACTCGCTGAACAATTTCAATGAGTTCTTCTCCATTCTGGAGCCTTACGTGGCAGCCGTATCAAAGAGCACCGCCAAGAAAATCAGCAACCAGTGGAAGGTTGGTTTACAGGGCATCCTTGATGCCTATCTCGGCAAGTGCCCTGAGAAATTCGTCTATGAGGGAAAGGAATACACCCCGAAATCGTTCATGGCCTCACTCGGCATCAACCTCAACGACTATGTATCCATCACCAGTTACACCCATCATCCATTCTACACTGCTTTCGCTGTAGAGGTACAGGACAACTGGCGCTTCCCGCTTTCCTATAACCTGCCGATGGACGAGATGATGCAGATTATCGACTACGCCATTGACAACGGCTATACTGTAGCCTGGGGTGGCGACGTGTCAGAAGATGGCTTCACCCGTAAGGGTTTGGCATATGCCATTGATAGCAAGGCTACACAAAGCCTCGCTGGCAGCGATATGGCCAAGTGGCTCAAACTGACTACCGAGAAGAAGCGCGACCTCATCGACTCACTGGGTTGCACCGTACCCGAGATCGTTCCCACCCAGCAGATGCGTCAGGAGCGCTTCGACAACTGGGAACTGACAGACGATCATGGTATGCACATCTATGGTGTAGCCAAGGACCAGAACGGTAAGGAGTATTATATGGTACAGAACTCTTGGGGAGAAACCGGCGACTACAAAGGTACATGGTATATGACCAAAGCCTTCATCGCCGCCAACACGATGGACTTCCTCATCAACAAGAATGCCATCCCCGCCGCCATTCGTAAGAAGTTAGGCATTTAGTTGCGAACGCTCACATCATAAATAGTGCATCCCCGTCTTTCGAGGATGCACTATTTTATTTGTATGCTGCAATACCTTTTTCCAAGAAGTCGATGTAGGCAGGAATGTCTTCGTTGTAGGCACGGCTGGCACTGAGAGGCTTGCCTGTGGTTGGGTCTATAATGACATAAAAGGGCTGGGCGTTGGCACCGAACTTATGGCTTTGCAGATAACTCCACTTCGCACCGACAGTACGCAGCGTCTTCGCGTTTCCATTGGCATCCTTCACTTCAAAAGGTTCAGCAAGTGGTGTCTTGTCGTCTACATAAAGTGAGATGAGCACATAGTCCTTGGTGAGCAGGTTGGACACGGTGGGATCTGTCCACACTGCAGCCTCCATCTTACGGCAGTTCACGCAACCATAACCCGTGAAATCAATCATCACCGGCTTGCCCTGTGCTTGGGCAGCAGCCATTCCCTCCTCGTAGTCCAGGAACTTAGCCTCAACGGTCTTCGTATTCAAATTGAAGTCCTGCGTATTCATCGGCGGTGCAAAGGCACTGACGGCCTTACAGGGAGCGCCCCAGAGACCAGGCACCATATACATTGCAAAGGCAAACGAGACGAGTCCGCCCATGATACAGACAACGGGCATGGGCTTGTGGAGGTCTCCCCCGACCTCATCCTCCTGGAACTTCAGCCAGCCGCAGAGGTAGGCACCTAAGAGACTAAAAATAACTATCCACAGCGAGAGGAACACCTCACGATCCAGCAGGTGCCAACCGTATGCCAAGTCGGCTACAGAGAAGAACTTCAGGGCGAAGGCCAATTCTATGAAACCCAGTACCACCTTAATGGTAGTCATCCATGCCCCAGATTTCGGTGCCTGTTTCAACCACGAGGGGAACAGGGCGAAGAGCGTAAATGGAAGAGCAAGGGCTATGGCAAAGCCCAACATACCCAAAGCAGGAGCCAGCCAGTTGCCGCTGGTGGTCGTCTCTACCAGAAGTAGACCAATGATGGGAGCCGTACACGAAAAGGATACGAGCACGAGGGTGAAAGCCATCAGGAAGATGGAAAGCAGTCCGCTGGTCTTCGAGGCTTTGGTGTCAACGCTGTTCGCCCAACTGTCGGGCAATTTGATTTCGAACCAGCCGAAGAACGACAGGGCGAACACAACCAACAACAGGAAAAGGAAGATATTAAACACAGCATTCGTCGACATTGCATTCAATGTGTCACTACCAAAGAGAGCCGTCACCAGCAGTCCTAATCCAAGGTAAATCACAATGATACTCAGTCCATAGGTAATGGCATCTTTAATGCCTTTTCGCTTATCTGTTTTGGCCCTTTTAAGGAAAAAACTCACCGTCATGGGGATGATGGGCCAGATACAGGGCATGCAGACAGCAAGGAGTCCGCCAATAAAACCCATCAGGAGAATATATAATAAAGAGTGGTCCGATATGTCGTCGCTGCCCGCCATCGTCTTCAATTCATCCACGACGGGAGCCCAAAGGTCGTTTTCATGCGGAGAATCTGCAACCACAACGGTGTCGGAAGCCACAGTGTCCGTGACAGCAGACTTTACTTCTTCTATTTCTATATCCTTCTTATCTTCCTCCGACTCCTTCTTATCCTCTTCCATCTTCACAGGGCTTTTGCCTTTCTGCTTCAAAGATACTTCCGAGGGCGGCAGGCACATCTCATCGCTACACGTGCCATACTCTAAATAACAATCAATATCGTATTCAGGCTTGGTGAACCGTATCTTCTGTACGAAGGTGGCCTTCTTCTCAAAGAAGCGCAGTTCCATATTGAACATCTTATCGAACTGCTTGATCTCGTTGCCTCTTGGCCGTAACTTACCGACGGTCTCAGCACCCTCCATCTTCACAATATTAAAGGTGGCAGTGATAGGACCATCATTACCCAAGTCAGTGGAATACACATGCCACCCATCGTCGATGGTGGCAGAGAAGACGATTTCCGCCTGGTCACCACTAAGCATCTTCAACTCAGAGGAGAAATGTACAGGTTCCACCATCTGGGCATGTGCTGTCACAATGGCGAGGACTGACAGGAATATCGTTAGGATCTTGTTCATTTTGTTACAGATTTATGGCGCAAAGGTACAAAAAATAGTCGAAAGTATTAGGTAAATCATTATAAATATGTTAAAAAAACAGCGTTTTTTAATGCTATTTCATTTTTTATTCTTATCTTTGAGCGCTAATTTGGGTTAATATGCCCTTTTCTAGCCACCAAAGCGACAATAAGAATAAAAATAACATATTAAATGCATTTCAAATGGAATTACGAACCACCTACATCAGAACAACGGACGGCGGCTAAGGAGTTAGGCGAGAAAATCGGCATGAGTCCGATACTCGCAGACCTGCTTATTCAGCGTGGCATCAAGACGGAGAGCGCAGCCAAGCGATTCTTCCGCCCGATGCTCAACGAACTGATAGACCCGTTCCTGATGAATGACATGGACGTGGCTGTTGACAGGCTCAATGACGCAATGGGGCGCAAAGAGCGAATCATGGTATACGGCGACTACGATGTCGATGGATGTACGGCGGTGGCTTTGGTGTACAAGTTCCTGCAGCAGTTCTATTCCAACATTGAATACTACATTCCCGACCGCTATGAGGAGGGCTATGGCATCAGTATCAAGGCGTTGGACTACGCGGCTGAAAAGGACATTAAACTTATTATTGTGCTCGATTGCGGCGTAAAGGCAATCGAAGAAATCAAATATGCCAAATCATTAGGCATAGACTTTATCGTGTGCGATCATCATGTGCCGGATGATGAACTGCCGCCAGCCGTGGCAGTGCTGAATCCAAAGCGTGAAGACTCCACCTATCCCTTCAAAGATCTCTGTGGATGCGGCGTGGGCTTTAAGTTCATGCAGGCCTTTGCCAAGAACAATGGTCTGCCGTTCTCACGGCTCATCCCCCTACTCGACTTCTGTGCCGTCAGTATTGCTGCCGACATCGTGCCGGTGACGGGTGAAAATCGCATCTTGGCTTTCCACGGATTGAAACAACTCAACCAGAGTCCTTCGGTGGGCATCAAATCGATTATCGAGATATGCGGACTGACAGGGCGTGAACTGACGATGAGCGATATCGTCTTCAAGATCGGACCGCGCATCAATGCTTCAGGACGTATGGTGAATGGAACCGAGGCTGTGGACCTGTTGGTGGAACGCGACTTCGAGAAGGCACTGGCAGAGGCCAACCGCATCAATGAGTATAACGAACAGCGTAAGGATGTGGACAAGCAGATGACGGAAGAGGCCAACCAGATCATCGAGAAACTGGAGAGCCAGAAACACCATTCCAGCATCGTGCTCTACGACGAGAACTGGAAGAAGGGTGTGGTAGGTATCGTGGCTTCCCGTATGACGGAACTCTACTATCGTCCGACTGTCGTACTCACCCGCAGCGGCGACCTAGCCACCGGTTCTGCACGCAGTGTGGCAGGCTATGACATCTATGATGCCGTGAAGAGTTGTCGCGACTTGTTGGCGAACTTCGGAGGACACACCTACGCCGTAGGCCTGTCACTGAAAATAGAAAACATCCCGGAGTTCCGTCGCCGCTTCCAACAGTATGTCAATGAACATATCCTGCCAGAACAGACAGAGGCCACCCTCGACATCGAGGCGGAGATTGACTTCAAGGATATCACCAAGAAACTGCACAACGACCTGAAAAAGTTTGCCCCTCACGGCCCAGGCAACGAGAAGCCCATCTTCTGTACCCGCAATGTCTATGACTACGGTACATCAAAGGTAGTGGGTCGCCAGCAGGAGCATATCAAACTGGAACTGGTCGATTCGAAATCGTCGAACGTGATGAACGGCATCGCCTTCGGACAGAGTGCCGATGCCCGCTATATCAAGTCGAAGCGTTCGTTCGATATCGCCTTCACCATCGAGGAGAACATCTACAAGCGCAGTGAAGTCCAACTTCAGATCGAGGACATCAAACCTTCTGAGGAGTGACTTACAGAGATTTTCTTCGCCAGTACTGGGGCTATGATGACTTCCGGGGGATTCAGCGGGAGATCATCGAGTCGATAGGCAACGGACATGATACATTGGGACTGATGCCGACGGGAGGAGGAAAGTCCATCACCTTTCAGGTGCCAGCACTTTGCAGTGAGGGCACCTGTATTGTCATCACCCCTTTGATAGCGCTAATGAAAGACCAGGTGCAGAACCTGCGCCACCATGGTATCCGGGCCGCCGCCATCTTTTCCGGTCTGTCACGGGAGGAGATTATCATCACCCTCGAGAACTGTATCTTCGGTGATATCAAGATCCTGTATGTATCACCAGAAAGACTATCCTCAGAACTGTTCCGCACGAAACTGCGCCATATGAAGGTGAGTTTTATCACTGTTGATGAGGCACACTGCATCTCACAGTGGGGCTATGACTTCCGCCCCTCTTATCTCCAGATAGCCGATATCCGCAAGGAACTGCCCGGTGTTCCCGTACTGGCGCTCACAGCCACCGCCACACCACAAGTGGTTGAGGATATTCAGGAGAAACTATCCGGAGATTCCGGATTATCTGGATTTTCTATCTTCAAGATGTCCTTCGAGCGCAAGAATCTCGCCTATGTCGTCAGACGCGCCACCGATAAACGGCAAGAACTCATCCATATCCTCAATAGCGTGAAAGGTTGTGCCATCGTCTATGCCCGTAGCCGTCGCAGGACCAAGGAAGTATCAGATATGCTCAACGAGGCAGGTATCAGTGCTACTTTTTACCACGCCGGTCTCGACTCCACCGTGAAGGACGAACGCCAGAAAGACTGGCAGAGCGACAAAGTACGGGTAATGGTAGCCACCAATGCTTTCGGTATGGGTATCGACAAACCCGATGTCCGTCTGGTACTCCACATCGACTGTCCAGACTCTCTAGAAGCCTATTTCCAGGAAGCAGGACGGGCAGGGCGTGACGGAAGGAAAGCCTATGCTGTCTTGCTTTACAACGATGCCGACCATCGTAAACTTGACAAGCGCATCAGCGACACTTTCCCAGAGAAAGACTATATTAAAAAGGTGTATGAACACCTCGCCTACTTTTATGAAATCGGTATCGGGTCCGGTTATCATGCAACCTTTGAATTCAATATCGACAAGTTCTGCCACGCCTTCCGCCATTTCCCCATTCAAGTTGACTCCGCCCTGAAAATCCTGAATCGTGCAGGCTACATCGAATATACAGAGGAACAAGACAACCAGGCAAGGGTCATGTTCACCGTCAGTCGCAATGATCTCTACCGCTTAGAGAACAATTCGCCCAACGAAGAGAAGGTCATTACAGCCCTGTTGCGCAACTACGGGGGACTCTTTGTGGATTACAATTTCATTGACGAGAGTTTCATTGCCAGTCAGTGTGAACTACAGCCCCAGCAGGTGTACTTGATACTCAAAAGCCTCAGTCAGAAGCATATCCTACACTTCATCCCACAGAAAAAAACGCCATACGTCAGGTATCTACAGCGTCGTGAAGACATTGAGCACATCCAGATCATGCCCTCTGTCTATGAAGAGCGCAAAGAGCAGTTCACACAGCGCATCCATGCCATGATTGACTATGCAACGAACGATGCTATCTGTCGTAGTCGTCAGTTACTGCGCTATTTCGGAGAAGAAGACAGTCATGACTGCAAGCAGTGTGATGTCTGTCTCGAAAAGCCCCATCACCAAGCCCAAGAGTCGGTGATGAGTGAAGAGGCGCAAGCCATCCTCGACCTGCTTTCTGATGGCAAACCCCACCATATTACAGAGTTACGCGACCTTCAGTTGCCTACCGACTCACTGAATGCCGCGCTGGAATATCTTTTCAAAGAGGAATACATCCACCAAGAAGACGGATTTATCGCATCTGTGTAAATCTCTGTGATAATCTGTGCGACCTGTGGCTCTAGAAATCGAATTTCAACTGACGCTTGCGCTCTTCCTCATCGTCATGCTCATGGCAATAACTACTGCCGTCGAAGCAATGAGTACAGATACTGCACTTAGGCATACCGATACTCTTCACCAAATCTTCCAACTTGGCAAATTTCAAGGATGTCAGTCCCAAGCGCTTGGCTATCTCATCCACCATCCGCTTGTACTCCGGCGAATCCGTGGTGGCATAGCGCTCCAGATTCTTCTTGTCGTCACCCTCAAAGTCCTTGATGATACGACGGGTGATCAGTTCCATATCACTCTTGGAGGATGTGAAACCGATGAACGGGCAGCCATAGACCAGTGGCGGACAAGAGATACGGCAATGTACCTCCTTGGCACCATACTCAAAGAAGGTCCTGACATTATCCTTCAACTGTGTGCCACGAACGATTGAGTCGTCGCAGAACACCACACGCTGATCCTTCAATAAGGCTGGATTAGGAATCAGTTTCATTTTGGCCACCAACGAACGACGCTCCTGATTGCCAGGCGTAAAAGAACGGGGCCAGGTGGGCGTATATTTCAGTACGGCACGCTTGTACGGCACGCCTTTACCTTCGGCATATCCCAGTGCCATACCGACACCCGAGTCAGGCACACCACAGACACTGTCCACCTCCGTATCATCCTTCTCACCCATCAGTTTACCATTGGCTTCACGCACCGCCTCAACATTTATACCATTATAGTCGGAAGCAGGGAAACCGTAGTACACCCAGAGGAAAGAACAGATCTGTTCGCGCTTGAACGGCTCCTGCAAGACTTCCATGGAATCTGATTGCAGATAGACAATCTCACCAGGTCCGAGATCTCTCACCCGATGGTAATCAAGGTTCGGGAAACTCGTCGTCTCGCTACTCACGGCATAGGCACCTTCCTTCTTACCAATGACAATAGGAGTACGTCCCAAGAAGTCACGGGCAGCAATAATGCCTTTCTCCGTCAGGATCAGCATCGAGCAGGAACCTTCGATCTTTCGATATACGAGGTTGATACCCTCCACGAAACTGCGTCCCATATTAATCAGCAGCGCCACAAGTTCCGTCTGGTTGATGGTATTGGCCGAATACTCACTGAAATGCATACGACGCTCCAGCAGTTCATCGGCAATCTCACGCAGGTTATTGATTTTCGCCACCGTGACAACAGCATAACGTCCTAAGTGGGAATTCACGATAATCGGCTGCGGATCTGTGTCGCTGATGACGCCAATGCCCTGATTGCCTGAAAAAGAATCCAGTTCATCCTCGAACTTCGAACGGAAATAGTCGCGCTCCAAGTTATGAATCTTTCTACTGAAACCCTTCTCCTTGTCAAACATCACCATACCGGCACGCCTTGTACCGAGGTGCGAATTATAGTCCGTGCCGTAAAACAGGTCGTTTACACAGTCCTTCGTGCTGATGGTTCCAAAGAATCCTCCCATTTTTACCCTTTTACCTTTATATAAAATAATAGAGGAACGATGCGATACCCTCAAGTGCAGGTTTGCGTTGTCCCTCTATCTCAATCTTGAAATCTATCTCTGCCTTGCAGATGCCGCGCAGGTTCTGGATATTATGCAGTTTGGTGACCAGTCTGACTTTCGAACCTGTGATGACCGGCTGACCGAAGCGCATCTTATCCATCCCATAGTTTACCAGCATCTTGATATTGTTCACCTCAATGATCTGGTCCCACATATAGGGCAGCAGCGACAGAGTCAGATAGCCGTGAGCAATGGTGCTCTTGTATTGGCTTTCCTCCTTGGCACGCTCCACATCCACGTGTATCCACTGGTGGTCGAGGGTGGCGTCGGCAAATAAGTTGATACGGTCTTGGTCTACTTGCAGCCACTCTGATGCGCCTAACTCCTCACCCAAGTGCGCTGCAAATTCGTCGTACGAATTGATGACTAATTTTCCCATGTCTCTCAAATTTTGCTGCAAAATTACTCATTTTCCATCATATAACGCAGTCAAATAACAAAAAATACGTTAAAATAGGACAATTCTTAATTCTTAATTCTTA
>JAFZUS010000152.1 GCA_017618275.1 Prevotella sp.
GGCATCACGGCGCACTTCACAGGAGCCAGGGCTGCAGGCAACTTCAGCACCACGCGGGTCTCGCCGTTCTCCAGTTTCTCCTCTTCGAAGGCGTGACACATAATGCTCAGGAACATACGATCCACACCGATCGACGTCTCGATGACGTATGGGGTATAACTCTCGTTGGTCTGAGGATCGAAGTATTTGATGCTCTTGCCAGAATATTTCTCATGCTGAGAGAGGTCGAAGTTCGTACGGCTGTGGATACCCTCCACCTCCTTGAAGCCGAACGGCATCTTGAACTCGATATCGGTAGCAGCGTTGGCATAGTGAGCCAGTTTGTCATGGTCGTGGAAACGATAGTTCTCAGCACCGAAGCCCAGGGCCTGGTGCCACTTCATACGGGTCTCCTTCCACTTCGGGAACCACTCCAGTTCCGTGCCGGGCTGTACGAAGAACTGCATCTCCATCTGCTCGAACTCCCTCATACGGAAGATGAACTGACGGGCCACGATCTCATTACGGAAAGCCTTACCGATCTGTGCGATACCGAAGGGAATCTTCATACGGCCAGTCTTCTGAACATTAAGGTAGTTCACAAAGATACCCTGAGCCGTCTCGGGACGCAGGTAGATCTTCATCGAAGCATCGGCTGAGGCACCCATCTCCGTGGAGAACATCAGGTTGAACTGGCGCACGTCGGTCCAGTTCCTGGTTCCGCTGATGGGGCAGACGATCTCCTCGTCCAGAATAATCTGCTTCAGTTCGTCAAGATCGGGACCCTGCATGGCGGCTGCGTAGCGGGCGTGGAGGGCGTCGCGCTTCTCCTTGGTCTCCTTCACGCGCTCACTGGTCTCCAGATACTTAGCCTCGTCGAAGCTATCGCCGAAACGCTTGCGGGCCTTCTCGACCTCCTTCTGGATCTTCTCGTCGTACTTGGCAATCTGGTCTTCGATCAGTACGTCAGCGCGATAGCGCTTCTTAGAGTCACGGTTGTCGATGAGGGGATCGTTGAAGGCATCTACGTGTCCAGAGGCCTTCCATATCGTCGGGTGCATGAAGATTGCCGAGTCGATACCCACGATGTTCTCGTGCAGCATCGTCATGGCCTTCCACCAGTACTGCTTGATATTATTCTTCAACTCCACGCCGTTCTGACCGTAGTCATACACAGCGCCTAAACCGTCGTAGATCTCACTGGAGGGAAACACAAAGCCATATTCCTTGCAGTGGCTTACGATCTTCTTAAATACATCTTCCTGTGCCATATTTTTGTTTTTTTACCTTTTTACTTTTATACCTTATTATATAATTTGGGTGCAAAGGTACTAAATAATCGTCGAAAAACAAAGAATTTAGCAACTTTTATACCCCTTTTTCGCCCTCATGCGACAGATTTTGAGGGGTAAAAAATCTGTGTCGCAGAAAAAAGGCAGTTGTCGTATAGACTTAAAGCAAAAAACGAAAAATATGTTGGAATGAGCAGAAAACCGTCGTAACTTTGCATCGTCAATCAGACAAAACAACGATCAAAATCAATAAATATAAACAAATAAAAATTATCATTGCTGTCCACTAAAAATCGCTAAGCGTTCTTTGAAATGATTGAACTATAGTTAGTTAGAGAGATTTTTCGAGTGCACGGATTTGATTTCGTACCTTTGCAGTCAAAATGGATGACTGCATATGAACAAATCAAAATACGTCTTCGCTCAATTGGTTGAGTTTCTGGACTATGACCAGTTTCGTCACATCGTTGATAAGTATAAAGGTAACCACTATGTGAAGCACTTCACTTGTTGGAACCAACTCCTTACATTGATGTTTGGTCAGTTGAGCAATCGTGAGAGTCTGCGTGACTTGGTTGTGGCTATCGAAGCGCATTACCAGAAGTGCTATCATCTAGGACTAGGCAAGCAC
>JAFZUS010000153.1 GCA_017618275.1 Prevotella sp.
GAAGTACAACCAGACCGTATTCTTCAACAGAGGCGGCGGTGGCGGAAGAGCAGTTGTTGCCGGAATCACAGTCCAGAGAGATGCACAGCTGAACAGAATGCCTTCAATCGGAGCACACGAGGATAAGGGTCTTCCCGATCCGGAGCATGCTGCAAGATACATGAGCGGCTTCAGACTCAGCGCAGAGAAGGGCGATTCCCTTGTTGTCGGCGGTATCTACTATCTGCCGGATAACTCAATGGACGGCAACACCGAGAGCATCTACCTCGGAAAGATCTTCGAGATCGATGTCAGAACCAACCCGTTGTTCAAGCAGGCTGTCGAGGAAAGAGCTTGTTCCTTCTACAATGTCCCGCAGACAATCCACAACGGCTGGCTGTGGTCCTACAAGTGCGTTTCAACAACAGTTGAGTTCGTAACACAGTGCTGCCAGTACAACTGCGGCGAGCTGTCAGATCCCAACACAGTACCTATCAGCGGAAAGAACTGCGTGCTGAGCTATTCTGCTCTTATCTGCACAACAGCAGCATTCTTCACACTCATGATGGTCCTCTGCTGCATCGCATCCATCCTCGTCAAGACCGAGTTCTTCGCTCCGATCGAGAATGAGCGTGTTGCCGCCAGACTCCCCATCAAGGGTGCTTCCTTCTGGATTTGGGTTGTTGCTACAGCAGCTGCCGGATACGCTGGTGAGTATGCATGTTCTCTGAACGATCAGGGCTTCACATTCTCAATCAACACAATGACCAAGTTCCTCCCGTGGGAGCCCGGTCAGGTCAAGCTCTGGTGGTCGGTAATCGCAACAGCAGTTGTCGGTGTCGGTCTCTACTTCCTCCTTGGATTCATCTCCAAGAAGATCAACAAGAACGCTGATCCTGTTCTTGCCAACCTCAAGGAACTGAACATCAAGTGCGGCGTCAAGAACTTCTTCAAGGCAATGCTCCTTGCAGTTATCCTCTGGACATTCGCATATCTGTTCGCAGCATTCATCGATAAGTTCTTCGAGACCAGATTCCTCCACGTTGACGGTTCTTACGAGCTTATGCAGTGGTACAACTTCGGTAGAATGTTCAGATACTTCCTCATCATCCTGCCGTTCACACTGGTTATCAGCACACTGAACAACATGGTCAAGATCGAAGGCGTCAGCGAAGGCGCAGATACAGCAATCAGAGTCTTCGTCCTGACACTCGGTATGATCCTCTTCATGGGTATCGGATTCCTCGTAACCTACAGCACACCTGGTCATGGTGAAATCCACCACATCCACGCAATGCTGGCAACGATCTTCCTTATCCCGGCAATGAACTTCCTGTATGTCAAGATGTACAAGGCAACCGGAAACGTCTATGTCGGTGGTGCTCTCGTAGCTCTGTTCCTGGCATGGAGATGTGCAGGTTACCTCTGCCAGAGATTCATGCTTTACGGAAACAACGAAATCGCTGCATTCTGGGGTATCCCGCTCATCTGATGTGTGGTATAATACTTTCGGAGGTTCAAACATGAAGAAAAGAGTTATTGCAGTTCTGATTATCGTTGCTCTGCTGCTCGGAACAGCAGTCGGATGTAACAACCCGAACAAGTCCCCCACGGACAAGGTCGGTGGATATCACACCAGCAAGGTCATGGTCGACAGGACCTTTGCTTGAAGCTAACGGATTTCGAATGGCCGTCACAAACGTGGCGGCCATTCTTTTTTGCACATGAATGAAGGGACTGCAGAAAAAGAAGAGAGGTGCCCGGATCTCGGACACCCCTCGATTTATAACTGACAGTTTCTGATTATCTCAGTTTCCAGGCGATATCGTTGAAGAACAGCTCCTTCTCGAACTTCTCGGCAGTGGTGTCCTTATCGATGTGGACGAATTCGATATCCATGATTCTTGCCC
>JAFZUS010000154.1 GCA_017618275.1 Prevotella sp.
AACCGGGCTAATGAAAGGAGGAGTGGTACCTCCAGGAATCGAACCGGGGACACACGGATTTTCAGTCCGATGCTCTACCAACTGAGCTAAGGCACCATTGTGTCAACTGCATTCCTTTCGTTTGCGGGTGCAAAGGTACTGCTTTTTTTTGAACCCACCAAATTTTTTCCCAACTTTTTTTAAAAATTACTTGTCCAGCCCTGTGCTTTCAGTTCGAACTCCTGATTGTCACGGGTGACGAGCACCTTTCCGAACTTCTCTTCCGTGATATGACCGATGAGTTTGATACCGTCAATCTGCTCAATCTTTTCGTGGTCGCCTATGGGTACGGTGAACAACAGTTCGTAGTCTTCGCCGCCGTTGAGGGCACAGGTGGTGACGTTCATGTTCATCTCTTCGGCCATGACGGCGGTTTGGTAGTCGATGGGGATATTCTTCTCGTAGATGCGGCAACCGACACCAGACTGCTTGCAGATATGCAGGAGTTCTGAAGAGAGACCGTCGCTGATATCCATCATTGCTGTTGGGCGGATGCCTGCCTCGCGGAGTTTCTCGATGATATCGCCACGGGCCTCGGCCTGTAACTGACGCTGCAACAGGTATTCCTTGCCGCTGAAGTCGGGACTGAAGTGGGCCAACTCTTCCAGTGCCCGCTTGTCACCTTTCTTCTTGGCATCCTCTACCTGACTGTAATAGACGCTCTTCTCGCGTTCCAACAACTGGAGACCCATATAGGCGGCACCCAAGTCGCCGGAAACACAGACCAAATCGGTGTTTTTGGCTCCGTTGCGGTAGACGATATCTTCCTTGCTGGCCTCGCCGATACAGGTAATGCTGATGGCGAGTCCAGTGTAACTGGAGGTGGTGTCACCGCCTACGATGTCCACCTGCCATTTGTCGCAGGCCAGACGAAGACCGCTATAGAACTCCTCAATGTCCTCTACGCTGAAGCGTTTGCTGATGGCCAATGATACCGTCATCTGGCGCGGGGTACCATTCATGGCGAAGATGTCACTGATGTTCACCATCGCACTTTTGTAGCCAAGGTGCTTCAGGTCGATATAGGTCAGGTCGAAGTGGACACCTTCCATCAGCAGGTCGGTGGTGACCAGTACTTCCTTATCGGGATAATGGAGTACGGCGCAGTCGTCGCCTACGCCGTATTTCGTACTCCCGTTCTTGATTTCTATGTCTTTCGTGAGTCGGTCTATCAGGCCGAACTCCCCCAGTTTCGCTATATCCATCCTTCTGTCGGGTGATCGGTGTTGAATTCCTCTTTCTTAGTGCTTTCCACCTTTTCGGAGCGGACAATCATCTCACGCATGATCTCTGTCATGTAAGGCTGAGCCTTGTTGGCCGCCTCTTGCACTTCCTCGTGGCTGACTTCTACAGGATTGTCGAAGCCGCCCAGGTCGGTGATAACGGAGATACCGAAGGTATTGATGCCGCAGTGATGGGCCACGATAACCTCGGGCACTGTGGACATGCCGACAGCATCGCCACCCAACAGACGGTACATCTTATATTCGGCAGGTGTCTCGAATGTGGGACCCTGAACACCGACATAGACGCCATATGTGATGCGGATCTTTTTCTTTCTGGCGATGTCTGTAGCCTCTTTGATGAGGTTCAGGTCATAGGTTTCGTGCATATCGGGGAAACGTGGACCTGTGGGGAAGTTCTTGCCACGCAATGGGTGCTCAGGGAAGAAATTGATGTGATCGGTGATAATCATCAGGTCGCCGATCTTGAAGGCGGGGTTCATGCCACCTGCAGCATTTGATACGAAGAGGGTCTTGATGCCCAGTTCGTACATCACACGGACAGGGAAGGTGACCTCTTTCATCGAGTAGCCTTCGTAGAAATGGAAGCGACCCTGCATGGCGAGGATATCTACACCGCCGAGTTTTCCGAAGATGAGTTTACCGCTATGGCCTTCCACAGTAGAAACGGGGAAGTTCGGGATTTCTGAATAGGGGAACTCCAGTTTGTCAGTTATTTCTGAAGCTAATTGTCCGAGACCCGTTCCCAGAATGATGGCTGTCTTTGGACTTGTGGTCATCCTTGCCTTTAGCCAGGATGCTGTTTCTTGGATTTTTTCGTACATAACCTATAATTTTTTCATTGAATAATTCTTCTCCTTGCAACATAAATTCGATGCTGATGGGTAGCACATAGAGGCTGCGCCTTGTTTCCGGAGTTAGTCCTTCTACATCTTTCAGCCTGACGGCATCCTTTTCGGTGGTGACAATCAGTTTTGGTGCAGGCAGGGCCTCGAATGTCTCATTGATTTTCTTGATGTCCTTCTTCTTGAAGTTGTGATGGTCGCCGTATCTGAGCGGATGGATGTTGGGAGTATAAGCCTTCAGGTCGTAATAGATCTGCTTCGGTGAGGCGATGCCCGTCAGCAACAGGATGTTCTTCCCTGCCAGAATAGACGGAAGTCCTGGATTACTCGGAACGTCCGGTACTTCTGGGAACAGGGGTCTCAGCGGCTCGTATTTGATGGTGGTGAAGTAGAGTTGCTGGTAGGGGTAGAGGTTCATCTGCTTGGTCAGCACACGGAACTCCATCGGGTTGAGCGTCTTTGGACATTTGGTGACAATGACGATGTCGGCCCTGTCCTTTCCCTTGACCGGTTCGCGGAGTCTTCCTGCAGGCAACAACTTGTCGTGGATAATCAGACGATGAAAGTCTACCAGCAGGATATTCAGTCCAGGTTTGACATAGCGATGCTGATAGGCATCATCCAGTAAGATGGCATCCACTTCTTTCTCGGTGTATGCCCCGCTGATCAGGTTCTCAATACCTCTTGTCCTTTTTGCGTCTACGGCAACGACGATTTCCGGATATTTCTGTTTCATCTGATAGGGCTCGTCGCCAAGGTCGCGCATGGGCGTTTCTGGCGTTGCCATCAGGAAGCCTCTGCTTTTCCGCTTGTAGCCCCGGCTTAGTACCGCTACGTGGATATGGTCTTTCAGCAGATTAATCAGGTATTCCACGTGTGGTGTCTTTCCAGTGCCGCCTACGGTGATGTTGCCAACAGAGATAACGGGCGTCTTATAGGAGTGTTGTTTCAGGATTCCCATTTCAAAGAGAAGATTCCTGAATCCCACTCCCAAACCATAGAACCAACTAAATGGAAGCAGTTTTTTGTTCAACTTAATGAAGTTGCCCTCCATCCTTAACCCATTACTTGACTCTTACATCTTCCAGCATTCTGGCCTGGATGCGACTGTCGTTCTGTAGATCGTTGCGAATCTGCATCAATGGCTCATAGAAGTCGCCTAAAACAGCCTTCAGTTCAGCCTGTATCCGGCTGTCGAGGTAGGTGCCTTTGTTTTCTTTCGGCAGGAACTGATCCATCCAACTGCCCTTGCCGGGATAAGTGGCTGTGTAGTATTCTTTGACCTTGGCCAATTCTGCGGCTTTCTTCACGGCATCGTCAAGGCTGCCGAGTTTATCAACGAGTTTAATCTTGATGGCATCGGTGGCCAGCCATACACGACCCTGGCCGATAGAATCGACCTGGGCAGGCTTTATGCCACGACCTTCTGACACGATGTTGAGGAAGTCCTGATAACCCTGATCAATGTAGGTCTGCATGTGCTTCATGATTTCGTCGTTGTTCTTGCCGAGTATGAGGTCTGTCTCATAGTCAGTAAACTTGTGGGTGGTTACGCCGTCGAAGGTCACACCAAGTTTGTCCTGCACCAGACCGCTGAAGTTGGGTATCAGCCCGAAGATGCCGATACTACCTGTGATAGTGGTGGGCTCAGCAAAGATATAGTTGGCAGGCGAACTGATCCAGTAACCACCGGAGGCTGCCATACCGCCCATGGATACGACAACGGGCTTCTTCTCCTTCAGGAGTTTGAGGGCGTGGCGGATCTGCTCGGAGGCCACGGCACTACCACCGCCTGAGTTCACACGGAAGACAACTGCCTTCACGTCGTCATCATCGGCCAACTTGCGCAAGTCCTCTGCCGTGCTTCTGCCCACAATACTATGTCCGCCGCCATCGAGCAGGTTCATGGCCTGACTGTCGACGATATTGCCGTAGGCATAGTAGATGGCGACCTTCTCACCGTCGTCCTTCTTCTTCGACTTGACGTTGAGCATGTCGGAGAGGGTCAATTGGTTGATGTCGTCATCCTTTTCGAGTTTCAGGCGCTCTTTGATCTCAGCCTTGATTTCCTCGGGGAACATGATTTTGTCGATGAGTTTTGCCTTGACGTAATCTTCTGCATTGGCAAAAGCCATGATGCTGTCGTTGGCCAACTGATCCAGATCCTCCACCTTCACCTTGCGTCCTTCGGCCATCTCCTTAGCCCAGTAGTTCCAGATACCAGTCAGATAGGCTACACGCTGCTCACGGTCGTATTCGCTCATACCTGTCAGGGTGTTGCTCTCCACATAACTCTTATATTTACCCACCTTGGCCACCTGGTACTTGATGCCGAGTTTGTCGTACAGTCCTTTCATATACTGCCCCTTGCCACCGAGACCCTTAAGGTCGATCATACCATGATTGTTCAGGTATATCTTGTCTGCGACGGTAGCCACATAGTAGGATGCCTGCATATACTGGTCGGCATATGCCACGATCCATTTGCCGCTCTTTTTGAAGTCTTTCAGGGCATCACGCAATTGCTGGGCTGTGGCAGGTGCATCGAAACTGGTGGTGCCACCCTCTAAGTAGATACCCTTGATGTCTTCGTTGTCTTTTGCTTTGCGGATGCTGGCAATCAAGTCGTCGAGGCCCATCGCGCTCATGTCGCCCATGCCTAGGAAGGTGTCAAATGGTGTACCCTCCTCTGCGCGTTCGCTAATGGTACCGCCCATCTTGATGACGAAAACGGAGTTGTCCTTAACCTTGGTTGATGCCGAGTCGCTGGCAATCATTCCAACCAATGAAATCACAAAGAAAAGCCCCATCAGAGTGATGAAGATTGCAATACCACAGATGGTGGCAAGCGTCATTTTGAAAAACTGTTTCATATACCTTATTTATTATTATATGTATTTTCAGATGGCAAAGATAGTGTTTTTTTTCCAATTGTGTGTAAAAAATATATGAATTCTTTGTGTTTTTATGGAAAAATAGTACCTTTGTGCTGTGAAATCCTTGATTCGTGCGGTTTTTCTGGTGCTGTTGTTGGTAGGATGTACTTTCGATGACCACAAAGACAGTCCTGATCCTGATGAGACGAACCTTATCAGGGTGGGGGATCGTTTGCCTTCTTTTTCTGTGGATGTCATAACGGGTGAGGGGACTGGTGTGTTCTCTACTGAGAAACTTACAGGCCTTACCGTTATCGTCTTCTTTCATACGGGTTGTTCAGATTGTCAGCGTGAACTTCCTAAACTCAACGACTATTATTTAGCACATCGCGATGAGTCTGGATTCCAGATGGTGGCCATTGCTAGGGAGGAGCAGCAGGAGAGCATTGCGGCCTTCTGGCAGGAGCACCATTTGTCGATACCTTATTCTCCACAGAAAGACCGTCGCATATTCAGCCTTTTTGCCACTCAGACCATTCCTCGAGCCTATATTTGTTCGGCTGACGGGATTGTGCAGTGGATGGGAATTGAACAATTCACAATTAATTACTAAAACCTCCACAAATTGGCCTTTTGCTTCTTAAAAGACGTTAAATATTTTCCATTTCTGCATTTTTGTCGATAGAACTCTACATTTTATCGTCAAAAAACACTATCTTTGCAAAACAATAAGTGCAATGTTTTGCGCAACTAATAAACGATCTTGATAGTTACTCAACTAACGTAAAAATAATAAGGTGAAGAAGAATTTGCGAAAGACGTTGATGGTCTTTTTGACCATTCTATTGGCGGCAGACATCGGTACTGCACAAGCCCAGCAAGTAGCCCTGAAGACGAACCTGCTCTATGATGCTACGACTACGCCCAATATCGGCGCGGAGATGGGCATTGGCAAGAAGTCCTCCGTCCAGTTGTTCTACGGTCTAAACCCTTGGAAGTTCGGCCATGACGGCGACATGAAGTATGCCAAGCACTGGATTCTCAATCCAGAATACCGCTATTGGTTCTGTCAGCGGTTCAATGGTTCGTTTGTCGGCATCCATGCCTTTGGCGGTGAATACGATGCAGCCAATGTCAACCTGCTTTTCTGGGATGAATTGAAGGACCATCGTTTCGAGGGCTGGTATGTTGGCGGCGGCATCAGTTACGGCTATCAGTGGGTGCTCTCCCGTCACTGGAACTTTGAGGCAGCCATCGGTGTTGGAGCCGCCTATATCGACTTTGACAAGTTCAACTGTGGTGAATGTGGCAAGAAGGTCGACGACGGCCATAAGATATACATTGGCCCCACCAAACTGGCCCTTTCCTTATTATATATGTTCTAATTCCGAGAATCCATGAACAATCGCTATTTCCTCATAGTAGTACTGTCTGCCTGTATGTCGGCAGCAGTCGCACAGACTTCCATTCTGCTGACTGGCGAGAAGAGTGGCAGTGACACCCGTGTGAAGGTCAGTAACTATCAGGTGGGTCATGTAGGCGACCAGACAGTGGTGTCGCTCGATTTCGTGCTCGACTCCCTGTTCGTTCCCTCCAACCGCTACCGTGCCTTCACTCCGATCATCAAGACTAAGGACGGCGTTCATGAGCAGCGTATGAAGACCCTGCTTGTCACGGGTCGCACTCAGGAGATTATCTTTGAACGCGAGGGCATTGATCCCCTCTATGCTGACAATTGCGTGAAGGTACGTCGCCAGAAGGGCGAGCCTCAGACCTACAAATATGCCGATGCTGTGGAAAGCCAGTCCTGGCATGATGGGGCCGATGTCTTTGTGGAGTGTGACCTCTGTGGCTGCGCAGATCGGTTGAAGTCAGACATGGCCTATATCACCAGTCTCCTGCCGCCCGATCCCTACGAATTGGTGGAATATGTTGAGGCAGTGCCCACCCATGCCAAGAAAGAGCGTAGTCTGCATGGCTCAGCCTATATCACCTTTGTGGTTGATAAGTGGGAGATGAAACCCGACTATATGGACAACCGTCGTGAAATCCGCAAGATTACCGATACACTTGATGTGATGGTGGCAGATCCCAATATCACTGTTCGCGAGATTAAGATTCATGGCTGGGCTTCGCCAGAGAGCCCCTATAAGCATAATGAGATGTTGGCCAACAATCGTGCCAAGTCGCTTACCGAGTATGTGAAGGGTCTCTATAACCTGCCTGCTAACGTCTTCGCTCCTGCCGAGGCTACGCCGGAAAACTGGATTGGTTTGCGTGCTGCCGTCGAGGAGATGGACGAGCAGACTCTTCCTCATAAGCAACAGATCCTTACTATTATTAATAAGGTGTTGGCAGACCTTGACAAGAATGTCACCAACCAGGCCGACCGCGACGAACTGTCTATCCGCAGCAAGTACCCCGAAGAGTACCGTTATCTGTTGAAGGAAGTCTATCCCGGTCTGCGCCGCTCCGACTATGAAATCTCTTTCAACTTCCACGATTTCACTGTCAGTCAGGCCAAGGAGATCTTTAAGACCAAGCCCTATCAGTTGTCGCTACGCGAGATGTGGGATGTTGCCAATACCTACGAGCAGTATAGTCCTGAGTACAATCAGGTCATCCAGACGGCCGTTAATGTCTATCCCGATGAGCCGGAGGCCCTGATTAATCTGGCTAATGTTGCCATGCACCAGAAGGATCTGCTGAAGGCTGAGACGCTATTGAAGCGTGCTGGCGACAGTGCCGAGGCTGATCAGGCCCGTGGTGTATTGGCCATGCTCCAAGGCAATTATGCCGAGGCGGAGAGGCTGCTCAATGCCGCCGCCAGCAAGGGCCTTAATGTTTCCAAGAACCTCGAAGCCCTCAAGCAATTACAATAAAACAAAATATATTTCAAATCAATTTAATAATTAACTCTTTTAAAACAACAAGCTTATGAAAAAATTAAGTTTCTTGGCATTAGCAGCAGTAGGATTACTGCTCGGTGCTTGCTCGTCCGACAAGGATGTGGCAAATGAGCCTACTCCTATTGGAGAAGATGGTAACCAGTTTATTGCTTTGAACATCAACCTGCCGGTTGACAACTCTTTTGCAACTCGTAATGCTACTGAGGCAGACGACAACAACTACGAAGACGGCACTTTTGAGTTGAACGATGGTCTTAATTCAGAGTACACCGTTAATAATGCAACTCTGGTTGTTTTCCATCCTGCAGCTTCTGGCAAAGAATCTGATGCTACCTTTGTGGCTGCCTATGACATTAATCCTGAGCCTTGGAAGACATCAACAGACTATCAGGTAACAGATTACAGTACAAAGATCGTTCAGAAAGTAGGTACAACGGTTCGGGCTGGTGATCTCGCACTTGTCATTCTGAATAGAAATAGTCTGGTCGGTTTTAAAGCAGATGGTACGTTCCAGGTTAATGATGCAGATTTCTCTGGTACTTTCGGAACTTTGCAGTCAGAGATAGCCGCATCTGCTGGTAAGGGCAAGACTGCTGCTGCTGAGATGATAACAGATGGTTTTTATATGGCTAATTCTCCTTTAACAGATGTGCCAGGTTCACAAGCTGTTAAACCTACAGGCGCAACAACCCGCACGCTCGTAGAAATCAAGAATGTATATGAGACAGAGGCTGCTGCTCGTGCTGGAGAATGTGCAGAGATATATGTAGAGCGTGGTATGGCTAAGGTAACAGTTCACTCTGATATTACAAATTCCAAACTGACGACTCAGTATGGTGTAGGCGTAGAGGGTGTAACAGCAGCCGACCTTAAACTTACTCTGGATGGATGGGTTCTTGACCACACGAACACGAAGTCTTTCTTTGTTCGTTCAGTAGAAGGTCATGATGACTTCATCGGCCTGATCAATGCTGATGCCAACAAGTATCGATATATTGGTAAGACCGATATCGTAGAAGGTATTGGCGCTTCAGATACCTATAAGTATCGCACTTATTTTGCAAAGGATCCAAACTACGAAAAGGCATTCACTAATTTTGGAGAAGCAATGGGTGAATTGGCGTCAGTTGGTGACATTACTGCTGATGGAGTTTTATCTGATAAGTTTGGTGATTCCAACCCCTTGTATTGCTATGAGAATACATTCGATGTTGCTCACCAGTCTGTCAACAATACGACGCTTGTCCGTCTCAAGGTGACTGCAAAAACTGGTACTGCAGGAGAAGATCTCTATATTATCAATGGCAACAACAGTACTATTTATAAGTATAATGATGTCATTACGTTACTCCAGAAAAAGTGCGTTGAACTTTATGCTGCTTCTGGCGTTGTTGTAAATTCCACAGTTGTAGGCACTGACTTTGCTATTACATTAAGTGCAAGGGATGCTGACGGTTATCAAAACATAAGCGCTATTGATCCTGCTACTGCGGCAGCGAAAGTTACTTCAGGAACTGCTCCTACTGCAGCTGAGTTGCTTGCTGCTGTTAAACTGCTCTATAAGGATAATACCGTCGGGAAAAAGAATGGTGGTATTCTGTGTTATGAAGGTGGCGTGTCTTACTACACTATCCGTATCAAACATTTCGGTGACGTGTTGACTCCTTGGAAGAAGGCAGGTTCAAGTATTACGCCTGTACCATCATTAACAAACGGTTCATATCCTGATTTTGATAGTGATGATGATGATAAAAAACTTGCATGTACTAACAACTACCTTGGCCGCTATGGTGTGCTCCGCAACAACTGGTATGACATTCAGGTGGCTGATATCAAGTATCTCGGTGAGGCTGTACCTGTGAACTACACTAATGACCCAACCCCGGATGATGAGATTGAGGGCTACATCGCCGTTAAGATTAACATTCTCTCATGGGCTAAGCGTACTCAGAACTGGCACCTCTAATCTCCTTTATATATAAAGAAGGTATATACAATAAGTTTTTAATACTACGACAATGAACGTTCGAAACATCTTACACAAGGGCGTACTGCTGCTGATGGCAGCAATGTTGATGAACAGTTGCGACATGATGAAGGAAGACCTGAGTGACTGTCCTACAGGCTTGTACGTCAACTTCGTTTACGACTACAACATTCAGCGTGCTGACATGTTCAAGGATCATGTAGGCGGCCTGACGCTCTATGTATTCGATGAATCGGACCGCATTGCCGCTCAGCGGACGGTGAGCGGGAGCGAACTCTCCAAATATGGATATTATATCCATTTCACGGAACAAGAGTTGGCTCCCGACCACCTGTACCGTCTGATTGCCGTTGCCATGCAGAACGACTGGTCTACAGCATCTGCTGCAACAGGCTATAAACCAACAATTAACGACAATCGCACGTCGCTCAAGGTGTCGCTGACTCATCAGACCGGTGTTCCCTATGGGGCTGTTTCCAATGTTGCTCCACTTGATACGCTTTGGCACACACTGACCACTCTCAAGGCCGATGCCGAGAACCTGCCTGCCGCTACCCGATACCGTCTATCAACTGATGGTACTATCAGTACGAACGGTATAGATCAGGTGAGTGTAATCAGTGGTGAGCCGACATACGCTACGGTCAGCCTGATTCGTGACACCAACCATCTGAATATCTCCCTCCGTGAACTTGATACACCGGAGGAGGTGAAAGATGAGGATTTTGAGGTGTTCATCATTGATGCGAACACCGATGTGGACTATGCCAATAATCTCCTGATGCCTGGTGACTCTGTCATCTATCGCCCATACGCGCAGTGGACCACTGTTGTCGAAGGCACAGGCAGTATTGCTGCAGATTACTCTGCACATTACGATCTGATGTTCAACCGCTTGATGTATAACACCACGACTAATGACAACGCAGTGTTATGCATCCGTAATAAGAAGACTGGTGAGAATGTGGCCATGCTCAATCTGCCCTACATCCTATGTACGGGTCGCATGGCATACGAGATCAATAATTACTCTCCACAGGAATATCTGGATCGTGAATACGACTATCGTCTCGAACTGTTCCTGAAGAATGGTAAGTGGGCGCAGGGCGCATTCATCGATGTCTGTGTCGATGTGCTTTCATGGGCGCGACGGATACAATATGTCAGTCTGTAAATTGTAAATGTTAATGTCTTTCTACAGTAAACATCTCGTCAAGTCTCTTCTGGCAGTCTTTCTGACCGCCCCTCTACTCTTGTCGTGCTATAGTTACGATAAGGATGAGGAGGCTATTGAGAAGGCTGTAAAGGAAGGCGAGAATTATTTATGCCTGACGATTGCCGTCAATACGGATTCCAACGCCAGAACTCGAGCACCTCAGGGTGGAGAGAATGGTGATGGCCGTGAGGCTGGCTTCCAGCGGGAAAACGAGGTGACTGGCATAACATTGATATTATATGAGGATGCCGATGGAATCAATACGACCGGTAATCCTACACTTTCTTTTGTGAAATACTTCCCAACAACACTTGTCAGCCGTGATGCAGCAGGTTCGCCGCAGAGTGGCTCACATGATTCTGGTGCCGACAAGAGTGGCCTTGATGAGGCTTATTATACCACTGGCGACCAGTTAGTGAAAAAAGGTAATCTGACATTTGGCAAGACGTATCATGCTATTGTCGTTGCAAATAGAGACCTGACTTCTGAACTGAACACTACGTCTAAACTCAATGACGTGAAAGGCCTTATTTATGGTTCCGATGACTTGTATTCCGGTGAATATGGCAAGGCTGCCTATCTCTGCCATAACTTCATGATGAGTTCTGAATATGATTATGTGTTGGATTTGACAACCCCAACACTTGTCGAACCCACTAAAGTATATTATCGTCCCACAAATCCAATCCGTATTGAGCGCCTTACTGCTCGTATAGACTTCTGGGCTGCTGGTGGAACCTATACAGAGAAGGTTGACAAGAGTGGCACACCTACCGATATATATGGGAATCGCTATGGCTATGTCTATAATGTTGATGGCTCAAGTGATAAGTTTGTTGTGGTCAGCATCACACCGTTCAATCTTTATTCCAAAGGAACGACATACGGTGGAGAAAAATTATTGAAGCAGTTGAACACAGGCTATTTGTTGGATGAAACAACAACAAACTATGTTCTCGATCCTTCTACGGCTCAGAAGACTATCGCAAATGTCTCGGCATTTGCTTCTGATGCAACGTATCTTAATCCGCTCAGTGCCATCTATAATGACTTGAATGCCGTTACTCCGAAAGCAATGTCTGCTGCTGGTACCCCGGCATACTATCAGACGGTAACGGCCATGCACAACAAAATTTCCAACCAAGGAGGCTTTGGTGCAACGTTTGATGATAATACAGGAGGTGCTAAGACGGGTGAAAATATCATAGTGGCCTATCCGATGGAGAACACGCTTCCTGAGGAGGCAACACCATCAACGCCTCTTTACACCTATGCGACGGGTGTTGTCATCGAGGGTGATTACTATGCAGGTGGTGATTTGACTGTTGCACCGACGGGAACCCGTGTCTATATTGGTTATCTGATGCATCAGAATGGTACAGCCACTTATACGCCGTTTAAGTCGGATGATCCTACCGTCCAGACCGCAGTTCCCTCTGTAACACCGATGAACTACGGCGTTGTGCGCAATAACATTTACCGTATAAACATAGATAAGATAACTCCTGACAAATCGCTTGTCTTGAAGATTAAGGTGAAGATGTGGGATCCGTTCTGGCATGACTATATCTATATGTAAACGCTCAAAACGATAATAATGATGAAACGATTCACTTCTCTATATTATATAGCCCTTTCAGCACTACTGATGCTGACTGCCTGTCAAAGTGACGAGGTGTCAGAACAGGGTGGGGGGCAGTTGCTTGATGGCAAGGTTGGTGTTCACCTGAGGGTGGGAGTGGCAGGTTCTCATGCCACTCGTGCTTGGGAAGATGCGACCAATGCCGTCACTGCAGAGATGATGAACGTTTGGACAGTCGTGGTCGTCAATAATTCTGATAATAAAGTCGTATCCATCTATGCCTGCAAGCCTTCAGGAGATCCTGACCAGGAAATCGACGATTATGTGGAACTGCCAGCCGCAGGTACTACTTATCGTTTCTATTCCTTTGCTAACATGTCTCCGAAGGTGGTGATGTCACTTTTGGGCATCAGTGGTGAGGGTACTGCTTCTGAGAAAGCCTTAGCACGGACTCGTGATGCCAGTGCTGGAACACAGTATGCAGATTCTCCTTCTCAGGGAACCAATAATAATGCTACAGGAATGGTCACTTCTTATGTTGGTGACGGGGATGACTTTTATTCCAACCAAACTTATACGAATAATACCTATTATTCCATTGCTTTTAATGCTGATGAAACCGTCACAGAGGATGATGCTAATGCAAAGACCGTTAACATTGCAGGTAATAATTTCAATGTAACGGCAGATAATGGCTATGGGGCTGTTGGCATCCCGATGAGCAACGTTCAGACGATTGAGGTTAGTTCATCCACAGAGACTGTTGATCTGATTGTCATCCGTATGATGGCTAAGTTTGAGTTGCGTGTTTATAACGATAAGGGTTCAGATGTTACAATTGAATCCATCACTTTGACGGATGTGACGGCAAATACGAATGGAAATTTGAAACTCCTACCTAATCTAAGTGCTGCAGGACACGGTTCTATGGAGGTTACGACACATGGCGATATTCGACCAAACCTTGGTACAGTTACACAGAAAGATTTGACATTATATCCCAATTCCTCACAGGGGGTAGTCAGCGCTACAGCGAATAACACATCAGGCACTCCTACCATTTTCACTTTCTATGTCAACGAGAGTTCTGCCCCTAATAATGCCTATGGCCAATTCTTCCTGAAAATAAAACTGACAGGAGAGACAGAGGAACGTTATGCCCTTATCGATAATGCCAATGCTGCTGGTTATACAGGTACATGGAACTACATCGCCCGCAATGACTACCGTATCATCCCGATTGTGCTCGATGACTATAAGTTTGATATCATTCCTTACGACTTCCCTGCCATTGGTGTCTATCCAGCCTCGGTGAAGGAAGAGGATGGACTATATACCATTAACTTTCATGACTATGGACATTTCCATTTGCTTCCCGTGGTGAAGAAGGTTAGCGATGGCAGTATCGTGCCATTTACAGCTGCGACACCAACGGCTACCTATGTAATTAGTTCGTGGGGTTTGGTTGATAATGACTTTTCTCATTCTTGGAGTTCATGGACGGATGTTTCGAAAGCGACAGCAACCACGGATAACGGTTCGTTCTACCTCAGTGGCTATAGTGTAAATCCCCCAGTGGATGGTGATGAGGTAGGTGGCTTCCCCGTCTGGTATCCGAATGATGGTGTAGCAGGCCCTCAGTGGGATCCTGTAGGAGGAACAACTTATAATCCCTTTATTTTTGGCTATATCGCTGATCCAGGAGCAGCATTGACTGCCGACAAAAAGATTTACCATGAGTTCTCAATCTACCTATATAAGCAAGGAATGAGTGCTCCTCGACAGATAACCTACCGAATTCTGATGATTCTCGATAAAGACCAGATGATGTATGCCCGCCAGCGTAGTGTTTCAGGGTACAGATTTCACGACTATTCTAATTGCAGATAATTGATATTATGATGAAATATATTAAAAGACATATCCTTCTGCTTTTAATCTTGTTCTGTTTTTCATTACGGACTGTTTTTGGACAAGACTTAACAACTGCCAATTATAATAATTCTTCGGCATGTGCCTATGTGTTGGGTAGTAGCCAAGAGAGTGGTGTCACCCTTTATGGTGATTGGAATGTTTCACCCGAGAATTATGCAGATTTATCAAACTTAGGAAAACTGATGGCTCTATTTGAAGGAGCAACTCCTCGGTTTTTATTCAATGAAGACGGATCTACAAGGCTGGAAATCACAGGTTCTGGAGATTATGCAAGTGTTCAGGGTAATCTGATTACCATAGACTTGGCTAAGATAAAAAGTGATAAAGGCTATGCTCGTCTGAATGCTATCAAAGTGAACTGGGGGGCTACTACCACTCTAAATGTCTTAAGATTGGAGAATTTTAGAGAGGCTAGCGAGGCCAACTGCGTGGAGCATGTCCTCTATGTGAAATATACAAATGAATGGGAAAAGATTTTCTCGATAGATTTCGCAGGGCTGTTTAAAGACAAGATATTGGAGTGTTTCGGTAAGTCGAATATCAATGAATTTGGCGATTTGTATCTGCGCTGGTATATTGCTGATAATACCACCAACTCGTATATTAAAGGTAGTGACGGTTTACCCATATCTCAGAAGGAACCAATATTGACTGCTGCAGGTTCAAATCGTTATTATGAGAATGTAGGAACACTTTGGTTCCATCAAGGTGCCAATGCTTTTTCTTCTGATGCCGATTTCTCGAATGCAATTAATGTGAATGTTGATATGAATTCTACCACGGGATTCTTTCAAAGCAATGTTCACATGGTCTGCCTGATGACTGATGATTTGACAGGTATATCTCCACAATTAGAACCATCTAACCTGAAGCATAAATTTATCATTCGGTTCATAAAAGAGGAGGATGCATTGAGTGTGGGCTTCCCGTTGTCTGCGAATTCTCCTACAGAAACCTTTACCAAGCGGGTGGAAGGAATGAATGATTCTGAAAACACCTACTACTTTCAGTCGGCAATGGCAGAACTATACACACGAGCCACGGCTGCAGGTAAGCCATTGAATGGAAAAACTCCGAAGTATGCCCGGTTCTATTTGACCAGTTCCAGTGGTGTGGTGATGGATGCCTCTTCGACATTTGAGGCTGTTGGGGGCAACAGTTTAAGTTATTATCAGGATAAAGGATCTAAAGGACTTGTATGGACTAGTGATAGTTGGCCAGGTGATTTCTTGATTGGTAATCTGTCAGTTACAAAGTCCAGCAGTCAATCTTGGAAAGACCTTCGGGTCGTCTGTGACCTGACAGATGACTTGCGTAGCAGTTACAAAGTCGGTGATGTGTTGATGGAAGAACCGACACAGTTGGCGGCCCGATTGATAATCGGTTTCAAAGACAATGCCGAACCAGATGGTTTTGAGGGAGTGTTGTCGGAAGATGCCTTTACCCACACCAAGGAAGTCTTTATGACTGCTGCTGATATATCAAATGGCTATGTAGTGCTTCCTCTAAGCGAGTCATTTGATAAAATATTGAGTGAGTATAATACTACTGCTGATGCTTTGGGCAACAGTCTGCATTTGCGTTGGTATGTAACTTACCGTAATGAGGTAGTGGCTAATTCAGAGTCCTTATTGGCACCCAATGTGTGGTATGCCCATAAGATAAAGTCGGGAGAAGGCCTTTATTGGAATTCTGCCACAACAGGATATCCTAATCCATGGAATAGTTACTCCACTTCCTCAAGTGATGAAGTGAAGAATGTGTTGAACGTGAAGTTCACAAAGACCGATGGCTCAAAGCAATGGACGGACTATAAGATTATCGTTGTGATGAGCAATGATATCTCAGAATTCAATGGTCAGGAAGTCAATGGTAGCGGTGACTTGGAAAAGGAACCCCGTAGGTTGAACATGAAATACACATTCAGTATCTATAATGAGTCTGATTTCCAGTTTGTACACTATAAAGGAGCTTCTGGACGTGACTATATAACCCATACTGACGATGCTTCTATTAGTACGACGAAACCTACAAGCCAGTCTTCATGGAATGAGACAACCGATAATATTGAAAATGCTGCGATAGACATCCGACAAGGCGTACATACAGTGGAGTATGATGTCTTTATCAATAAGAACGGAGGTGCTAAGAGTATTCTTTTGCCGTTTGAAGGATATACAGGTACGGAAGGTAATAATCTGGAGCCAATGGCCTATATCCGCTGGTATGACTGGGCGACAGACTTGAACTCTACACGTCTCAATCAAGTGGGTACATGGCTGGAAAATAAGACTGAGAATTCTGTAAGTCGTGGCTTTTTCATGCTGAACAATAGTTGGGGTGGCCAGAAACCCACACACAGCAAAGTTGGTGTGACCTATGATCCCAGTAGCCTAACAGATGCAGGTGACATCATTGCCTGTGATGTCAGTAAGTACTACGATGGCATTTTCAAAGGCGTTTCGGCAGATCCTCGTGGAGACTTTGCGGCTCAGGGATACACTGTACCAGTGTTGGTACATGAACCAACGCTGAGTACACGCTATCTGTTCCATATTTATCCGTCATCAGTTGTAGCCGACAAAATTACTACTGCTAGTAATAGGTATCTTTCGACTGTTAATGAATTAAAGGCCGGCACTAAGACCTTTTCTCAGGTGAGGACATCCATTTTCGACTTCTATGAAAATAACGGGCGTGTAATCGTGTCACTTAATGGTACGACAGGTGATTTCGCTCTGCGTGCACAGTTACAATCGATAGATAATTATTTTGTGGTGGAAAATGAACCCTGTACCGATATAAGATGGGTCGCTTATTTTGAAGACGAGAAAGGGTTGTGGGAACCAACAGAATTGTGGGCATTAACGGTAAAAGAGCAGAGGGGAAGAGTTTTTAAATTTGACCTGTCGAGCCTCACAGGAAGTTATACTTTACTGAGCAATTCTTCTGAAACAAAGACTGTGACTGCATCAACTGGTATGCGTTTTCATGTCATTGGTGTGGCAAGAGATGGTTCGTGGCATCAAGCAGGTGTTATTCACTATGAACTCCAGTTTATCAATGCACCTGCATATCTGGCCGAAGAACTGACTACCAAAGATGTCAAGCGCACGGATGAGTATATGAGCCTGCATTTGGATCATGCTGGCGTGGTGAATTTTGACAATTATTTCCCAGACACCAACGAACCGACTACTGAGGAAGAGAATATCCGCACTATGCCCTTGGACTGGAAAGAGGCTGAATATGGATTCTGTTACCCTAGCATCGACAGGTTCCGTATTGCCACGGGCTATTCAGGATTAACGCCTATCCATGGCGATTATATTCTTTTGAAGACGATGAAAAAGGCCGGAATTTCAGCAGGTACGAGTTGGGGTAATATGTCGAATAACAATCCCGATGCTGGGTATAACCACACGTATCTTTGGTATAATTGGGATGGTATAGAGTTGGATGACTACACGCATACTGTTACCGACAATAATAGGTATGGTGCATTTTTCTATGTGGATGCTTCTGATGAGTCGCGTACTATTGCTACACTTGACTTTAATGCTCACCTATGCCAAGGGTCCCAGATATATTTTACAGCGGCTATTGCCGACGTGACAAGCAGTGGATTGACCAGCCCGCAGTTGATGGCACACGTCTATGCTTTTGATCCAACTACTGGTGAAAAAATACAAGTGATATCGTTCCTGACCTGTGTGCTGAATACTGTTAGTAATAATGATGATGGCTATCAATACAACAAGTGGTATCAGGTGTATGGCTATGGTACGATTCCTGAGTATATAGATATTAGTAATTATGAAGATTTTACTGTAGATATAGACAACTATTCGAAAGATACCAACGGTGCTGACTTCTGCGTAGACCAGATAACGTTCTATACCAGTACGGCACAGGTAAACATCCTACAGGATGACGTTGCCTGTGGTACCGATAATATCACGATGAGGATCTATATGGATGGCGAGACGCTGAAGACGGCTCTTGGCGCTTCCGACACCTCGAAGGATATATATTGGAGTATCTGTGATGAAACTGGAACACCAGTAGAGAGTAATGTCATCTATGAGGGAACCGTCAGTGGCACAGATAAGTTCGGTAAAAGGTCTGTTATTCCTAACTATACGCTTAATGCTGATGGTACGTTGACCGCAGCATCAATAGCCCAGGGTTTCTATAAAGGTAGCGATGGCAATGTTTACTTTACATTGTTAGAAAAACCATTGCCATTGGAGGAGGGAAAACGGTACTATGTGTCTATTTATTCTCTCGGTAATATACCAACTGTTGATTCACCTTCGCCAGCCTCTGGCTGGGGCTCCCCAGAGATAGGCTGTACAGTCTGTAGCGGTTATTTTGTTGCTCAGAAGATGCACCTCACTTTTTCGAGTTTTGGTGGTGATGTGACGGGTACGGTTGTGGGTAATTGCGATGGTAGTCCTGTTGATGTGTCTACGGGTATGGAGTTGAAACGGCCAGACAGCACCAATCCGTCTGGATTCGTAACCTATAGCAATCTTCCTTTCGACTTCTATAGGGGAACAAAGGAAGAATTGCTGGCCTCTACCAGTGTTGCTTCGCTTGATTACATTACTGAGGCCATAAGGGCATTTCGGTCATGGGATTATTCGCAGCATTCTTCATCCTACACGGATTACCAGACAAATCCTTCTGGACTTGCTGCTGACATTGCTTCGTTTAAGGCATCAGATGATACAAATGGTGCTATCATCGAGACTATGGCTACTACTGGCGATTTGATTTTATCGGCCACACAAACATTCAAGGACCAGATGTATGGCACGGACAAAAAGGAGTTCAACTATTTGGCATTCTCTATCTCAGAAAATACTTTAGACAGCAAGGTCATCTGTTCGCCTTTAGCCTTTTCGTTTTCTTACGATCCTACTTATTCTACGCCGCTTATCACTCTTGGCTTTAGTGATGTGACTTATCCTGATGATAACAGAGGGGTGCGTCTTGGATTGGAGCAGTTGAATAACATGAAGAATGACTATACTGTTCATATTCCTGTACACAGTTATTTGGACAAGGATCGTGACAATATAAAGCCAAGCCAGCGTGCTTTGACTATCAAAGGAAATCTGGTGCTTTATTCTTCTACCGATCCAGTGGTGCAGGCAGACCTTACTGTTAATGGTATTAGGACAGCAGCGGTGTTTACGCAATCATCAGTGAATGCGGATAATATGTATATCTCACTGAACTTCCATGGAACAGGTGTTGATGACATCCAATATCATGAGGGTTATTCATACGACATGATGTTTGAGTACCGTGAATCAGATGATGCTGATGGCTTGTGTGATCCGACTTGTTTGTTGACTCTGAAGGTTGTGCCTAAATATGTAACATGGAATCAGACTGAAATAACTGGTAATGACAACTGGAGTAATGATGGAAGTTGGAAGCGTTCGGTAAAGGAAGAATTGTACAGCACAAACTATCAGAACAATACAGACATCAATACTAGTTTGGACAATTCGCATGCAAACTATGTGCCGATGAAGTTCACATATGTCACGATACCGACAGCTAACAAGGCTCCGAATTTAAAATACTTGACTACAGGAAGCAACGGTCTGTATAATAATGTAGGTTCAAATGCGACGATAAATATCGAATACGATATGATGGTGCGCTATGGTGAGGATGGCTGTCACGGTCATTCCACAAGCAGTGGAACTTATACTGCCACAGGTACATCCATCTATGACTGTGAAAAGTTTTATTCAAATTGGTGTAAGGAAATATACTTCAAACCAGGGGCAGAACTGCTGAATCAGCAGTATCTGACTTACGAAAAGGCTTGGGTGGAGAAGGAAATGGTAGCAAACAGATGGTATCTGATGTCCGCTCCATTACAAAATACATATGCTGGAGATATGTATGTGCCATATTCGAGTGTAGAAGCCAATAAAGGACGGCAGATAACAGAGGCATTCCAGTCCATTACGTTTAACTCTACCAATTATAGTCGCACACTTTATCCAATCTACCAGAGATTATGGAAACAGACGGGAGCGAAGGTCTATACAAAGACGTACGACATTCGCCAGACGGATTATAGCGCTAACCTGAACTTTGGTGCAGTGTCGAGTGTGGCAACGGAATGGAGCCATACTTACAATGATGTTCAGGTGCCTTATACTACCTTGACGGGCTTCTCCATCCGTGCCCATAAGAAAGATCAGGCGGCAAACGCCCTTATTAGACTGCCTAAGGAAGATACGAGTTATGACTACTATCAGTGGGATAACACATCTCCGACGGATGGAAAACTGACGCAGAATGTTACAAAGCCTGTTACTGGCAAGCTGTTAACGGATGGTATGGCAAACATTTCTGGCGTTACCTATGGTGTAGCATACGGCACCCAAGCGAGGACAGCAGGTGATGGTACTCAAACAGAGACCCTCAGCAACTTACAGTCAAACGATGGTTATGTGCTTGTAGGCAATCCATATATGTCATCAATTAAGATGTCCGAGTTCTTTACAGTGAACAATAGCGTTTTGAATGACCATAATTACTGGACATACGAAGCAAATACTGTTGGAGCATACAAGGATGCTGGCACCATTAAGCCGCTTCAGGCTTTTTTCGTCAAGGCAACGGGTAACATTCTGTTTACTCCAGCGATGATGATTGATGGAAATACCGCTCCAGAGAGTGCGACTGCTCAGGCTCGCCCCAGAGTGACTATGACGGCGGCTAATAGTCGGGGCAGTAGTTCTGCCAGTGTGGAGATGGATGATGAGGCTTCGGCAGATTATATTAGTTCAGAAGATGTGGAAACGCTGTTTGACTCAAATCTCTCAGATGTGCCGATGATATATACTGTTGCAGGAGACAGAGCTGTGAGTATTGATGTGAGACCCGACTTTGGCATGGTGCCTTTTGGTGTGGCCTGTGCTTCGTCCGACCAGCCAGTAGAGGTGACAATCGATACTTCTCTTTATGTCTTTGATGCTGTGACGGGAGAGACGAATGCTGTGAGTGAGGGTAGTTCCTTCACCATTCAGCCAAACGATTACGGACGTTACTTCTTAACAACGAATAAGGACATCACAGGTATTCGTGAGATGCAGACTGATGAAGGTGTCGTGGTGAGTGTGCGTGGAAAGACTGTGACGGTACGCTCTACCTCTAGGCTGAAGTCGGTGCGTGTACTGACTATCGGTGGTGATATTGTTGCCAGCCAAAAGAATTGTGGCACAGAGACGACCCTTGACCTCGCTGTTGGTGGCGTGTTCCTCGTGGAAACGCAAACGGCAACTTGTCAGAAGGTCATAAAGGTGATGGCTAGATAGTGAGAAAATGCTCTTTATTAAATCAAATCATCGATCGAGATAATTCAATCGATGATTTGAGTTAACTCACATGTTTTTGTGGATTATAAGTTCGCTCGATTCAGATGACAAATCGACTCGAATGAAGGGTTCGGAGAACCTTGCCGCTGACAAGTTGGCAGATTCGGCTGAGAGTTGGGAACCGGGAGTTGAGAGCTGGGAGTTTGGCACGGTTTTGGCAGAATGAAAGGCGAGGCGGTAGAAATACTGTCTCGCCTATATATTAATAAGGTATAGGATAGATGAGAGTTTTTAGAATTTAAAGTTTAAAATAAAAGTATTATGAACATCAAACCATTAGCAGACCGCGTGCTGGTATTGCCGGCACCTGCAGAAGAGAAGATTGGCGGTATTATTATTCCTGACACCGCAAAGGAAAAACCCTTGCACGGCAAGATTGTGGCCACGGGTAAGGGAACCAAAGACGAAGAAATGATTCTGAAAGAGGGCGACGAAGTGCTCTATGGCAAGTACTCCGGCACAGAACTTGAGTTCGAGGGCACCAAGTATCTGATGATGCGTCAGAGCGATGTCCTTGCAGTCATTGAGAAGTAGTTAAGATGTTAAAGTAGTTAAGTATTATGGCAAAAGATATTAAATTCAATATTGAGGCTCGCGACCTGCTCAAGCAGGGCGTTGACCAGTTGGCTAATGCAGTCAAGGTAACACTTGGTCCTAAGGGCCGCAATGTGGTTATTGAGAAGAAGTTCGGTGCTCCACAGATTACAAAAGACGGTGTAACCGTTGCCAAGGAAATCGAGTTGGAGGACAAGTTTGAGAACACAGGTGCACAACTCGTCAAGAGCGTGGCATCGAAGACTGGTGACGATGCTGGTGATGGTACGACCACCGCTACTATCCTCGCCCAGGCCATTGTTGCTGAGGGGTTGAAGAACGTCACTGCAGGTGCTAATCCCATGGACCTGAAGCGTGGTATCGACAAGGCTGTGAAGGCCGTGACAGAGCACATCGCCAAGAGCGCTGAGCAGGTGGGTGACAACTACGACAAGATCGAGCAGGTTGCTACCGTCTCTGCCAACAATGATAAGGAGATTGGTGAACTGCTGGCTGAGGCTATGCGCAAGGTCTCTAAGGATGGCGTGATCACCATCGAGGAGAGTAAGAGCCGCGACACCCATATTGGTGTGGTCGAGGGTATGCAGTTCGACCGTGGTTACCTGTCTGCCTACTTCATCACCGACAGCGAGAAGATGGAGTGTGTGATGGAGAACCCGTATATCCTGATCTACGATAAGAAGATCTCGAACATCAAGGATTTCCTGCCCATCTTGCAGCCTGCTGCCGAGAGTGGACGCCCTCTGCTCGTGATTGCTGAGGATGTTGATTCTGAGGCTTTGACCACACTGGTCGTCAACCGTCTGCGTGGCGGACTGAAGATTTGTGCCGTGAAGGCTCCTGGCTTTGGCGATCGTCGTAAGGCCATGCTCGAGGATATCGCAACGCTGACTGGTGGTGTGGTGATCAGCGAGGAGAAGGGTTTGAAGTTGGAACAGGCTACGCTCGAGATGCTGGGTACCTGTGACAAGGTGACTGTCTCTAAGGACAACACCACGATCGTGAACGGTGCCGGTGAGAAGCAGGCCATCCAGGATCGTATTGCCCAGATTAAGAAGGAAATCGAGGTGACCACCTCTTCTTACGATAAGGAGAAATTGCAGGAACGTCTGGCTAAGTTGGCTGGTGGTGTCGCAGTACTCTATGTAGGTGCCAACTCTGAGGTGGAGATGAAGGAGAAGAAAGATCGTGTCGACGATGCCCTCTGTGCTACCCGCGCTGCCATCGAGGAAGGTGTGGTTGCTGGTGGTGGTACCACTTACATCCGTGCTCAAGAGGCTCTGGCCAATCTGAAGGGTGACAATGCCGACGAGCAGACAGGTATTAATATCATTTGCCGTGCCATCGAGGAACCGTTGCGTCAGATTGCTGTCAATGGCGGTGCTGAGGGTGCTGTGGTTGTCCAGAAGGTTCGCGAGGGTAAGGGTGACTTCGGTTTCAATGCCCGTACCGATGTCTATGAGGATCTGCGTGAGGCCGGTGTGATTGATCCTGCCAAGGTGGCTCGTGTTGCACTGGAGAATGCAGCCAGCATCGCTGGTATGTTCCTGACCACGGAGTGTCTGATTGTTGACAAACCTGAGAAGGAACCCGCTTTGCCGATGGGCGGAGCACCAGGCATGGGCGGCATGATGTAATCAAGTAACCTCATCTATACCGGTTGTCGCAAGACAGCCGGTTTTTTATGCCCAATATGTTTGGACGTTTCGCAAAAATGTTGTATCTTTGCAGCGCATGAAGAAATTATTAGAACTCTACCAGCAGTGGCGTGGCGAAGAGCCCGCCAATGTCCAGCAGTTGCCAGGAGCAGGCAGCAATCGTTCCTATGTCCGTCTTACAGATCATGAGGGCAAGAGCGTGATTGGCGTCATCGGTACTAGTCGTGACGAAGATCATGCCTTTATCTATCTGACAGAGCACTTTAGCAAGCGGAAACTCGCTGTTCCAAAGATTCTTGCCAAGAGCGACGACCTGTTGCGCTATATCCAGACTGACTTGGGCAGTAACTCCCTTTTTGATGCCATTCGAGGAGGACGTGAGGCTGGTGGCCGTTATACGCTGAAGGAACAGGAACTGCTGAAACGTACCATTCGTGAACTGCCGAACATCCAAATTCGGGGGGCAAGAGAACTGGACTTCTCCAATTGTTATCCACAGGCGGAATTTGATGTGGATAGCGTGCTCTTCGACCTGAATTATTTCAAGTATTGTTTCCTGAAGGCTACTGAACTTGACTTTCATGAATTGAAATTGGAGGCAGATTTCCGTCTTTTGGCAAAAGACCTGACCACGGATGAGTACATGGTTGGCGGGGATTTGCAATCCCCCACAGTGACAAGTTTCCTGTATCGCGACTTTCAGGCCCGCAACGTGATGATAGACCATGATGGCAATCCTTTCTTTATTGACTATCAGGGAGGTCGAAAGGGGCCTTACTACTATGACTTGGCCTCATTCCTCTGGCAGGCATCGGCCCGTTATCCCCATAAACTCCGCCGCGAACTGGTCTATGAGTACTATAATTCGTTGAAGAACTATATTGAGGTGCCACCTGCCCGTCATTTTGTCAACCGTCTATCGCTCTTCGTGCTTTTCCGCACTTTACAAGTGCTGGGGGCATACGGCTTCAGAGGTTATTTCGAACAGAAGAAACACTTCATCGAGAGCATCCCGCCTGCCATGCAGAACCTGCGTGAACTGCTTGCCATCTCTACTACTTTCCACTATCCATACTTGATGGGTATCCTGCGTCAACTCACCGAACTGCCGCAGTTCCAGCAGATAGAGAAAACGGCCAGTCGTGCAGATGGTTATAAGACCACTGACCTTAACCCTTACAAGGCTCATCCGCAGGACGGTCCTGCTACCTTCTCGAAATATGATGCGCAAGGTCCGTTGGTGGTCAGAGTGTTCAGTTTTTCATATACCAAGGGCATCCCTGAGGATGAGAGTGGTAATGGTGGTGGCTATGTGTTCGACTGCCGCAGCACGCACAACCCCGGGCGCTATGAACCCTATAAGCAGTTGACAGGTCTCGACGAGCCAGTCATCCGTTTCTTGGAAGACGACGGTGAGATACTCACCTTCCTCGACAGTGTCTATAAACTGGCGGATGCTCATGTGCGCCGTTATATCCAACGCGGCTTCACCTCACTGATGTTCTGTTTCGGTTGTACTGGTGGTCAGCACCGTAGCGTCTATTCTGCCCAGCATCTCGCAGAGCACATTCACGAGAAGTTCGGCATCGAGGTCCGTATCTGCCATCGTGAACAAAACATCACTCAGATTCTCCTACCCAAGCCCTAGCCAAGTCCTACCCAAACTCTACCCAAGCCCTACCCAAGCCTAAATAAGCCCTTTGGACGAACTTAGGACAAGGGGAGGGCGAAAGAAGGGCGAGGCTGTTGGGATGATATAATTGACTGATTTTTATTCTTTTTCTTGCGTATTTCGGAAAAAATGTCTACCTTTGCAGCCGAAAATGAGTAACTCTAGCAAAATGTTCAACAATCCCATTTACGTATGAGAAAAGTAATGAAAATAAAGACTATATTTCGTCTAGTAACGATGGTATGGCTGCTGGTGCTTTCTGGAAAGGGAATGGCACAGTCGTTAGTCTTTAATGAGATCATGGCATCAAACGCTGGTGTCGTGATAAGTCCGGCATACAATTTTGACGGCTGGGTTGAATTCTATAATCCGACAGATAATGCGCTTGATCTTTCGGGTATGCATCTAAGTGATGATGCCAATAACTTGAAACGCTGGAAGATGCCAGCCGACATCGGCACTGTCCCTGCCAAAGGATTCCTTGTGGTGTGGTTAGGCTCCGATGACATCAAGAGCAATCAGGCTCCTTTCAAACTCGATTGCGACGGAGGCACCATTTGTCTAAGTGATGCCAGTGGAAAACTCATCGTCAGTCAAACTTATCCCAAGGCTATGAGTCGTACTGCTTGGGCTCGCAAAACCGATGGAGTTGGAGACAAAGACAGTTACTGGAGTTGGACTGCTAATCCCACGCCTGGTGCAACAAACGCTACTTCGGTCTTTGCCACCAATCGACTTGACGCACCTGTTGTCAACGAAGGGAGTAAACTCTTCACCGGCACCCTGCAGATAAAAGTAGACATTCCCGAAGGAACCAGACTGATATACACTACCGACGGCAGTGTGCCTACGTCTGTACCAACGTCTGGCTCTTCCTCGCAAGGCGGTACGGGAAGCAACGAGCCGACATGGATCAACTGGATAAAAAACGGTGACTGTGAGGGCAATGATGCGACCTGCTTCGTCAGTTATAACGGCGATGAAGGTAATGATGTGAACCGCATTACCAATGGTGTCGGCTACAACAACTCGCGTGGTATAAAGGTGCATGCTATTGACAATCCGCCGACCGCATGGGCTACACAATTTTTCGTCTATACTCCAGACCACGTATGGAAAGCAGGTGAGCAATATCGTTTTAGCATGAAAGTGCGCGCTGACAATGACGCAAGAATCTCTGTGCAGTCGCACAATGGGCCACATAATTATATCAGTGGTAACATGCTCAACACCAACTATAACATTACTACTGCGTGGCAGACAATCGATTTTGAAGGCACTATTACCAACGAACAGGCTGGGTCTTCTGGTATGAATACGATCGCCTTCAACCTGAACGAGTTGAAGGAGGCAAACAATTACTATTTCGACGACATTGTCTGGGAATCATTTGGAACAGAAGAAAGCAATATTAACAGCAACTACGAAATTGCCGTCAGGGATAATCCAGGCCAAGAGAGCACGAACGGAAGATTTTCTATTAATAAGACGACGAACTATGTGTTCCGGCTGTTCAAGGACGGCTATCTTCCCAGTGTGCCTGTGACACGTAGTTATATCAAGACCGATCACAATTATACCATACCTGTCGTTTCCATTGTTGGTGATGATAAGTATTTTAATGACCCGATGTGGGGCATTTATGTCAAGGGAACAAATGGTATTACCGGCAACGGTCAAGACTCTCCCGTAAACTGGAATCAACCGTGGGATCGTCCAGTCAACTTCAGTTACATCAGTCCTACAGAGGGGATGCTGTTCAATCAAGATGTGAATGTCAGTATCTCTGGCGGCTGGACCCGTTCGATTGACCCGAGGTCGATGAAATTGAAGTCAAATAAGGTCTTCGATGGACTGAACCACTTAGATCATCCTTTCTTCCCTCAGAAACCTTATATCCGCAGTAAAGCCCTGCTTGTACGCAATGGCGGTAACGATGTCTGGAGAGATCGGTCCCGCTTCATGGATTCAGCGCTTACAACTATCGTTCAGCGTTCGGGTATCGACCTCGACGTGCAGAGCACGGTTCAGGTGGCTGAGTACATTAACGGTACGTTCAAGGGCATATTGAACCTGCGTGAGCCGAATAACGATAAGTTCGTCTATGCCAACTGGGGCTACGACGATGAGGAGATTGATGCATTCGAGAATGGTACATTCAATAATGGCACCAGCGAAACGTACGACTATCTCGTAGAGTTGAGCGAGAACATTAACAACTCTGGGGTCTATGAAAAAGTTACGAAGTTGTTAAATATTGATGAGTTCTCCAATTATATGGCTGCAGAACTGTATCTTGGCAACGATGACTGGCCCAACAACAATGTTAAGGGTTACCGTAGTCAGAAAGACGGTCGTTACCGTTTCGTATTCTTTGATCTCGACTATGCCTTTAATGAATGGGATCATGACATTACTTATCTTGACCATGACGACTGTGCCGGCATCAAGTTGGTGCGCCTATTTAAGAACCTACTCAAGCACGATGGCTTCCGCAAGAAGTTCATCGACACCTTCTGTCTTATGGGTGGCAGCGTTTTCGAGCGCGAACGCGCTACGGGGATTGTCGATGAACTGGCTACTGCCATGCGGCCTATGTCAGAGTACGACGGTTATTTGCCTGATGGTGCGGCAAACACCATCAAGTCAAATCTGACGACCCGTATAGAAGATCTGACGACCCAACTGCAGCAGTATGGACCAATGAAATTGTCAGCCACAGAGAGGCAATCAGTTACGCTGAGTGCCGACACTCCAGGTGCCCACATCACCATTAACGGCATCGATGTACCTTATGCTGATTTCAAGGGCTATCTCTTCCAGCCCGTGACCTTAGAGGCCAAGGCTCCTGCCGGCTACCGCTTTGCCGGATGGACAACTGGTGCGGTCACCGCTTCTAATCGTCTTATCGCGACAAACGACACCTGGAAGTACTACGATAAGGGTGAGGCCCCATCCAACTGGAAAGCCAGTGGCTTCAGCGACAGTAATTGGGCTTCGGGCAAGGCTCCATTAGGCTACAATATGACGGGGGTGACAACAACCGTGAGTTACGGTTCAGACTCCAGTAATAAAAATCCGACCACTTATTTCCGTAAGACTGTCAGTCTCAATTCTACGCCTTCTAGCAATGACATATTCCGTCTTAACTATCAACTTGATGATGGTTTTGTCGTCTATGTTAATGGAACGGAAGCAGGTCGTGTCAACATGAATGGAAATGTAAATTACAATAGTTACGCTTCTGCCTATGCTGAAAAAATACCTTTGGAGGGAACCCTTGAGTTAGATCCTTCATTCTTCAAGAGCGGTGATAATGTCGTTGCCGTTGAAGTCCACAATAACCAAGCAGCCTCCAGCGACCTGTTCTGGGCTGCCGAACTGTATACGACCGTAGATGCCGCTTCAGAAGGTTTCGTCTCGACAGATGCTAAATTTCCTTTGCCTGCTGATGCTACTGCGCTTACCGCTACCTTTACGAAACTCTCTGATGAGGAACAGATGGCACAGGGTTTCGTTCCGCTGCGCGTCAATGAGGTAAGTGCCGGCAATACCGTCTATGTCAACGAGTTGTACAAGCACAACGACTGGTTTGAGATTTATAACACCACCGACACAGAACTCGATGTGGCCGGACTCTATGTCAGCGATGATCAGGACAATCCTCTCAAATATCAGATACCTACAGATGGTGTGTTGGATACCAAGATCCCAGCCGGAGGACACCGTGTCGTCTGGGCAGATGAGACGGCTGCTGTTTCCCAGTTGCATACCAATTTCAAACTGAAGAATGAGGATGACAAAATAGTATTTTTATGTAGCAGCGACGACTTCGTGGCTAACAATCAGGCTTATTTTGACAGTCACCCGGAGATGAAAGACTTTGCCGACGGCATCATCTACTCGGCACACAATGGTGACCAGAGCGTAGGCAGGTATCCTGATGGTGGCAAGTCAATATATAAGATGAACCGGCCAACCATAGAGAGTACCAACATCTATACGAGCGCAGATGAGTGGCTGTATGATGACGAAGGTCTGATAGATATCAATAAAGGTGAGTTCACTCTGGCGCTGGCAGAAGGTTGGAACTGGATATCGCATCCGATGTTAGAACCGATTGCGGCTTCCCAATTGTCGGAGCATGCTAACCGCATTGTTGGCAAGGACAGAGAGGCTATCCTCGACTCGCAGAAAGGTATGACAGGAGCCCTGAAAGAGTTGGAAACAGGGCATCTGTACAAGGTGAACATGCAACAGGCTGACGAATACAATGATAAAGGTTTCTTCTGCGAGGGTGGCAGGCCCATCATGCTACAGCCAGGCTGGAACTGGATTGGTTACACTGTGAATGGCCAACAGTCGCTCAGTGATGCTTTGGCAGACTTTATGGCCGAGGAGGGCGACAAGATTATGGGTAGCGCTGGCATCGCCACCTATGAGAACGGCACATGGGGCGGTACGCTCTCAACACTGGAAACAGGCATGGGCTATATGTACTATACAAAGCAGGCAAAGACCCTGACGTTTAGGTCACCGTCAACGAAGGTCAACCTCAGTCGACTGCACCAGAGGATGAGTCGTGCAGCCCGTACACGTTCAGCCTCTCTCTTCCGTCCCGTATCCAAGCATGCATACCCCAACGTGATGGGTGTTGTTGCCGAAGTTCAGAAAGACAACGAGAAGGTTGAGGCAGGCCGTTTTATGTTGTATGCCTATGATGCCGACGGTGAGTGTCGTGGAGAGGGTAAATGGGTGAACGGACTTGCGTGGATGACCCTTTATGGCAAGGGTGGGGAGGCACTCTCCTTCCGTGCGGTAGACCTCATGGATGGCACGGTCTATACTATCCGAGAGACCACCTCGTTTGTCCAGAATATCACAGGCAGTGTCAACCAGCCCTTCGTACTGACACTAGGTAAGGTGGAGGGCAATGTCACCATGATAGAAGACGTGCCGGTTGCTCCAGCCTCATCAGAGATTGACGGCTATTATAATCTGAATGGTACCCGCGTATCCTTCAGGACGGCCAGTCGCGGTATATACCTCGTGAAATACAAGGATGGCTCATTCAAGAAAGTAATCGTGAAATAGAATAGAAGATATGAAAAAGATAACGAGTATAGCAATATTACTCATGCTGGTGATGACCCGTATGCCAGCCCAGGATGTCATTGTGATTGAGTACAATGGCTCTACGGCCACAGTCACTGTTCCCGATAATATTCCTGATGTCATTCCCGTAGTGAATGGTACCAACGTAACCATTATTTCCAATACCACCCAAAAGGAGTATACTTATCAGGTCAAAGGTGCATCTACTGACGGCTCGCTCATAATCAATGGAAGTTACAAACTGACGCTACAGTTGGCTGGAGTGACACTGACCAATGCTCATGGCGGTGCTGTTATTGACGTGGAGTGCGGTAAACGCATTGCCGTGGAGTTGGCTGACGGCACCGTCAATACGCTCAGTGATGCTGCAATGGGCAGTCAGAAGGCAGCTTTCTACATTGATGGACATGCAGAGTTTAAGGGAGGTGGTACACTTAATGTGTACGGGAAATTGAAACACGCCATCAGAGCCAAGGAATACGTCGAGTTGAAAGGATCCACTGGTACAATCAATGTGCTGGGAGCCGTCAGCGACGGTATCCACTGCGGCAAGGGTAAGGTGAACAATGAAAACAATTACTTCTTGATGAAAGGTGGCATTGTTAACGTCTTCAATGTTGGGGGGGACGGTATCGATAGCGATGACTATGGTGTTATCAGAATTGAGGGTGGAACTCTTAGTCTGAACATCAAGGATGGTGATGGACTCAAGGCTGACAGCACGGTTACTATCAATGGTGGTAAAATCAATATTTCTGTGAAAGGAGAAGACTGCAAGGGTATACGTGCGAACTATGCTGTCAATATCGCGGGCGGAAAGACAAACATCATTGTAGAAGGTGATGGTTCGAAGGGCATCAAAGCCAAGAGATATGAGTCAGGATCGACTGTGCTTAATGGTGGTGAACTCAATATTAGTGGCGGTGAAATCTCTGTCCAATGTAATGGTAAGAATCTGTATACTGAGTCCGACATCACCAAGTGCGTTGCCGTCAGTGTTGATACAGACCTAAAACAGACGGCGGGCGATGTTTATATCATAGTATTTGACGAAGCCCTCGCCTATACCTTGGGCGGTGAGACGTATCAAGGCAGTGAGACCCACACAGGTGGTACCTTTAACATCCGACAAGTACCCTGGCAGGTCAAGACTAAAGACTGTCAGTATGACATGACAGCCTATGTTGTTGTGAGTAACAACGATGAAAGGCTGACCAACTATGACGCTGTTTCCATAGGTGCATTTATCGGGGACGAATGTGTGGGCTATGGAATTTTTGATGAGGAAGACTACGGCGTCATCCGGATAAAAGGCAATGACGATGCTTTGGCTCAATCTGTTACCTTCAAACTGTACAGTTTCAGTGATCAGTCAGAATATAATCTCACTCCTAACGAAACTGTCACATTCCAAGAGAATGCCAGTATGGGTGAGCCTAGCAATCCCATAGTGCTAAATTATAAAATGAAATTAAATGGCGACGCAAACGACGATGGAGAAGTGAATGCAGAAGACATTGTTGCCATTACCAACTATATCGCAGGAAAGGATGGTGATGTGACGGAAGAGAATGCTGACGTCAATGGCGACGGAGTCGTGAATATTGCCGATATTATTGCAGTCACTCATATAATTTTAGGCAATTGAGCGTTAAAAACAGTTAATGATTTTGCAATATAATAAATTATTCCTATATTTGCACAATAAAAACCAGTTCGAATAATTATAATTGACAAATAAATACTTAACGAGTATGAAAATTAAAAATTTACTTATGACAGCCGCTTTCCTGACGATGTCGGGTGGGGCTATGGCACAGACAACCATCACAGCAGGAAATGCGAAGTTTGTTGCAGCCAAAGAAGCAGGTTTGACGTATTATTACAAAAACACTAAGGCTATGGGTGGCTTCCAGATGGTGGTTTCACTTCCTGAGGGTGTTACTTTGGTGGAAGATGAAGAAAAAACAGAATTGAACATTAATGGTTCAAAGGCTTCTGCTGATTTCTTTAATGTAACAGTACCTTCTGGATTTGAATGTATTGGTGTTAAAGCAGATGTTGATGGAACAACATCTGACGGAACTGCTTACAAGGCAGGTGATGTACTACTCGTTTGTTTTCCTGTAAAGGCTGGAACAAAATATAAAGCAACTAGTAAAGCGTCTTTCCTTTGCACACTGAGATTAAAAACATCTGGAACATCAGTAAAACCTTTAAAGAAAGTCGCAGTTCAAGGTTTTGTTGGTAGTGACACGAATGGTACTGGTGCCGAAACGACTGCTCAATATGTAGCATCTGCAGATAGTAAATTGTCACCAACAAAAGTTTTGAAGGAGGGTGATGCCAACAATGACAGCGGTGTTGATGTTGGTGATATTGACTATGTTATTGAGGCGATTGGTGGTGACTATGTAACGTACGAGGATGCCGATGTCAATGCTGACAGCGATATTGATGTTGGTGATATTGATTTCATCATTGAGCGAATTTAGTCAATAGTTTTGGGTTTTGACTTAGTCGAAGACCGCTTCACTTGGAAAAAATAGATTTGAGACTACTCAAATCTATTTTTTGTGCTCTAATGTTCGTCGTTTCGGCTTTTTTTGTGTAATTTTGCAATCGATTATGAAACAAGCGATGATATTGGCCGCAGGGCTGGGGACAAGACTGAAACCACTGACGGACACGATGCCCAAAGCGTTGGTGCCAGTGGGTGGTATGCCTCTTATCGACCATATTATCCGACGGTTGATAGGCTTTGGATTTGACCATTTCGTAGTGAATGTCCATCATTTTGCTCAGCAGATTGTAGATCATGTGACGATTCAGGACTATGGTGGGATGGTGTCGTTTAGCGATGAGAGTGACTTGTTGCTTGACACGGGTGGTGGACTGAAAAAGGCGGCTTCTCTGTTTGATGGCGACGAGCCGATTTTGATACATAATGTCGATATTTTCGACAACGTGGACTATGACTGGTTTTTGCGTCAACATCAGGAGAATGAGGGGGCTGTCTTGCTGGTGAGCCGTCGCCATACAAAGCGCTATCTGCTGTTTGACAATGCCATGCGACTGATGGGCTGGAAAAATGTCGAGACGGGTGAAATCAGAAGTCCCTACGAATATATCCGTCGCACGGGGCTATCGCAGCATGGTGAGGAATTGCATATGTTTGCCTTCAGTGGTATTCATTTGTTCTCGCCCCGCCTGTTCCCGTTGATGGAGCGTTTCCCCGACAGGTTCAGTATCATCGATTTTTATCTCTCTGTCTGTCACCGTTCCAACATCGTGGGACTGATTAAAAACGACCTACAGATACTTGACGTGGGTAAGTTGGATTCCCTCAAGACGGCAGAGGACTTTCTGGTAAATAAACATTTATAATAAGAAATGACACAAAAGATCATTATTTTGGATTTCGGTTCACAGACCACGCAGTTGATTGGCCGCAGGGTGCGTGAACTGGATACATTCTGCGAGATTTTGCCCTACAACAAGTTCCCGAAGGACGACCCCTCGGTAATTGGCGTAATCCTGAGCGGTTCGCCGTACTCGGTTCACGACCCTGAGGCGTTTAAAGTTGATCTGTCGCAGTTCGTGGGCAAGATCCCCGTCTTGGGTATTTGTTATGGGGCGCAGTTTATCTCACATACCCTTGGCGGAAAGGTGGAGAAGGCCGACAGCCGTGAGTACGGACGGGCCAACCTTGAGGCCATCAATCTGTATAACCCGCTTTTTAAAGGCTTCGATAGAGGCTCTCAGGTGTGGATGTCCCATGGAGATACCATTACTGCCATCCCCGAAGATTTTGAGGTCATCGGTTCGACCCACGATGTCAGGAATGCCGCTTTCGCTTCTACGAAACAGCCCATTTGGGCCGTACAGTTCCACCCCGAGGTGTTCCATTCGCTTCAAGGTTCCCTGCTGCTGAAGAACTTTGTGGTTGACATCTGCGGCTCTCGTCAGGAGTGGAGTGCAGCCTCATTTGTCGATACCACGGTGGCAGAGTTGAAACAACAGTTAGGACAGGATCGCGTGATTCTTGGTCTTTCCGGCGGTGTCGATTCTTCTGTGGCTGCCGTGCTGCTGAACCGAGCCATCGGCGACCGTCTTACCTGTATCTTCGTCGATCACGGCATGCTCCGCAAGAACGAGTTCCGTCAGGTGATGGACGACTACAAAGTGCTGGGTCTGAACGTGATAGGTGTCGATGCGAGTGAGAAGTTCTTTGCCGATCTCGCTGGTGTCGTGGAGCCTGAGCAGAAGCGAAAGATCATTGGTCGTGACTTCATCGAGGTGTTCAATGCCGAGGCGAAGAAGATTACCGATGCCAAGTGGCTGGCGCAGGGCACCATTTATCCTGACCGTATCGAGTCGCTGAACATCACGGGCAAGGTCATAAAGAGCCACCACAATGTGGGTGGACTGCCGAAGGAGATGAACCTCCAACTCTGTGAGCCGCTGAAATGGCTGTTCAAGGACGAGGTGCGTCGCGTGGGTCGTCAACTCGGTATGCCTGAGCATCTCATCACCCGTCATCCTTTCCCTGGACCTGGCCTTGCCGTCCGTATCTTGGGTGACATCACCCCTGAGAAGGTGCGAATCCTTCAGGATGCCGATGATATATATATAAGAGGTTTGCGCGAGTACAAGGTGAAACTTTCTGGCGAAGAGGCTCGCAAGGTCCTGGCTGCCGGTGTGCCTGCCGACATGAAGGACGGAACCATCGAAGTGTCGCTCTACGACCAGATCTGGCAGGCTGGTGTCATCCTTCTGAGTACCGTTCGTAGTGTCGGCGTGATGGGCGATGAGCGAACCTATGAGAATCCCGTTGCCCTGCGTGCCGTCACCTCCTCTGACGCGATGACAGCCGACTGGGCTCATCTGCCTTACGACTTTCTGGCGAAGGTTTCTAATGAAATAATAAATAAGGTACGTGGGGTGAATCGTGTCTGCTACGATATCTCTTCAAAGCCCCCTTCGACGATTGAGTGGGAGTGAAGAAAAAGTCTCGCCAATCGGCGAGACTTTTTGTTTTCTTACTGTTTCTTCAGCAAGTCGCGGATCTCAGTGAGGAGTTCCTCCTGGGTGGGACCCTTAGGAGCCTCAGGCTCTGCGGGCTTCTCTTTCTTCAGTTTGTTCATGCCCTTGATCATCAGGAAGATACAGAAGGCGATGATGATGAAATCGATGATGTTCTGGATGAACTGGCCGTAGGCTAAAACGGCAGCGCCGGCCTCTTGGGCTTCTGCCAGTGTCTTGTACTCGCCATCACCGAGGTTGACGAAAAGGTCAGTGAAACTGACACCGCCAGTGACCTTGCCAATTAATGGCATGAGAACGTCGCTAACGAGTGAACTGACAATTTTACCGAATGCACCACCGATGATCACACCGACAGCCATGTCCATTACGTTGCCCTTCATGGCAAACTCCTTGAATTCACTAATAAATCCCATAGTCCTAAATGTTTAATGTTTAACGGATATTTTTAATATAAGATTTGTCATCTTGGTTTTACAATCATCAGCATTTTGCTGATATTTATAGTCTTTTCACTTTTTACTTTTCACTTTTTAGTTCTTTTTAGAAAGAAATTCAGTGCAAATATAAGAATTATTTTGTAATTTTGCATCCGAAATCAGAAAAAAGTTTCAAATAGACGCAAAAAAGTTAGTAATTTAGGTATAAACCCATTTAATTTTTAAGTAAAATGACAAAAGTTGCAATTAACGGTTTTGGCCGTATTGGTCGCCTCGCTTTCCGTCAGATGTTCGAGGCTGAAGGTTATGAAGTAGTCGCTATTAACGACTTGACAAGTCCAAAGATGCTTGCTCATCTGCTGAAGTATGACACTGCTCAGGGTGGTTTCTGTGGCAAGTTCGGTGAAAACAAGCACACTGTTGAGGCTGGTGAGGACTTCATCGTTGTTGATGGCAAGAAGATCACCATCTATGCTATTCCTAACGCTGCTGAACTGCCTTGGGGCAAGTTGGACGTAGACGTTGTTCTGGAGTGCACAGGTTTCTATACTTCTAAGGAGAAGGCTTCTGCTCACCTGACCGCTGGTGCCAAGAAGGTTGT
>JAFZUS010000005.1 GCA_017618275.1 Prevotella sp.
ACAACTATACAGAGGAGCAAATAAAGCAAATACAATACAAAATCAATGCAAGACCAAGAAAAAAACTCGGATTCATGGCACCTGTTCAGACTTTTTTCTTACCTTTGCAGACGTAGTTGCATTTTGGAGTTGAATCTTCCATACGACGAAAAGGCAAATAAATTTGGTAGTTTCGCTGAAATGATGTACCTTTGCAGTCAATACTACGAAGAATCGATTTATCGGGCCTTCAAATTTAATAATTCAAACACATTTAGGACTATGAGAAAGAAATTATGGAAAAAATGTAAGTTTTCGTGCAAAATGTTTGCGAGTGTAGAATCTTTTAACTACTTTTGCCGATGAAAAGGGAGTTTGGTAAATGGCTACTTGATATAGCCAAGTATATGGTAACTGCACTGTTGCTTGCAACCATCTTCAAAGACATGTACGATCCTATCATCATATATATGGTGGTGCTTCTGTCAGTGGTAATATTGATATTGGGTCTCTATGTCATCTACGACAGTGACCTGGATGAAAAGAAATTAAAGAAGGGAATCAGAAAATGAATACATTGATTATTGCAGGAACTTTGGTGTTAGTGGCAATTATAGGAACTGTCATTATTAAGTATTTGGAAAAGAAGGAAGCGAATAGTGCCCCCTGACCCAAACATACTTAGACATATTAATTGTGGAGGGACGGCTCTATTGTGACAAACGATATCACAAAAGAGCCGCCCCTTTTTAGTGCCAGACGCGCATAGACATGTTGTTCCAGAAGGCAACATGTACCTTTACGGTTGTTAAGACGTTGGGAACAGGGGAAAGAGACGTTGGTTATAGGGGTAAAGTGCCTTTGCAGCAGGGATAAAGCCCGTTCCTTTCGGATCAGCAGCGTGCGGGGACTTAATCAGCAGCGGCCGCTGCTGATATCGGCAGCGTGCGGGGATTATATCGGCAGCGGCCGCTGCGTACGCGGTGCGCCCCCAAAACTTTTCTCCCGTTTTTTGAGAATTATCGACTTTTTTTTCTAACTTTGCAATGTTTTGACTGTAGACCTCGTATATATAAGTAAAGGACCATAAAAAAATGACGGAATCTGACATAAACCTCTTGGAGGGACTAAGGAAACAAAGTTCCAAAGCGCAGCAACAGATGCTCGAGCGTTATGGCAACGATGTCTTTGCCCAGGTGGCGAGACTGATACCAGGACTCGAGAATGCGGAGGAGGTGTATCAGGATGTGTTTATCAAGGTCTTTAGGAATATTAATATGTACGATGCAGAGAAATCGACGCTCAAAACATGGATCTCACGTATTGCCTACAACGAGTCCATCAGTTTCCTCAGACACAAGAATGCGCCGGTTATCTATTACGAAGATCGCGAGGGCGAGGCAGAGAAGTTGTCGGAAACCGAGGTGGAAACAACATTCGGCCAGCCGAATCAGGAAACGGTACAGTTGATCCGAGCCGCCCTGAAGCATCTTCCCCCTGATGAGCAGGCCATCATCACCATGTTCTACTACGAGGAGATGAGCCTGAAAGAGATTGCTTACGTGACGGAGTCGATACCTACAACGGTGGCCTCGAAACTAAGCAGAACGAGAAAGAAACTTTATAAGATTATCAAAATGTTACAGTCATGAACGAGGAGTATTTTGATGCATTACGACAGCAGGACGCGAACCTTCGCGAAGCCATCCGGCAAGACGAGATGGAGCGTCCTCAGATGCCTGCCGACCTCAATGCCCGTCTGATGCAGCGCATGGGGGCAAAGCCTCAGAAGTCGCGCATCCGCCAGATCTGGCCTTGGCTTGCTGCTGCCTGCGTAGCCGCCTTCATCGTCGTGCTCATCGCACCACCTAAGGATACGGTAACGGGTGAACCAAAAGTAACGGCAAAGGTGGAACAGCCTGCAACGACAGAGGTTCAGAAGAGCGAACCAGAGGCAGAGGCTCCCCAAGAGACCAAGACACAGGAAGCCGTCGAAGTTCCCGTCAAGTCGCCCCGACAGTTGCCAAAGCCGTCGCACAAAGCCGTAGTCGCAGAGCCGTTGCTGGCCCAGACATCATCTGCAGAAACGGCACAGCCCGCTGTGGAAGAGACAGACCTGACTGCAACAGCCGTCGCACAGGCTTCCAGCCAGACGATGACGACACTCACCGAACGCGACATCCCCATCACCCGTCCTGAAAACTACCAGTACACCCCCGAGGAACTGGCCCTGCTGAAGAAACAAGCCAACGAGGCCTACCTGAAATGGGTGGAACTGGAACTCGAAATCTCAAAGTGTAATTTAGAACAAACAGCATCAAAATAATGCACAATTCACAATGCACAATTCATAATTCACAATTCACAATTAATAATCAAAAAAGAACGCGATATGAAACGAATAATAATCATGCTGCTCATTGCTTGCAGCGCCATCACAACCGCCAGTGCAGACCCCACGGCAGCAGCACCCCAGAAGAAACCTGAGAACGTCATCAGGATCATGAATACGTTGATCGACAGGTTTGGAGAGAAAGAGCGACAGATCTATTCTGTGAACAGAAACCCCAATACGGGCGCCATCGAATCGAGCCTCAGAGCCGTCACCTTCTATTGTGATGCCCCCGGTACTTATATCCCGCAAGTGGTCGATTGCTTCACCAAGGACGAACCGCTGTCCTATCAGTTCATGCACCTGACGTACCCCAACGAACAGAGGGTCGCCGTGGATGTGCTCACCAATAACGGCCAGAACCGGACCGAGGTCAATGTGCGCATGTTCAAAGAAGAGGAGTTGTGGTTTATGTGTATCAAGAACTCGGAGAATCCCCAGTTGCGTGATGTCTATGCCATCTCGTGGAGATACTACGAAGACAAGAAGGTTGCATCCGGCTCTGTCTATATGATCACCTCGCTACGCCCCGACCTTTATCAGAAGAACATGTCGAGTGCCGGTCTTTTGAGCGACAACAAGAACACGTTCACACTCGACGGTCGCGTGGGCTACGACCTCAACGACTCCCTCTACGTGGTCTATATGGCCGACAATGCCGAGGAACTCAACAATGTGAAGGACAGCGACTTCGTGGCTACGATGCCTGTGGTGAACAAGCGCTTCACGTTCAGCGTCGAACTCGACAAACCCAAGGTGGGCCGCATCCGCACCGTCATGCCCGATGGCTCGCTCTGCCATCTGTGGACTAACCTCGACTTCGTGCCTGGCGAGACCTACCGCATCACCACCCATAACGGCTACTACGACGAGGATCGCGACTACGAGCAGCGCGTAGGCCGCTACTCAGGCAAGAGCCTGCTGAACGACCTGCAACGACGGGGTATTGACGACCGGACGGTGAAGGTTACAGACAAAGTACCCGAAGAGTTTGTCAAAGTGCAGGATGGCGATATGGTAGTCAACGGTGTGCGTGTCGTGCCCGAGTTACAACTGCCCCAGTCAGTCAATGAGATGCAAATATGGCAAAACAGCCTTTCACCAGAAAAGCTGGCTGAGATATTACAGAAGGCCGCTAACATGCTGGCAAAAATGAAAATGGTTGAAGCATCGTACGAGCCCATCGCAGAGGTGATGAAGCAGGGGCCTGCCTTTTTAGCCAGACTTGGCGACTACGTCGATAAGCAGTGCCCTGAGATCATCAAGCAGAACAAGGAACTGGACAAGGCTATACAGGATGTGGTCAAAACCATCAAGGCCCAGAATCCGCCCCAGAGTCTCGTCAACGAAATGTATTCTCAGGGATTAAAGGATGTGCTCAATGTGTTCACCAAGCAGAACAACTCGTTCAACGAGATTTTCAAGGCCCGCGGCTCGCTTTCCAAGAAAGCCAAGGAAACCCAGAAATACATCAACAAACTCACGGAGAAATACATGACCGAGATGACCAAGCACATGATGGAAATAAAGTAGGACTATCGATATCCCAAATGAAAGAAAGACCGCCAGACTCTCGTCTGGCGGTCTCCTTTTCTCTCAATTTTAGTTCGTTGTGACTAACTATTAAGCGATAGTGTCAGCAGCAGCTGTGTCAGCAGCAACAGTGTCAGCACCCAGAGTGTCAACAACCTCCTCGATAGAGTCAGTGTCAGCGGCGGGAGCCTGCTGAGCCTGATTACCACAAGATGCGAAAGAGATAGCTGCAATAGCTACGAACATAAATACTAATTTCTTCATTTTTCTAATGCTTTTAAATCTGTAAAACAATCATTTGTTTATTAAAACGCTGCAAAGGTATGCAATTTTTTAATAGGTCGTATCATTTTTTTTGTTTTTTTTTAGGTCATTTTTGTAACTTTTTTGCAACCGCCTATAAATCAGTCAATTATGAAATGTTAAAAAACATTCATTTTTAGGAAAATGAGAATAATTGCTCAAAAATGAGTGTTTTTGGAAATAAATTACTACCTTTGTGCTCGCAAACATATAAAGGAAAAAAAGCAAAAAGGCAAAATAGTTAAAAATGATTGATTCTTCAGCCTTTCAAGGTAAGACAGCAGCCTATTATACCCTCGGATGCAAATTGAACTTCTCTGAGACATCGACCTTCGGGAAGATGCTTCAGGAGATGGGCGTGCGGACGGCGCAAAAGGGAGAGCGGGCAGATATCTGCCTGATCAATACCTGTTCCGTGACGGAGGTGGCAGACCAGAAGTGTCGTCAGGCAATCCGTCGGCTTGTGAGGCAGAATCCTGGTGCCTTTGTTGTGGTGACGGGTTGCTATGCGCAGTTGGAAGCCGAGGAGGTGGCAGGCATAGAAGGGGTGAGTCTGGTGTTAGGCTCGAATGAGAAGGCAAATCTCATCCAGTTTCTCTCTGATGCGTGGACGGGGAAGGACGGTCAGAAGTGCCATTCCGTCAAGACGAAAGATATCAAATCCTTTGCACCGTCGTGCTCACGGGGTAACAGAACCAGGTATTTCTTGAAGGTGCAGGATGGTTGCGACTATTTCTGTACATATTGTACCATTCCTTATGCCAGAGGTTTTTCGAGGAATCCGTCGATTGCCTCTTTGGTGAGGCAGGCTGAGGAGGCTGCACAGGAAGGTGGCAAGGAAATCGTGTTGACAGGTGTGAACATCGGTGACTTCGGCAAGACGACAGGTGAGAGGTTTATTGACCTCGTAAAAGCACTCGACGGGGTGGATGGTATCAGCCGCTACCGTATCAGTTCGCTGGAACCGGATTTGCTGTCGGACGAACTGATTGACTATTGTGCTCAGAGCAGGGCCTTTATGCCACATTTCCACATTCCTTTGCAGAGTGGGAGTGATACGGTGCTGAAACTGATGCACAGGCATTATGATGCACAGTTGTTTGCTGACAAGATACACAGAATCAAGGCTGTGATGCCTGATGCGTTTATTGGTGTAGATGTGATGGTGGGCTGTCGTGGTGAGACACCTGAGTGTTTCGAGGAGACGTATGAGTTCCTGAAAGGGCTTGATGTGACGCAGTTGCATGTGTTCCCATATTCTGAGCGACCAGGTACATCGGCCCTGAGCATTCCGTATGTGGTGAGTGAGAAGGACAAGAAACTGCGTTCGAAACGGTTGTTGGATCTTTCTGACGAGAAAACGGTGGACTTTTATCAAAACTATGTGGGGCAAGAGGCTGAGGTGCTCTTCGAGAAGGCTCCCAGGGGAAAGGCCATGCATGGTTTCACCAGAAACTATATCCGGGTGGAACTGCCTGCTCGGAATGCAGATGTACGGTGGGACAATCAGATCGTAAAGGTGAGGCTTGGGGAACTGACACCTGACAAACAGGCATTGAGGTGTTCTATAATATAAATAAGGTACGCGCGTATGAATAAGTTGGCAATCGTGATATTGAATTGGAATGGAGAGAAGATGCTCAGGGAGTATCTGCCCTCTGTGTTGCAATATTCGAGGGATGAGGCGACGGTCTATGTGGCTGACAATGCCTCGACAGACGATTCGTTGGCTATGCTGAGAGCGCATTTCCCTGAGGTAAGGTTGATAGAACTGGAAAAGAACTGGGGGTTTGCTGAGGGATATAACAAAGCCCTCCACCAGATAGAGGCTACCTATTACCTGCTACTGAACTCCGATATAGAGGTGACGCACCATTGGTTGACGCCGATGATAGAACTGTTGGATGCGCATGATGATATTGTTGCCTGCCAACCCAAACTGCTGAGCATCTTTGACAAGGACTCTTTTGAATATGCTGGTGCCTGTGGCGGATTCCTTGACAGATATGGCTATCCCTTCTGTAGGGGACGTATCTTCGATACGGTGGAGCAGGATAACGGGCAGTATGATTATCAGCAGGATATTCTGTGGGCAACTGGGGCGGCACTGATGATCCGCTCGAAGGACTATTGGGAGGCTGGGGGACTTGATCCACGCTTCTTTGCACACAACGAGGAGATTGACCTTTGTTGGCGGTTGCGAATCAGGGGGAGACGGATTGTGTGTGTACCGGAGTGTCAGGTCTTTCATGTAGGTGGCGGTACCCTGCCGAAGAGTAATCCGATGAAGACCTTCCTGAACTTCCGTAACAACCTGACGATGCTTTACAAATGTCTGCCAGAGGAAGAACTGAAGCCTGTGATGCGCTGGCGTTGGTGGCTGGATTATCTCGCAGCGTGGGAGATGCTGATCCTGAAACGGAATGTGGGGGATTTCAAGGCGGTTTATCGGGCACGTCGTGCTTTTAAGCATTGGAAGAAGGATTTTGAGTCAGATCGTCGACAGATTCAAGCCAGTCGTGTGGTGAAAGTAATACCGGAACAAGGGCGCTTTTCCCTGCTATGGCAATATTACGTAAAAGGACGGAAATCTTTTGATTCTTTAGACAGTTTTTTACACAAATAAACTAAAATGTGCAATTATAGGCCTTTATTTTAAAATTTTTAGGTTAAAATTTGGTTTTTACAATAATTTTAAGTAAATTTGCAGAAATTTTAAACTAAAAGGAATAAAGTAGACTTCTTAGTAAGTGCGTAAGATATACTTCATACTGTTTGTTATGATGCTGGGATGCATCGGCTGTGAGTGGCAACTGAAAACTGACGAATCAGATTCGGATGTTGTCGTTGAACGCTATGACCGTATCCAGAGTCTGTATCTGACTACGAGTGATTTCTCTGCCCTTCAGGAGATGAACATCACATACCCTGAGCAGACCAGGACGCTGATTGAAGATGTCCTACGTATTGGGAAGGTAAACGATTCACAGATCAATACCAAGTTCTTGCGTTTCTATCAGGATTCCACGTTGCAGGTGCTTATCAACGAGGCGGAGCAGCAGTATGCGAACATGGACGACATCAACGAGGAGATGACGCAGGCTTTCAAATACTTGAAGAAGGAGATACCGAACATGGAGATTCCGAAGGTCTATGCGCAGATTGGTTCACTGGATCAGAGCGTGATTGTCGGTAACGGGATGATAGGCATCTGTCTGGACAAATATCTTGGTGCGGAATATGAACTCTACCTGAAACCGGAATATGGCTATTCAATGGAACAGCGTAAGATGATGCAACGCCAGTATATTGTGCCGGATTGCATTGGTTTCTATTTGTTGAGTCTGTTTCCTATGCCATTTGACAAACCGATGAGTCAGGAAGAGCGTGACATCCACATGGGGCGGATTCAGTGGGTGGTCAATAAAGCAATAGGACGGGATGTTTTTGACTCAACTTTTATGCGGATAGTTGAAAAATTCATGAAACACCATAAGGATATGGGGATTGAGCAGTTGCTCAACGGTACGAAATATTCAGATTTCTTGTAACTTTCGAAAAAAAACATTACCTTTGCACAATCAAAAGATATGATTATGGCAAAGAAGTGTTTTTGGTTGATGGCTGTCGCGCTGGTTCTCTCAATGAGTCAGGTGCAGGCAGGTGATAAACTGAGTTTAAGGGACATCACACGTGGAGAGTTCAGGGCAGAGTCGATGACGGAGGTTCATCCGATGGACGATGGGGAAACGTATGCCCAGATCAGTGATGACGGCAAGCGCATTGTGACCTATTCGTTCAAGACGGGCAAACAGGTGGGAGTGCTCTTTGATGCTGCCACGGCACGGGGTGCCAACATCAGTCGCGTGCAGGGCTACATCGTCAGTCCTGACGGTCGTCGGCTACTGATTCAGACGAAGACAAAGCCCATCTACCGTCGTTCGTTTACGGCAGAGTACTATATCTTTATGATCCAGAACAACAAACTTGAACCGCTTTCAGACGGAGGCCCGCAGCAGACGCCGATCTTCTCGCCAGACGGTAATCAGATTGCCTTTGTCCGCGACAATAATATCCATCTGGTGAAACTGCTCTACGACAATGCCGAGAGTCAGGTGACGAAAGACGGCAAGCGCAACGAAATCATCAATGGCATCCCCGATTGGGTCTATGAAGAGGAGTTTTCCACTAATTCTTCCATGGTGTTCTCTGCCGATTCGAAGCAGATTGTCTGGATCCGTTACGACGAGACCGATGTGCCCCAATATTCCATGCAATTGTTCAAGGGCTTGGCCCCGGAGCGTGAAGAGTTTCGTGACTACCCTGGCGACTATACTTATAAATATCCCGTTCCTGGCAAACAGAATGCAAAAGTAAAAGTGCTCTCCTACGATATCCAGAGTCACCAGACGCGCACTATCGACGTACCGCTGGATGCTGACGGTTATATACCCCGCATCAAGGCTACCTCTGATCCGGAGAAGATTGCCATTTTTACGCTGAACCGTCATCAGGACGACCTGAAAGTTTTTATGGCAAACCCACTCTCGACAGTTGCCAAACTGATTATCGAGGACAAAATCGACAAGTATGTGAAGGAAGAAACTTTCGAGGATGTGCAGATCACCGATAAGCATATCCTCCTGCCAAGCGAGCGCGATGGCTACAACCACCTGTATCTTTACAATCTTAACGGTCAGCAGTTGCGCCAGATTGTGGCGGACAAGTATGTGGTGAAGAGTGTCTATGGCTTCGACGAGGCCACGGGTGATGTCTATTTTGCCGCCAACCCGAAGGGTGCTACCGACCAACAGGTGATGGTGGCCCGGCAGAATGGCAAGATTGAGACACTCTCGCAGAAGGATGGCGTGAACAATGCTATTTTCAGCAAGAATTTCAAGTACTTCATCAATATCTGGAGCGACCTCGACAATCCCGCCCAATATACTCTCTGCCAGAACAATGGCAAGACCCTCGCCACGCTAATCGACAACCACGAACTCAAGCAGAAACTCGCCCAGTATGACCTCGGGAAGAAGGAACTCTTTCAATTTACTACCTCTGAGGGGGTGACGCTGAATGGCTGGATTGTGAAGCCTGCGGACTTTGACGCTACAAAGCGCTATCCTGTTATCATGTATCAGTATGGTGGGCCGGGCAACCAGCAGGTGCTCAACCAGTGGGGCATTGGCATGAGTGGTAACGGTGCTATCCTCGAGCAGTATCTCTGCCAGCAAGGTTATATCTGCGTGTGCGTCGATAATCGTGGTACAGGTGGGAGAGGTGCAGAGTTTGAGAAGTGTACCTATCTCCGTCTGGGTGAACTGGAGTCAAAAGATCAGGTGGAGACCGCCATCTGGCTTGGCCAGCAGAGTTATGTCGACAAGGACTGTATTGGTATATGGGGCTGGTCGTACGGCGGCTGGAATACGTTGATGTCAATGTCGGAGGGCCGGCCTGTCTTTAAGGCAGGTGTGGCTATCGCGCCGCCTACCAACTGGCGCTTCTACGATACTATCTATACGGAACGTTATATGCGTACGCCGCAGGAAAACCCCGTGGGCTACGACGAGGTGAACCCCATCGCCCGTGCTTCTCAGTTACACGGGGCGCTGCTGATCTGTCATGGTCTGGCGGACGACAATGTCCACTATCAGAACTCTGCTGAATATGTCGAGGCACTGGTACAGGCTGACAAGGATTTCCGCCAGTTAGTCTATACCAACCGCAATCATAGCATCTACGGCGGCAACACGCGCAACCACCTGTTCCGGCAGGCCATCAACCACTTCAATGCCGAACTGAAATAAATAATTAACCCCTGCCAAACGGCAGGGGTTAATTGATATTTAGTATGCGAAGAGCGGATAATCCTTCATGGTCTCGTTGACCTCGCCGCGTACCTTTGCGATGACCTGCTCGTTCTCAGGATCGTTCAGCACTTCCTCAATCCAGGCAGCAATCTGAACCATCAGGTCTTCCTTGGCACCACGGGTCGTGATGGCGGGAGTTCCCAGACGGATACCACTGGTCTGGAATGCCGAGCGGGTGTCAAACGGAACCATATTCTTATTAACAGTGATGTCAGCAGCAACCAGTGCATTCTCGGCCACCTTACCGGTCAGCTCAGGATACTTTGAACGCAGGTCGACCAGCATCGAGTGGTTGTCGGTACCACCGCTGACAATGCCGAAGCCACGCTTTACCAGCTCCTCGGCCAGTACGGCGGCGTTCTTCTTCACCTGCTTGGCCCACTCCTTGAATTCGGGCTTCAGAGCCTCACCGAAGGCAACGGCCTTGGCGGCAATGACGTGCTCCAGCGGACCACCTTGCTGTCCGGGGAATACGGCGCTGTTCAGCAACTGCGACATCTTCTTCACGACACCCTTTGGCGTGGTGTAGCCCCAAGGATTGTCAAAGTCCTTACCCAACAGGATGATACCACCGCGCGGACCACGCAGGGTCTTGTGGGTCGTAGAGGTCACGATGTGAGCCCACTTTACGGGGTTCTCCAACAGACCGGCGGCAATCAGACCGGCAGGGTGAGCCATATCGATCATCAGCAGAGCACCCACCTTGTCGGCAATCTCACGCATGCGCTTGTAGTCCCACTCACGGCTGTAGGCCGAGCCACCGCCGATAATCAGTTTGGGCTTGTGCTCCAGAGCCAGACGCTCCATCTCGTCGTAGTCTACGCGACCCGTCTCCTTGTTCAGATTATAGCCAACGGGCTTGTACAGAATACCGCTGGTGTTGACCAATGAACCATGGGACAGATGACCACCGTGATCCAGGTTCAGTCCCATGAACGTGTCGCCGGGCTTCAGCACAGCCAGCAGCACGGCAGCATTAGCCTGTGCGCCAGAGTGGGGCTGCACGTTGGCATACTCCGCACCAAACAGTTCGCAAACGCGGTCTATGGCCAATTGCTCCACCTTGTCCACCACCTGGCAACCACCATAGTAGCGATGGCCGGGATAGCCCTCGGCATACTTGTTGGTAAGGTACGAACCCATGGCTTCCATCACCTGGTCACTTACAAAGTTCTCACTTGCAATAAGCTCAATGCCCTTCAGCTGGCGCTGATGCTCCTGCTCAATCAACTCGAAAATCTGATTGTCTCTTTCCATTGTTTTTTCTTATAGGGTTTATACTAATTCTACCTTATTGATATCTTGTTCTTTCTCGCAGTAGTGGCAGGTCAGGATACCGTCTGCCACGTGGAAATGAGTAGCCATCGGCTCGTTGTTAGTGATGCACTTGGGATTATTGCACTTTACGATGCCCTTGATCTCGTCGGGTGTCTCAACGGTTTTCTTCTCCACCACCTCATAGTCCCGGATGATGTTGAGGATTACCTTCGGTGCTACTACTGATAGACGTGAGATCTCATCGTCTGTAAAGAACTTATCAGAAACCTTGATGATGCCTTTGTTGCCCACCTTCTGGGAGGGGTAGTTGAATCCGATGGTGACGGGCGTTTTCAGGTCGAAGAGGCCCAACAGACTGGCCACTTGGTAGGTCTTCTCTGCTGGTATGTGGTCGATGACGGTGCCCTGCTCAATGGCGGCGACTAAGCGTTCTTTCTTGTTCATCGTATAATAGTTTTGTCGTTTTTAACTTCATCAAGACTGATACCGAGCACATCGCAGAAGATGGCTTCACGTGCAAATAGTCCGTTGCCGGCTTGCTGGATATAATAGGCGTGTGGGTTGTCGTCCACCTCGTAGGCAATCTCGTTCACACGGGGTAGCGGGTGCAGGATTTTCATATTCGGCTTGGCCGAGCGTAACATCTCGTTGTTCAGCACGTATACGTTTTTCACTCGCTCGTATTCCATCAGATCGGAGAATCGCTCTTTCTGCACACGGGTCATGTAGAGAATGTCGGCGTCGGCAATGATCTTCTCGTTGAACGCGGTGTGCTCCTGATATTTGATGCCGTGTTCCTTGCAGTAGAGTTTGTACTCTTGCGGCATGGCCAGTTCCTTGGGTGCGACGAAGTGGAACGTTGGGTTGAAATGGCGCATTGCCATCAGCAGTGAGTGTACCGTCCGGCCGTACTTCAGGTCGCCTACCATATATATATTAAGGTTCTCTAGCGTACCCTGCGTCTTGTAGATTGAGTAGAGGTCGAGCATGCACTGCGAGGGGTGCTGGTGCGCACCGTCGCCCGCGTTGACGATGGGGATGGGGGCCACTTCAGAAGCATAGACGGCTGCGCCCTCGATGTAGTGGCGCATCACGATTACGTCGGCGTAGTTCGACACCATCAGAATCGTATCTTTGAGTGTCTCACCCTTCGTACCACTGGTAATCTTCGGGTCTGCAAAACCAATCACACGGGCTCCTAGACGGTTGGCGGCCGTCTCAAAAGAGAGGCGGGTGCGCGTAGAAGGCTCGAAGAAAAGCGTGGCAACGACTTTCCCTTTCAACAACTCCCTGTTCGGGTGCTTCTCAAACTCTTCTGCCAACTCGATCATATAGAGGATTTTCTCCTTCGTGAGGTCGGCAATGGTCACAAAATTATGCTTTTCCATTACTGTTTTTTGAATTGATGGCACAAAATTACACATTATTTCCCGATTTCGTGCGATTATTTTGAAGAATTTCGTAATTTTGCACCAAGATAATCAAATTTTGGTATATGAGGAAGTTTTTTGTCCGCTTATTATGGACCTTATTGATATTGTTTGTCTTGGGCGCTGCCACTGCTTTTTATGCAATCGATGAAGGGTGGATTGGCTATATGCCGCCTATCGAAGACTTGCAGAATCCTATCAACCGCTTTGCCACTCAGATATATTCTTCTGACGGGAAATTGATGGGCACATGGAACTACAATCGCGAGAACCGCGTGATGGTTGATTATACCAAACTTTCTCCGCATCTTGTTCATGCATTGGTCGCTACAGAGGATGTGCGTTTCTATGACCATTCGGGTATTGATTTCTATGCTTTGGGACGTGCTATCATCAAGCGTGGTATTATGGGGCAAAAGAGTGCTGGTGGCGGTTCTACCATCACTCAGCAGTTGGCTAAACAGTTATATTCTGAGCATGCAAGTACTACGATGGAACGTGTCCTTCAAAAGCCAATAGAGTGGGTGATTGCCGTCAAGTTGGAGCGCAATTATACGAAGGATGAGATTCTTACAATGTACCTGAATTATTTTGACTTCTTGCATAATGCTGTAGGCATCAAGACAGCATCAAATACATATTTCAGTAAGGAGCCGATAGACCTGACTGTCAATGAGGCTGCCACGCTGATAGGTTTGTGTAAGAACCCATCCTATTATAATCCAGTGCGCAATCCGGAGCGTAGCAAGGAGCGTCGTAATGTGGTGCTCGGACAGATGGTGAAGGCTGGCTATCTGAGCGAGTCAGACTATGACAAGTATAGTGCCGAACCTATTAATCTTCATTTTCATGTGTCTGATCATAAGGATGGTATCGCTACCTATTTCCGCGATTTCCTTCGTCGTTATATGACGGCTAAGAAACCTGAACGTGCTTTGTATGCCTCTTGGAATATGATTAAATATCATGTCGACTCAATTAACTGGGAATCAGATCCTTTGTATGGATGGTGCAACAAAAACAAGAAGCGTAATGGCGACCCATATAGTATCTATACAGACGGTCTCCGTGTGCATACAACCATTGATTCAAGAATGCAAAAATATGCTGAGCAGGCCGTTTATGAGCATGTGGTGAAATATCTTCAGCCAAATTTCAATCAAGGTAGGAAATCAAAGGCCAATTTCCCATATTCGAGTTCTCTGAGCAAGCAACAAGTGCAACAGGTTTTGATGCGTAATGTCCGTCAGTGTGAGCGTTATCGTGTCCTGAAGGAGAATGGGGCCTCCGATACTGAAATCCAGAAGTCGTTCCAGACACCGGTGCCGATGTCTATCTTTACCTATCATGGGGAGATAGATACGATAATGACTCCTATGGATTCGATAAAATATTACAAATCGTTCCTTCGAACAGGCTTTATGAGTATTTGTCCTCAGAATGGTCATGTGAAGGCTTATGTGGGTGGTCTTGATTTCTCTCATTTCGCATACGACATGGTGATGGATGGTCGTCGTCAGGTAGGTTCTACCATTAAACCTTTCCTTTATTCGTTGGCTATGGAGAATGGCTTTTCGCCTTGTGACCTCGCTCCGAATGTGCAGCAGACTTATATGGTGGCCGGTCGCCCTTGGACCCCTCGTAATAGCGGACATGCCCGTTATGGTGAGATGGTGACTCTGAAATGGGGGCTTCAGCAGTCCAATAACTGGATATCTGCTTATCTGATGAGTAAACTCAGTCCACAGGCTTTTGTCGATCTGCTCCATGAGTATGGCATCAACAATCCTGAGATACATCCGTCAATGGCTCTTTGTTTGGGCCCATGCGAAATAACTGTGGGTGAGATGGCCAGTGCCTATACTGCCTTTGTGAATCATGGTATACGTGCATCGCACATGTTCGTTACTAGGATTGAGGATGGCGAAGGAAATCTCATCGCTCAGTTCTCGCCCCGCATGAACGAGGTTATCAGCGAAGAGAGTGCAAACAAAATGCTCTATATGCTGAAGGCCGTTGTCGATGGGGGTACTGCAGGTCGTCTTCGCCACAAATATAACATGAAGGGTGAGATTGCCGGTAAGACGGGAACGACCAACAACAACAGTGATGCGTGGTTCATGGGTATCACGCCGACGCTTGTCAATGCTTGTTGGGTGGGAGGCGATGATCGTGACATTCACTTTGAGTCTATGTCAATGGGCCAGGGAGCCACGATGGCGCTGCCTATTTTCGCACTTTATATGCAGAATGTCTATAAGGATTCACAACTGGGGTATAACGAGAATGCAATCTTTGATTTGCCGGCAGGTTACAACCCGTGCTCGTTTATTGAAGATGCTCTTGATGCGAACGACATTGAGGAGATATTTGAGTAGCCTTATATTATAGATAAGGTGTAGGTTATTATTTTGTCAATAAAGTCGAAAACTTTCGTTAAACAATGAAAAAAGTTGGCTAAAAATTTGGATGGTATTGAAATAGTTCGTACCTTTGCATCCGCTTTCGCCCATTTTGGTGGGCGTTTAGTGTGAAAGAAAGAGTTCTTTGAAAGATTTACATAGACAGAAGTAGTACAAGAAGCGAGTGCCTTTATTATATATAGGTACTTGGGTATAAGAAACGAACCGTTTAATTCTTGGGAAGGTCGCGCAAGCAACCTTCTGAAAATAATATTGGATAGTCGTCCTGAGCAGAACAACTCCTGGGATTACCTGGGAGGTCCTAGGTGATCCTAGGATAGAAGTATAAAAGAATATACAGTGAAGAGTTTGATCCTGGCTCTGGA
>JAFZUS010000155.1 GCA_017618275.1 Prevotella sp.
GACTGCAGGTGCTGTACTGTTGGCACGAGGCATCCAATCATTGTTCAAGAAATCCTCAAATACTGTTGGCATCCAACTGTTCTGAAACATTACTGGTAACATAATCAATACCTCCTAGTTATACTTTTAGTTTAACGTATGTTCTGATCGCCTCGGCCTATTTAGCGTCGGCTTTCACCAGACACAGTACAACTTTCGTGCCGATTGTCAAAATGGCACTCGGAGATAGTCAGGATGGCACGGAATTTAAACTCGATTAAACTATGCTGCCAGTTTCTTAAACTCCTTTAAACAATGGTTTGCCTCGTTCATCAAATGACTACAGCTGTACCGCTGGTGGCCACCATAAGCATCGAGCCATTAGCCCCGATGGTCTCGTAGTCGATGTCGATGCCTACTACGGCATTGGCTCCAAGAGCCTGGGCACGCTGCATCATCTCCTGCATGGAGGAATCCTTGGCCTCGATGAGTACTTTCTCGTACGAACCGCTGCGTCCGCCGAAGAAATCGGTGAGACCAGCCATGAAGTCTTTTAGCACATTAGCACCAATAATTACTTCGCCTGTCACCACACCCTTGTATTCGCGGATGGGGCGACCTTCAATCTGTGGGGTTGTTGATAGTATCATAATTGTTCTCTTTAAAAGTTTCTATCTATTAGACGCAATAAGTTGGCAAATAGTTGCAATAGCTCCATCTTCATTTGACTGGAATCTCATTTTTCTCTATACCTTTGGTACAGAGCCCAAGCTTCCTCTAGGCTCTCTGTCTCATTGCTGCCATCGAAGAAATCCACTTGCCGATCATCTTTGAAGGGAGACCAATTGCCGCAGATGATTCCGTCGCAGGCGATGATGGGTTGGAAGATACCGCTGTTGTTGTGAGCACGGTGTCGATGTTCTGGTGGCAGCACGATGTCACGGGACTTGTAGCCAATGAGATATTCGTCGTATGGTGGAATCAAGAGTAGCTTGCCTGTCCTGAAGCCTCGTGTCCGACAGTTATCCGTGAGATAAAAGTCCCGACCTTTCCACGTTTCCTTGTGAATGGTATCGCCTAAGAGCGCAATACCCTTCCGGCAGTCATTGACATTCTGTCCTGACCACCACACAAAATCCTCCAGCGTTGCTGGTTGATGGCTCTGAAAGTATTTGCGGGTGAAACGCAAAAGGGCTTCATCGCGATCTATCTGAGCAGGTCGCGGGCCTACCTTTTCTGCTGAAAGTGCATAGGTGGCTTTAGTGGGCAACAATTCACCGCTACAGAGGGTGCCGGAAAACTCTGCCATACGGATATGGTATGACAGGCGATGGTCGTCCATCTGCATGTTGTTTTCTGCCAATGCCTTAACTAAATCCTCTTTAGTTGCACTTCCTAAATCGGCAGCCGTCTTAATCAAGATGTCGCGGACTCGATAGAGTTCCTCGTCGGGAATCGAAATCTTATTGCTGTGCATCCATCCCGTTGTGGCAGCGATGGCCTTTGGAGCGCAGAGGTCTATCATCCACCAATAGTCCTCCGCAGATACCAGTTGCCAAGTACCTCGCATCAGGTGCAGACGGATGATCCGTCCGCTGTCGTATGCCTCCTTGAAGGCTTTGTGCGATGGTCTCTTTGTACGCATCTCAACAGCCCAGCGCATCATGCGGTATTCCTGAGCCTGCATGGCTCCCATGTGGTTCACCACCTCTGTAGGAGTCTTGAACTGAGGCACTATCAACTGCTGGTTGAGAAGTCGGATGGCTACTGGATTCATATCACTCTTTGTTCATCTTTATAATGAAAGTCCAAATTTGTATGCTTCATTCAGTGCATCGGTGCTTTTGATGTCACCCTTGTCTTTGACTCCTCTGACAAGCACCTTACCAGCATCCTCTAAATTGAAGAAATTCAAGCAAAGGTTATATTCCGTCAGAACGGCATTGAACAATTCTGGCAGCGAGGCGGCACCAACGAGTAGTAACGCCATCTTCTTGATGTGAAACGAGTCGCGAATAGGATTATGAAACCTGTCGATAACGGCTTTCAACTGTGCGCTGATACTATAGAAATAGACTGGTGAGGCGATGACGAGCATGTCAGCTCGGCTCATCTTTTCATAGATGATAGCCATGTCATCCTTCTGAGCACAGATTCCGTCCGTTTTGAAGCAAGCGTTACATCCCAAACACGGATTCACCTTATAATCACGTACAGAGACGATCTCCACATGATGATGCTCTGCAGCTCCTTTGGCAAAAGCTTCAGCCAACAATTCTGTATTGCCACCCTTACGAGGACTTCCGGATAAAATCAATATATTCATTGTCAAATTATTCATTTTCCATATAAACTATTGATGGGGGAAAAATGTGTAACCTTTTCTGTAGGCCATGTTCAGATACTTGTCCCAGTTTGTCTTTCTGGAATCACGTGCCTTTGACATTCCATCGAAAACTATAAAATCAGACTCTTTTACCCGGTTGAATAGCCTATCGCCAAGCATGACTTTCTTCA
>JAFZUS010000156.1 GCA_017618275.1 Prevotella sp.
AGGGATCAATGCGCGTCAATATCAATACCTGTTAATCACAAAAGCCGGTGGCATCGGCGGGTACTCCCTTGCCAACGGAATCACTCACAGTGCCCTCAAAAACCGAATCCATATGATGTCACATAAGAAATCGCAGAGCAGTCGTCTGTTGAAACTGCTCGCACTCCTGCCCATCGTGGGCGTTACGCTCGCCCTCAACGCAGAGACCGTTACGGACTACGTCTACAACAACGACGAGCCCCAGAAGCAAGTGCCCGTGAAGAAGGGCAAGAAAGCCGCCACGGTGAAAACTGGCAACCAGACCATCCAAGTGGTGGAACAGCAACCCAATGACGTTCAGGACGAAGGACAAAAAGAGTCTGACAAAGAATTCAAGGCTACGCTCACCTACGACGAAGCACCTTCTGGCGATGTCTTTGACGTTGTCGAGGAGATGCCGCAGTTCCCAGGCGGTGCTCCCAAACTCATGGAGTACCTGTCGCAGAACATCAGGTATCCGAAGGAAGCCATGGAAGCCGACAAACAGGGGCGCGTCATCGTTACGTTCGTGGTCGACAAAGACGGCTCGATCAGAGATGCCCGTGTGGTGAAGTCCGTTGACCCGTTGCTCGATGCTGAAGGCCTCCGTGTGATCAGTAGCATGCCCAACTGGACACCTGGAAAGCAAAGCGGAAAGGCTGTGAATGTGAAGTACACTGTGCCTATCACATTCCGTCTGGATGGTGGCAAGCCCAAAGAAGCGCCAACTGCCACGGGTTCTTTCACGCCTACAGAAACGCCTAAAGCCGACGGATCCTTCCTGCCTGTAGAGTCAATTGTGAAACCATCGCTTGTTATCGTGGATGGCAAATCTTATGATGATCTTGAGAAGGTGATGAAGAGTCTCGATCCCAAGACCATCGAGAGCATGACAGTGCTGAAAGACAAGGCCGCCATCGAGCAATATGGCGAAAAAGCCAAGGACGGTGTGGTTATCATCACCACGAAGGAATAATAGAATCTCATTTGTTTTATGAAGCATACAATCTTGACTATGCTTATCCTCGCCCTGCTGGCAGTCTCGACTGCCCAGGGCGAGGTTACTTCAAAGAAGAAGACGAAGGAGAACACCGTAGAGGCTCCCGACGATACACTGCAACAGATTATTCTGGCGGGCGACAGTTGTATGGAGCGGTACAATACCCTTGAGGCCCTGAAGTATTACCAGCAGGCCTTTGCGATGAAAGACACGGCGGATGTGCGCATGAAACTCGCCGACTGTTACTACAAGCGTGCCAACTACCGTCAGACGGCCGATCTGCTGAAGTTGGTCCCTGCAGGCAGCCTCACTCACGAAGCCTTCCGCCAACTCTGTTACAGTTATCAGAAGCAGAGTGACAACGATTCGTTCATCTTTTGGACCACCAATCTGGTGAGTCGCTATCCGATGGACGGAGAGATGGTGGCGGGCCTCATTACCGCCCTCACCCGCGAAGACCAGGCATGGAAGGGTATTGGCGACGGAGAGCAATATTTCAAAAAAGACTCCACCAATATCCTTGTCAACCGCGCCTTGGGCGATGCCTATTTCTTAGACCGCAAGTTCGACAAGGCCGTCGCCATGTATGAACGGTTGCTCCAGCAGGGCGACTCCACCTTCAACACGCTCTATTCCGCCGGCATGTGCTACACGCGACTCGACAGTCTTGAACGCGCCTATAAGTGTCTGATTCCCGCTTTCCTCCTCAGCGGCATGCAACATGCCGGCTGTGCCTATCGTCTCGGCGTGGTCAGCGTCGACCTCGGCAGTCACGAGGAAGGACTGGGCTATCTCGACCTCGCCACCAAACTGATGCAGCCAGACACTACTGTGATGAAGGCCGTCACCCTCTCGCAGGGCGAAGGTTACTATCTCACCAAGCAATACGACAAAGCCGTGGAGGCCTGGAAAAAGCATCTGGAGTACAATCCCACTTCCATCGCTACCTATTATAATATTGCCAGTGCCTGTTATTATTATCTGCCGAACCGCCAGCAGACCAAATCATATTTAGAGCAGTTCCTTGCGCTCGCCCGGAAGGAGGAGAACCCCAACCAACAACTGAAGGAAATGATAGAGAAGGCAGAAGATCTCCTCCGCACCATTGGTTCCACTCCCTCCAAGACCAAACCATTCAGGAAATAAAGAAACAACCCGCTCATCCCGCTCATCCCACACGTAAGATTTTTTACTATAGGTGTGGGATGAGCGGGATAGGTGGGATAAAAAGTGGATATGACAAGTATACGTGCACACGCGTAAGGACAGTACTAATTTTTGCTACGACAGTACTAATTCTCGTTACGGCAGTACTAATTTTCGCTACGACAGTACTAATGAACATGATGACTAATTTGATTGTGAAATGGGTTTTTATATTTTTTTAATATTTGGAAGTGGTAAAAAATGCTAAAAACGTTTGGCTGGTAGCAGAATTATTTGTACCTTTGCAGCCGCAAAAGTGGTCATTGCGCTGGCTATATGCTATCAAGCCACTGAAATAGAACGGTTTAGCCTTCCGAAAGGGGGCGTGGACTGATTCTGTTTTTGCGCGTGTGTGAACATTTAATTATTTATATTAACAACATTATTAATTTTAAACTGAAATGCCAGGATTAATTGGAAGAAAAATCGGAATGACATCCGTTTTCAGTGCCGACGGTAAGAATGTACCGTGCACTGTTATCGAAGCCGGTCCTTGTGTTGTTACTCAGGTTAAGTCTGTTGAGAAGGACGGTTACAAGGCCGTTCAACTCGCCTTCGGAGAGAAGAAGGAGAAGAACACCACCAAACCAATGATGGGTATCTTCAAGAAG
>JAFZUS010000027.1 GCA_017618275.1 Prevotella sp.
CTCTTCACGTCATCGTATTTCTTGGCCACGTCCTTCACCATGGCCTTGATGGCTGCATTGGCAGCCAACTGCTCGTTGCTCTCATCCTCGGCACTCATGCACCGCTTATGCTGGTCAATCAGCGCCTCGATAGTCGCCATATCATGCGGCAATATCCCCGCCCGTCCCGTATGTGGGTGTGCCACACCCACCATTACCACGAGTATTATAAGCTTTATCTGTTTCATCGTTTACTCTCCAGCGGTAGCCAATTTTTCACTTTTCACTCTTCACTTTTCACTTAACTGAAGTCTTCCCATCCCCTAACTATCTCATCCACCGACCACTTCATCTGCATGGCAGTACACCAAGTATCTGGGTCCAATTCCATCAACAGGTCCTCCAGTCCGTTGTTGGTCTGGCAGATGAAGATGATGTAGTCCAGATTATTCCTGACAATCACCAGATCCTCCAGAATGTCATTGGCCATGCCCATCCTGTCTGCCCTGCTCATGAAGTTATAGCCGTCATCCTTGCCTATATTGGCCCTGCCACCACCTCGCGGTATCAACGGATTGGCCTTCAGCGGGGAGCTGACATGGCCGTTGTTCACGATGTTCACAAAACCCGCGATACACTGCTCGGTCTTCATCGTCAGGTTGCTGATCTCATTCAGGCACAGGGGCAGGTTGATGGCCGGGTTCTTCGAGAGCCAGCTTATTGCTACAGGGATATTGGTCACGATATAGAGGGCGTTTTCTCCGATAAGCCTGTAGTACATGCTCTCCTGATCGAAGCCGCTGGTGTTCTGCATCGACTCCTTGTACAGCTCCCTAATCAGGTGGATGGCTGTGGTGTACTCGGCGATGCGCTCCTGTTTCTTCCGCTGCTCGTCAAGGGTGAGGTTATGTGCCTCCTCCACAGCGGCAGCGGCAGTAGTGTTCGCTCCGACCTGTATCACGGTCTTCCAGTCGTAGTTCCAACGCCAGTAGGCATTGGCATGCTGTGTGCTGATGAGTACAGCCAGCAACAGTACCGTCAGCCGTGTTCCGTTATTTCTTATGCTGTTCTTACCCATAATGGCATGATATTTTGTTGTTTGTTGACTTCATTGGCGAACTTCAGGTACTTTCCCGTCAGTCCGGCCTTTTCCATATCCTGGCAGAAATGTCGGATGCCCTCTATAGTATCACCGTCATAGTGCCTGATATATATCTTCAGGGCTTCCTTCTCTGCCCGCTCCGTCGTATAGGCCATATAGCACTCAGGCGGTTCCTCCACACCATAGACATCCGAACTCTGTCCCCGGCATATCCAGACTTCCTTGAAATAGTTACGTCCGTCATGGTTGTCCAGGCTGTTGATCGTAAAGATCTGCTGACGCTGTACGTCGGTGATACCGAGGATGGCAGCAATCTCATCATACCTGTCCTTGAACTTGCTCTGATCCAGGAGTATCTTTATATCGGAGTTATTGATGATGGCCTCTTTTACTATGGGTGAGTCTATCACATCACCCAGTTCCTGTGTCACCACACCCGCGATGCCATGGAACTTTCGTACGGTCTTATACAAGTACTTGATATACTCTGCCATCGTAGGCGAAGAGATGGCCTTCCATGCCTCCTCTATAATCAATGCCTTACGTCCTTTCTTGATACGCATCTTCTGCAAGAACACATCCATGATGATCAGTACCACAATGGGAAAGAGCACGGGGTCATCCTTGATCTTGTCTATCTCAAACACGATGAACTTCTCATCAAAGAGGTTCAAGTCCATGTCATTGTTCAGGATGGTGTCCAGCTTTCCGCCCTTGTGGAATGGTTCCAAAATGGCAGCGAACTCATTAATCGGGAAGGCGATGCTCTTCTCCTCCATCATCTGGGGAATACGCTCACAGGCATACTCATAGAAGGTGTCGAAACTCAGACGGGTTACTTTCAGGTCGCGCTTCTGCCGCTCCATACGGGCAATACGCTGGTCTATCTTCATCAGATAATGACCTTCTATCAGCTCTGGCATCAGGCGCATCAGCTGGTTGTTGGCATGCGCACGCTCGCCTGCACTGGCTCCAGGGTCACCTGCGAGGTTATGCAGTTTCTCTACGATACGCTGCACCTTGGCATGGTGGGCCTTCTCGTCCTC
>JAFZUS010000157.1 GCA_017618275.1 Prevotella sp.
AGTAACGCCTGTTACCATCTTTTCTTGGACTTCCTGAAAGATTAGTTTGTTCATGTTTTTTCCGATAACCATTTTACTAATTATTTTCCCTATACTCCAGAGGTGTCATACCCACATGTTTTTTGAAGTAGCGGTTGAAGGCTGTTGGCTCAGGGAAATTCAGACGTTCGCCAATCTCGTAAATCATGAGGTCTGAATGTTTCAATAGAACTTTTGCCTCAGTGATAGTCGTTCGGTTTAGCCAATCCATCACCGACAGTCCCGACTGCTGGCGCACCACGTCGCTCAGATGATTGGCTGTAATTGCCAACTGACTGGCGTAGAAGGGAATGTTGCGCTCTCTGGTACCATACTGGCGGAGCAGGGTGACGAAACGACTCATGATTTCTTCGCTGCGAGATAGCTTGCGGTGGGAACATGAGGAAGCAAGCGTCTGTTGAAGTTTGTTCATGTCGGCCATCATAGAAAGTATGAGGAAACTGATTGCACTGTCAGAATGCTCTTCACGAGCTATCTGCACGGATAACAAATCAAAGTATGCGCCCACCCGCCTCACATCTTCCTCGCTTAACGAGAGGCGTAGCACATCTACGGGGAAAAGGCGTTTTGCTGTTTCGTGGTCTATGCCCGAAAGGTCGATGATGAGCAAGGCTTCTACGGCGTAGTCGTCCGAGATACTGACCACCTCCACGATAGTATCAGGTGGCAATACCAGAAAATCACCTTGACGCAACGTGTAGTCAAGCAGGTTGATGCGATACACAGCCTGACCGTTGAGGATATGGAGGAATCGGCGTTCGTTCAGACGCATAGGTTGGCCAAACCTGGCTTGCTGCATCACGACATCTGACTGGCGTACAAGTATAAAATGTTTAGCCAGCAAGTTCTGCGGGCGCGAGACAGAGCTGATTCTGTCCTTGACTTGGCTGGCATTGACGTTCTCAATAGTCTTCATACGCACATTTTTCTGCAAATATAATCATTTTCCGTGAAATGGCACACAAATGGGTCGAAAATGTTCACAAAAGGACGCAAAAAACCTTGTACCTTTGCACCGTCAAACAATTAAAACATAAAGATTATGGCAAAGTTTATCAAACATTACGCACTCGAAATCTACACGGTATTGGCAATGCTCTTTATCGTTTACACCGCCATGCTGGGCGAACTGTCCATCATTCAGAAGTTAGTTGTCATCGATGCTTTCCTATTTATCTTGCACGAATGGGAGGAAGGGCACTATCCTGGAGGATTCCTCAAACTGATAACCGGCATGGTTCAGATTGACCCGAGCGACGAAATCAAACGTGCCAGCCGCATTCCTGCAGGCATACTGCTGCTCTTGCTATCAGTGGTTCCGTTCTTCTATCACGACGTGCCGATGATTGTAATGGTTGTGGCTACCTTTGGCATCATCGAGGGCTTTGTGCATACGATGGGCATCCGTCTTTTCCACATGAAGCGTTTCTATACTCCTGGTGCCGCAACGGCTTGGCTGGAACTGGTGGTCAGCATCCTGATGATAGCCTATCTCGTCGGCAACAATCTCGGCCAATGGCAGGATTATGTATTCGGTCCCCTCATCATGCTCGTCTGCTTCGGTATGCTTCAGAAGACAATGACGCTGATGGTTGGCATCAATTACAGCGACATGCCGAAGATGGTTAAGCGGCAGTGGAGTGGAAAATAAACTTCGGATAACTTTATATTGAGTTGGAGGCTCATTTAAGCCGAATAATATCACTCCAACGAGTC
>JAFZUS010000158.1 GCA_017618275.1 Prevotella sp.
CCGTCCTCGATATTCGAAGTGATGTCATCAGCCATCTTTTGGAAAGTACCGTCGTTGAAGAGGATACCATTTATGCCATTGGGTATCGGTATCGTTATTTTGTAAAACTTATGTCCCATATCATCTGTATAGAAATTGTCCATAGGAGTACCAGGAAAATCATTGTCACCAAAATCATCCCAATAGAGAATATACGTATTTTCCCAGCCAGCCTCGTTTTTGACGTACACCGTATGGGTCGATTGTGCGTAAGCACCGCTCACAAATAATAGCAGCACGAGAATTGAAAGTAGTTTTCTTTTCATTTGTTTTGTGTTGAATTTAAATTGTTAATGATATAAATTCTTTTGCCATAGTCACGGATAAAAAACAATGCGGCCTCCCATTGCGGAATGCACGGAAAGCCGTATATTAACGCGCGGTCGCCCGCGAATCTTAATAAGGTGTGACTGGCGGTTAGCGCCTGAGAGAGAGAGAGAGTAATCAAATCTTTGGAATGACCAAGGATTTGCGCAACTTTAACATTTCTGTTTTCCTCCGTCGCGACTCGGCCATTCTTGCGTCCCTTCGGTAGCAAGCGACCAAAGGTCGAGCGGAAGTCGAGTTTCTTGATGCCTAAAGTTGTGTCCTTGTATTTGCACATCTCTCTGTCGAATTTGATGATTACGGATGCAAAGATACAAAACATTTCGGAAAAACAAAAGAAACAAGAACGAAGAAAAGTTAAATCGGCAACAAATTCGCCGAAAACTTGCAAATGTCGAAATAATACACTATCTTTGCCAACGATAAAAAGGATAATGATATGATTAAAAGAAGTCTGATACTGATTACGACCCTGTTGTGCAGCCTCTACACAATGGCTCAGACCGATGCCGTCTGGACCTTCAGTGGCAAAGTGGTCGACGCCAAGACGCGCAAGGCCATCGCCCACGCCAGCGTCACCGACCGCGTGGTGGGCACCGTGACCAACGACGAGGGCGAGTTCACCCTCAAACTCAAGGCCGAGCCCGAGGCCGTCACCTTCTCCTGCCTCGGCTACAAGTCGCGCCGCCTCAGCGCCGCCGAGTGCAAGGCCCTCGAGGCCGCGGGCAAGGCCGTGCAGATGGAGGCCGGATCGGTGGTGCTCAGCGAGGTAGTGGTCAAGGGCGTCGACAAGCCCCGTGAACTCGTCGAGGAGGCTATCCGCCGCATTGACGTGAACTATCCGAAGGTGCCGAACCTGTTGCGCGGCTTCTACCGCGAGACCACGCAGAAGCGCAACCGCTTCATCAGCGTGGCCGAGGGAGTGGTCGACGTGTATAAGTCGCCCTATTTCAAGACCGACTGGCGCGACGGCGTGGCCATCCTCAAGGGCCGCCGCCTGCTGAGCCAGCGCAAGGGCGACACCCTCGCCGTGAAACTGCAGGGAGGTCCTGTGCTGCCCGTGCAACTCGACGCCGTGAAGGAGCGCGACATGCTGCTCAACGAGGAGGACCTCAACAACTACCACTTCGCCTACAAGGGCGTGAAGCAGACGGGCGACCGGCTGGCGTTCGTCATCGAGATGAGGCCCGCCTTCGTCGTGGACTATCCCCTCTTCAACGGCACGCTCTACATCGACCAGGAGACGCTCGCCTTCACCAAGATCGAACTCGCCCTCGACATGAACAACGAGGAGAAGGCCACGCGCTCAATCCTCCGCAAGAAACCCGTGGGACTGCGGTTCACGCCCCATGAGATGAGCATCAGCATCGACTATAAGACCGACGGCGGCGTGACGCGCCTCAACTATATCCGCAACGTGATACGCTTCCGCTGCGACTGGAAGCGCAAACTATTCAAGTCGAACTTCACCGTCGTCTCGGAGATGGTAGTGACAGACCGCACCGAGGGCGACGACGTCAGTCCCATCAAGGTGCGCGACACCTTCAACCGCAGGGATAATTTCTACGACAAGGTGATATATTTCGACGACCCGAACTTCTGGGGCGACGAGAACATCATCGAGCCGACAGAAGATCTGTTGGAGGGCATTGAGAAGATCAAGCAGAAACTGAAATAAAGCAGAAGCCCCGCTCATCGGCGGGGCTCCTTTGTGGATTATTTGATGACGTTGGAAAATACCACCGGGATGGTTGCCAACGCTGATGTGGAACTGTTGAGGTAGTTGGTGTTCTCGTTGTCGTCAAGGTAGGCGGCCGCCATCAAGATCTGGACTTCCATGTCGCCCGTCTTGGTGTTCTTATAGCCATAGGAGTAGGCGCTCGACCAGAAATAGACCGACAGGGTGTGTGTCGTGCCTTTGTAGAATACGGGGATGTCGATCTGCATGGGGGCTATGTAGAACATGACGTTCGTGTCGTATTTGTAGAAACCCAGGTAGCATTTGAGTTCGCTTAGGAAGTTCGTTTCCGTCAGGGCTTTCTTCAGATCGACGTCATTGATCTGTGCTGCCACGGCGTTTACGGGGAAGTGACGGAGTACCAGCAGGGTGTCGGTACCGACGCTCCAACTGACATCAATGGTGTCGGTAGGACTTTGCAAGTTGCGCGTCTCATAGATTAACTTACCAGTGTATGATCCCCGTACGCCAGCGAAACATTCGCTGATCTCTGCTTTGGAAAGGCCCTTGTCGTTATTGTCGTCGTCGCTCTTGAGGCACGACGTGAGGCTCAGGGCTGCCATGCAACCGAGCGCCAGAAAAATCAATTTTAAGTTCTTCATATTCTTTCTTTTTACCTTTTTACTTTTTTACTTTTTTACCTTTTTACTTTTTTACCTTTATCTAATAAATAACAGTTCACGGTATTTCGGCAACGTCCACAGGCCGTCTTCGACAATCATTTCCAGACAGTCGCACTCGTGGCGGATGGCGTCCATCTTCGGACAGACGGTGTCGTGGTAGGCGATGGCGCGCTGGTGGATGTCGACAATCTGATTGGCCACACGACGGGCTTCCGTCAGTTCCTCGACAAAGCGTTCGATACGCTCCGTGCGCTCGGCAATCTCCTGGATGAGTTTCATGTTACGGGCGGAGAGGCGTTCGGCCTGCTCGGCAGGGAAGATATCCTTCATGCCCTGCACGTTCTTGATGAGTTGGCTCTGGTAGTGTGTGCTGACAGGGATGATGTGGTTCATCGACAGGTCGCCCATGGTGCGGGCTTCTATCTGCACGGTTTTCACGTAAGTCTCCCATTTCACCTCGTTGCGGGCCTCCAGTTCCTTGCGGTTCATCACCTTGGTGCTCTCGAACATCTTGACGCTCGATTTATCCAGGTAGTGTTCGATGATGATGGGGCAAGACTTCTCAACGTCAAGTCCGCGCTTGGCGGCTTCCACCACCCACTCGTCGCTGTAGCCGTTGCCGTCGAAGCGGATAGGCTTGCAAACTTTGATGTCTTCGCGCAGCACCTCGATGATAGCGTGGAATTTGGCTGTATGACCTGTGCCTGAGGTGTATTCAGGACGGGTAGAGAACTCCTGTATCTTCTTGTCGACGCGCTCCTTGAACGAGGTGAGGGCTTCTGCCATTGCTGCATTGAGGGCAATCATGGCCGAGGCACAGTTGACGCTGGAGCCCGGGGCACGGAACTCGAAGCGGTTGCCGGTGAAGGCAAAGGGCGACGTGCGGTTACGGTCGGTATTGTCGATGATGAGGTCGGGAATCTGAGGAATGTCGATCTCCATGCCTTTCTTTCCCTTGAGGGTGAAGAGTTCACTGGCATCCGACTCCTCGATTTTGTCCAACAGTTCCGTCAACTGTGTGCCGAGGAAGGAGGAGATGATGGCGGGAGGAGCCTCGTTGCCGCCTAAGCGGTGGGCATTGGTGGCACTCATGATCGAGGCCTTCAGCAGTCCATTGTGCTTGTAGACAGCCATCAGCGTCTCCACGATGAAAGTGACGAAGCGCAGCGTCTCGTTGGCAGCAGCCTCAGGATTGGAGGCATCCGACTTGCCTGGTGCATGTAGCAGTACGCCTGTATCGGTGGAGAGACTCCAGTTGTTGTGTTTGCCGGAGCCGTTGATGCCGTCGAAGGGTTTCTCGTGGAGTAGCACCCGGAAACCGTGGTTGCGTGCCACGCGCTTCATCAGCGACATGAGCAGCATGTTATGGTCGACAGCCAGGTTGCACTCCTCGAAGATCGGGGCGAGTTCGAACTGATTGGGGGCCACCTCGTTGTGGCGGGTCTTACAGGGGATGGAGAGTTCCAGGGCCTGGATCTCCAGATCCTTCATAAAGGCCTGTACACGGTCGGGGATGGTGCCGAAGTAGTGGTCGTCCATCTGTTGGTTCTTGGCACTCTCATGGCCCATCAGGGTTCGACCCGTCAGCATCAGGTCGGGACGGGCAGAGTAGAGACCCTCGTCAACGAGGAAGTACTCTTGTTCCCAGCCGAGGTTCACTTGTACCTTATGCACATTATCATAGAAGTACTGGCAGACATCCGTAGCGGCTTTGTCCACGGCATGGAGGGCTCTCAGCAGTGGAGCCTTATAGTCGAGTGCCTCCCCGGTATAGGCAATGAAGATGGTGGGGATACAGAGGGTGTCGTCAATAATAAAGACAGGCGATGTGGGGTCCCAGGCGGAGTAGCCACGGGCCTCGAAAGTGTTGCGGATACCTCCGTTTGGGAACGACGAGGCGTCGGGTTCCTGCTGGACGAGCAGTTTACCGCTGAAGTTCTCCACCATACCGCCCTTGCCGTCGTGCTCCACGAAAGCGTCGTGCTTCTCGGCAGTACCCTCGGTGAGGGGCTGGAACCAGTGGGTGTAGTGGGTGGCACCCATCTCCTGGGCCCACTGTTTCATGCCTGCTGCCACAGCGTCGGCAATCGAACGGTCGAGGCGCGCCCCGTTGTCAATCACGTCGATGAGTTTGGCGTAGATATCGGCAGGCAGGTATTTATACATCTTCTGACGGTTGAACACGTACTTGCCGAAATACTCGGACGGACGTTCTGAGGGGACTTTGACCTCAAGGGCCTGTTTCTTGAAGGCCTCCTCTACAACCTGGAATCTTAAATTACTCATTATTTTGGTTGTTTTTAGAATGCAATGACGCTGATGCCAACCAGGAAGTTGGCTTTCTGCAGATAGGGATTGGTGTGTATCTCGGCGAAGATGGGCAGGCGCAGATTCTTGTACTGCAGATTCTTCGTGGCGCGGATAGAAGCCATATTACAGGTAAACCCTTCGCCATAGAAGTAATGGGGATCCTCAATGGTCATATTACCGCCGAGAATAGTTTGTACGGTACGACTGGTTGTGTAACCGGCACTCTCCATGGGGGTGATACCGACGCGGGCATCCCAGTCAAGACCACCGGCACGGAAGGGTACGGAGAGTTCCACATAGGTGGAGTAGGCACGGTCACCGTTGATCTTGTAGTCGTTGCCCCAGAACATGGTATAGGCCTGAAGCGAGAAATAGTCGCAGGTAAAGCCGAGGTTGGCCTCCAACTGGTGGGGCGTCTCTTTGTCCTTATAAAAGAAATATCGGTTCTCTGGGTCAATGCCAGTGAACCAATAGTCGGTGACACCGATGTTGAAGCCCATGAGTTCGTAACTGAGTGTGAGGTCGAACTCCTGTGCCTCGGACTTGTCGAAGCCGGCATTGCCAAAGGCAGAGAGGGAGAGCCCTTTCCAAGATACACCAACCTCAGGTTGGATGCTGATGCCGCCCAAATCCGTACCACGCCACATATAATGGCTGACAAGGTCTGCCTTGACGTAGGCCTTGACCCCGCTTTCTTTTGCTAATTCCGGTTCTGGTTCTTCCTGTGCCAAGACTGTTGCCGGCAATAGGGTGATGGCCATTAGGGCCAGTGAAATCATTTTTTTCATATCTGATATTATTTTTAGTCGATGAATCTGCGTGTCAGGTCGGTATAGTTGTCGATGCGACGGTCACGGAGGAAAGGCCACCAACGACGTACCTGTTCAGAGTGGTCGAGGTCGAGGTTGACGATGATGCTCTCTTCTTCGTCGGTAGAGGCCTCATAGAGGAGTTCGCCCTGAGGCCCGGCCACGAAGGAGGTTCCCCAGAATTGAATGCCGGATGTTCCGGATTCTACGGATGTTTCGGATGTGGGCTCGAATCCCACACGGTTGACGGCAATGACGGGCAGGCCGTTGGCGACGGCGTGTCCCCGTTGTACGGTCTGCCAGGCCATCCGTTGGCGCTGTTGCTCCTCGGGCGTATCGTTCGAATCATAGCCGATGGCAGTAGGATAGATAAGGATCTCTGCGCCCTGTAAGGCCATCAGACGGGCAGCCTCAGGATACCACTGGTCCCAGCAAACCATCACGCCTAACTTACCTACAGAGGTCTCTATGGGGTGGAAACCTAGGTCGCCTGGGGTGAAGTAGAACTTCTCGTAGTAGGCGGGGTCGTCGGGGATGTGCATCTTGCGGTAAGTGCCTGCGATGCTGCCGTCCTTCTCCAATACGACAGCCGTATTGTGGTAGAGGCCTGGAGCCCGTTTCTCGAAGAGCGAGGTGACAATGACCACCCCGAACTGCTTGGCCAGTTCGCCGAAGACCTTCGTAGAGGGACCAGGAATGGGCTCCGCGAGGTTGAAGTTGTCGACGCTCTCCACCTGACAGAAGTAGAGCGAGTTGTGCAGTTCCTGTAGCACAATCAGTTGTGCGCCTCGCTTGGCGAGGTCGCTGATACCCTCGCACAGACGGAGGATGTTGTCTTTGGTGTCAGCAGTATTGTGCTGCTGTAAAAATCCTATTCTTAGTTCTTTCATATCTTCGGATACTGCATGGTACAACAATGGAGCGAACCGTGCTGCTTAATCACCGGTCTACAGTCGATTTCCACGATTTCGCGCCCAGGGAAAGCCTCGCTGATGATGCTGAGCGCCTCACTGTCGAGGTCGGGCTGTCCGTAGGTAGGACAGAGCACAGCACCGTTGATGACGAGGAAATTCGCATAAGTAGCAGGCAACCTGTCTTCTCCATCATAGATGGGATGGGGCATGGGCAACTTTCTCAGGGTATAGGGCTTGCCATCGAGTGTGCGGAAGGTCTGTAGTTGTTCTTCCATCCGTTTGAGGTCGTCATATTGCTCGTCCTGCGGGTTGTCGCAGCCCACATATAACAGGGTGTCTTCGGGACAGATGCGTGCGAGGGTGTCGATGTGTCCGTCGGTATCATCGCCCGTCAGATGACCATAGTCTATCCATATAATGCGTGAGGCTCCCAAATCTTGTATGAGTCGTTGTTCGATTTCACTTTTTTTAAGAGAATCGTTACGGTGGGGAGCCATCAGACATTGACTCGTGGTAAAGATCGTACCTTTGCCGTCGCTCTCAATGGAACCACCTTCCAGCACGAAGTCGAGACAGTCAACGTATTCGCCTTCGAGTTCGCTCAGATCGTAGAGACGGCGGTTGATGGCATTATCGAGTTCGGCAGGGAACTTCTCGCCCCAGCCGTTGAAACAATAGTCCAACAGACGACGGTGACCCTGATCGTCTACTAAAGAGATGAAACCGTGGTCACGGGCCCAGGTGTCGTTGGTGTCACAGACGATGCGGAGCATATCATAGGCAGCATCCTCTGGGGCAACGACGATGAGGCGTTCCCGTTCGGCTATCTCACGGGCCATCTGATGATAGACAGCCGTGATCTCGTCGAGTATCGGAGCCCAATCCGTCTGGGCGTGCGGCCACGTCAACTGCACGCCTTCCTGCGGCTCCCATTCAGCAGGAAGTCGCCAGTGATTATGACTCGTTTTCTTGTCTATCATCATAATTTTGGCGCAAAGGTACAAAATAATTCATAATTCATAATTCATATTTATTTTGTATTTTTGCACAAAGATTTTGATATTGAACGATGTTAGAGGTCAAGGATGCAACGATAGTCATTGGGGAAAAGACGCTGGCACAGGGACTTTCCTTCACAGCGAGGGACGGACAACTGACCTGTATTACAGGGTCGGAAGGTTCTGGCAAGACCACGCTGATCCGCACGTTGATGGGTTTCCTGCCTGTCAAGGAGGGTTTCGTGAGTGTCGACGGAGAACTACTGACGGTGCGCTCTGCCCATGCCTTCCGTACGATGATGGCCTATCTGCCCCAACAGATGCAGATGCTCAGGCACCAACTGATGCCCCCTGAAGCACCAGAGTGCGAGCCAGAGGAGCAGACCGTCTGGGGCCCTTTGCTCCCTTCGTTGGAAGATAGGATAGGGGAGGTCGCCCCTCTCTCTCCAGACGAAATCTTCTCGTTGGCCTCAGAGACGCTCCAACAGGCAGCAGACAAGCCCATCGTCATAGCCGATGAACCTGCTGCCCACCTGACATTTGAATTGACCCAGCGCCTGCTCGACCTTTTGCGCCAGCAGGCTGCAACAGGCAAAACGGTGCTGATAGCCAGTCGGAGAACGGAGATCATCGCCAATGCAGACCAAATAATTGATTTAGACAGACTATAAGAATATGGATAAGGGATTGATCTTACATACGATTCTCGGACTGCTCCTGCTGTTGATTCCTGCAGGTGCGCTCTATCTTATGGAACGTAAGATGCTCCAGTCGTTTGCGGTGTCTGTGGGCCGCATGGTGGTGCAGTTGCTGGTGTTTTGTCTGGTGGTGTGGGCACTGATACGTGTCAACAGCCCTTGGCTCCTCATCGCCTGGTTGGTGGTGATGGCGGTCTATTCGGGTTGGTTGGTCTTGAAACGCTGCAAACTGAACATCGTCAAGTTGTTGCCTGCCGTCAGCGTGGGATTGTTCGTGGGAGTGGCCTTCTGTAGTCTCTGGATCCTGGTTCTGGCATTGCCTGTGAGGATCTTTGATGCCCGTTGGTTTGTGCCTGTGACGGCACTGTTGATGGGACACGCTACAGCCATGACCATCCGGGGACTCAATGCCTATATCACTGCGTTAAAGACCGATGAACAGCAATATGAATTCCTGAGAGGCAACGGTTATCCGCATTTCAAGGCCTTGCAGCCTTTCTTGCGTCGCAGTCTGTTGGCTGTCATTTCACCCACCATCGCCAACCTCTCCGTACTCTGTCTCACCTCTATGCCTCTGTTGCTGGGTGGCATCTTACTTGGAGGCATGAGTCCCGTCAACGCCTTTGTCCTGATGCTCCACATGACGGTCGGCTGTATCGCAGCCTCCGTCCTTTCCCTTGCCATCACTCTCTTCCTTGCCGACAGATCCCTCTTCGACAAGTTTGGCAAGTTGATGACCGTCCTGGCGTTGATAACATTGGTGCTGTCGTGTAAGGGAAACAAGGTCGGTGAGGGTACTGAGGCTGTAGATGCCCAGCAGGAGACAAACGGCTTCTATCAGCCGAAGGCTGAGGCACCTCAACCAGAGACATCAGTGACAGGTAAGAAGGTTCTGATGTATGAATTGCCGGCCCCGTTGAAAGACCGTCCGGAACTGCTCCTGCAGCGCAAGGGCTACACCACGTCATATAATAGTCATACGAAAACGCCCAACTGGGTGGCTTGGCATCTGACGAAGGCGCACACTTATGGTTCCTATCAGCGTAAGGATGAGGTGTTTACGGAGGATATGGACATCAAGGGTGTCCGTGCGACGGACAATGACTATTACAACTCCCGTTATGACCGGGGACACATGTGTCCGGCAGGTGATAACAAATGGGACAAACAGGCCATGGAACAGTCGTTCCTCTTCACAAACATTTGTCCTCAGAACCACGGGCTGAACAAATACGAGTGGAACGACCTGGAGATTCTGTGTCGTGACTGGGCCCGTGAATATGGGGCTGTCGACATTGTCTGTGGCCCTGTTTACTACTCAAAAGAAGATCAGAAGACCATCGGCAGAAATAAGGTCTGGGTGCCTGATGCCTTCTTCAAGGTGGTGCTCTGCCGACAGGGAAGTCCTAAGGCTATTGGTTTTATCTATCGCAACGAAGGGAAGAAACAGCCGATGGAGGAGGCTGTCTGTACCGTTGATGAGATAGAGCAGTTGACTGGAATGGACTTCTTTCCAGCACTCGACGACAACACAGAGGACAGGATAGAGGCTTCTGCCAGTCTCTCGGAGTGGTAAAACGTTAAAAAAGATAAAAATAGCGTACTATTCTCAACTCTCAACTCTCAACTCTCAACTAAAAATAGTACCTTTGCAGCGTGAAAATAAAAGAAGTGCTGAGCGCCCTTGAACGTTTCGCGCCTCTGCCCCTCCAGGAAAGTTGGGATAATGCTGGCCTGCAGGTAGGATTGACAGAGACGGAGGTTTCAGGGGCATTATTGTGTCTGGACGTCAACGAAAAGATCGTCGATGAGGCCATTCAGAAGGGCTGCAACCTGATTGTCAGCCACCATCCGCTGTTGTTCCGTGGCCTGAAGACCATCAGCGACCTGACGGACGTGCAGCGTACGGTGATGAAGGCCATCGTGAATGGCATCTGTGTCATCTCCATGCACACCAATATGGATAATGCAAAGGGTGGCGTGAATTTCAAGATCGCAGAGAAACTGGGATTGCAGGATGTCTGTTTCTTCGCGCAAAAGACTGTAGAAGGCATAGAGGCGGGTAGTGGTGTCATTGGAACGCTTGCAGAGCCTCTGGCATCAGACGACTTCGTGATAGCAGTCAAGAAAGCCTTCGATGTAGAGTGTGCGATGTGTAACGAACTGCTGCGCCGTCCTGTGCAGAAGATGGCCATCTGTGGTGGGGCAGGGGACTTCCTGCTCGATGAGGCCCTGAAAGCCGGAGCCGATGCGTTTATCACGGGTGAGATGCACTATCACCAGTATTTCGGCTATGAGCAGCGCATACAGATCTGCGTCATCGGCCACTACCAGAGTGAACAGTACACCAGCGAGATCTTCCGTGACATCATCGCGAAGGATTGTCCTGGCATCAGGACGGAAATCGCTGAAACCAGCACGAATCCGATTATGTATTTGTAAACAAAAATAATCATTTTTATGGCAAAGAAAGACCCTACAGACTTGTCAGTTGAAGAGAAACTGAAGACCCTCTATCAACTGCAGACAGCGCTCTCCTCCATCGACGAGAAGCGTGCATTGAGAGGCGAACTGCCTCTGGAGGTTCAGGACTTGGAAGATGAGATCGCTGGTCTGAACACCCGTGTGGAGAAAATCCAGAGCGACATCAACGAGTTTGAGCGTGCTATCGTTCAGAAGAAAGGTGAGATTGCTGACGCTGAGCAGAGTGTGGCCCGTTATAAGGAGCAACTCAACGAGGTGAAGAACAACCGTGAGTACGACACCCTGTCGAAGGAGATTGAGTTCCAGTCATTGGAAATCGAACTCTGCAACAAGAAGATCCGTGAGGCCAACAACCGTATCGCTGAGAAGAAAGAGGAACTGGCTGCCAATCAGGAGGTTATCAAGGAGCGCGAGGGCGATCTGGAGATGAAGCGTAGTGAGTTGGACGAGATCATGGAAGAGACACGTGCCGAGGAGGATAAGTTGAAGGAGAAGGTGAAGGATCTGGAGTCGAAGATCGAGACCCGTCTGCTGACCTCTTTCAAGCGCATCCGTAAGAATGCCCGCAACGGTCTGGGTATCGTCTATGTGCAGCGTGATGCCTGTGGCGGTTGCTTCAACAAGATTCCGCCCCAGCGTCAACTCGACATCAAGATGCACAAGAAGATCATCGTGTGCGAGTATTGCGGACGAATCATGATTGACCCCGAACTGGCTGGCGTGAAACTCGACAAGATGGGTGTTGAACAGCCGAAGAAGACTCGCAAGCGTTCTATCCGCAAAACGGCTTCATCGAAGAAGGTCGATGATGCCAGCGACATGGAATAAATCAACGTCTGAAATGAGTGAATATGACCTGCTGTCCGATAGGGTGGCGGGTCATAATTTTTCATACTCTGGGATGCCCTGAAGGAATACGTATTCCTGATGCTCATAATCCATCTTGCAACAGTAGTGTTCCATACCGTTGCTGATGATGAGGTAATCCACCCTGAGCAATAGGTTATAGGCCGATATCTGGTCGAACACCTTTTGTTGGAGCGGCACGGTAGGAGCCTTGTATTCGATGATCATCTGGGGCTTTGTCTCCTTATTATATAATATGGAGTCGCAGCGCAGCCGTTTGTCGCCTATTTGCAGTTCTATTTCGTTGCCAAGGAGTCCTTTGGGGTAGCCCTTGTGCTCTATCAGGTAGTGTATAAAGTGCTGGCGAACCCATTCCTCAGGTGTCAAAGCCACGTATTTACGACGCAGAAAGTCGAAAATCAACCGTTTTCCGTCCTTCTCCGTGATTTTTATTTCGTATTGTGGTAGGTTTAATCGAAACATTTTTGTAACTTTGTAGCCGCAAAAGTACAAATAATAATCGAGAAAACTGCATGGCAGAGGCAAAAAATGTCAGTTTCGACAGCATCATGAACGACCTGAAGGCCCGTAAGTTCCTTCCAGTCTACTATCTGATGGGCGATGAATCCTATTACATCGACCAGATTTCAGACTATATCGCAGAGCATGTGCTGCAGCCAGAAGAGCGTGATTTCAACCAGACCGTCCTCTTCGGCAGCGACGTGAATGCCTCGCAGATAGCCGATGCTGCCCGCAGATACCCCATGATGTCTGAACATCAGGTGGTGATTGTCAAGGAGGCGCAGAATATCAAGAATACGGAGGCCTTGGAGAAGTATTTCAAGCAGCCAATGCCCTCAACAATCCTCGTGATGTGCCATAAAAACGGTACGATTGATGGTCGGAAACGGGAATATGTGAAGGCCATACAGAGTGCTGGCGTGCTTTTTGAGAGCAAAAAACTGAAGGACAAAGACCTTCCGCCCTTCATTGAGGGGTATCTGAAGCGGAAAAATGTGGGTATCGACCCGAAATCCACGCAGATCATCGCTGATTCCATTGGTTCAGACCTCAGTCGACTGACCAGCGAACTCGATAAGGTGATTTTGTCTCTTCCTGAGAAGGATAGGAGAGTGACTCCCCAGGTGGTGGAAGAACAGATTGGAGTCAGCAAGGACTTTAATGGTTTTGAACTTCGTGATGCCATTGTGAACCGCAATGTATTCAAGGCAAATCAGATAGTAAAATATTTTGACGATAATCCAAAAGCAGGTAGTATCTACTCATTTCTCCCAATGCTCTTCAATTACTTCCAAAATCTGATGATCGCCTATTATGCGCCAAATAATAAGAGCCAGGAGGCGGTTGCAGAATGGTTGGAATTGAGAAATTCGTGGGCTGCGAAGGACTTCATGAATGGCATGAGAAACTACTCCGGAATGAAGGTGATGCAGATTATTTCGAAGATCAGGGAAATAGATGCCAAAAGTAAGGGTTTAGACAACCCAAATACCCCTCCAGGAGAGTTGATGAAAGAACTGATTTTTTACATTTTGCACTAAAATCACCCCTTTTCCGCTTCTAGAATTTGCTAAAATAGCGTCTTTCAGAGACGCTTTTTTTAGGCCCAAATGCCGATAAAAACAGGGACTTTGGCCAATTCCTGACCCCTCAAAACTCGCGTATTTCCAGATTGTCGGATCATCGTGCAGAATATCGCCAGAATGACGAATTTTGAAATTTTGGCGCCTCTACGATTTGGCTTTCACATCCTTTAAGATTTAAACTTTTTAATTTTGCTTTTCAAATCTTTATCCTGATTTAGGGTTTATCGCGTTTTGAGATGTAAATTTTGGAATCAAAACAGCGGTTTAGGTTTGTTTTGTTTGATTATTTAAATCCATATTTCGACATTCGGATTTGCATATTTATAAACATACAACTATATTGTCAATTGTATAAACCGCTATAAACCAGTTGTTTACCTTTAATTTGCAATAATTGTTCTAACTTTTGGGCAGTATTCAGGTCTTTAATCCCGTATAACCCTACTTGTTTTGCAAGTATTTGTATAAATACCTCATTCATACCCAGTTATTTAAATCAAAAAATCCAAAATCATACTTTATCACGATTTATTACCATAAATTCGGGTTTGTAATGCTAAAGTCTGATGTACGGTTTTTGCTCCTTTTGATTTACAAATACGAAAACGTAAATTTAAATTATTAATTCTTAAATTCTCTCTACATTTGTTGGTTGTTTCATTTTTTTGCTTTATCTTTGTAAACGCAAACCCAAATGGGCAAAAAGGCCCTATTTTTAATCATAACGAAAAAATGAAGGATCGAATCAGGCAAATTATGGAGACTCAGCACATGACTCAACAGGTCTTCGCTGACTATATCGGACAGTCACCTGCTACCCTTAGTAGCATCTTCAATGGTCGCACCCGTCCTACCCTTAACATCGTGGAGGCTATCAAAAAGAAAATTCCTAACATCAGTACCGATTGGTTGATGTTCGGCTCTGGTGAGATGTATCTGCCTGATTCTGCCCAAGATGATACCCTCCAAACAGGGTCAGATCCGGGGTCTGGATACTCCCCCTCTACTCAAAATCCGATGCTCGATTTCCAGTTACCCTCATCTCCTACCCCCCAAAATGCACCTTCAGCGTCACCAAATATTAATGGTGTACGAAATACACGTTTGGATTTGGACTATAAAGAGGTAAAAACAGTTGACAAACCTGCCCGTCGCATCACGGAAATCCGCGTTTTCTACGACGATCAGACCTGGGAGACTTTCGTCCCCCAGAAGAAGTCGTAATCCTCCTGGCGCACTATTATTAATAAGGTGTGATATCTTACTTCTCCATCAGCCAATATTCCGACAGACCATTGACAACTCGGTGCTTGAAATTGAAGCGATAGTTGTTCATGGCCCTACCCAGTTTGTTGGGTGAACACTTCGAAGCCTCGAAATAGGCGTATCTTGAAGCAAACAGGTTCAGAACCTCACTCGTTCCCCACCAGCGGCCTTCACCATCCTTGGGTTTGCGGAAGGTCTCTGCAATCATCTCCTCCAAGGGAACGGTACGCTGATAGGCTTCGTTCTCCTTCATGAGTTCCTTGATCTCGTCGTCATTCAGCCAGAAACGTTCGTTTTCTTCTATCAGGTGGAGCACTTGAGCGAATAGTTGACGATGGTTGATGTCGTCTGTAAAGTCGATGTTTTGGCCACTTGGGATACCCACGCAGACAAATCGACGTGAGCCGGTGGGATCCACCAACGGCTGCATCTGATTGGTGGTGCCTATGAAAGAGGTATAGCGCCGATATTGCTTGATGGTCTTGCCGTAGGGCGGACGGAACTTCACGTCGCTCGACGACAACAGGTATTTCAGCACAATCTGCTGCGAGTTGGTGGTCTTGTCGAACTCATCGATATTGATGAGCGCAAACGAGGTCAGCGCGATGTTCAGGTCGAACTCGTTCTTGAAGTTCAGTTTGTCGTTGTAGTAGTCACGCAGTTCCTCAGGCAACAGGATCTTGCAGAAACGCGTCTTTCCGCAACCCTGCCGACCTATCAGCAGCGGTGTCAACGCATTGCCTGTCAACTGCTTATCGCTCTCTCGCCACTGTCTCACCATACCGATGAGCCAGTAACGCAGGTATTTCTCCCAATGGGGCTGGTCAGTCGGCACTCGCAGGGCCAGATCGTGGATATAGTCGTGTCCGTCCCAAGGCTGCAGACTGTTGAGCCACGTGTTTACAGGGTCGTACTTCTCGATGCGCGTGGAGTCGATAAAGCGGTTCACATCCTGATCCCACGACTTCAGACCCTGTTCACGGGCCTCGATGGTCATATCGTTGCGCACCTCCTCAGTCAGCGGCTTAAATGTCTGATCCTCAGAGTATTTGTGGCGATATTCTGCTACCCCTGTCATCAGGTTCATACGCATGTCGTAGTTGGCCGTCAGGAAGATTTCCGTCCGCATCGTCTGTAGCGTCTCCTCTGGCACACTCTTCAGTGGCTTGATCTTGTGCTTCTTGCGATACTCCTCCATCAAGGGAATCTCGTAGGTGGTGGCGAAGACACTTTTCACCAGTTCCGGGTCATTGTGGAACAGCGGATGCTCCAGCGTCATGCCCTGGGCATGCGAGAGGGGAATGCCCTGTTCGAGCGACTTGCGGGCCAATTGCTGCAACAACTGCATCTGACGATCTTCGTCGGGCAAGTCGAAATACTCTCCCAGCACCTCGCGCAGGATAAAGACCCAGTTGAAGTGATAGGTACGCGTGATGGTGCGCCCAGGCATCAGCAGGTCGCTCTCCCACGAAATATTGGCAGGCTCCGGCTGGTCGTGCTTCTCCGTATCGGCCTTGAAAGGACGGGCATTCGGATTGAAATACACCTCTGGGTCGGCACTCAGATAGACGGTGCGCTCCAACATGGGCTCTAAATACTCGATGTCGATGCCCAACTGGTTCTGATAGGCCCTGCGTGCTGTTTCATACAGGTTCTTATGAAACTGCCGCATCTCATCCTCTTTTGTGGGAAGTGTATGGTATTCGTTCCCCTCCCTTTCTAGGGGAGGGGCCAGGGGTGGGGTCTTCTTCTTATACAATTCACCTCGACACACAATCTTCACACTCTTGCCCGATGCACCTAAGAACGCCATTAACGTCTCGTCCATCCGTGCTGCCTGGTTCCTGATGATGACTGCGTCCTCATACCTCTTCAGGCCATTCACTTCAACCACCACCAGACCATTGTACTTCAGTCCCTTCTGTATCTCCTTGTAGTTCATGCATTCGGCGGCAAAGAGGATACGGGGCAGATTTACTGTATGCTTTTGATCGTCAATGATGATCTGACCTTCGTTCGTTCTCTGTGGCTTCAGGAACTGATAGTTCAGACGTAGGTTAAACACTTTTTCTTTCATCGCGTCATCACGGATCATCTCCGCCAACGCCTGTAGTTCAAGACGGTTGATGACTTCCTTCTTTCTCGAAATCTTGAGTAAACTGACTTTCATATCTGTTTTTTAGTATTAATTCTTTTATTTCGGCCTGCAAAAATACAAAAAATAACCGACTTCTGCAAGTTTTCCAATCATATTTTTTCAGAAATAAACAGTTAATGCTACCAAAATCGGCGAAACATTCATATTATCAGGCAATTAGCAAATAGTATTATCTCTACTGATATCCTACAATAACACTACTAATCCACTACTGATTCTTTATTCATCCTCTCCAGATCCTTTGTTGGCTTCTCACATGTTCCTGCTTGTTCGCTACCAGGTAATGGCTCCCTGCCTACATCGCAAATTTTTTAATGCTGTCTCGCAAACTTTTATTCAAACCATCCTTTCAAAATTCTCTAGAGAATTTCACGCTTAAAGCCCGTCTCGCTTTTGTTTCCCCCTAATGGGACTCCTAAATTCTCTAGAGAATTTTTTGAATACCATTAATACAAAAACTTGAAAGCCAGTATTTTCATTTTTGCTCGCTCCCCTATGGAGAATTTAGTAGGATTAATATAGGGATTTAATAGGGTTTTAGTAGGATTAAAGTAGGGAATAAAAATCATTCAAATTATTTATTTTAAGAACTTTACGCTTATTTTGGTAGGAATAAACCGCAATTTATAAAAAAAAACCTTGTAAAATAAGTGACCAGGCTCTCTACGACAAGGCCACCCAGCATATCTTCTATGTTAATTGGTAGTGCCATATTATCATTCTTTCGTTTGCAAATTTACAAAGAATAATGCACAATATGACGGTTATTGAGCAAAAATGCGCTTTCAATTTGCAAATTCTTCCAATTTCCAGCAACCTTGTAACGATTAAAGGTACTACGAGCGAATTCCACTCCTCCACTCATCTCAGTCTTCAACCATTTCTAGTTGATGTCGTTGAGTGTAATGTTCCTGGCTTGATTGATGGTATTCACCAGCCAGATATATTCCTTGAATAATGTTGGTGTCGTCATAACTATAATATTATTATTCGTTACCTTATATGCCTACACTATATCAATACCTCCCAATGTCCACCAAACTTACCTCCGACACGTCGAATGACATTATTCTTTCTTAATTTCTTGGTGTTCCAATAGACTCCGTCTTCTGTGATACCACAAGCATCAGCCAGTTCCTTATTAGTAATGTGAGGGGTCTCTCTCATCAGTCTGATAATTTTCTCCGTAGTTTTCTCCGTAGCTGTCTCCGTAGTTGTTTCCGTAGTTGTTTCCGTAGTTGTTTCCGTAGTTGTTTCCGTAGTAACAGGACAATCTTCTTCAGTTCCAGAAACAGGCAAGCTATCACAACTAGCATGTACAGGGATGTGGATAAGGAACGTCAGACGATCTTCTGTAGTCTCGAAGGTAGCACGTGGAGAGCCATTTGCTGATAGTTTCTCTTGAATGGTGGGTACTCCTGTCGAGCGGCCTTCCGTTAAGTCCAACTCTTTCAAGAAGTCGCCCAACCGACGGTTACGATAACGACGGCTCTTCAAACTATCGCCCTTTTCAATAGCTGACATGGGGATGCTGCGATCAGGTCCAGGACAGTTTAGAATGGTGATTCCATCAGGCTCAATGGTAATCTCCACAGGTTCATGTTGCTGATAGTCTCTATGATACATCGAATTGACGACAGCTTCTTCTACAGCATCGTAAGGGTAGTTCCAGAACCGGTTGGCTTCCTGCTGGCCAGACACTTTCTGCACCGTTTCGTATAGGATATTTGTTTCTATATAGTCCATCGTCTGCTTGATAATCTGCGGCACACTTCCTTTGAACGTTTTCTCTGTGAAATTGTGGGGATTCTTCACTTTCCCTTCTGGAAATGCCACAATGTCTATCTGCGTATAAGGGAAGAACTTCTCTGGATTCTCACAGAACATCATCGCTGCTACATTCTTAATCATGCGGTTCTCTGTTGGGCCCGTCATCAGTTCCATCTGCTCCAGCGTTTCTGATAATGGCTGTGTGAAGAGCGAAGCCTCCAGTTTGCTTCCGATAGTGGCCAGATAGTCGCGCAGCAGCACCATCGAGATATCTTTCAGGGTGATCTCTGGATTTGGACGTTCGTCGAACGGCACACGATTAGCCATGTCTCTCAGCTCGTCCAGTACTTCGCCTTTAGCAACGATGCTGCTTGAACCGCTTCGGATGTAATACTTCATCTTCTTCACCGTCGCCGTCACATCCATAGGGATGGCATACGGACGGTTTACACCCGATGGTGCCCATATCACCAGTATCTGCTGCCCATCAACTTCTTCCACCGAGGTTCGTGGCAAATAGTACGGGTCGAACATATTGTTGAACCCCACCATCTTTTTCAGGATTCCGTCTACGGCTTCAATGTTGATGCCGGTTACAGGTCTTTTTGCGATGCCGTATTCATTCTCTTCCACACCCACGAGAATATAACCGCCTCCGAGATTGTCGAAGTCGTTGGCGAATGCACAGATACTATGATAGATTTCAGCAGGGTTCCAACCCTTCTTAAACTCAATCCTGTTTCCTTCGACCTTTCGCTTGTTCAGCAAGTCTTCTATGTTAATTGGTAGTGCCATATACTTGATTATCGTTTGCAAAGTTACAAATACCTGGTCAAATTCTCTTATATTGAATTGAATAATTGTACGACTTATCGTCTATATACATTTGATATTCAACAATACCCTTTTCTTTTGCTATTATATGCAATATCTTTTTATTGATTGGCGATATTTTGCTTCCATAATAAATGGCTTTGGGGCTTACATTTTCTATACCATAAAAATTCTCGACAGGAGAGCCTTTCATCAACGTAAGAATAAGTCTCCATTCTTTTTCATAACCCCATTGAGTAGATTTATATAACTGACATTTTGTTACTGCTAATAAATCAGGAGTGTTTATAGGTAATCCCAATTTCTTACAAATGGCTGATATCAAATAATTGGTTGCGTCATAACGATTATTGTCATAAATTACTGGGTAAATGTTATTGATTACGGCTTTTTTACATAGTTTCAACTTATCGCAATTTATGCATCTCATTTGCATATCCCTTAAATCATATGCCAAAGCAAAGCCCTTATGGAATTTTGCATAGTGCGACCACATTGTTACAGAATGAATAGTTTCACTGAAGCAAGCAATGTAGGCATTACGTTTTACAGATTCAACAGTTTCATCTATTCTTTTTTCATAATTGTCATTGAATTCTTTTCTAAATTTACTATACAAAACTTCTGAGTTCAGAATATCACTATCACTAGCATCTTTAATAGAGGTTCTTGCATAATCCAAAAACTCTTTAGTGTAAAAAGAATTTAACTCACTGGGGAAATTGTTTCCAGAGCGAAGATAACCTCTTAAAGCAAAAATGAATTCTTTTGACAACGCCTGCATTATTGAATGTTGAAGTCCTTTTTTGTCATATCTAAAAAGACAGTCATATGGATCGTTAAACTCATCCGAAGTAGATGCGAAAAGTATGTCTTTATTAAAAGCATCAAAAGTAAGTTCAGAACATTCTCTATATCGAAATAATTGTGAAGGAACATAAGGCTGAACGAAATCGTGTAATTCTTTAAACATTTTCACACCTTCTTCAAGAGGAAGATTACTTGGAATTGATGTCGATTCCATCAATTTCGCAAACTCTTTCTTGAATTGCATTCTTGTATATGATTTTATATCTTTGTTCATATTACTTTTGTTAATAGCAAATAATAATCATTAATCGTCTAAAAAATCTTCTAATGGACGTATTCTCGCACGATAAGTATTGATTTTATTCTTCAAATTTGGCGTCTTAGGGAAATTGATTTCTCGTGTATTGTCAAAATGGAATACAGCATAGTAGGGAGAATGCTCAGGATGAAAGCCAAAACCTTCCAATGTCTCTTTTGACCATATTTTGAAAGTACCTTTCGATTTCAATCTAAATAAGTGGCAATCCTCACCATTTGTATGAAGTAAAACATATTGCATCCGTTCAAATCCATATGTGACTAGGACGGAACCTTTTGAATCTCCTATTCTTACATAACAAATACCCGTTTCAAGCATCTTCGCTTTCAATTCAGGACGAGCATGATTTACAAGCACCATCACTTGTTCTGGGTCTTCTTCCATTCTTTGTTTCATCTCAAGGAAATGAGACTCTTCTTTTATATATTCCTTTCTTTTGATACTCAAATCCAGAAAATCTTTACTTTCGTCTATCCCAACAAAGCTCCTGCCTAATAGGTTTGCGGCAATTCCCGTCGTTGAACTACCAGCAAATGGGTCAAGTATTATATCCCCCTTATTAGTAGATGCCAAGATAGCTCGATAAAGCAGTCGCAATGGCTTTTGAGTAGGATGCTTACCTTGAAGCTTCTCCCATGCACTTGCGGCAGAAAGTTTCCATACATCCTGCATATTTACGCCACCATTTACCGCTTTTAAGGCATCCTGGTTGAAGGTATAATCTTTGCTACTCCGCCGTGCTGCCCAGATAAGATATTCAGCACAAAAGTTGAATCGTTTATCTGATAAAGTTACTGGAGGATCAGGCTTCTGCCAAACAACCATGTTGATAATCTTAAATCCTAATTCATCCAGACACTTCTCAACAGAAAAGATATTGTGATACGTTCCACAAATCCAAATGGTTCCATTCGACTTTAGCAACTTTGTGCAAGGTTCAAGCCATTTCCTATTGAAGGAATCTTTTTCATCTCTTGAACGAACCCGATCCCATTGGCCTTTATCGAACTTGATGTATTGCCCATTCACATTTACCTTGCCATTGCCTGTCGAGAGAAAATAGGGAGGGTCGGCAAATATCATATCGAAAGAGCCGTTGATATTGTGTAAAACCTCAAAAGAATCACCCTGATAAAGAGTGAAATCATTGTCTTGAGTAGAATAATATGGCTCATTTATCATCATACTGCCAACCTATGGGAGTGAATCAAATCAACGGTTTCGTTTCTCCTTGCCAAATAACCTCTGAACTCGTCACTCATAACACGAACATCTAGCGAAGGCTTGAACGTTGTATTTCTGATAAATGCTACATCGTCCGTTACCAAGCTATCCTTGATTTTCACATAGCCGTCATTGTCTAATAAGATAATATTGGCATCGAACAATTTGTGATGGTTTTGACATAACCATAATCCGTTATGACCACTCACAGCATGGCCGAATTTTGTTTCGTCATCGAGTTCTGATGTTCTTGATATTTGTGCTACGCCCCATATGTGTGCACCCTGAATGATTTCTGGAATTTCACATCCACATAGTGCGCATTTCTTGGATCCAAGTCTATTAAAGAGATTGTATAGATATGACGCAGAACGTAATTCTGTTCTATCCGTTTGCTGTAAGTATTCACGCTTATCTAAGAAAAGCGAAGTGTAATGCATGGAGATATTACCCAGGGATTCTATAGTGTTCATAGAAGCTTGAGGAAGTCTCGTTAAATCTTGCTCACAAATATTAAACAGGTCTATGGGCCTATCTGCTATATGCGATATTGCGACTGCAAGGAGTGTTGATTCATATTTGCTTGCTCCAAACGTCTTAGCGTAAATCTGAATCTTATCACTGGTCTTTGATACGTAAGATGAGTTATTAGAAGAATTTGAAGTCTGATTTTCTCTGCGGTCAATAATCAAATCGTCAACGTTTCTATATGGTAATACAGATTGCTGATAATAACTGCCTATATTCAAGAAATCAACACCAGCTGTCATCAGTAGACGATAGACGAAGAGATGATAATCGGTAAATGCATTGCCAATATGAGGTATAAAATAGTAGCAGAGGCGTTTGTTCTGACGCTGATCTGCATAGAACATATTTATGGCAGTGGGTACACTTTGCAAACTGGAATTGCGTCCATCAATACTCGCTTCTGAGAGAGATACGTAGTTGATAATCCCCTCATATTCCACTAACAACAAGCGCCCTCGATTATATGTTGAGCGGTCTTTTACCACACG
>JAFZUS010000159.1 GCA_017618275.1 Prevotella sp.
AACTGGCCGTGAACACTTTTAGATGCAGGAATCTCAAACTCATGTACCACCTGACAATCGGGTATCGACATGACCACCACCTTAGCAGGCTGACCGTTCTGCACAAACAGCACGCGGTCGCGCCCGATGGGCTGGATGGTGTGAATTTCTGTACCTTGCGGCGCATCATACCTCCACACGTTCTGTCCCTGCTGCGTTATTTCAGCAATCCCGTATTGGTGGGCTATGAGCACATTGCCGTCGGTGAGCAGTACGGCATCGCTTATTTCACCGCGCCCCTGAGGATTATCATAACGCCAGGCCACCTGTCCGTCCTTAATAATGAACATGCGCTGCTGCTTGCCCTCGCCGGCATACAAAAAGTTATGGCGCGACAAGCTCCTGTCAATAGTTTCTTGCGTCCATGCAGAGACCACGCCCTGCACCATCAATAATAATAGCAGAACTCTTTTCATATCTATCAATTACCATCAGGCTTTGTCATACCTTGTCTGTTTGAAGGATACCACAGGAATGCATCAGGATTATCCGGATGGAGAGGATCGAAGTCCTTCCAGTCTGTACGTAAGTCCTGAACGATGGGCAACCCTAACTGCTTCATCCCCATCACCACCATCTTCGATACTTCGTAGGCACCGTATGGATTAAAGTGGGTATTGTCTGCCAGAGCCTTCTCCTGATTTGGGAAGGTATTGGCAAAATAGTGTACCAATGCCTTCTTGCTACCCTCGAAACCTAAGGTCTCAAAGAAATCACGAGTCATGTCGTGCAATTCAATTACAGGCACACCCTCTCTTTTGGCAACATCGCGCATAGCGTCTGGATAGTCCTCGTGGGTCTCTTTTATTTTACGATGACCCGTATCAAACGAACGTCGCTGGGTTGGTGTAACAAATATCAGGTTTCCACCTGCTTTGCGTACTTTATCAACGAATATCTTCAATTGATACTGGAAGTGATACCATGCACCATCGCCATCGCGTTTCTCCTTCTGATCATTATGCCCGAATTCGCAGATTACGTAATCGCCTTTCTTCAACATCGAGATTACTTTATCCAGACGATTGCCGTTGATGAAAGTACGAGCCGAGAGGCCACTTTCGGCATGATTTGAAATGGCCACCTTGTCCGTAAACCAGCGTGGAATCATCTGCCCCCATGAAGCCCATGGCTCTTCTTCCTGGTCTACAACGGTAGAATTTCCACACAGAAATACAGTGACTGCCTCGCTGTCAGGTTCAATACGGATAGATTTCACGGCAGGAGCAACACCATTGAACTCAAGCGTCAGCAAATTGTCCCAATTCAGATAATCATGCTCACGAGGTTTCAGCGATACCCGTTTACCATCAGCAATTTCTGGCGAACGTTTATTAACCACAAAGGTGAAGGTTTTAAACTGGCCCTTCTTAGTGGTACAGCTTTCTACCATCAGTCTCCGCGACTCTGCCCTTACAACAGTATGTCCGACCTTTTTCTTGCCTCCCAAAGTGACAGTCACCTTATAGTTTCCGTCCTTGACTGGCACAGAAAAGTAAAAAGGTTTGTCGCTAACCTTATTTAATATTGTATCCATTACTTGTGCCTGTGCTGCTATTGCCACTAAG
>JAFZUS010000160.1 GCA_017618275.1 Prevotella sp.
GCACTCTTGTAGAAGCCTGCCTGCTTTGGATTAAGTTCTGCCTCAAAGGTATAGTTGTTACCCTCACGGCCTACCATCTTGAATGGCTGAATAGAGAAGACATGCTCCTCACCATCCTTGTTGACAGCAATATTTACTTTCTCCAAAGCAACAGCATCGTCAAGGCCCTGCTCGTTGATGACATACTTCAACTTATACTTCTGACCAGCAATCTCACCTGTTGAAGGGAGATTGCCTTCGCAAGATACTACGCTGATAGCATCCCAACGCTCAGCCACAGTTTCCTTCCACTGTGCAATTTCCTTAGCCAGCTTGTTGTTATCCTTAGAAAGCTCCTTGAAACGCTTAGCCTCCTTCTCGTAGAACTTAGAATAGTAGTCGTCAAGCTGACGCTTCATGGTGTAGTGAGGAGCAATCTGTGCGATAGAGTTCTTGATAACCTTACACCAGCCCTTAGAGATACCTTTCTTATCCTTATCATAGTAGAGAGGAATAATCTCGTTCTCGAGCAGACCATAGATGGTAGCAGCATCGAGCTGATCCTGATAACCCTGGTTCTGGTATGTGCGCTTCTCTGTGAGTGCCCATCCGGCACCCTCACGATAGCCCTCAAGCCACCAACCGTCTTTCACACTGAGGTTTACAACACCGTTCATCTCAGCCTTCTCGCCTGATGTACCTGATGCCTCGAGAGGACGTGTAGGAGTATTCATCCAGATATCAACTCCTGAAACAAGGCGACGAGCCAACAGGAAGTCGTAGTCCTCAAGGAATACGATACGGCCCTGGAACTCAGGACGCTGTGAGATATCGTAGATCTTCTTGATCAGCCCCTGACCAGCGCCATCGGCAGGGTGAGCCTTACCTGCGAACAGGAATACTACTGGATGCTCAGGATCGTTAACAATCTTGCTGAGACGATCAAGATCGGTAAACAGCAGGTGTGCACGCTTGTAAGTAGCAAAACGACGGCAGAATCCGATAACCAAAGCATTTGGATCGAAACGCTCGAGCAACTTAACAACACGTGTAGGATCGCCCTGATTCTTCAACCATGTCTCACGGAACTGCTGCTTGATATAATCAAAGAGCTTAGCCTTCAGATCCTGGCGTGTAGCCCAAATCTCCTCATCAGGACAGTTGTAGATACCATGCCAGATTTCCTCGTTACTTTGATCGCTCATGTGCTTCTCGTCGAAGTACTTGGCATAAACCTTACGCCACTCAGTAGCACACCAGGTTGGGAAGTGAACACCATTGGTAACATAACCTACGTGGTTCTCCTCAGGATAGTAGCCCTTCCAGATTGGAGCAAACATCTGCTGAGATACCCAACCGTGAAGCATTGATACACCATTAACCTCCTGACAGGTGTTGCAAGCGAAGGTCGACATACAGAAACGCTCACTATGATCATCAGGATTGGTACGTCCCATACCGATGAACTCATCCCATGAGATACCAAGCTTCTGTGGATAGCCACCCATGTACTTGCCAAACAGACCCTCGTCGAAGTAGTCGTGACCTGCAGGAACTGGAGTGTGAACAGTATAAAGCGAAGAAGCGCGTACCAACTCCAATGCCTGGTTGAAGGTAAGGCCCTCGTCGATATAATCGCACAGACGCTGCAGGTTGCAGAGTGCTGCATGACCCTCATTACAATGATAGATATCCTTCTTGATGCCCAGCTTCTTGAGCAGCAGCATACCACCGATACCAAGCAGAATCTCCTGCTTCAAGCGGTTCTCCCAGTCACCACCATAAAGGCTGTGGGTGATAGGCTTGTCGAACTCAGAGTTCATCTCGTTATCAGTATCAAGCAGATACAGTTTTACACGTCCAACGTTTACACGCCATACATAAGCATGAACCTGATAGTTGGTGTAAGGTACGTCGATAACCAGAGGATTACCGTCCTTGTCGAGCTGACGCTCGATAGGCAGGTTACCAAAGTTCTGGCTCTCGTAGTTGGCAATCTGCTGTCCATCCATCGAAAGGCTCTGTGTGAAGTATCCGAAACGATACAGGAAACCTACAGCACACATATCAACGTTAGAGTCAGAAGCCTCCTTAACATAGTCACCAGCAAGC
>JAFZUS010000161.1 GCA_017618275.1 Prevotella sp.
AACGTCTTTGCGTAAATCTGAATCTTATCACTGGTCTTTGATACGTAAGATGAGTTGTTTGAAGAATTTGAAGTCTGATTTTCTCTGCGGTCAATAATCAAATCGTCAATGTTTCTATATGGTAATACTGATTGCTGATAATAACTACCAATATTCAAGAAATAAACACCAGCAGTCATCAGTAGACGATAGACGAAGAGATGATAATCAGTAAATGCATTGCCAATATGGGGAATAAAATAGTAGCAGAGACGTGTGTTCTGACGCTGATCTGCATAGAACATATTGATGGCTGTGGGTACACTTTGCAAACTGGAATTGCGGCCATCAATACTCGCTTCAGAGAGAGATACGTAATTGATAAATCCCTCATATTCCACTAACAAAAGACGCCCTCGATTATATGTTGAGCGGTCTTTTACCACACGAAACCTGCTTTGGCCAGTTACAAGTTGGCAAATGTCTAAAAGCACCTCTCTTGTCAAAACTATATCAAATAGTCCTAGCGTTTTCTGCGCATCTGGCCTATAAGTAATAATTGCTTCCATAATCAATAATTTGTTATTAACACCTCACGACGATTGTTATATCTACCTTGGGGTATTTCAATGTCAATTACATGATAATTATTTCTCTCTGCCCAATTAGCAACTTCTTCATTATAAAAACCTTCAACCTGCAAAACATATGACAGCATGAATTGTGCACCACGCTGATGGATTAAGTCCAAGAAGGTACATAATCGTTGTTCATGTTCTATTGTCCAACCTTCAAACCCTCTTTTCCCATCGTTATATACTCCCAATGTAGAACGATATGGAGGGTCAGCGTATACAAAGGTATCTGGCGTTATCTGATCTTCCAACCTGTCGAAACTTACATTCAAATATTCCACCCTTTTTGCCTTAGAACATCTTGCAAAAGTAATAAACTTTGAAAGAAGACATTCATTGAACCAACGCGAACCTATTGGGTTGTTAAAACCATGATCTGTATTGAAGCGTATTTGCTGCTGGAAACCATATAGAATAAGAGTATACAGCATACGAGGGTCTCGCTTAGGGATTGGAGTGTTATTGTATTTATCTCTCAATGCAACATATCCTTCTCTACTATTTGGTGCTAATTCGTATTTCTGAATTAACTTGGAAACATAAAGCAAATACTCATACGTATCAGTGCTGAATGACTTTATAAGTCCCTCAACAAAAGGATTAATATCGTTATAAACAATACGTTCCGCATCTATATTTATTCCCACATTGAAACCGCCACCAAAAGCGTCAATAAAAGTGTGTAATGGACGATGAGGCAGATACTGCTTAATGATAGGAACCATTTTTGTTTTGCTCCCCGTATAATTAAGAGGAGATTGAACAATTACCTCTTCTGCTGGCTTTTTCTGTATATAAAACAGATATTCTTGATGCCCATCAGCACCTTGACATTTCGTGTTGTTGTATTTCTTGTAATCTATTGTTTTACAATCGTATGTTTCTTCTATTCCAAATCGCTTGAGTGTCTTCTCTATGTAGTCCTTTGACATAAATCCATCATTATTATAACTCAGGACAATATGAGAAGCATTTGTCTCAGCTACCACCTTCTCAAACAGAATGTGAGCATGATACATCTTTGACCAGTTAGAGCGCATTGGAGTAGTCGGTCGTGAGCCAGTCACTCTACTAATTGGAGGATTATCATTTAATATCAATGTTTCCAACAAATGGTATTGTGTGCCATATTGATTCTGGGTGTATGGTGGATCAAGATACAAAATGTCACATTCTATACCAGAAATAATCTGCTCAATTTTATCATTCTGGCTTTCTACGTTCTCGCAAACTCCCTCATTCGAATCTATTTTGCTGAAGATAATGGGTTTTAGGGCTCGCTTATCCCAATGTTTAAGATATGCTCCATATACACCAGCTGTATTAGAAACATCAGATACAGATTCTAACAGACATGCTAAAAGATAAACATACTCCTCTTCTGTTATTTGACCTTGTTCTCTCCATTCTTCAATTTGCCTACGGAAATAATCTATACGGCCAGCATTTTCTTCAGAAAAATACATTCGCTCTGAACCACCAGGAGAATAATTCTGGTATATGAATCCATGAAGCGTATTATTTCCATTATTGAAGAACTCGAAAGGGTCAAAACCAAGTCCGTCAAATGTACATCTATTTGCATACAATTTCCCTCTTGTAAAATACGTTGAGCATTTTAAAGAGTCATTAATGATAATATGGTCATAAATAGACTTCATACTATCAGCTACAGAACCCATACCGCAAAACGCATCAAAGAAAACAAAATTTCTCTGAAGCAGGTTATGCTCTTGCAGGAGTTCCTTTATGGAATCGGTTAAACTTTCTTTACTTCCTAAATATCTCATTATTTTTTCTTTCCTAATCTAATACTTTTCCGTTATACGAGAAATACTTGGCACCTTTTTAGACTTTTAGTCTGTTATCTCTGCGCCATTTGTAATTATTAGTCTGAATTCTTTAATAAGGCATATAGGCCAGTTCCAAATAAACATGCTGCCATGAAAGTTCCTAAAATGAAGTTCTTATTTGACTTCGCTCGACATTCGTTAATCATTTTGTCTATCTCCGCTATCTGTTGGAGTTCGGATGGAGTATGATAGCCCCTAATTATAGATTGATTATCTATTTCTTGACGCAGTTGCAATAAATTCGCCCTTGTCATGCTATACCCCAGTCCATTGGCAATATGTCCACCTATCGTCATGCCATCTACAATAAGATTTCCCACCTCGTAAGTTCCTTGGCACTTTCTGGCAACAGAATTCGTTATGGAAGAAATATGTTCACAGCCATCTGCAATCCCAAGAGCTCTTCTATATTGAGATATTCGCTGGTTGTTATAGTTGTATTCCAGTTCCGCATCCCATGCGATGCGAACCTTATTGTCCTCAAAGAGTTGGTTTGGTGAGTATGTAAATGTCTCTATGTTCATTGTTTGCTTTTTTTGTATCTTATAGGCTACAAAATTACAATTTTTCTTTGAGAATAGAACTATCCGTCGCAGAAAATATACATTATTTAATAGAAAAAATATCATGTCGTTGATTATGGATAGCAAATCGTGAAAGGCCCCATAGTTTTTACATAGAAATTATGGCTTCTTGCGCGTTTATTAGTAATTTTGCAGCGAAGTACATCGTTCTTCGACAAGCGAAGCGGCAAAGCACGATGTGTATATTGTGGAAAAGTTGATCAGTTCTTCTGATTGATTAGATTGACTACTACCTTCACCATCACATCCTTCTCTTCAGTCTTGCTCTCAGCAATCATGAGGGTCAGGGCTACGAGGGTGTTGTCTGCAAGGCGCTTTGTGCCATCAGGGCGATAGAGTATACCATTATTATTCAGGAACCACAAGAACAACGTGGCAGCAATGCGTTTATTGCCATCGCTAAATGAGTGGTTCTTAGTGACCAGATAGAGAAGCATAGCAGCCTTTTCCTCAACACTTGGATAGAGCTCATTGCCTCCAAAGGTCTGATAGATCTGGCCAATGCTGCTCTTGAAGGAGCATACGATTACCCTCTTTTTGAACTTGTCGGAATTTCCGACATGTTGAAATCTTATCTAATTCATCATCCTCATAGATATGCTGAATGTGCTCAAGAATATTAGTTCTAGATGACTTGAACAACTTCACCATCTGAGGCTGAGTCAGCCACACTGTCTCGTTCTCCAAGCGGACGTCAATTTGTGTCTGCCCGTCCTCCGTCTGATAAATTACAATCTGATTCTGCTCCATATATTTCTAATTCTTTGCAAATTTACTACTTTTTCATTAATATAGCATGCAAAAAACGAAAATGTTACATGTTTGAAAGAAGTTTTTATAAAATTACTCAGGCAATCCAAGCGCGGAAATACTCAAAAACTTTTGGTATTTCGCTCACTTATTTGTACCTTTGTCGCCAAATTACAAAGGTACTATTTTTATGAAGAAATATTTGCTCGACCTGAGGGTCAAGTCAGTGGATAGGATTCATGAGCGGTATGTGCTGATCAAGTTGACCGACGATAAACCTCTGCCAGAGATGCTGCCAGGACAGTTTGTGGAGATTCGCGTCGATGGCTCGCCCTCTACGTTCCTCCGTCGGCCTATCTCCATCAATCTCGTTGATACCCAAGCCAACGAACTCTGGCTGCTCGTAGCGGCAGTGGGTGACGGCACGAAGAGATTGGCACAACTCCAGGCAGGCGATACACTCAACTGTCTGTTGCCGTTGGGTCATGGTTTTACAATGCCTCAGAAGCCGGAAGAGCGTTTCCTGCTCGTGGGCGGTGGAGTGGGTGTGGCCCCTCTGCTCTATATGGGTGCAGAGATGCGGCAGAAAGGTATAGAGCCCACGTTCCTGTTGGGTGCCAGAACCGCCAACGATCTGTTGATGCTGAATGAATTCAAAAAGTACGGACGCGTCTTTGTAACCACTGAGGACGGCTCCGAGGGTGAGAAGGGTTTTGTGACCAACCACTCGTTGTTGCAGAAGGAACAGTTTGACCGTATCGCCACCTGTGGTCCTACACCGATGATGAAGGCGGTGGCCCGTTATGCCCGTCAGAGTGAGACGGAGTGCGAGGTGTCGCTGGAGAATCTGATGGCCTGTGGCTTGGGAGCCTGTCTGTGTTGTGTGGAGAAGACCACTGAGGGTAACCTCTGTGTGTGCAAGGAAGGACCAGTGTTTAATATTCGCAAGTTGTTATGGCAAGTTTAAGTGTAAAGATAAAGGACCTCGCGCTGAAGAACCCTGTGATGACGGCCTCAGGCACCTTCGGCTACGGATTGGAGTTTGCCGACCTGATGCCCCTCGACGGTATCGGAGGCATCATCGTGAAGGGTACGACGCTCAGGCCCCGTGAGGGCAACGACTATCCCCGTATGGCTGAGACGGCCTCGGGTATGCTCAACTGTGTGGGTCTTCAAAATAAGGGCGTGGATTATTTCTGCGAGCATATCTATCCGCAGATCAAGGACATCGACACGAATATGATTGTCAACGTAAGCGGTTCGTCGCCAGAGGATTATGCCGAATGTGCGGCCCGTATTGATGCCTTGGAGAAGATACCGGCCATCGAGTTGAATATCTCTTGTCCGAATGTGAAGGACGGTGGTATGGCCTTCGGTGTCACCTGTGCCGGGGCTTCGAGTGTGGTCAAGGCCGTGCGCCAGCGCTATCACAAGACGCTGATTGTGAAACTCTCGCCCAATGTGACGAATATCGTGGAGATTGCCCGTGCCGTTGAAGCAGAGGGAGCCGACAGTGTCTCACTCATCAACACGCTGATGGGCATGGCGATAGATATTGAGAAGCGCAGGACGCTTTTGAGCATCAATACAGGCGGACTCAGTGGCCCTGCCGTGAAGCCTGTGGCATTAAGGATGGTGTGGCAGGTGGCGAAGGCTGTGAAGATACCTGTCGTAGGCTTGGGGGGTATCAGTTCTGCGAAGGATGCGATTGAGTTCCTGATGGCTGGTGCCACAGCCATTGAGATTGGTACGGCCAACTTCCTCGATCCCACCATATCCATCAAGGTGCGCGACGGCATCAATGCCTGGCTCGACTCGCACGGTTGTCGCTCCGTACAGGAAATCATCGGGGTGATATAAACAGGTGAAACATTAAAAATTTGAGGGCTGCTAATCAGCAGCCCTCAACCAACACAAAAACTAAACTAGACTTAACTAATGCATATCTGGATTTTCACAAACCCACGATTGCAATGCAAATATACACTTTAAATCTGAAATGACAAGCATTTCTGATAATAATTTAGTGATTCGTATGATTTTTTTACATTTTTATTGACTTATTGAGCATAAAGTGGTCTAAAATGGTCATTGCAGCCATTGCCTCTACGATGGGGACGGCACGAGGCAGGACGCAGGGGTCGTGACGTCCTCGGGCTGTCAGTGTCGTGGCGTTGCCTTCGAGATCGACGGTGTCTTGTTCCGTCAGGATGGTGGCAACGGGTTTGAAGGCCACACGGAAATAGATGTCCTGACCATTGCTGATGCCGCCCTGAATGCCGCCACTATGGTTGGTGGCAGTATTATAAGGTGGAACGAAGATATCGTTCTGCTCGGAGCCTCGGGCTGTGACACCCTCGAAGCCCTCGCCATATTCGAAGCCCTTGACGGCATTGATACTGAGCATGGCAGCGCCTAAGGAGGCATGTAGTTTCCCAAATTCCGGTTCGCCAAGACCTGCAGGACAGCCCTTGATGACACAGGTGATGATGCCTCCGATGGTGTCGCCTTCGGCCTTGACCTTCTTGACCAGTTCTTCCATCTGGGCGGCCTTTTCCGTATCCGGACAGCGCACGGCATTGGTTTCCGTCTGGCTCAGGTCGTAGAGATGATAGTCGCGTTCCAAGGCGATGTTACCTATCTGTGAGGTATAGGCCTGGATGCTGATGCCTAACTGGCGGAGGGCCAGTTTGGCAAGGGCACCACCCACACAACGGCTGATGGTGATACGGGCCGAGGAGCGTCCACCGCCTCGATGGTCGCGTGTACCATATTTATAATGGTAGGTGTAGTCGGCGTGCGAAGGACGGAACAGACAACGCATGTTCTCGTAGTCTTGGGAGTGTTGATTGGTATTCCGCACGATAAAACCGATAGGGCAACCCGTTGACTTGCCCTCAAAGACACCACTCAACAACTCCACCTGATCGGCTTCCTGTCGTGAGGTGGTGATGCTGCTCTGTCCTGGACGGCGACGGTTGAGTTCCTGCTGGATGAAATCCAGGTCGATGTCAATGCCTGCAGGCATTCCGTCAACCACGCCTCCGATGGCCTCACCGTGGCTCTCACCAAAGGTCGTCAGCCTGAATATCGTTCCGAATGTATTCACTTTTTTACCTTTTTACTTTTTTACCTTTTAATGGCAGTGTCCGCAGCCGCAGCCTTCTTCATGGTGATGGTCGTGTCCACATCCGTCGCCACAGCCCTCGCATCCGTCGCCATGATGATGTCCGCAACCGCTGCATCCGCCTGTCAGGTGTTTGATCAGGTGCTGTATCTCATCCTCTGTGGCCTCACGGTTCTCAATCACAGTGCCTGTGAAATTCAGGGTCTTGCCAGCCAGGGGATGGTTGGTGTCGAGGGTGACGCCGTCTTCCTCTATCTTCAGGACCTTGGCCATGAAACGGTGATCCTCGTTGTCCATCAAGGTGATGATGGCTCCTTCATAGATGTTGTCGTGGTCGAAGTGACCGTTGATCATAAATGTCTCCCTGCCCAGTTTGTGAACACCTTCTGGGTCGTATTCTCCAAAGGCATCAGCGGGTTCCAGGGTAAAGTCGAACGTTGCGCCGCTCTCTTTCTCGATCAGTTGCTGCTCGAAAGCGTCTAATGACACACCGAAACCTGTGATAAACTGGAACGGATGCTCCTCAGAGGTCTGTTCTTCCAGTTCTTTTTTGCCGTCAACCACCGTATAAAGTTGGTAGTTGGCTGTGATAAACCTGTTTTTTTGTTCCATATTATATATAATAATGTATTTGGCTGCAAAGGTAATAATAAAAATTGAGATATTGTTGATTTGGGTCAAAAATAAGGCTGTTTGCGCACACAATTCTTAAAAATGTTTGTAAATGTCCGAAAATCACCGTACCTTTGCACCGTCAAAAGACATTAGAGTTAAGGATAACAAGTTTAAAGTAGGGGCATCAGGATAACAAATCGCCCCGAGTAAAGAAAAGAAAGGGTAAAAAGATGAAAAAGATGATTTTGACAATGGTTGCAATGCTGAGTATGACAATGGCATTTGCAGAAGGTGAGAACGCAAACAGTGTGAACAATGTCGAGGCTTACGACATGAGCGTCAATATGAATAAACTCTCAGAGGCCTTGGCACTGACTGCCGACCAGATCGATGCAGTGGAAGAAATTCATCACACCTTCTCGGCTGAGATGATGTTTGCTGCACAGTACAACAAGGAAGAGCGCGATGCTCGTGTCAAAGAGGCCGTCGAGAAAGACGTGAAGTGGATGCGCTACGTGCTCAACGAGAAGCAGATTCGTAAGTACCTTGTACTGCTGAACGCAACATTGACCAACCGTGGTTTGAACAAGTAAGAAACAGACAGTGATTATTTAAGTGAAGGGGGCATTCCGAAAGGGATGCCTCTATTTTTTTGCCAGATTATTTGCAAGTCTCGTTTTTTTTTGTTTATTTTGCACACAAATAACAATCTAAACGCTAAAAAGATGAAAGGTATTAAGTACATTATCATGTCGATGGTGGCTGCCGTACTCGTTAGTTGCGGTACTACCAACACTGTACCCATTACGGGCAGAAAGCAGAATCTGATGGTTACTGACGGTGAGGTGCTCAGTCTCTCAACGCAGCAGTATCAGGAGTTTATGAAGACCGCCAAACTTTCGACCAACCAAACCAATACGGCGATGGTGAAGCGGGTAGGGCAGAACCTCGCCAATGCGGTGGTGAACTACCTGAATGCCAATGGCTTGTCGAACGATGTGCAGTATTATAAGTGGACTTTCAATCTGGTGCAGGACAATCAGGCGAATGCCTGGTGTATGCCTGGAGGACTGATCTGTGTGTATGAGGGTTTATTGCCTATCACACAGAATGAGGCTTCGTTGGCTATCGTCTTGGGACATGAGATTGCCCATGCTGTGGCTCGTCACTCTGCCGAGCAGATGAGTACACAGATGAAACAGCAGTATGGAATGCAGGTGGGTGCTGCCCTTGCAGGTGTACTTGGTATGGGTCAGAACACCCAATCCATTGTACAAGCCATTGCAGAACAGGGCTTTAACTTCAAGAATCTCAGTTATTCACGTAGTCACGAGAATGAGGCAGACCACATGGGACTGATCTTTGCGGCTATGGCAGGCTATGATCCTCAGGCGGCTACCACCTTCTGGCAGCGTATGGCTGCGTCGAAGACAAACCAGACGGCTGAGTTCCTGAGCGACCATCCCTCTGATGAGACGCGTATCAAGAATATCCAAGGGTGGATGCCTGAGGCACTGAAGTATTACAAGCCACAGACAACTGCCACTACGAGGGCGGCTACAACGAAGACAACTACTTCTACCGCCAAGAAGGCGACAACGACTAAGAAAACAACAACTACTACTAAGAAGAAGTAACAATTCTGAGGAGCGGGCCGTCAATCGTGACGCGCCCGCCTTTTTTAAGGCTACCGAAGAGAATCTCGCGCATCAGCAGGGGTTTAAGTTTGCCAGTGATGACACGATCCATCTCACGGGCTCCGTATTCCTTGGTGAATCCCTCTTTCAACAGAGAGTTGAAGGCTTCGTCGGTGAGAGTCATCTGCACGTTTTTGGCAGTCAGTTTCTCTTGCAGTTCACCCAGTTTCTTGCGCAGGATAAGGGTAGCCATCGTCTTGTCCATATCGTTGAAGACCACCGTACCGCTGAGACGGTTGATGAACTCCGGCTTGAAGGTCTTCTTCACCTGTTTCAGCATCGCCTCACCACGACTGACATTGCCAGAGAATCCGATATTGGCCTGACCAGCGTATTGGGCACCTGCATTCGAGGTCATAATCAGGATCACATTGCGGAAATCCGCCTTACGCCCCTTGTTGTCCGTCAGACGGGCATAGTCCATCACTTGTAAAAGAATATTGTAGATGTCCTGATGGGCTTTTTCTATCTCGTCGAGCAACAAGACGCAGTTGGGTGTCTTGCGGATGGCATCTGTCAACAGGCCGCCATCCTCATAACCTACATAACCTGCTGGCGAGCCGATGAGTTTCGCAACCGTATGTTTCTCCGTATATTCACTCATGTCGAAGCGCAACAGTTCAATGCCCAGTTCCTTCGCTAATACACGGGCTACCTCCGTTTTACCAACACCCGTAGGACCAACGAAGAGCAGCGAGGCAAGGGGCTTGTTGTCGTCAAGCAAACCTGCCTTCGACATCTGTACGGCCTCTACTACCTGGCGCACCGCCTCGTCCTGTCCGTAGATCTTACTGCTGATGCGCTCATAGAGTGTCTCAAGGGCAGCATTGTCATCTTCTTTCATGGCGAGTGCGTCCACCTTACAGGTCTTCGAGAGGATATCTGCTATCAGGGCTTTATCCACCGTCTGTCGTTTCTGTCCTCCGATGGGATGAATCTCCCGATAGGCTCCAGCCTCGTCTATCAGGTCGATGGCCTTGTCAGGCAGGAAGCGTTCGTTGATGTATTTGGCACTTGCGTTGACGGCAAACTCGATGGCTTTGTCGGCATAGAACACCCCATGAAACTTCTCGTAGTTCTTCTTCAACTGTTTCAGTATCTCCAATGCCTCCTCGGGTGTCGGCTCGGCGATGTCTATCTGTTGGAAACGTCTTACCAAGCCCTTCGACTTGGAGAAATGACGGTTGTACTCCTCGTAGGTCGTGGAGCCGATGAAGCGGATGTTGCCTGCTTCGAGATAAGGTTTGAGCATGTTCGAGGCGTCCATCGAACCCTCGCCAGTGGCTCCTGCCCCCACGAGGTTATGGATCTCGTCGATATAGACGATGTTCCTGTCCGACTCCCTGGTGATACCGTCCATCACCTCCTTGATGCGCTTCTCAAAGTCGCCCCTGAATTGCGTGCCAGCCAACAACGTACCTAAGTCGAGTTGATATATCTTGCTGCCCTTCAGACGGTTAGGGATGTTCCAGACGGTTGTATCGATATACTTCGCCAAGCCATAGACGAGGGCAGTCTTTCCCACACCTGGTTCTCCGATGTGCAGGGGGTTGTTCTTGTCCTTGCGGCAGAGTACCTGGATGGTGCGCTCCAATTCCTGTTTGCGTCCGATGAGCGGGTTATGCTGCTGGTAGGTGTCGTTGAGACAGGTGACGAGCCTTCGCCAGGGCTCCTTCTCGTCAGCCATTCCGTCCTCTTCCTCATCGTCCAAATCCGCCTGGTCGTGGTCGTCAGCATAGCGTGCCACCAGTTCGCTCAGAAAGTCCTGTTTCCATTCGCCCAACAAATCCTTGAGCAACCAGGCGGCATACGATTCTTTTAATTCCAAGATCCCTTTCACGATATGCGGTACATAGATGAAGTGGGCACTCGAGTTCTGCACGATCCTGACGGCTGTGGTCAGGGCTTCGCTCAACTGCTGACTGGTGCCGATGGTGTAGTTGCCTACCTCTTCCGGCACATGCTCCATCTTCTCGAAATAATCCTGCAGACTGCGGTTCACGATATTCAGATCCACGTTGCAGTCAATCAGCGTCATATTGAATTCATATTGCTTCAACAGGGCATAGACGAAATGCTCAGGTGTCGTAAACTCGTGGCGGTACTTCTGTGCCGCCTCGTGCATCTCTTGAAAAGCCTCGTTGACTTTCTGTGTATAGTATATCTCCATAGGTCTTTTTATTCTTCGGGTTCGTATGTCAGTCGTAGGGGATAGCCCTCGTTTCGTGCCATCTGTGTGGCCTTGTTCACTTTCGAGACGGCGATATCGTAACTGTAGATGCCCACCACGGCTTTGTCGGAGTGGTGCACTTGCAGCATCAGTGCCTGAGCCTCTGTCTCAGACTTGAAGAATACCACCTTCAGGATCTTCACGACAAACTCCATCGTGGTGAAGTCATCGTTGTAGATGGTCACCTTGTAGCGGCGTGGCTCCTTCAGGTTGGTACGCTGTCGTTCTTTCGTTGAAGATTGTTCTTTTGCCATACTGGCGACAAAAGTACACAAAAAAAGCCACACCTGCAAGAGATGTGGCCATTTTTTATGGATTTGTGTTCTAATCTTAGAAGTTGTAATACAGACCGAAGGTGAGGTTCGTACCGTCGAGGCTCAGTCCGAATTTGCTGATGTTGTTGTCGTCACCATCGGGATTGAACTGATCCCAGCCGAGGAAACCGATGTGAGAAACGAAACTCAACTTGTCTGTAAGATTAACGGCAACACCCGGGGTGAGGCCAATGGCAATCTCTGTCCAGTCAGCCTTTGAAGCAGATGTGAAACCAACACCACCATCAATGAACAGGTTCACTTTACCCAGTTTAGAGAATGTGTAACGTGCGTAGGGAGCGATAGAGAAAGCGCTCTCACTCAGATTGTTAACACCATTCCATTTGTCGTTCTGGTAACCGATAACGGTACCGATGGCCCACTGGTCGTTCAGGTTGTAACCAATCTCAGGCATGATCTTGAAAACGGTCTCGCTCCTGTCGCCTGCATTCTTCTGAGAACTCCAAGCCTCAACAGCAAAACTACCACCAACGTAAACCTGAGCCTGCATGCTCACTGCTGCAAAAGCAGCAACCATAGTCATTAAAATCTTTTTCATTTTTTCTTTCTTTTTTACTCGGGGCTTTTGTTATCTTGAGCCCCTACCTTAAACATAAAATTGTTTTTTGACGGCGCAAAGGTATGACTATTTTTGATACCGAGATACAAAATTTTTGATTTGTGTGCGCAAACAGCGTTTATTTTTGACTCAAATCAATCATATTTGTTTTTTTATTAGTATCTTTGTGCCCATATTAAGAAATTATTAGGTATATCGTATGAAAAAGTTTTATGTCTTAACTTTGTGTCTGGCTTGTGGTATGCTGCCAGTTGTAGCACAGACGAAGAGTGGTGGTATCTCGAAGGATATGTTGAAGGAGATTCAGAAGGAAGTGGAGGCTTCTCCTGTCAACAAGGCGTTGGTGAATGCTGTTGCAGCCAACAGTATCGACTTGTTGGCTGTAAACCGTGATAATGCAGGGGCCTTCGACACCTATTTTAGTATAGAAACAAAGAAACAGTCCATCACGGATCAGAAGTCGTCCGGGCGTTGCTGGATGTTCAGCGGATTCAACGTGCTGCGCTCCAACTATACCCGTCTGCATGGTGACTCCCTACAGATTGAGTTCTCACAGGCTTATCTTTTCTTCTGGGATCAGTTGGAGAAGGCCAACCTGATGTTGCAGGGCTGTGTCGATACGGGCAAGAAACCTATCGACGATCCCCGTGTGCAGTTCTTCTTCAAGAGTCCGATAGGCGATGGCGGCACGTTCTGTGGTGTCAGCGACCTCGCAGAGAAGTACGGTTTGGTGCCTGCAGAGATCATGCCTGAGAGTTTCAGCAGCGACAATACCTCAAAGATGCGTTCGCTGATTGCTTCGAAACTCCGTGAGTACGGCCTGCAACTCCGTGATATGGCACAGAAGGACCGCAAACAGGCTAGTATCGACAAGGCTAAGGCACGTATGCTGGCACAGATCTACAAGATGCTGGTGATGACGATTGGTGAACCTGTGCAGAAGTTCTCCTACGCCTTTAAGAGCAAGAGTGGCAAGGCTGTCGGCCCTGCCAAAGAATATACGCCCCTGTCATTCTATAAGGAGGTGGTGGGTGGTCCCATCAACGGCACGTTTATCATGGCGATGAACGACCCTCGTCGTCCTTACTACAAGACCTACGAGGTAGAGTATGACCGCCACACCTACGACGGCCACAACTGGAAGTACATCAATCTACCGATGGACGACATCGAACAGATGGCGATTGCCTCGTTGAAGGACGGACGCAAACTCTATAGCAGTTATGATGTGGGTAAGTTCCTGGATCGCAAGCGTGGCTATGCGGATACCGAGAACTTCGACTATGAATCCCTCTTTGGTACCACCTTCGGAATGGACAAGGCCCAGCGCATCTCCACATTCGACAGTGGTTCTACCCACGCTATGACACTGACAGCCGTTGACCTTGACGGTAAAGGTAAAGCAACGAAGTGGAAGGTAGAAAACTCTTGGGGCGCCTCGTGGGGACAGCAGGGTTATCTGATTATGACTGACCGTTGGTTCCGTGAGTTCATGTTCCGCCTCGTGGTCGACAAGAAATACGTGCCCGAAAAGATTCTCCAGGCCTCCGAGACAGAGCCCATCATGGTCATGCCCGAGGATCCCCTCTTCTTGCCAGACGAGTAATTTTCCTGACAAACCGCCTTGTGAGAATCGCGCGTTAGTCAGCAAACGGTCATCAGGTTGCAAATACGCGAGTTTTGAGCCGTTTTGCCAAGTGGCTGTCATATTGCGTGTTATGTTTTGATGTTTTATGGACACGGACAAGAGGGCTTCTTTGAGTCGTTCAAATAGGCTCTTTCACCCATTCAAATGGCACTTTCGACTCGTTCGGATAATCTCTCTCCCCCCAAAGGGATTATTCGGACAAGTCGTTAGGACTATCTAAACAACTCCTTTGAAGCATCTAAACCATTCGTTTGAAGCCTCCAAACTATCCGTTTGAGGCTTCCTAACACCTATACCCCTTCTTTCTGCCTTTTTCCTCACCCAGAATATACGACCAGAGAGTCACTTTTTTAGGCACATTTTCTTGACAATGTTCTCCGTTCAAGCAAATGCCTGTTCTGGCGAATTTGTAATTCGCCTGCCGTGAGTATAAGGATTTATCCGAAATCATTTCCTTAATAAGGGTAAACCTGTTCCAACCTTCTGTTGATTCATACTTTTCTTTAGAACCTTTTGGCACTATTAACGTGGCTGTTGAATATATGTCTGCAGAAAATACATTTTCATTAATGGCAAATGGCTGCTCTACTGCGATACTAACTATAGTCAAGTTTTTGCAACCTTGGAAGGCGTCACTGCCCATTTCTATCAAACTATTAGATAATGTAATTGAGGTCAAGCCTTCACAACCATAGAAAGAAAGATTCCCGATTGAAGTTACACCTTCAGGAATTCCTATATGAGTCAATGTCTTACAATAATTAAAGACTAACTCATTAATAGTCTTTACAGAACCAGGAATATCGTAAGTGGTTATTGTCTTTCCTTGTGGAAATTGAATTAACGTTGTCATATCCTTGTTAAATAGTACACCGTCCACCACGAACTCAATTGTGAAGTGAAATAGACGTTAGATAGGATGCTGATAATTTAGAGTGAATAGTAAAGACCTGAAAACGACACATAATTTGATTGCTTTAGGAAACATATTCTTTTTACCTGCCATTTGGTCAATGCTCTTTATTTCTTCATTTATTACCTTTTTCTGTCTTTTTGGGGTGATTTTATGATACAGAGCAGAATTAGTGATAAATCGAACAGCAAAAATTGGATATTAATGTTTAATTTTGCATTCAAAAACAAACAAAAAAGAACATCATAGAAATGTTGGCATCATGGATATACAGGATTTAAAGCCCCGCAGGGGGGACGACACTTATAGGATAGGTGATAGCGATGAGTT
>JAFZUS010000162.1 GCA_017618275.1 Prevotella sp.
CAGTCCAGTACGTGGACCCTGAAGCGGGTAGTCAACCCCGGTGAGGGTCATCCCCTCGATCTCTTTCATCGAGAAGGGCTGAGCGGTCTGATTCTGGTTTGTCTGTGCTATAGCCAGGCTGGCAATGAGTGCCAGCACGATGATGGTAAAACTTTTCTTCATAGGTTGGTTGGTTTTAATTGGATGTCACTAATGTGCCGTCGAAACTGATAGCGTCGCGGTTCAGCGAGCGCACGCGGATGGTGGCCTCACCAGAGTCGTAGAGTTGAATCACATAGTGGTAGGAGTCCTCACGGGTCTTCACGTCGATGTCAATCTGCGTGTACTTCTTCGACTTGGGCTTGCTCTCCTTATAGCTCAGCACGGGTTCCTCGAAATTCAGGCCTATCGAGGGTGAGAGCGTGGGCGATACACGGGCCTGCCCCAGATAGGGCAGATAACTGTGCAGCTTATCGCCTCGCAGTTCCAGGTAGAAGTCGGGCGACATCGTTCTCGATCCATAGCGAAGGGTGTGCATCGTATTGATGTCGATGCGCCACTGCTTAGTAGTGACGGCATCGGCTACTACCTGCCGCTCTATGCCTTCAAGATACTCCTTCTTGCCGTTTATCCAACTCTTCAGCTTCTGCCACTCCTTAGGCATCCAACCCTCGCCTTTCGAGGTGATGGAAAGGATGTGGAGCCCGTCTTCCCTCAGGTAGAAAAAGAAGTCGTAGTTGCTGTCGCCCATGCCGTAAACATCTCCCTGAAGTTTCATAGAGGGGAAATGTTGTGCGTTGTTGGAACTGAATTCAGTATACCTTATGTCTTCATCGGTGGGGTAAGGAAGTGCAGAAGAAGTTCTATAGCGATGGATTTGCTCAGGATGGCGATTGACATAGTCGAATGTCAACGAGTCGAGTTGCCGGTACAGGGCGTTGGTCTCGGCCTTGTATTGGGCGGGAATGAAGTAGTGGGAACCAGTGACCAGGCCAGCGTGGTTGACGTTGTCGTAGCCCAGTATCAGATGGATTCTTCCGCCTGCGAGTGAGTCCTTGTATTCCTTGTCGTGCCGCCAATAGACGGGATAGGTGGCTGCACCCTTCAGCGATTTCAGAACTGCGAAGGCAGGCTGGATATGTGCTTCGAAGGCAGGAACATCGAAACCCTTTAAGGAAACCCGATTATCGCTCTCGTATCGATGCATGTAGTTGCCTATGTCCCAGTCGTCACAGTTTTTGTGATACGAGAAGGATGCCTGCTCTTTGGCGTTATGGAAGTACACCCGATTGTTGTTATTCGAAGGCTGGAGATCTCTCTTGCCTTCAAAGAATCCTACGGAATATTCGATGGTATCCGCACAGCCGTCGTGTTTTTCGTACTGATGACTCTCCACCCCTTCCTTGCTCAGATCAGTGAAGGCGGTACGGATGGAATCGAAGGCTATTGCCAGTTGCTGTCGGCGCAGGGCAACGATGCTGTCAGGAGTGCGATAGTAAAAACGGTTTATGATCTCCTGTCCCCGTGAGTCTAACGCAAAGGCCCAATCGCGTGTGATGCCCCGACCGCTACTCATATTCATCTGTGAGTAGTTTATAACATAGCCCTGCTTATGCAGGCAGTCCTCCAACTGCTTAAGCCGTTGGTTCTGCCCAAAAGCCCCCGTCGCCCACGCAATAATAAATAATAGTATAAATAGTCTATTCATTGTGCATTGTGCATTGTGCATTGTGAATTGTGCATTGTGAATTGTGCATTGTGCATTGTGCATTACTAATTCTTCCTAAACGTCGCTTTGCCGTTCACCCAGCGTTTCATCTTTTGAAAGTTTTTGGGAATCCAGAGTATGCCCTTCGTGGTGAGGGAGAGAATGTGCAGGCCGTCATCGTCCTGATAGCAGCGTAGGTTGTATTTGGTGCTGTTGAGGTCGGCAAATGGGCGAATGTCGCTCTGTACGATGTCACCCGTCGCCATATGAAAGGCCCCTTTGTCAACAATACCATCGCGACTAATGCGTAGGATGATGGGGAGATACGTAATTTTGTATGGCTGTTCTGGATGAAGGTTCACATAGTCGTAAGCCTGTGAGTGGAGTTGCAAGTAGATGCCCCCGGCCTTATACTGAGCAGGAATGAAATAGTGTGTACCGGTTGTCAGGCCTGCTTGGGGATCGTCTGGGAGCCTGCCCCCATACAAGCCTAATCCATTTGTGCCAGTTGAATCGACGTATTCCTTATCGTGCTGCCAATAGACGGGATACGACTTGGCGCCCTTCAGTTTCATTAGTTGTTCCAGAACAGGCTGGATATGGGCTTCGAAGGCAGCGATATCGAAAGGTTTTTGATCCGCCTCAGAAATGTCGCGCGGCACCTCGCGGAAATGATTGTAGTGCCCGAAAACCCCGTCATATCTGAAATTGAAGGCCTCACTGGCTTCCCAGTAATGTACATAATGGCCGGAACGATGAGAATCGATTTCGCTGTCGTCATCGCTGAAAGCAACGTTAAAACTGATGGTGTCAGCACCGTTCTGGTGATACTCGTACATATAACTCTCTGTCGCGTCCTTTCTCAAGTCGGCGAAGGCCGTACGTATCGTGTTAATGGCATTTTCCAACTGTGATGGCGTCACAGCGATGGTATCGAGCTGGGCATGCCAGCCACATCTGATATAACTGTTGTTGAAATCGTTTCTCTGAGTGAAATCCACGCCATGAGGCTGCAGACGTAAGAAATGCTCCAACTGACTAAGGCGCGTATTCGCATTCATTCCCGACGCTTCAGCGTCGCCTACCCGTAGCCTTTGCCCGAACGCCGTCGTTGCCCATGCAACCAAAAACAAAAATATATATCTTCTATTCATAATTACCCATTATCAATTATCAAATCTTTTGTCGATTTCCTGTTGTAGGCGCTGACCGCGCTGTCGGATGTCCTCTACCTGGGCAGCCATCGCCACGAGGGGGTCCTCATCTATATCCATCGTCGTCGTCACGATGGCATCGGTGCCATCATCTATACCCGTCATTCTCGACGGGTCGCTCTGCTGGTCGTAGGCCTTCACCTTGGCAATCAGCGACTCGGGCAGGGTCTTCATATTGGTGGACTTCGCCTCGCTGGTGGGTATCAGTTCCACGAGTTGCATGACCACCTCTCGCTGCTTCTTCACAGGCTTCTGAGCGGGTTGCGCTTCGGCTACGACGGGTTCCGGCGCTTCAACTACTTCGACAGGCTCAGCAACCGGCTCAGAGACCTCAGAGACAGGCTGCGGCATCGGCTGCTCGACGGTCTGCTGCGCCACGAGGGGCTCCTGTGGAGTCTGCTGCAGACTATGACGGAACACGATCAGCAGAACGATGCTGGCGGCAACGGCAACGGCGGCATAGAGCCACACACGGTGCGCTCTTGGTTGCGGAACGGTTACCGGTTCCTCTATGCGCTGCATCACGCTGTCCAGAAAGTCGGCAGGCACCTCGGGCTTTGTCCGTTGTGCTTCCCGTCGGCTTAGGGCCTCGCGCAGGTCTTTATCTCTCAGTTCATTCATCTTCTTTCTGTTTAATCATCCGTAATAGTTTCTTCCGAATCCTGTGGAGTCGCTGTGCCAGCGCATTCGGCTCCGCATCCATCATATAGGCGATGTCTCGCAACGGTCGGTCTTCGTAATAATAGAGGTGTATCAACATCCGTTCGTCGGGCGGCAGGTCTTCGATCACCTCTTCCATCAGCAGGATTCGTTCCTCACGGCCTGTCGACAGTTCGTCATCGTCGGGTGCTTCCTGAGGCTGTGCCACGTTGTCAATGTCCATCAGGTAAAGCCGTTTTCGCTTCAGATGATTCAACGACTCATGGTAGGCGATGCGACAGATCCATGTAAAGAACGACGACTGTCCTGAGAACGAGCCGAGACCGCGATAAGCCTTGACGAAGGCATCCTGTGCCAGTTCTTTGGCATCCTCGGCATCGGGCACCATCCGCGATGTGAAGTCGAGCACCTGTTGTGAATAGGTCTTCACAAACCAGGCATACTCCTCGCGATTACCATCGAGTATCTGCCTGATGCGCTGACGTTCGCTTTGCGTTCGTTCGCCTATGTCTCTCGTCTGCCCCATTCTACCTTATAGACAACGGTTATGCTGAATTATTACGCCTTTGATTGTTAAAGAAATAAAATTGAGGTCAAAGGTACAAATTAATCCCCAAACCGCCAAGCAATTTGGGGATTAATTATCGTTATCGCATATCGAAGAGGATCTTCTAATTCCTCATTCCTAATTTGGTACACAAAGTTCAGCGAGCGAGAAATGTTCGCTAAGTTTTCTTCCTAAGCAGTTCAACAATTAGAAAATACGAAACTACCACAGGCAACCACCACCAAGGCATTATGCATACACATAATATGATTACAAAAATACAGAGAATTATCAGTGCACCTTGAAACATAAGCCTTTCCTTTTTTAGTTAATCCCACCCTTCATCATCATCATTCTCCATATAACGACTCATACCGTTATCATCCATATCATCCTCAGAGTCAGGATCAAAGCCACGCATATTGTCATAGCCTGATTCTTTTACATATCTATCCGCCTTTCTTTGTATCTGTCTGGCGATGGCGATACCGTTTTAGGTCTATTGCTTGCTGCCTTGTTTTCTTCCTCTATTGACATCTCGATGACCTCCTTTACAGTAGAATAAAGTTCTGCCCTTCCCTACTCGCATCGATTCCTGTTGGTACTATGGCGTCTGCTGACTTCTCGCTGTTCGTTGTTACTGCTTGCCTCATAGGCTCACCTGCGAGACCTCTCCAGTTATGGACGTATTCTTTCCATCTTATGCCTGCCACATTTACACCAGCCGTTCCGTATAGCTATCGGACTTTAGTGTTTCTAGCCACCTCATCCACGGCCATATGCCTTATATGTGATTTCTGTACGTCAGGTCAGATGTTTGCCTCGGGCTTCCTTCAGATTCCGTCTCGCGGCGGACACCCTTGCCTCCGGCTGGACGCTTCCCACTATAAGGGCGCGTTAGGGACTTTCACGGCTCAGCGGATTTACCCGGTTGGTAAAGCTTGGCTAATCAAGAATAAAGTTGTACCTTTGCAGCATGGATCATACCCAACTGCTGCGAGCCATCCTTCCAGATGTGCTGATAGACA
>JAFZUS010000163.1 GCA_017618275.1 Prevotella sp.
AGAAGTCCATGAAGCCGTACATGTTCAGGCGGTAGTTGATGTTCACCAGGATGATGTCGCTCTGCGCCTGGACCAGGTTGGCTCCGCTGTAGGAGGCCTCAGAGCCTGAGCCGACGACGTACGCCCCGCCGTGGATCCAGACCATGACCGGCTTCTTTGCGGTCTTGTCGTCGGTGTTGACCCAGATATTCAGGTAGAGGCAGTCCTCGGATTCCAGCTGCTGAACGCTATCCGGGTAGCCAAGTGAGCCGTAAGCGCCCTTTCCATAGTACTTGGCCTCGAAGACCCGGTCGCTCGCGTCCACGTACTCCGGCGCCTTGAAACGGCGCCCGCCCACGGGTGCCTTCGCGTAGGGAATGCCCAGCCACGACGCTACCCCGTATTCCTCGGTTCCGACGAAGGTGCCGTTCACGCACTTCACGGCATGGGCCTTGTCGTAGTCTCCCGTAATTTCGCTGTTCAGATACTCATAGTGCTCGAATCTGACTAAATCCTTGAATTCTCTTTTCATATTGCTCATAGTTCTATTGAATTCTTTCTTTAAAGTTCGCGATTTCAGTTGAGAATACCAATAAGAAAAAGGTCTCGGGATGCAAGTTTTGCAAATCCTGAAACTTTTTTGCAAATTCTGAAAGTCGGAAGGAAGCCGATGCCAGTCAAAATAATAGAACAGATCTTTCTTTCCACAGATCGTTCCCCACAATTAAAGAAGGTTCTCTTTTTAGCCTAAAATGTTTGTTATATTAAACAATAATACGTAATTTTGCACATAATAAATAACAATTATGGGCAAGGATACATTTGGCAAGACCATGCCAAGGACATTGAGTCAGAACCTGAAGATCATGGGCGAGCAGATTATGCTGGCTCGCAAGCGCAGGCATCTGTCCATGCAGGACATAGCAGACAGGGCAACGGTGACACGACTGACCGTCTCTAAAGTAGAACATGGTGACCCGACGGTTTCCATGGGCATTTATGCACGCGTACTCTTTGCGCTGAATCTGGAAAACGACATCACCCTGCTTGCTGCCGATGACGCCCTTGGCAGGCAGCTTCAGGATGCAGAATTACTTAGGAAATGAAAAAGATTACAGTTTACGCAGATTTTGACTTCCTTTCTGCTCCTCAGGAGATAGGAATACTGGGCTACGAACATGTTCGTGGCAAGGACCATTTTGTCTTTGAGTATTCTCGCGAGTGGCTGAAGCAGTATGGCGGCATTCTGTTGAGCGGTGACCTGATGAATGTTCCTTCGTTACAGCATCCCCGCGGTAATGACAATGTGTTCGGCTTCGTCAAGGATTCCTTCCCCGACCGTTGGGGACGTTTGTTGCTTGACCGCAGAGAGCGACTGACTGCCCAGTCAGAAGGCAGACCAACACGCATGCTTACCAATTACGACTACCTCATCGGTATTGAGGATTTTACGCGTATGGGTGGCATACGTTACAAAGAGGAAGACGGCGCTGACTATATTAACGCAAGTGATAAATATCTCGTTCCTCCCATTGAAAGCCTTAGCGCCTTATGCGAAGCTTGTCATGAGATTGAGGTGGCTGAAGAGCGTAATGAATTACCGGAACAACGTTGGCTAGACCAATTGATTGATCCTGGCTCATCTCTGGGTGGTGCTCGGCCAAAGGCTAATGTGATTGATACCGACGGCACACTGTATGTGGCCAAATTCCCCTCCAAAAAGGATTTGGAGAATACGGAACTCATTGAGCACTTCTCGCATCAGCTTGCGGCCAAGGCTGGCATCCATGTGGCAAAGACCCGTACCATCAGGATTTCAAAAGACCGCGACTTGCTGCTTTCCGAGCGTTTCGACAGGACACGGGATGGCCGTCGCATTCATTTCGCTTCTGCCATGTCATTGTTGGGTCTTGATGATGGTGCCGGAAGCAGCACTGGCAATGGCTATTTGGACATCGTAGATTTCATTCTTCGCGGTTGTACTGATGTACGGCAGAATCTCAGGGAGCTCTATCGCAGAGTGGCCTTCAACGTCATGTTCGGCAACACCGATGACCACTTCCGCAATCATGGTTTCCTGCTGATCCCGAAAGGCTGGACACTATCACCAGCATACGACATCAACCCAGGGGTAAAGTCACATCAATGCCTGCTCATCGACTCATATACGGAAGAGTCGGACATCAATGCCCTACTCTCTGCAAGCGAGAGCTATATGCTTGAAAGACAAGAGGCAACAGAGATTATCGAGGAGGTTCGCTCCGTTATCAAAGACTGGCGCAAGACTGCCACTCAGTTGCAGATCCCCAACAAGCTTCTAGCCACATATTCCAGGCTTTGGGATCAGTAAGGCTCCCAATGATTCGAAAGACCTTATTCTGAAAGCCGGAAGGAAGCCGATGCCTTCGGAGAACAAGAGAGGTCACTTAAACATCTTCTTCACCGCCTCGTCCCGGAGATTCTTGAAGCGGATGGTCTGGGGGCTGTCGTTCAGAATGACATTGTAGGAATGAGGCACACCGGGTTCCACAAACGAATCCACCTCAACACCAGCTTTCTTTAACTGCTCCACAAAGGCCTTGTCCTCATGGACGAAGAGGTCCAGGGTGCCGACGATAAGGAAGGTGGTGGGGAATCCCTTGAGTTGTTCCGGAGTGGCAACAGCAGGGGAGTAATAAATAAACTCCTCGGCAGGGATTTCCTGTTCATGCTTCAAAAGGGCCCAGCCAATGACATTTTCGTCTCTATGCCATACGAATTCGCCGGTCATATCG
>JAFZUS010000164.1 GCA_017618275.1 Prevotella sp.
TCAATGCCACCGTCAATTATGCTCTCTGCAAGAATATTGGCCTGTGGCTGCGTGGCGAGAACCTGCTGGCACAGAGCTACGAAATCAATCTGGGCTACCCCATGCCCCGCGCCACGTTCATGGGCGGTGTGAATATTAACTTCTAAGGGAAACAGATAAATGAAGAAAATTGTAATGATGTTGGGAGTACTCCTGACAATTAGCCTGAGTGCATGCTCACAAAGTAAAAAAAAGGAGAATCAAGAGATGAAAAAGGTATTAGTAGCTTATTTCTCGGCATCGGGTGTAACCAAGGGAGCCGCAGAGCAATTGGCAGCAGTGGCAGGTGCTGACCTACATGAAATCAAACCTGCACAGCCATACACGGATGCTGACCTTGACTGGAGGGACAAGCAGAGCCGTTCAACGGTGGAGATGAAGGACAAGAACTCTCGTCCTGCTATCACCGACAAACTGAAGAACATGCAGGACTATGATGTGGTCTATGTCGGTTTCCCCATTTGGTGGTACACCGCTCCTACCATCATCAACACCTTCATGGAGGCTTACGACTTCAAGGGTAAAACTGTTATCCCCTTCGCCACCTCTGGCGGTAGTAGCATCAAGAAAGCTTGCGAAGACTTGAAAGCAGCCTATCCTGATATTACATGGAAGGAAGGAAAACTCCTGAACAGGACAAGCAAAAAGGAATTAGAGACTTGGGTAAAAGGATTGTAAGATTAGTAATGTCCGTGTCACGAAAGAATGGCACGGACGTTTTTCTTACTATAGCACTAAGTGCTTCATAGAATGACCTCCCCACCAACTGTCATTTGCATATTGGAATCCGACACAGGCATATAATGCCTCGCCAGCAGGATTACCCTTATCCACCAGCAATCCGACACAGGGCAGTCCAACCTTATCGGCTTTCTTCTTAGTGGCTTCCAATAGACGCTGAGCAATTCCTTGACGACGATATTCTGGCAGGACAGCCAACGAATCAAGATAGAGTTCACCAGCCTGTGTCTCATCATCCATTCCAGAATGATCCTTTCCGATGTATTCCTTGGCTGCCTGAATGAAGGCCAGGCGAAGCTCATGTAATTTACCGCCATCATAACTAACGGCAATTCCTACAATCTTTTCGTCAGCTATTGCTACCAAAGTGTTCCTGTAGCTGTACTGTGAATCCTCGCGCTCAACCAACGAGGCCATCATTTTATAAAAGTCTTCCAGGCCATGCCCTACTCCACAGAAATGCAGACAGCAGTCATCCGTCATGGCCACCATAATCAGATGTGCTATATCTGAAGCTTGTGCCTTCGTTGCTTCTCTAATTTCAATCATTATCGTCATCCTCCTCCATTTTACAGATTTGACGCGTCTCTTTCCTGGCTTCCCGCCATCGAGGGAAGAACTTATCCATCAATGCATGGAAACGGGCATTGTGACTTGGTTCCAGCAGATGACACAGCTCGTGAACCACCACATGCTCGACGCACCATTCCGGCAACAGCAGCACATATGCAGAGAAACAGATGGACTTGTCCTTGACGTTGCATACACCCCATCTGGAGATCATCGCTTTGTAATAGAGCACAGAAGGCTTCACGCCCATCTCCTTGGAGTGGCGTTCCACCATCGGTTCTATCAGGGTTTTCAATCGCCATAGGGCATCATCAGCCTGTTCTCTCGTCCTTAGTGGCAGCTGGTTATAAAACTCTGCCCTGCGCTTCTGGCTCTCGTAGGTTTTCTTCCGTGCCTCAGTTATCCAGTCTCGATGTTCCTCAATGAATCGTTCTACCTCTTTCTTTGGCATACCAATGGGTGCCGACACATGCACATCACCATTCTTTACGATGCGCATTGACAGCCTCCTGGTTCTTCTGTATGTTACCTGTATTGCCATTTCAATTTGTCATTAGAATAATCACGCCGCTCACTGCGATATAAGCATAGACAATATATCGAAAGATTTGGTTGGGAATGCGCTTAAAGACATAAGCTCCAAGGGTTGTGCCGATGATGATTCCACCAAGTCCGAAACAATAATCAGTCAGGACGGTCGTGGTGAAGAAACCGTTGTAGGCACGAACGAAGGTCATCATTATATTGCCAATCAGGAAGTAGGTCTGAGCCATTGCCATATAGTGTTCCTTGGTGGGTTCCGACTGGATGAAATACAGTACGGCTGGCGGGCCTTGCATCCCGAAGAATCCACCCATCAGACCGCTGAGTGTACCAGCCCCTACCTGCACTCGTTTTGTTGTCGGCAGTTTGATCTTCTGGCTGAACAGCGCAAAATAGATGCTGATGACTATTAAAGCCACCCCAAGTATCTGCTTCAAGATATGGTCTTCGATGCGAGTCAAAGCAAAGATGGCTATTGTCGAAACAACAATAAACGTCAACAGTATCGGCCAAAGCCGTTTCCATGTGACATAGCCTCTCATTCGCCAAACAATGACAGCCGAGGTTGTGATGGCCAAAAGACCAGATAGTGTTGTGGCCTCACCGTATGTCGGCAGGAAAAACGGCAGCATCGTCATGATGAAGATGCCAAAGCCGAAGCCTGTTGTGCGTTGCACAAAGCTGGCTCCAATGCTCAACAGGAAGATGGCAATGACAAGGCAACTCATCGTCATTCAGTCAAGAGAAAAAGTATTTCTCTACCATTGTCTGCATCTGTTCTAGAGTAAGGTTGGCAAGGCCTAACTTCTCTATCAATGCAAACTCCTCCTTGTTCTTGCCGATGACGAACTTACGATCCTTGCCATCGATTTCAGCAAGCAAGTGGTAGTTGCCTTTGTATGCCTGCTCCATGCGGATATTGGCAACCGAATGGCCGTTGATAGTCTGTTCTGGCATTGCTGCATCTTTCTGCCATTCGCCCCATGCCTTCAGGTGGTCGATAATCGTAGTCTCAACCCTACCCGTCCATTGCTCTGACACACCGTATTTCGTAGCAATGGTACGGAACTGTTTCAGGGATGCAACAACATCGCGGATGATGGCATCAGGCCGGCGTATGCCGTTGTCACGGGCAAACTGGATGGCATCTTCACGGGTAATGCCACGAAGCTTGGCTCTGATATACAGGCAATGATCTTCATTAGGCAGGAAGCCACCATTGTCTATGATATAGGTGATATCGTATGCTGGTGACAGTCGCCAACTGCCATCTTCATCCATGATGAACGAGAAGTTCTTGTTATGATCATCGGTATTGTTGGCCAGAATGTTAAAGACCATCCTGCGGAACACCTCCTGACAATCGGATTCGGGCAGATGGAGCTTACGGCAGACGGCTATCAGCTGCTCATAGCTGTCGGCATCAGGACTAATGGCAGCCAGCGTCTGCGTATAGATCTTCCTCTCACCATCACGATCGAAACGTTTGGTGATGAAATGGTTGTTACCGTCAACGGTATATAGCTCCGACGGCATCATACGGATTCCCGCCATCGTGGCCAGTTCATAGTAGGCCATCTCCAGTTCAGCAGAGCTGTACTGCGTATTGCCGAACTTCAGCAGACAGTAGTCATAGTTCTTCAAGCCGGATATCTGA
>JAFZUS010000165.1 GCA_017618275.1 Prevotella sp.
GCTTTGAAGTGACGGCCTTCGACCAAGTAGAAGATGGCTCCAGATACTTGCCGACGGCCAAGAAGATCTTCGGTGACAAGTTCGATGCCTTTAAAGCCATCAACAGCGATGAGAAGAATCGCGAAAGATTGAGAGCAGAAGGGTTGGCGACTTATGCCAAGAAGAACGGCCTCGCAGTGACTCTGTATCAGGACTATGGCTGGCCCGCCAAGAAACTGGAGGAATAAACATGACGATAGAAGAGTATTTGGAGAGGCCTTATTGGGTGATTGACATATTACCCAAACAAGTGCCCGCTGATGGCAAAGGGCAGTACTTCAGAATAGAGAAATACTTTCTGGAGCATCCTCAGATTGACAACATCTACAGGAAGTTCACCAATATCTTGCTGAAGCTGAATTGCTATGAAGATATCGGTGTGAGTTACGACGGTGATGAATGGATTACCAATCCGGCCCCACAAGAACTGGAGGCAGCACTATTAAAGTGTATGGCCGACAAACAGATGTTCTACATCATCCTAAAATCAGCCGATGTCCTGATAACAGTCAGCAGTGATGACACCTATATGACTGTCTATAACCCGACAGAGGAAGTGTTGGAGTTAATAGGCTCTTTGGCTGGTGCTGAGGGATTGTTTCTTTGGAGATAAGAGATATTTGCACAAGGAGAAATCGGAATGAAAGAGTTTTTCGGATTTACAAGATAATGGAAGATCAAGAAGTAAAAGGTCGCAAGGTAGCTATTGATATTGAGAAGGCTAACATTTTTGGCCTAAGGATAATGGTCATTTCAGGCATCATTTTCCTAGTACCATTCTTTATAATATGGGGAGGCAAATACAACTTCAGAGAACTCTTTGGAGCCTTCAGCGACTGGGGCATCACATTTATTCTTGCGATTGTTGGCATTGTGGTTCATGAATTGATTCACGGCCTTACTTGGGCTTGTTTTGCCAAGAACGGCTGGAAGAGTATCAGTTTCGGCGTGTGGTGGAAAATGCTGACACCATACTGTCACTGTAACGAGCCCATGCGCATCCCATACTATATGATAGCAGCCATGATGCCTTGCATTGTATTGGGTGTTATCCCTACTTTCATCGCTCTCTTCATTGGTAGCCTGCATCTGCTGGCATTGGGTATATTCTTCATAGCCTCAGGCTCTGGCGACATCTGGATGACGTGGCTGTTGACCAAAGAGAATCCCAAAAGCATGGTTCTTGACCATCCTTCAGAAGCAGGATTTTATATCATAGATTAGAGGTATATGAACGTAGAAGAGTTCCGTGAATACTGCCTGTCGTTGCCTGATGTGACCGAGGCGACACCTTTCGAGAAATTCTCGAAGGGTAAGTTTACTATTCTTGTTTTCTACGTCAATAGCCACATGTTCTGTTACTTCAATGTTGATGACTTCTCAAACATCACCATCAAGTGCAATTCGTCGGAAATGGCTGAGTTGAAAGAACACCATCAGGCTATTAGTGAACCGTTCAATGGAGATAAACGATATTGGATAAGCGTACAGCCAAATATGGATGTAAACGATGAAGCACTGAAAGAACTGGTACGCAAGTCATACGAAATAGTCAAGGCGAAGTATAAGAAGCATGGATGAGATGTGGAATCTGTGGCACGGCTGCCACAAAAAGAGCGAGGGTTGCCAGAACTGTTATGTGTTTCGGCGCGATGCGGAGTTCGAGAAGGACTCCAACGTCGTGACCAAGACCTCCAGCTTCAATCTTCCCATCCGTCGTGACCGCAGTGGGAACTGGAAAGTGCCTTCGGGTACGCTGATGTGGACTTGCTTCACGTCGGACTTCTTCATCGAGGAAGCTGACCAGTGGCGCGAGGATGCCTGGCTGATCATTCACAGGCGCAGTGACCTGCATTTCTTCATGATCACAAAGCGACCAGAGCGGATTCTCCAATGCCTGCCAGAAGATTGGGGCGACGGCTATGAAAACGTCACCATCTGCTGTACGATGGAAAACCAGCGGCGAGTGGACGAGCGGTTGCCGA
>JAFZUS010000166.1 GCA_017618275.1 Prevotella sp.
TGGTGTAGTTCGCTGATTTGGGTTGTCAGTTTTACGTCTTACGACTGTTCCAAGTTGACGGGTTAATAATATAAGACTGGTTCTCGTTGTCAGTCGTCCATGGTACGACTGGTTTTTGTTTACTCTGAATGCAGAGCCAGAGCTTTCGGTTTGCCGCGACAAAGATACGAATTTTCTTTCATACGGCTACAGCGTTTTGTCTTTTTATTGCATCCTCACGCCAGGAATGCCAGTGACGCTTCATTTCTCCCCGCATCCCATGAGCCTCGTCAGGAATATGCCAGTCGATGCTGCTGTGGGGACGTTCCGTGTTGTAGAACAGGACAGCTGTCTTTACTGCCTCTGTTACCTGACGTAGGCTGGTAAACGTCTTCCCGTAAAGCAACTCATTCTTTATCGTACTGTTGATGCGCTCAGCCATCGCATTGTCTTTCGGGTTGCCGCTCTCAGTCATGCTGGGGGTGATATGGCTGCGTGTGAGCAGGCTGATATAGTCGGCACTGGCATACTGGCAGCCACGGTCGGAATGGTGGATGAGCGTCTCGTCAAAGCCGTCAGGCAGCGTACCTATGGCCATCTTCAGAGCCTTAATGCTATAAGCAGCCTCAAGCGTAGGAGCCACGTACCAGCCCACGATACGTTTGCTGTAAGCATCCATGATGATTGTCAGGAAGCAGCAACGATAGCCCAGACGGGCTGTAGAGTCCTTTATAGAAATATAGGTGATGTCGCTGACCCAAATCTGGTTGGGACGCATCGGTATCACATTCTTCACGAGGTTGGGATATGTCGGCAGGTTATGTCGTGAGTCAGTAGTTCGGGGGGCTCGCTGACGCTGACGGATGTGAAGCCCGCGTTCGTGCAGGATGCTGCGGAACGCGTCGCGGCCAACCCTATACTCGTCGTTGAAGCGATCCCGGTATATGCGCCACAGGTTGTCGGAGCCCATCTGAGGATCCTTCTCCCTGATTTCGTGTACGAACTGCACCACGAACTGCTCTAGCGCCAGACGGCGGAACAGGAGGTCGTCGTCCCGCTTGTAAAAGGCCTGTCGTGTCACACCGGACAGTGCACAGAGGTCTGTTACGGCATAATGCCTCACATCGTCTTCGTGCAGCCTTTCGACTGACCGGTGCCAGCTTTTTTTCGTATCTCGATGTTGAACATCTCCTCTGCAACATCGACCATCGTGTCGTAGAAGTCGGCACGCATCGTCTCATGATACAGTTTCTTCTTCAGTTCCAGGATTTCTTCGCGCAAGGCCTTGATTTCCTCTGCCTGGCTGTCGGTGTGTCTATTCTTCATAAGCAGCGCACTTTTATCGTTTGACGCTGCAAAGTTACGAAGAATTCTTTCAACTGTAGTTTTACCGATGCCATATTCTTTGGCTATCTGTGATGAACCCTTTTTTTCCAAGTGACAGGCCTTGGCTACTTCAAGCTTCAATTCCTCCGGAACGCGGAAGAAAGATCTCTTGTGCTTGGGTTTTGAATCTTTGTTTCTTGTCATTTTACGTTGAACTTTGTGTCAACTGGATTCAGCGTAAGACA
>JAFZUS010000167.1 GCA_017618275.1 Prevotella sp.
CAAAGGTGAGCGGCAAGCATACGATGCTGGCCAAAAGTCAGTATATCGTCACCGTCCACTTCGACACGGGCAAGCCGCATGTACACATTGTGGCCAACCGCCTGACGATGGACGGCCAGATGCAGGACACGCACAAGTGCAGGGAGCGTGCGAAGATGGCTGCGGACATCATTGCCGAGAGGTGCGGATGGGTGAAAGCCGAGGAGAGGACGAACTACCGGATGGAGCGTATTCACGATGCTGCGATGAATGTGCTGAGGGGCATGGACACGTGGGACATCGAGACCTACTTTGCCGAAATGCGGAGGAACGGCTTCGAGGTGGAGCCGACCTACGACAGCCAGGGTGTGTGCCGAGGCTACTCCATCGGTGAGAAGTTGTACGACCTCGACGGCAATTACTCCAGCACAGTCATGTACAAGGCATCAGCCAAGAAGTTCGGTCATGGGCGAGACCTGACGGTGTCAAAGCTGTATGGTACCTGGCAGAAATTGCATCCTGAGACAGAAGAGATACGGACAGAATACAGATGGCAACAGGCGAGCCAGCAGAATACGGCGATGCCTCCGAGGACTGCGATTTCATCACTGACAGATGATGACGAGGAATATCTGAAGGTATTGAAGGCTAAGGAGGAGGCACTGAGGATAGCTGACAGCAAGCAGCAAGAGGCAATGCCGAAACCGCAGCCTGCAACTCATGAGCCGACGAGGGGCGAGCAGGAACGTGAAACGGCCATTTTCTTTGCCGTCAAGTCTATCAGGGAACTTGTCAGGAGCCCTTTCCGCACAGAGTTCTATCCGCTCGACCTGGAGGATCTTCTGCCGGAAGGTATCGTCGCCAAGGCCATCGACATGGGACAGGAGCCGGGCTCGTCGTTCAGCGAGGACAATCTGAGGGCTGCGGCTGATGCCCTCATGGATATGGTCGAGTGCAGTACTGAGCGTGCCACTGTGGCGATGGAGGGTCTGCTTGATGTCATCCAAGACATCGCCCTGCCCGTAACCCAGCCATCCCTTGTTGGCGGAGGTTCGTCAAACAATGACCTGCCCAGGAAGAAAGATGAGGAATGGAAGTGGTGGAAGAACAACGGCTTTGTGCGGAACCAGTGCAGTCGAGGTAGGAACAGATAACCAATGTATTTTTATATTATGTCAAAAGATTATCGAAAGCAGCTTCCCTCTGGCCATAGCCAGCAGCAGGGAGGCGACAGCGGGGTACGGCAAGAAAGCCCCCGAAAGCAGGAGAAGCCGGATGTCATCCTGCCAGTGATTAACAATCGTACGGTCAGCAAGGCGCATGTGCCGCTCTACGACCGAAAGGAGTATGAGCGCCGCGTGAAGGCCGTTCTGGAGGGAAACATCCTCGAAAGCACCATCCGCGAGACTGCCGACATGCTCGGTCGGCAGATTGAACTGTTGAACGGTATCCCGCTCGATGTGTTGAGGAACAACAGCAACAAGCTCGTCAACCAGGACATGGACGTCACACCGCTGGAGGACATCAATCGGAGCGCGGAGAATGCCCTTCACCAGGTGGCCGGGAATATCCATGACTCCAGCCTCATGAAACGCTATGTCGAGGAACTGATGAGGAAGGAGCGCGAGAAGTGGCAGTTGTCAGAGATTGACAAGGCGATGGTGAAGGGTGCCGAAAAGGCCTGTGAGATGATTGAAGACAAGGCCGAAGGTCATCTCATCCGACTGACCTCGCGCATGGAGTGGTTCCCCGTCGTTTACCATCTGGTGGACAAGGTGGCACTGGTAGTGTTCACCGTCCTCGGCTATTACACGGGGAAGTACCAACTCAACGACACCATGGCCTTCCTGTGGCTGATGGCGGCAATGCCCGTCCTCATCATGTCAGTGATTTGGGGCATCAATGAGGTTTGGGCGTGGATGGAGAGGAGGAAGAAAAAGCCGAAACAACATGCATAAGGCTATCTTCTACAACAAATACATCTGCCTCGTTTTCGGGGCAGATGTATTTGGATATAAATAGGATGTGGATTCGCGTGAAAATTGGAAGTAATTGATATTCAGCAGGTTATATCTTGATGTGGATTCGCGTGAAAATAAGAACCGATGTCCAGCCGGGAACTATCATGTCAGCTCGCGCTCATTCTACAGATGATGTTCTGCCCTTTTAAGGATTACTCTTTGCCTATTGGACAGAAACATTCAGTGCTTTCTCCAAGTCCGCAAGAGCATCTGCATTTTTCTTCCGAATGACACTCATGTCAAGCGAGGCAACCAACTCTTTCACCTGATAGCCTTTCTGATAGATTCTTCTTGCCTTGCTGTAAAGGTCATTCAGCTTAGCATTTCCATCGTTACCTTTTAGCGACTTTGGAATAGTCGTGAGACCCAGATAACGGCAGATGCCTTTAATATCGCACAGCAGCCAGTCCTCAATGCTACTTCTGATGCCTAATTGCAGGAACTCCTGTATGCCCATCCGCTTCACCGTCTTACGCAGTGTGTCCCAATTGACAATCAGCGGATTCCTGACTTCAAAGACATCTGTGTCGTATGAACAGCATATTGTCTGTATCTGATACCCTTTCTTGCGAGCCTCTGGCAAGTATTCGTTCTGTAATTTAGCCACAAGCTTACTGGAATAGCGCGTGACACCCTTCAGGTTGCAGATCTTGCAGGGGCGCAGTTCAGTCTTGCTGACGGTTCGGTAATGTTCAATCAACGCCTTGAACAGTACTTCGTCCGTATCGCCCTCCACGAATATAACTACCTGCGTCAGCTTCGTTTCAATCTGTTTTGCCATGGCCTACTGCTGAATGAAGAATTGATTCATCTTTTCGTGTTCACCCTCCATGTCGAGCATAAAATCGAACATAAACTCTCCGATGGTGAGTTCCATCTCACCGGCATACTTATATAAGTACTTCAGTTTCGATGGGGCAATCTGGGCGAAATGTGCCAGCCCGTCGTTCCTGGGCAGTCCGAAGTACATTTGGCTGGGTTGCAGATAGCGCATCAGATAGGGGGAGTGGCTTGTCATGAGGATCTTTGTGTCAGAGGCATAGCTCTGCAAGGTATGCAGCAGGTTCTCCATCATCCGTGGGTGTACGGAGTTCTCTGGTTCCTCCAGCATAATCATGGGAATACTCTGCTTCCTGGCTGCAATACATAGGGTAAACAGGAAGATGATACGCTTGCTGCCACTTGAGAGTTGAAGAATCGTCGTTGGCTGAGTGCAAAACCGTTCTTTAATCCTTATATCATATATCTTGCGTTGTCCGTCTGTCAGAGTGACCACTTCAGGCGAGAACTCGGTGATGTTAGGTAAGAGCTGCATCAGACCGTCTTTCAGAATGGCATAACTGTCATCATCACTCGCCTTCAGGTGATACAGATATTCACTCAGTGTCATACCTCCAAGCATGCCAATACCTTTGCCCCCTCCAGCAGAGAAGTAGGACTCAGGATTGTCAAGAGTTTCAAGGTTAGGGATTCTGATACCAAACACCTGCTGCGCAATAGGATAAAGATACATCATGCTGGAACGTGCGATGGCAGATAGTGCCAACTGAAAGGCTGACACCACAAATGGTTTGTTGCACCTTCCTGATGCCGAGGGAACAATCAGGCACTCGTCAGTCTGCTGACGGCTTATCATCTGGCGGAACCGCTGGTCAGAAGACCGTTTTATCTTCAGACTTTCGCTGAGTATTCGTCCACCATCACCAGTTTTTGCCCATGCAAAGCTATAGTCGTATGCGAAAACAAATTCCTCGCCATCCATCTCCAGACTTCCTGTTATTCCAAACGAAAAGTCCTGGCACAGCATGTTCGTGTTGATGGGTAGCCAACGGTTTCCCATCATCTGCTGCCGTTCTGTATCCTCAGCCGTTATGAACCTGATGCCGAAATCTATGGCACGTAATACATTACTCTTGCCATAGCCGTTGGGAGCTATGAGAGCATTCACCTCTCCAATCTTCAAATGGACATCACTAATATTGGCAAAGCCGCCTATCTTAAAACCGTCTATCTGCATATCTCAAGTTAAAAACCTTGCGTGAGTTTACTTAAATTTGCTGCAAATATACAAAATACATCCAACTCCCGCAAATATTTCTACGCAATTCACCTGACATTTAACATAAAATGGCATTATCCACATGGCAAAATAAAGATTATTAGTAAAATATGAGAAAAAAGCATCTCGTCTCCGTTGTCATCGCCTTCCTCAGGGTCTTCTACATCCTCCACGTTCTGCACACTCTTAGTGCGTACACCGAAGCGCATACTTCCGAGTCCGGGTGTAAATTAGCCCTCTAATAATCAGCATTTTACATTGAAAATGCACATTTTTTAAGAATTGTCTTGGAGAATCTTGCCCGATTCAGAATAATGTTAACCCCGCTAATTGCATCCCATGGCAATGCAAGGGCTACCAAGTATAGCTGGGTATGATTTCTGCTTGCATTTTGTTAGTTTAACGGCCCCAATGCATTATTATTTGCAAAAAAATGTGTACCTTTGCAACCGCATTAACGTCATTCAATCATGTACGAGCAAGAGTTTCAGGGCGATGTTCTCTATATGATGTTTTACGCAGTAGTGGCAGCTTTGAATTTGGTTGCCTGCTGCTACTTGTTGTTCCGTCGGGGCAACGCCTTTGCCCCTAACATTACGTCGCCAGTACGTTTGCGCCGATGGACGGCTGCATTCTTTGCTGCTATGACTCTGAGCCACTTGTGGTATATGCCGAGCATTTATCTCACCTCAAGCGAGGATAAATTGCTGTGCTATAGTGTAGGCGCATTGCTCGATTACATGACTACTTTCCCTTTGGCGATAGTCATATTGTTCGCTATGCTGCAAGACCGCAGACGACCGCTATGGCTTGCCTGGGTGATGGTTGCACCTCCTATTGTAATGATGGCGTTGAACATTGCTAACCATAGCGAAGCCCTTTTGCCGATGTCAAATGCCTATCTGTTATTGCTGGCCATTGGATTAATTATATATATGGTACGCGAGGTCAGACGCTATGGGTGCTGGCTGCGCGATAACTATGCCGACCTGGAGCACAAGGAGATATGGCAGAGTTTTGTTGTTCTAGCCGTCATTCTGCTGGGGTTCGGCATCTATACGTCAGAAATTGGTGGTCTGACTAACAAGTACATTGTTCAGTTGAATAACATCATACTGATTTGTTATCTTTTGTGGCGAGTGGAAACATTAAGTGACCTGAGCATTTCACAATTGCAAGACCTTCCAATAGAAACAGAAGCTGATTCGTTGGCAATCCAGACGGACATCGCGGAGGATGAAGATAACACCCTCTCATTATCCATGCGCCATAATATTGAACCATTATTGAAGCAGTATTGTGAGGAATCGAATCTCTATTTGCAACATGACATTAATATTTCCCGACTCGCCAGAGAGATTGGCGTTAACCGCCTTTATCTTAGCCAGTATTTCTCCAGTCAGGGCATGAATTACAATGCCTATATCAACGATCTGCGAATCAATCATTTCATCAGTCTCTATCACGAGACTGTCGCTGCTCATCGTCCTGTCATCGCCCAACAGTTGGCTTTTGAAAGCGGCTACCAGAGCTATAACACCTTCAGAGATGCGTTCAAACGCAAGACAGGCCAGTCGGTGACAGCCTGGATGGCAAGGCAGAAAATGGAGGTCTGAGGTAGTCCTAAAGTGACGAAATCAGCAAAAATGTGACGAAATCAGCAAGAATCACGGCTCATGACATGGGTCGTGATACTTTATTTAGGGGTTTTTACTAATTTTGTAACACTATTTAGTATTAACCCCTAAATTATCGTAATATGAGAAAAATGAAAATGGGGATGCTTGCCGCCATCCTGATTTGCGGTATAACAACAGTACTTAATTCATGCAGTAATAAAGACAATTCGTCTTCTACAGAGCCTCAGGATGCTGGTGCGCCCGACTATTCCCAAAAATCCTGTTGGTACCAAATTCCGGAAATCACCAAGGAGTTCGACACGTTCTTCATCTACCCGACGGAGTACATAGGCTCAAACGAGGGTGACCCCGACTACGCCTCGCTCGACAATCCTGATATGCTGCAGGGTGCCAAAAACGACCACATATGGATGGCGAGTGCATTCGAGGAATCCACAAACCTGTTCATGCCATATTATCGACAGGCCAGTGCAATGGCTCTGAAAAGGGCTTACGACAAGACTGGCGACATTCGCGCCGCACTTGAAGGCCGCACGCCTTATGAGGACATAACTGCTGCGCTTGATTACTACTTCGAGAACTACAACAACGGACGTCCATTCATCATCGCAAGCCACAGCCAAGGTTCAGCCATCAACAGCCTCGTCATGAAGAGCTATTTCAAGGAGCACCCTGACTACTACAAGCGCATGATCGCCTCGTATATGATTGGCTTCTCCATCACTAAGGACTGGCTAAAGGATAACCCGCACCTGAAGTGCGCGACTGGCGAGTCCGACACGGGAGTCATCGTCAGCTGGAATACTGAGGGCAAGCAAAATGTCGAGCAGAACGCCAAGAATGTCGTGGTGATGCCGGGTGCCATCAGCATCAACCCGCTAAACTGGAAACTCGACGACACCTATGCACCAGCGAGCGAGAACAAAGGTTCGCTCATCATAGACGAGAAGGCTGGCACGGTCAGTATCGGCGACATCGGTGCTGACGCTCAGGTGAACACCGAGCGTGGTGTGGTCGTGACGAACGCCAATGCTGAGCCCATTGAAACAGCCGACTTCTTTGGCCCACAGAGCTTCCACAACGGCGACTACATGTTCTACTACAACAACATCAAGGACAACGTAGCCAAGCGTATTGCAACCTATCAAAGCTTATCAAAGTAGGTAATAACGTGTGAACAAAGAGCTGCTAAGAAATTATTACCACCGCTTCTGCCGCTGGCAACAAGCCGTGCCGCACTATGCTAACCGGCATGAGGGCGATGTGCAGCATTGCTACAACTGCGACAACGATTTCAGCGGCAACTTCTGTCCAATCTGTGGTCAGCGTGCTGAGGTAGGGCGTGTGGGGTGGAAATCCATTAAAGATAACGTAGCTATTCTGTGGGGTATGGACTCGCGGTCGCTGGGCTACACGCTGCTGCAACTGCTGGGGCGTCCGGGCTATCTTGTGCGCGACTACATCAGCGGTCGCCGCCAGGTATCGTTTCCGCCCGTCAAGATGCTGGTCATCGTCTGCCTCTTCGTAGTCATCGTCGAGTCGGTCTTTCATGTGAAGAATGATGTTATAGGTCTTAAGTTCGACATTCAGGAGGTTGACGATATTATCGCATGGATCAATTCGCAGAAAAGCTGGGCCACGCTGTTCCTCCAATGCTTCTATATCCTACCCACATGGCTGGTGTTCCGCTACGCCCCAGGCTATCCTCGCCACACACTGCCCGAGGGATTTTTCCTGCAAGTATTCATGAGCGTCCTGAGTCTCCTCTCAACACTCTTTATTGGCTACTGGAATGATGATCTCGATCTTGCACTTTGGATCATCTACATGTACATTACCTATCGCCAACTTTTCGGCTATGGATGGTGGGGCACGCTGTGGCGATTGGCTGTCCTCTTACAAATGGCAGTCACGACGATGCTTGTTGCGGGAGCGATTGTTGAATATGTCTATGATAATAATGACATATGCGATGCGCTCCTTAGCATCTTGATTGTTCTTACACCCGCTGTATTGTTGACGGCCGTCATACTCTATGTCACCCATCGCATCAACAAGCGCACTTACCGTAACAACAAAGAAAAACTCTCTAATTTATAAATCCCAAAAACAAACAATTATGAAAAAATTGACAATGTGGATGCTTGCCGTCATCCTAACTTGCGGCACAACAACACTGCTCACATCATGCAGTAGCACAAGCGACAACCCGGCTAATCCCGACAGCGAAAAAATCAAGGCTACTGACTATTCTAACAAGGCCAACTGGCTCCAGATGCCGGAAATCACCAAGGATGTCGATGCTTTCTACATCTACGGTACATCGTACATTGATGATAGTTTCAAAGAAGGTGCGCCTAATTATGCGCCGCTAGACAACCAGGAGATGAGACAGCGCGCAATGGGCGAATACATGACCAATTCCAGTGTGTTCAATGAGTCTTGCAACGTGTTTATG
>JAFZUS010000168.1 GCA_017618275.1 Prevotella sp.
CCAAGTATTTATTAAAGGATTCCTTATAAATCTCAAACAACTCCTTCTCCCGCTTGGTCAGTATCACTCCGGCAGGAATGGCTTCATCCGGAACAGCGCCAAAACAGATACTGACTGACATGTAGTCGGAACCATACGAAAAGCTGATACTTAACGGATGCATCAGACGGTCAAACTGGAAGAACTGGTATTCAATCTTAGATTTGATAATCTCCGTTTTTTTCCTGAAGATAGCATCTTTGAGTCCATTTACTACAGCCTCCTTCTTGACGAGATCTGCCTGTTCCTCCACCAGTTGTTGAGCCAGCTGCTCACAAACCTCTTTTGATAAATTCATTCTTTCCATATTATTATTTTTTTTAAATTATTATAATGTGAAATACTCTCGTAAAAAATCCGTCCTATGCATCACGCACCAGACGGTTGGCGCAGTCCGCTGACCGCTCAATCATTAGTTAATCAAATTATCAAATGGACATAAGTATTAACTACAAATAAATAACCTTTGACTAGAAATATCTTTTGTTTATCCTAATCTGGGGCCAACCCCGAAAAATCTTTGTAACAATAAGTCAAAAAACACCAGAGAAATCTTATCGAAATCTCTGGTGCAAAGATTCTAAATAACTTGCCACGTTTGCAAGTTATTTAGCAAGTAATTCAGTGTGTAACAATTTGATTATCAGCACATTCTAAATTACTTGGATTTAACTTCCAAGAAATTCAGGCTTTCGAGGCATTTTTCATGAGTTCTTCGACAATTCCGAAGAGATTTTGGGCTTCATTGGTATCATTCTTAGTACTCAATTTAGAAGTGGCAGAAGTACCTTTTCCGTAGACTTCTTCCATAACAAATTTAAGGTCAGACTTCTGCAACTTCGGCTCACTGTAAAGATGCGTATCCAACACAAAACCGATGAACGGACAAACAAACTTGATGGTTCCTGCAGCCTCAACCTTGGCCCCATTAAGATACTCCTCTATCTGAGGCGTATAGTCCTTTAAAAGTAGATCCATCACCTTACAAAAACCCTTGCCATCAACTTGATACTTATACGTTCCGCCATTCCCTCTGGCCGTCATCACCATCTCTTGACCATTTTTCTTCTCAGCTATGAGCATGATTCGTTTCACCTGAGAAACAAAAGCTTCCACAGGTGTCTCTACATCAACTGTATGTATCTGATTATCCTGCTCCTTCGCATCATTCACCTCCTCGAAGTCCGCCTCCTCTGATGCTGGCTTCATGTCATCAGTACGAATATGAAATTCATTATAATGCAGATTTCCATAAACATTAACAATGGGTTTATCTGTTATCTGCACATTAGCACCTTTCTCTATCTTGATGTTCATAATTCACTATTGTGGTATTCTTAAATAACTATTGGTAATGCCTTGCTCAGTTATCTGAGCAGTTGCACCAGGCTGAACATTGACTTGCACCTTAGGATTCTTCGCCAATGATTCTATAGCCTTAATGAGTTTGCTCTCCTTACTCTCTATAAAAGCGGCAAGAACAGCTTCTTCCTTCTTAAGCCCCATTATACTGAGTACTTGTCTTATATAATCTGCATTACCACGCTGAATTCGGAAAAGATTCATGGTAACCTCGAGCAGAAGTTTCATAAAACTCTCAAGAGTTGGACGGTTTCTCAACACTTTAATTTCAGCATCCAATTCCATGATTCGGAGATCCCTTTCATTCAGTTCATTTTGATAGGACACCAATCCCCACCATCCATCTCCCTTTTCTTTCAATGGGTAGAACAGTTTTGGATTAGCATATAAGCAACGCCGTATGTTTGCCTTTATATCATTACTATTATGTTCGTCAATAATATCTATGGCAATCATATAGATATACTTTAGTTCACCTTTTCCGCCCAATATTTTCAAGGCTCTTACAACTGCTTCTATTTGAGTCATACCTATCAATTTTTAGTTGCTGCAAAGATACAAAAAAAGCCGATCACAATGTGACCGGCAGATCTTTGGGGATCCACTTTTGATCTTATTTAACTATTTACCCAGTAATTGTATCTCATTGAAATAGAAAAATGCCTCAGAATGGGTTTTCTTCAATTTGTTCAATTTGGTAGGGAGAGGCAATTCTAATACCTTAGAAGACAACTTACTGATATCAGCAGGTACATAATGGTAAATTTCGTCAATTCCCTTTTCCATAAGCTTACTGAGGTATGCCACCTTAGCTGCATTGATAATAGCAGAGTCTAAGGTGTATTTCTCGCTGTGTATGAAACTGCCAATTCGACTGATGCCATCTTGTAGCAGTTTAAATTCTTCTGGATTCTCAATACCACGCATACAAATGGTGATAGATGTCTGGTAGATGTCATCAAGCACTTGCTGGATATCATCTGGTTGCAGGTGACGATACTGTAATTCTACTGCAGCGAACTTCTTGAAAGTCTGACGGGTGATGGTCAGATTGTCGGTGATGTCGAATAACGATGCAACATCGAAGAGTTGCTTGATAATCTCCATAGTACACTTTTTTTGCCCCTTGAAGAAAGGAATGCCTGTCGTGTGAGGAGCAAAAGCAGTCAATTTGTCACCCAGCAGATCCTCATGACTCGGCAGATTTACCATCACATGAGGCTCTTCGATGATGAGAAGCGGACTTTGAATGGGAAGCGTCACTATTTTCGAATAGTGGGTTTCTTCAAAGAGAACATCAAGCAATATTTTGTCCTGACCACCATTGCCAGGATAACTTACTTCGTAATAGAACTTGGCATGTTGCTTTGGAACATCAGTGCGCGATATGCGTTCAACAAGTTCGACCTTGCCAAAACCGTACTCTTCTGCATATTGGTTCAGATAATCTTCGATGATGGTTCCAGGAGGACAGATAATATCTACGTCAATTGACAGTCGCTTACTGGTGTTCAGGTGAAGCATGAGTGAACTTCCACCTTTAAAGATAAAAGGACAGCCCGAACGGGCCAGTGCCTCTAGTAAAGAAAATGCACGGATGGTCTTCTCTACCAAAGCGATATCACGTACACCTGCTTTTTGCGCTGCCTCTGTTATCCACTTAAGGGACCTACTATTGGGATTGATCATTTTCTATCGTTTGAATGATTTGTTCTACTTTCTCTTTTCTGTTGCGACGGGAAGCATATCTCAGCAACTTGCTTTTGTTGATACGATTCCTTTCAAAGGCAAATTCATAAATATTGTATGTCTCAGAGCCACTGGCAAAGAACAATTCGTTATCGCCAATAACATCTACGAGGATTTTCTCTATACGTGGAACTATGCAACCATCAACCACTGTCAGGGGTGACTCGCCAATCAGTTGACGGACAACGATGGCATCGGAGCCTGTCAGATAGCGTTCGCAGTCAGTGGGTGAAGGAGATAGGAGGATGTTCCTTCCAAGTTCCATTTCCTGTAAGAAATGGAAAACAGTTTCCATACCATCCTTTTCCACATCCAAAAAAGTATAGCCAATGTCTGGCACATGAAGCATAAATGAAGCAAGAACACTTGGAGTCCAGATGCACATACCGAGGAGTGGAAACTGTTGTTTAAGTTTCATGAAGAGAATTTTTTCCTCTTCCGATGGCAGGTAGACAAATTCAGGTAGACCATTGTTGTCCAGTTCATACTCACCATGACCTATTCGTCGGATTGAGCCAGAGGCAATGAGACGGTTAATCTGAAGGGTTACAGCACTGGCCTTTATGTCCGTCTGCTGACGGGCAATTTCTTGCAGGAGGTCTTTCCTACGGAAAATGCCTCCTTGCCTCACTGCATAGTTCAATATAGCCTCAGATGCTGTCATAAATCAGAATTATGGCTGCAAAATTATATCATTTCTGTCAAATATCAAAATAATTTGCCGAAAAAGATATATTTCTCCTTGTATTTTAACTAAAAAGTGTCAATTTTACTCAAACGCTCTGATAACCTCTTCATATTTCTTTATCCAATAAGCTCCGCGCTGCTCCTGCTTATTGAGCAACAGTGACTTGTTGAACACTTTCCCTTTCAGTTCGTCCAAAGGCTTTTCCAAATGGATAAGCCAGTAGGTTTTGTCTCGCGTAGGCTTGTAGTCAGAAGTATGTGATGCCATCTCCTCTACCTGTTCACGGGTCTTCACTTGTGGCTTTACTGAAGATATTCTGCACAGTTGTGCCCTTTTCGAATCTTTCCCAAGAAATGCCAACACATACTCTGCTCCAAGTAGTTTCGGCATAGACAGGATCTTGCTGATGGGCAACGTGTAGGTATGAGACTTTTCGAACCATTCCCATTGCTTTTCAGAACCGATTCTGCCCACTAGGACATGATGCGGTTGTTCGGCTTGGATGGCACCATTAAAGTCCACCAGCACCATCTCTTTGTATGCCTGCCGAACCTCATCGTTTTCCAGTTCCTCTCTACGTTTTGAGGCCAGTTCCAGATACCCCAAATCCATATCAATACCCAGATACTTTCTACCAAGCAGAGAGGCTGCGACACCAGTAGTACCACTTCCGTTAAAGGGGTCGAGAACCCAGTCACCTTCCTTTGTGGATGCCATGACGATACGCGACAACAGACTCAATGGTTTTTGCGTTGGATGTTTGCCACACGACTTTTCCCACTTTGCCACTGCCGGCATTCGCCACACATCCGTCATCTGCTTGCCATCGTTCAGTTGGCGCATCAGTTCATAGTTATAGCGATGCTGTGCCCTCTTCGATTTCTTGGCCCATATGATATACTCTGCAGAGTGCTTGAATACACGATGAGATACGTTGTCAGGTGGATCTGTCTTGTTCCACGTTACCACATTCAGAATCTTAAATCCCAGTTCCGATAGCTGGTCTGCCACAGAGAAGATATTGTGATGGGTACCACTTATCCAGATGGTTCCGTTGTCTTTTAGTTTATCCTTACAAGCCGTGAGCCATCGACGATTAAACTCATCGATGTATTCTGCTGAAGGAGCCTTGTCCCATCCTCCTTTATCTACACAAACCACCTTGCCGCTGCTAACGCTGATACCGCCATTACTCAAGAAATAAGGCGGGTCAGCAAATATCATGTCGAACTTGAAATCAAACGCTTCAAGTACCGACACGCAATCACCATTTACGAGGGTGAAATCTTTATTGGCAGAGCGGTAGAACGGAGTGATAGTAGCCATTATTCCTCCTATGATTTGTTTAAAAGACCAACGATACTAAACCACATATCGAGAGTGTATTTCGTAAAGCGAGTAGAATATGGAGTGAGCTGATGCTTCTCTATTATCTGTTTGACATCACCTATAGTTCTTAACTTTTTCTTGTGGCATTGATGAAGTTGTCTCCTTGTTATAATTTTCTCTTCAACTAAGAAGTCCAATGGAGTTGTCAAGTCATACTTTGAACGTTTCTTATTTTCTATCCTTGTACGATTGATGTCTTTGCGAACCTCTTTATCACGGCTGCTGACAATTTTATATCTTTTCCTATCATTTTGCAGATTGTCTATTGTGCCATCTTCATATTTAACGACGAGACGAAGAGATCCTCTCATCGTCTTTTTCTCAATAACAGTACAACGTTTTGCATCATAAACAATTGTGTCGCCAACCATAGCACCCTCTGTTTCTGGTTTCTCTTCATTTGCAGGAGACACTGGTGAATTTCTTACATCTTCTGGAATATCCTCTCCGTCCTCTTCTTGTGATGCGATCTTTTTATCGTCAACTCCTTTCCGTTTATAAAGTATGTCCCTAAGATGTTTAACCGTTTTCTCTTTAATTTGTCTCGCCCTTTCACGAGTAAGGCCAAAATAATCTCCTATAGCCGATAAAGTTTCTTCTTTTGCATTAATACCATAGAACCTCTGTATGATTTGCCGTTCCCTATTACCCAGGCGTTTTAAAAGATTCTTGATGGTTATTTTGGATTCGTTCTTGTTAATAAAATCGTCAATAGCATTTGTTTCACTCTCCTTGTTGTCCAAATCACTGAATAGACTGGTTAAAGAACCAAGATTGTAAGGGAGGCTATCCACAAATTTGATTCTCTCCGTATCAAGTTCTTCATCAATTTCAATATCGTTTACAGAAGGAATATAACCATGCTTCTGCTCGAACTTTTCTTTGAACTTTCTAACCTTTCGATATAAGAGCAATTGATTCAAAGGCAACCTTACCGTATACGGCATTGTTGTCATTGATGCAGAAACAGATTGAAGGATCCACGATTTTGCGTAATTTGAAAAACTACGATACTGCGTGTAATCAAAACGCTCAGCTGCCTTTACAAGACCTACATTTCCTTCTTGTATAATATCTTCGAGAGGGGCTCCTTTTCTACAATACAGAAATGCAATGTTCGCCACTAATCTTTGCTGGCTTTTTATAATCAAGTCAAAAGCTTTTTGATCCCCATTTCGATATCGCTTGAAGAGTTCAATCATTTCATCATTTGAATAAATGCGATATTTGGAAATCTGACTTAAATAGGAGCGCAGAGAATCGCTTAAATCTTCCTCCAGAAACCTATTGACGTTGAATTTTTGAGGTATTTCAACTGGAGCTATTAGTTCATCTATTTTCTCTTCTGGCTCTTCAATCTGAAGAGCACCTTCTTTTGCATACCACAAAGAATCGTCATCCTGATACCAATATGGAATATTCTGTGAAGAGAACATAATCTCTGCCACATAGTATTTGTCTAATTCGAGTTCTTGGGAAATTGCTCGTATCTTAAGACCATTACTATGCAACAATAGTGAATATATTCTCTCAATATCGTTCATTAACTGTTGTTCTGTGTCTTCATGTAGTCAATAATCTCCTCACACCATCCAATCAAACATTTGGTACGTCGGTCTATAACAGCCTCTCCATATTCAGGATAGAGTCCTCGTACAAGTTCCTTTCCTTCTTTTATAGCAGTCCTCCTTGGGTATAGTGCCGTCTTAGCGAAAAGCTGCCCAATCAGTTCATTCTTTATAATTTGCTCATATATTCTGACTTTGGCTCGCTTAGGATCCTGCATAATATCCTCACCTAAAGATGTCAATTTAAGATTTTCGTCTATGAGTTCAAGAAAATAACATGCATTAGAATAGTAGGCTGCCTGCCGAACCTCGAATTTGTTAAAGTCGGCAATATCATTCAGGGTACAATTCATTGTATTTGCAATGAATTTGAAAGTCCTGATGACTGTAGCAAGCGTATTCGCCTGAGGGAGTAATTTTTTCATAACAGTTACACGTCCATTAAATCGTTTGAAACCAACATATTGTAGTAATTATGCAATATTGTATATCTGTCATTTTTGCTCTTGTCAGCGAAGTCCACCCCTAATTTCTTACACAAAATAGGAAATCCACCATTAGCATAAAACTCGAATGCCTGGTACATCTTATTTCTGTCTGGATCGTCTTTGGGCCTTTCTTGAAGGATGGACTGATTGCCTTCTTTCAGATAAGCGAGGAAGTTCATAATTTCCTTCTCTCGATCTTCAAAGAAAGTCGTTTGTACAGGCTCTGCTCTATTCTGAAAAGGAACATATGCCTGATTCGCATAGCCGATAAGTGCAGAGATTGTAAGGATCTGTGGGTAGCCATTAAACACTTTAAGGTCTCTCACCAAATATCGCATCTGCTCGTCCTGATCGAGATTACGATTTATACGATATGTATTGTCTATATTGATTGGCATTGTAGTTATTTTGTATAAGTGATACCTTCTGTTGAATCTTTTAGTAGTCTTGCAGTTGATTTTACTGAAGGCGCTACAAGTTGCTGAACACCACCATAGCTCTTGTCATCTGCCATTAAAATAATCTGGTTGGCAAATGTGTGAATATATTGAGCCACGTTATCCAGATTCTTTCCGCTAAGTTCAGTAAATGGGGAATCTATCAAGAATGGATAGTCATGCGATACTTTTAATTTGTCGGTGGTCCGGTCTTCATTCGAGTAATCCAAAACAGCCTTGGCAAAAGCCAATGAATTCACCTTGCTCTGTCCAGTAGACTTTCCTTCTACAACCTCAAGAACAATTCTTTCGTGTATCTCACTTTCGCTAAGCCCATCATCTTCCAAAGTTTTGATACGTCCGCTATTGACCCATGAAGAACGTAGCTCATCGTACTTGCTTTTTACATAGGTAACAAGCCTGTACTTGTCTCTTCTTCCATGCTGACATAAATAGATACGTCTGCCAGTATCCTCACTAAGCAAGGTGTAAGCATTAGTTAAATAACTATTGATGCTCTCAAGTGACAGTTCACTATTTCGTTCACCAATTTTTATGATGGCATTCATAAAGAGTTCCAAAACATTCTGTTCTGCGTCCAAAGCCTTTATTTGTTCTTGGCTACCAGATGCATCTTCCAGCTCTTTTTGGGCTTCCTTCAGTCTCTTGCTCGATTTGTCAATCATTCCACGACATCGGTCTTCATTACCTTTCAAACGTCCCATCAACTCGTCTTGTTCCCTTCTTTCTGTTTCAAGCTGTTTAATTGTGTCTGATACGTTTGAAACTAACGATGAGGAGATTTCTGACAATTCGATTTTTATGTTTGCAACCTCATCTTCGCTATCTTTCATGGCCTTATAGCTTTCTTTAAGCAACTTCTTTGCCCTTTTCTTTTCTCCATCAAACTGGTTGGCCATATAAAGTAGCGTGCTGCTAATATTATCAGGAGGCAGTGCAGCAATCATTTCTGTTAAGTGTTTCACAATGTCATCATTCATATCGCAGCCACAGATGCACTTGGGGCGCTTTAAGATGCTTTTAACGGCCTCAACTGTAAGACCTGCTGGAACATCAACATTCTCAATTGAGGATTTAACATCGTCCACCAGCTTATCTGTTACCAATGCATATCCATCAAGTAGTCGCTTAAAGAACTGATCGGTGTTTTGCTCGAAGTGTTTCTTTGCCGTTACCAAATCCCTTTCTAAACCCTTGCGTTTCTGTTCCAGTTTTGCTGCATCTTCAAGTTGGGACAGTTGCAAAGATATTTCTTCGAGTTTAGCTTCAACGTTCTCTTGATTCTTTAATATGCCGTTCAATTCGATATCTTTGTCCTCAAGAGTTTCCTCGAGGTCTTCTATTTCCTGTTCAAGTTCCTCCGCCGTAACATTTCCGGAGCTCTTGTTTATTCGCATTCTCTCTTTACGAATGTCTCCTTTGATATCCTTTATCTCCTCGCTGCACAATTCAAAGAGTTTCTCGTTTGTGACAAGAGATATAACATTTTTGATGGTTTCTTTAGACTGGTCTCCAACGATATTGAGTTTTTTCATTCGTTCACCGTCAAATGTTATTCCTTCCAAAATAGATTTGGGAATAATCCTTGACAGGAGTTCTTCTATCAATTCTTTATTTGTCTCTGGAGCAGTACGTTCACCATTGGGCTTGTTATAACTCAATTCCACTTTTGTGTTCGAATTTATCTTGTCATTGAGGCGCATGAAGGTCTCAGTACGCTTCACAAAATATTCTGTCGATTTGTTGGTAAAGGATAGTTCCACCCAACAATCTTCGGAATTGGCATGTCGGTTTACTTCGAGCCGATGATGGAGGGTTGAATTAAGTGAGTAAGGCGTTTCTTCCTTCTCGCGCATACTGCTAAAATCGAAACCATAAAGGACCCACTGGAAAGAAAACAACATTTCCGTCTTTCCAGAGCCATTGACTCCTAATACTAACGAAATATTCTTCTGCTCTGTTGTGTCAAAACGTATGGTAACGTCTTTGAAGCAACGATAATTGTGATATTTGATGTAATTGATCTTCATGACGTTATGATTTAGACACAATCTCTCTCACGACTTCTTCAAGTTGTGATTTCAACTGCTTATTGTTACCAGTTTCCTGACAAGTCTTTGCATAGTTCAGGAACTTCCAAAATCCTTCTTTCTGAACCTCAGTAAACTGAAGTTCGTCTAAGACATCTTCAATCGGGTTCTGATTCATAATCTGTTACGTTTTCAATTGTTATGTGGTAATCGTTTTCTATCTCACAAAAACTGGCTTCATTTACGTCCTTGTTCAAGGCAAGCCTATTATATTCTCTTGCTCTCGACAGTTCAATCTTGAGCAATCCCTCGCAGCCATAGGTTCCTGCTTCAACCGCAGGAAGTACCACCATGTCGTAGATGTATGCAATGGTTTTTCCACTCTCCTTACATTTTCGAAGGACACGTCCTCGCCGCTGAACGGTTTGCCTGAGTGCACTATCGCTAGCCATGATATATATCTTATCCAGTTTTGGCACATCTACACCTTCGTCGAAGCACTTTATTGCCGCAAGTGTATCGAAGAATCCATGTTCAAATTCATACAGTACTCTTTTTCTGTCGAGCGTATGACTGGTAAACTGGGATACAACCAACCCTTTGTCATAAAGAACTCTGGTTACAGAGTCGATAATAGACTCTCCTTCGCCGTCTTTACCCTGACCACAGTACACCACAGAGTTGACGAAATTGTATCCGCTATCAGTCAGTTCTCTCAGCTTCACCAGTTTGTTAGAGGCCTGTTTTAAGATTAAGCTCCTCTCTCGACGCAATTTGTCTATTACCTCTTGGTCTGGTTCTTTTTTGTTCATCTCTTGGGCAAGGAGTTTGCTCTTAAACAGGAACTTCTCATTCTCATCTTCATTCAAATGAACAAAAATGGGGTGGTATTCATATTTCGATAGGAAGTCGTTGTCGATGGCGTCTTCAATACCATAATAGAAAGTATCACCAGGGGTAAAGAACCTGGCAATAGTTTCAGATTCGCTTTCGCTGAAGCGCTGAATGGTTGCACTGAGCCCTAACTTGTATTTGGGGTTAAGTTTAACTAATGCCGATAGGTTACCCTTTGTCAAGTTATGAGCCTCATCAACTATCAGGAACAATGATGGGATGCGTTGAATCTTGGGATATACCTTTGAAAAGAACGTGTCATAAACTGCGACACAGATAACGTTTCTGTCATCTGAGTAATAGTCAATAGTAGCTTCTCCTATCGTCAGGTCAAACGATTTCCCATTTCCACCAAATAGATAGACTTTGTCATATCCTTCCTCCTGTAATGCACTGGCCCATTGTGTCTGTAGATCTACTTGGGGAACGCAGACAACAACAAACAAATTCTCTTCGCACTTCTTTTCTAAAGTCTGAATTGTCTTGACGGAAGTGAAGGTTTTTCCAGTACCAGTTGCCATCTCATAGAAATGCTGGTAGCCGTTTTCACAAAACTGTTTGATGGCATCTTCTTGATAAGAATAGAGTGTCTTCTTCCCTTTCGTTATGTGGCTGGAAATGTAGTTATCAATTGCCGTTTCGAGGGTGTCGCTTCTTTTGTAGCAGTTTAACAGCTCCTTTTCAACAGCTGTGGGGAAGTCTATCACCACAACCGATTCATCTTGGTTGTTCCATAACTGATTAAAATAACGTTCTTCCCCCTCAATGAATGTTGCTGTATATTCATTTAACCAGGAATAGTTGACCTGAATACTCTCTTGATTAAACTTAAAGGCTCTTTTAGTCTCGTTTAACGAGCCATTGAAGTAGACTTTATTATCTTCCTCATCAACGAAAATGCCAAATTTCTCATGGAAGATGCCAAGTGGTTGATAGGCGACCTTTATAGTCAATTTTCCTTCTGTCAGCATGTTGCAAACAACATCTAATTGGGCCAGTTCTTCATCAGAAAGATTGGCACCAGTTATTGACTCTATTAACGACTTCGTAACATGCTCCTTATCAAGGCTCACACATGCATCAATAAGTTCAGCGTCAGCTTGGGAAAGGTCTGGACTACATATCAGATTGATTTGCCCGCCTTTGCGTATAAAACGAATAAGGCCATCAATAGACAATGTCAATGAGTGGAGGGAGAAATATCCAGCTGCCCTATCTAGCCTTATACTTTCAGAAAAGCAGGGAACATAGAAATCCTGATCAATGGAATCCTTATGGGTCCTATATATTGGCTTATATTTTCTCTTATTTAACATAGGCTTCCAAATTAATAGTTCGTAATCAGCACCTCAGACTGTTTCTTACGCTTTTTGGCATCGGCACTGATACTGCGTTGGGCTAACAACTTGTTGAAGGTGTAGCCATTATAGAGAGTTTCGAAAAAAGAAGTCCCGTCTTCGTTGGTGCTATCAGAGTTACTTAGCATCAAGTGGCAACCTCTGCCTGTTAGCCTATCACAGAAAGCTTTTAACTCCACTTGTTCAGGATCACCAAAGCCACTCTTGGAATACTGATTGAAGTTACTTGAACCCATCAAAGGTCTGTAAGGAGGATCAAAATAGATGAAGTTATACCCCTTGCCTAAATGCGATAGAATATTTTTGTAGTCACCACAAATAATGTCAACTTTCGAAAGCACCTTGTGGTCTGCCATGATAACATCTACATTACAAATCTTCGGTTTCTTATAGCGCCCAAACGGGACATTGAAACCACCACTTGCGTTCTCGCGATACAAACCATTGAAGCACGTATGGTTCAAGAAAATAAAGCAGGCTGCTCTCTGGTCTGCTGTTAGTTCTGAATTGTTGTATTCATTGCGAACTTCGTTGAAATATAGCCTTCTCTCATCCTCGTCCCATTCGTAGTATCTCTGCTCAAAAGGTCTCAGGAGTTCTATCAGTGCCTGGGGATTCTCCTTCACTAACTGATAGCATCTGATAAGGTCTTTGTTAATGTCATTAATCACGACTCTCCGAATATTCTGATGTGCAGTCAGCATGTGGAACAGCATGGCACCACCGCCAACAAATGGCTCAATATAGGTGACTTTCGTTTGGGAGTCAAAGTCGGCAGGCAACTGTGATTCCAATATATTTAGCAGATTCCCTTTGCCCCCAGCCCATTTCACAAATGGCTTGGCAGGAATCCTTCTTGCAGGTTTTTCTCCAAATAAATCAACCGACTTATGATCTTGCATCGGTCAGCAATCTGTTGTTCTGACTGATACCCGTGAGCCAGAGGGTTCTTAGCTATTAATAACGGCATACAAAAAGCGGGGTATCCTCACCTGCCCATTCTGCTATTTCGGCCGTCGGAAGCCTTCCTGAAAGAACGGACAGAGTCTGAATACCCACGCCGGTAAGTATATTATGCACCCCGAAAAGTGTGCGTGAGGGCATAGTTAGCCCTCGGCACACTCCGGGAGTATATACTACACCCGTAGCATTCATCTCCGCTTTTGTCTTTGTACAGGATTTGAGTTTCCGACGTTCAAATAGCCAAAAACAAAGCATCAATGACGCTTTCCAATATGTCGCCGTCCCACCCATTCGCCCAAAGGCGTGGGTATGAACGATGCAAAGATAGGATTTTTCTTCCAAACTTCCAAATAAATTGTTGTTTTTATTTGCTGAGACTAAGTATTGTATTATCTTTGCAGATCATAACAACGCATAATGCGTTTATTATTGATAAGGTACACAGTGATGCGCTGATCCATGTAATTCATTTTTAACTCAATACAGACATGCAGCGATGCACGCCTGTATTGGACACAAAGGGGGTAGGCACTTCTGCGTCAAAATGTAGGTCAGAGTATAGAGGATCTTTTTATTGAAGTCAATAAGATGATACAATGCAAAACATAAATTATCATTAAAGCAAAAACTTCCCTTGCAAAAGTTTGGTAATCACACAAAAATTCCCCATCTTTGCACAAACAAATGTATAACATTAGTTGTAATAATATGAATAACATCGAATCAAACAAAGACGTCTCAGCGTCTCAGCGTCTCAACGTCTTTTTTGAAAAAACACGTATTTGAGGGGAAGAATAACGTTAATAAATGTAAATTATATTATATATTATATATAAGGTGCGCGAAATCTGTGTGTTTTGGTGGTCACAATTATGCATTTTGCAAAAAACTAAAAAAGACACTGAGACGCTGAGACGGTAGTTGAATCTGTCATCTTCCGGTTTTACAAGTTTTAACATAAAGTTTTGTGACAAAAACTTGTTTTGCATCATTTATTTTTGTAATTTTGCTGTGTCAAAAGAGAGATGATTTTTTGCGGCCTAACTGGGCAGAAAATTTTTCCTAGTGCACGAGGGGATTTTTCCTAACCAGAGCCCGAAATTGAGTCGAACTGGCGACAAGTAAAATTAATTAACAACATCTATTAACCATTAAAATTAACTATTATGGCATTGAAAGTAAAAGCAGTTGAGAAGAAGATCAAGTTCACGAAGAATGAGAATGATCCTGGCGTGTGGCGCTACGTGATGTCGCCCGAGTTGTACATCCCTCTGGCCACCGACAAAGTGATCAAGGAGGCAGCCCTCCGCAGCGGCGTGAGCAAGGGTGTGATGCAGGCCTGCTGGGACGCAGCCGGTGAGGTGATCAAGGCATGGGCGACTGAAGGTCACTCTGTGGCTCTGCCCGGACTGGGTACGATGCGATTCGGCCTCCGTGCGAAGAGTGTGGAGGATGTGAACAAGGTGAAGAGTTCGCTCATTACCGCCCGTCGTATCATCTTCACACCGAGCGTCGACCTGAAGGAGGAGTTGGCCAACACGGCCGTCCAGATCACCTGTTACGACCGCAACGGTGACGAGGTGAAGCGTGTGACCTCTGCCGACGACGGCACCGTTGAGGACAACGAGAACGGTGGCGGTGAGAACCAGGGCGGCACTGAGAACGGTGGAGGCACCAATCAGGGCAACGGTGAGAACCAAGGCGGTGGCACGGGCACCATTGATACCGGTGGCGGCGACGACAACGGAGGCGGTGACGACAACGGTGGAGGAGGTACTGGCTTCGATGAAGGGTAAAAGAAATTAGAAATTAGGAATTAGAAATTATGATTTGATGATGAAGAAGGGAAAAATCATTGAGGTGGCGGTGAAGGTGATAGTAGCCGCACTCACAGCCTTCCTGACGGCCATCACGACCACGAGTTGCATGGGCAGAGGCCCGATATTCTAAGGGGCACCCTACCCCATCTGATCAAGAAAGGCATCCTTGCGGGTGCCTTTCTTATCGCACACGACTCCTATCGCACACGACTCCTGTCCTTCCGTGCGATTTCTTGTTCCATTATTTGGAAGTTTCAGAAATAGTTCGTATCTTTGCAACGTCGTTTGAAAAAGAGATGAATAATTAAAAAACCATAAAGATTATGAAACATCCATTAAGTATGCTGTTCAAGACAGCCATGAGGCAGAGGCTGCTGACGCTTGCTGCCTGCATCATGCTCGGTTCCATGAGTTCCCGGGCCAGTGAAACCGACGTAGCGATTGTCGCATGGGACGAAACTACAGCCACGCTCTATTTCGATCATTACGATTCCTCGTACGAAGGACTGCCTGCCGTAGGAAGCACCTGGACAACCAGTCAGAACGAAACCATCACCGTCAGTCAGATATGGTCGGACGTCGAGGTGCTGAATCATAGTGGAACTCCCGGATGGGTTACCGAAGACATCCAGAATGCCTGTACCAAGGTGGTCATCGGGAATATGGGTGAAGACACCCCCAAGTCCTGCAACAAGTGGTTCTATCATTTCAGCAACCTGACGAGCATCGAGGGCCTTTGGAATCTTAACACGGGTCAAGTGAAGGACATGGATTATATGTTCAGCGGCTGCTCGCAGTTGACGTCGCTCGACCTGATAGGGTTTGACACGGAGAATGTTTTAAGCATGCAATATATGTTCTCCGATTGTTCGTCGCTGACGAAACTCTATCTGAGCACGTTCAACACGTCGAGTGTTTTTGCTCACTATGAAGGGATGTTCAGCGGCTGCACCAAACTGAAGACCATCTATGTGGATGAGAACCTGTGGGTAAAAAGGAACGAGAACATTGCTAATAATATGTTTGAGGGCTGTACCTCGCTGGTTGGCGGCAACCGCACGGCCTACGACAGTGCGAACACCGGATTGAGTTACGCCCACGTCGATAAGCCGGGCGATCCGGGCTACCTGACGGCAGGTACTGTCTTTGCGGGGCGTGACAAGTACAGGCAAGAACTCACCTTCGGCTTCGGCGATGTTCCGAAACTTGAAACGTGGACGGACGATGGCTATTTCTATCAGGTGTGGTATGGCAAAGAAGCGCTCAACCGTTCTTGGGCAGATGATGTCGGCGAGAGATGTACTAAGGTGCAGTTTGCAGGTTCCTTTTATGATAATGTAAAGGGATTGAATATGAACAATTGGTTCGAAGGTTTCAGCAATCTGCAAACAGTCGAGAATTTTGTGTATGTAACGCCAGGAAATACGGATCACATGTTTTATAATTGTGGTAAACTGACCAGCATCAATATGTCAAGCACCTTGAAGCAGATAGGTGATGATATGTTTGGAAACTGCACTAGTCTTTCCCGTTTGTTTATCCCCAAGGGCGTCACTTCGATAGGCTCTAGTGCATTTTACCAATGCATATCTGTTGCCGTATTTGAGGTCAGCAATGACAACACCCGTTTCTGCGCTGAGGACGGCGTCCTGTTTACAGCCGACAAGACCGAATTGGTGGCCTATCCGAATGCAAAGGCCGACGAGAAATATGCCGTTCCCAACGGCGTAAAGACCATCAGGAGTTTTGCTTTCTTTAAAAACAAATATCTGACTTCTGTCATTCTGCCCAACAGTTTGTCCAGATTGGGGGATCTTGCCTTTGGTGATTGTGCCGCCCTAACCTCTGTGAAGGTCAATATGACAACACCTCCTTCTATCCAAAGTATCGTGTTTGACGGTACCGCCAACCACGCCACGCTGTACGTCCCGAGTCCAAGTTACGATGCCTACAAGGCTGAATCCGGTTGGAAGGACTTCAGCAATTTTAGTACATTCATTCCCTATTATACCATCTGGGCCGCGGATGCCAAGACACTCTATTTCGATAGTGGGGATGATGGCGTAGAAGTCCCTGTCGTCGGCAGAACCTGGAAGACGAAAATGGGGCGGAAGGTGAACGTCACCAATGTCTGGGTCTGGTCGTCCGACGACGTGGATAATTCGAAGAAAGCGCCAGGATGGTCTGAAGTGAAGAATGAGTGCGAGAAGGTAGTATTCTATTATAACATCGAGCCTAAGAGTTGCTATGGCTGGTTCGCCAACTTCAAGAAACTAAAAGGCATTGAGAATATTTTGTTTTTGAAGACACAGAATGTGACTGACATGAGTTATATGTTCAGCGGCTGTTCAGAACTGACGTTCAGGATTGAGGACCTGATGAGTTTCAACACAATGAAGGTAACGGACATGAGCGCGATGTTCAGCGGTTGCACTAAACTGACGGAACTCCACTTAGGAACGTTCGATACCAGAAAAGTCCGTTCGATGGATAATATGTTCAGCAACTGTACGAACCTGAAGGCCATCTATGTAGATGAAAACCTATGGAACACGCAGCAGGTGACCACAGGCGACAAGATGTTCGCCGGCTGCACCTCGCTCGTGGGCGGCAACGGGACGGCCTACGACATCGCGAACACCGGCCTCGGCTATGCCTGCGTCGATAAGTCCGACGAGCCGGGCTACCTCACGGCAGGCACTCGTTTTGTGGTGTGGTGCAGCGACAATGCGACACTCACATTTGACTTTGGCACTGCTCCTACCGAAGGCAACAGGTATGGCGAGGGTACTGTCACTCAAGTATGGAAAGGCAGTGCTTTCTATGGTTGGATAGATGCGGTTCGTTTCACATGTACCCGTGTGGTCTTTACCAGCGCCTATGCAGAACATATCAAGGGACTCGACATGGATAATTGGTTCCTTTCTTTCGAGAAACTGACGCAAGTCCAAGGCTTTGAGAATCTGGAAGTCGGTAGAACGTATGGGATGTTCTCTGGTTGCGAAAGCCTGACCAGCATCACGTTGCCAGCCACAATGGCGGTGATAAGTAAGGATATGTTTTATGGCTGTTCAAGCCTTTCCTCGATCAATATACCCGAGGGTGTTACCACGATAGGGGAAAGTGCCTTTGCCTGGTGTCTGTCACTGGCTTCAATTAACATACCCAAAGGCGTTACCACAATTGAGAATGGAACTTTTGATAACTGTAGATCACTGATCTCGATAGTTTTACCCGCTGGTATCACTTCCGTCGGTGGAGGTGCATTTTATGGCTGTACGTCCCTGTCTGCCTTTAAGGTGAACAAGAATAACACGCATTTCACGGCTGTGAATGGCGTGCTGTTCACGGCTGACAAGAAAACACTGCTGGCCTATCCGGCAGGCAAGAAAAACACGGAATATACAATCCCAGACGGAACACAATTTATAGGAAAGTATGCTTTCAATAATTGCGAAAATCTGACGTCAGTCATCCTGCCTGGCAGCATAAGGAGAGTATATGATAATGCATTCGTTGCGAATTGGCTTTTAGCCTCAGTGAAGATCTATGCAACAAGACCTCCATCCATAGGGGATAATGACTTCAGTCACTACTATTCCGATATCGTCCTGTATGTTCCCAGAGGTTGCAAGGAGGTCTATGAGGCTTCCAATTGGAATCATTGCTTCAACAATATTGAAGAATTATATACCCCTGGCGACGCCAACGACGACGGTGAGGTGGATGCGCAGGATATTGTGGCCATCACCAACTACATCGCTGGTGTAGCCAATGGGAGTTTCTATGAGGATGCTGCCGACATCAATGGCGACGGTGAGATAAATATCGCCGACATCGTAGCCATCGCCAAACTCATCCTCTCAGAATAATCCTTAGCAACCATAGGGACTGCGCTCCCAGGGTAAGACAATCAGTTAGCGTAGGCTTTTTCGCCGATGGTCTCCTGTGAGCCGATGGTCATCTGACGGAGGTCGTAGTAGGAACCGTTGTAGATATTGAAGTCCACGTTGCCCTTGATGCCTGGCAGACGGCCTGCATCGGTGTGCTGCCAGAACTTCCAGGGACCCTTATATTCAAGGGAGTCTACATAGTAGTGGGCTATCCAGTAGGGGTACTGGTTGAAGATGGTATCGTTCAGATAGCGCGTCTTGAACTTGAAATAGGTGTAGATGATGGGCTTCACCTGATAGTGTTTTTCCACGATGTCGAGCCACTGCAGCACGCTGGTCTTGAACTCGTCGTCGGTCTGGTTCTTGGGCTTATGCTCCACGTCGAGCACAGGCGGCAGGTCGCCGTTCTCCAGTTTCGCCACCTTCAAGAAGTTGTAGGCTTGTTCCTCGGCCGGGGAGTGTACACTATAAAAATGGTACGCGCCGCGCGTGAAGCCGTTCTCACGAGCCTGGTAGAAGTTCTCGCGGAAATTCTCGTCGGTCTGGGTGGCACCCTCCGTCGCCTTGATCATCACGAAGCGGATGGGGCACTTGTCGATCATGCCCTCGTCCTTCAACTTGTCCCAGTCGATACGTCCCTGATGGTGGGAGATGTCGATGCCATGAATCTCATAGCCTTCAGGATAAGAGACATCACCATAGAGGGCGCGCCAACGGAAACCGAAGGGTGAAACGAAGAAATAGTAGAAGAACCAGATATAGCCCGCCACAATGGCGGCACCGCCTATCCACCATCCCCAGGAAGGGATCTTTTGTAAAAAACGTATCACGACACCAGGTCGTTTCTTCCGACCTGGGCCGTGATATGTTGATGTGGTGCCGATGCCTTTTCGGCGAACTACACGTCGTTTAGACATTACTTTGCCTGTTCGAGAGCAAGGGTGCGGGTTGGCTGGTCGCAAACCTCCGTGGGTCCCCAGTACTGGATTGGACCGGGATAGACGTAAGCGGTCTTGCGAGCCCACTCGTCACGATGAGCAGCGAACTCCTTGAAGGGAGCACCGTCGAGTTCGACGAGAGCCTTGCGGATCACGGGCTTCATCTCACCGGCGCGACGCTCCATGTTCATCATCATCGTGATGGGCACACCACCTGCAATCCACTGATCAGCGGGAGCGGTAGTATTCTTCACGATAGCCATGTAACCGGTCTTGCCGTTGGCAATGAGTTGGGCGGCAGAGGTTCCAAGAGCATAGCAGTAGTCTGCGTCGAAGTTAGAAGGAGCAGCGCAGCGTCCCTCGTATCCGAAGAAGTGGTGCTGAGTGCCGAACTTGCCGACATACTTGCCTTCCTTCTTCATCTTCTCAAGTTTCTGGGCAACCATCGTAGAGAGCAGTTTTTCTGTTTCGATGAGTGACACCTGAACGTTTCCGTGAGGATCGCGGTCGAGAGCCAACTGACGGGCTACACCAACGGGCAGGCTGTTGAACACCTTCAGGTTCTCCTCAGTGAGGTGGCTCTTGGCGAAGTCAACCTGCTCGTCGCGGCTGATTTCCTTGGCCTCGGGCATTGCCAGCACGTCGTTGAGTTGTGCAATGAGTTTCTTGATGGCGGGAATGAACTCAATGACGCCCTCAGGAATGATGACGGTACCGAAGTTGTTTCCGTCGGCAGCACGGGCACATACAGCCTGGGCAATGTAGTCAACGATGTCGTCGAGGCTCATGCCCTTGGCTTCTACCTCCTCAGAGACGAGGCAGATGTTGGGCTGTGTCTGCAGGGCGCACTCCAGAGCGATGTGAGAAGCCGAGCGGCCCATCACCTTGATGAAGTGCCAGTACTTACGGGCAGAGTTACAGTCGCGCTCGATGTTACCAATGAGTTCTGAATAGGTCTTACAAGCGGTGTCGAAACCGAAAGAGGTCTCGATCTGCTCGTTCTTCAAGTCGCCGTCGATGGTCTTCGGACAACCAATGACCTGTACGCCATAGTTCTTGGCAGCATAGTATTCAGCCAGCACGCAAGCGTTGGTGTTAGAGTCGTCGCCACCGATAATCACGATAGCCTTGATGTCGAGTTCGCGGATGATCTCCAGACCCTTCTCGAACTGATCGACCTTCTCGAGTTTCGTACGACCAGAACCGATCATGTCGAAACCACCGGTATTGCGATACTCGTCGATAATCTCCTTGGTGAGTTCCATGTAGTTATGGTCTACCAGACCGCCAGGACCCAGGATGAAACCGAACAGACGGTTCTCGGGATTCAGTTTCTTGATCTGGTCGAAGAGACCGGTAATCACGTTGTGACCGCCAGGAGCCTGACCGCCGGAAAGGATGATACCCACGTTCATCTTCTTTGTGTTAGCCTCGGTAGCGGGCTCGAACTCTACGATAGGCATACCGTAGGTGTTGGGGAACAACTTCTTGATTTCCTCCTGGTCGCCAACACTCTGGGTGGCTGCACCCTCCTTTACTTTTACTGCACCCTGAAGTGCCTTAGGCAACTTAGGCTGATAAGCGGCTCTCGCCAACTGCAATGCACTTTTTTCCATAATCTGTTTTTCTTTAAATTTGTGACTATTATTTCGATTTTGCCCGCAAAATTAGTCATTTTCACTCAAAAATAAGACAAAAAATATACGAAAATCACCTTTTTAATATTTTTTTGTGATGCAATCCTTTGATAATAAAAGATTTTTTTCTATCTTTGCTTACTCAATATAGCAAATTATCAAGATGTAGTTAAACTAAAGATTAAAAAGGAGGAACCAATTTATGGCAAACAAGAGGTCACTGAAAAAGGCTATTCATCTCGTCTGCGAGGATCTTTTCGCTGAGGCAATCGCATTATCGCTCTATGGTACAAAAGCCCAGCAGCAGAGTGCCAACGACTTACTCTTCTCCATCGTGAAACTGGAGGACAAGTGCGTCTGTCGCATCTGCCACCCCGAACCAGGCATGAAGGCCAGCGACTATTTCAAGGACCTGAGGGAGAAGTTCAGTGCACATGTCAACGACATCGTTGACCAAATGAACGGATAAAATGGTCAAGGCATTCTGTAAATGGCTCTTGTATAAGAAATGGGGATGGACGCTGGATATCACAGAGGACCATCCAGACAAATTCATTATCTGTCTGGCACCCCATACCAGCAACTGGGACTTCATCCTCGGACTCCTCTACAGCCGGGCTGAGGGGCTTCAATGTAATTTCATGATGAAGAAGGAGTGGTTCTTCTGGCCCTTAGGCCCGATCTTCAAAAAGTTAGGAGGCATTCCCGTACATCGTCAGAAGCATACCAGCATGACAGACGCCATCGCAGAAAGTGCCAAGGCTGCGAAAACATACCACCTCTGCATCACACCCGAAGGTACCCGCAGCCTGAACCCCGACTGGAAGAAAGGCTTCTATTTCATCGCCCTCAAAGCAGGATTACCGATTCTGCTTTATGGCATTGACTACGAGAAGCGCCTCATTCAGTGTACCAAGACCATCATTCCCTCTGGGGACATAGAAAACGACATGCGTAATATCAAACTCTATTTCAAGGACTTCCGTGGGAAGATCCCGAATAACTTTACGATAGGAAATGTATAAGGTGAAGAAACAGACTGGTTGCCCGATGTGGTGGGTGAAGATGCTGCTTATCCTCTTCACGCTTCATATTTCCCCTTTCGCCTATTCCACCTCGCCAGCACAAAAGAAGAAGACCAAGAAGAAAGTACAGAAGGTCCAAAAGGCCAAAAAGCCCCAGCCGAGTCCGCTGGAAAGGTCACTGACCACTTATTTTTCCAACTATACTGTCAGCGGACAACAAATCCGCAATACGATCAAGTTCGAGAAGATTGTCACCAACGACTCGCTCCATACGGTAAAGGTCGTTGCCAATGCTGCATTCGGTGAACAGATGTTCACCCCTGAGGCCGTCCGCAACACATACGTCGACATCAGGAACCTGTTGCCCGACTCAATCCGTTCGTGGTCACTGCGCATCGAGACAGGCGGCTGGGACATCCGTGACCTCGTGGCCAACTACCGCAGGGAACAGTCAGACCCCGCCCGTACGTGGGGCAATATCGACTATCAGGGAAAGCCCTGGGTGGCCAATGCCTCACAACCCTACACCATCAGCAAGGGGCTGCAGAACCGTCATCTCTGCGTCTGGGCCAGTCACGGCATCTACTATAACATCTCTAAAGGCGAATGGCAGTGGCAGCGCCCTTCCCTCTTCGGAACCAGCGAAGACCTTTTTACGCAGACCATCGTCACGCCCTATCTGATTCCGATGCTGGAGAAGGCAGGGGCTGTCGTGTTCACACCCCGTGAGCGCGACTGGCAGAAGCACGAGGTCATCGTCGACAACGACAGCATCGCCACAGGCTATACGGAACAGTCCTCTTGGAAAAATGCACCCCAGCCCGGCTTCGCCCTTCATCAGGGCAACTACGTGGATCACGAGAATCCCTTTGAGGCTGGAACCGTCCGTATGAGAGAGACCACAACACAGGTCGGGCACCAAAGTCTGATCACCTATCAGCCCACCATCCCTGAGGCAGGACGCTATGCCGTATATGTCAGTTATCAGACCGTTGAGGGTAGCATCGACGATGCCCGCTACACCGTCTGGCACCAGGGTGTGGCTACGGAATTCCACGTCAACCAACAGATGGGCGGTTCCACATGGGTCTACCTGGGCACCTTCGATTTTGACGAAGGCTGCAACGAACAGAACCGCGTGACACTCTCCAACCTCAGCGCCTCCAAGGGTATCGTTACAGCCGATGCCGTGCGCTTCGGAGGCGGCATGGGCAACATAGAACGTGGCGGACAACTCAGTGGGATGCCCCGTTGCCTGGAGGGTTCCAGATACTTCGCACAATGGGCGGGAATGCCCTACGAGGTCTATAGCACCAAGGACGGACAAGATGACTATGGCGACGACATCAACGCCCGTTCCTGTATGGCCAACCTGTTGGCTGGAGGTTCATGCTATATGCCAGATACCACAGGGCGCAAGGTGCCCATCGAACTGTCACTGGCCGTTCACAGCGACGCTGGCTACACCAGAGACGGCAAGTCGAATACGGGTACACTCAGTATCTGTATGACCACCTCACGCGACTCCACCCTCAACGCAGGACTCACCCGACTGGCCTCCCGTGACTTTGCTGACGAACTGTTGTCCAGTCTGCCACGCGATATCTATAAGAAGTACGGACAGTGGCATACCCGGGAACTCTACGACCGCAACTATTCCGAGTGCCGTGTGCCTGGTGTGCCAAGTGCAATCATCGAGACGTTGTCGCACCAGAACTTCGCTGACATGCGTATGGTGCAGGATCCCAACTTCCGTTTCGACCTGGCCCGTTCCATCTATAAGGTCATGCTCCGCTATACGGCCCGCATGCACAACAAACCATACGTCGTACAGCCTCTCATGCCAGAGAACGTCAGCGTCACCCTTACCACACAGGGCGAGGCGCTCATCAACTGGTTTGCGGTGGAGGATCCGTTAGAGCCATCAGCCAACCCCACCTCATATATCCTCTACACAGCCAAGGGCAACGGCGGTTTCGACAACGGGCAGTGGCTTAACTCGCCCGTCACATCAGCCACCGTCAAGTTGGAACCTGGCGTGCTCTATTCTTTCCGCGTGGCAGCGGTCAACGATGGCGGAGAGAGTTTCCCCAGCGAGGTAGTGTCGGCCCTCTACAATCCAACGGCCAAGAAAAAGGTATTGATTGTCAATGGTTTCCACAGACTGGCTTCACCAGAGGTTGAGGACGGGCTGGCGAGTCAGGGATTCCATCTTGAGGAAGATCTGGGCGTCAGTTACGGACTGACAGCCGGTTGGCGCGGACTCCAGAAGAACTTCGACCGTTCCAGGGCTGGCAGGGAAGGTCCTACGGGATTGGGCTTCACCAACGACTCGCTGGCAGGTCATTTCTTCGGAGGCAATGACTTCAATTATATCCGTACCCACGCACAGGCCATTGCTGCTGCCAATCGCTACAGCATTGCCAGTTGCTCGTCGGGAGCCCTTGAGAACGGTCCCGTCCCCACAGCCGACTATGCCCTTATCGACCTCATCCTCGGACTGGAGCGCAACGACGGCTACTCACTGGGCCAGTACAAGACCTTTTCACCAGGACTCCAGAACCGTCTGAACACCTTCACCTCACAAGGAGGTGCGCTGTTGGTCAGCGGCAGTTACATCGGGCGCGACATGCTCCTGCAGCAGGACCGTCAGTTCCTGTATCAGGTACTGAAATGCCAGTATGGCGGCACCAACATCGACTCGTTGCAGAGCGACACCATCCAGGGGTTAGGTCTCACCTTCACCTTCCACCGCCAGCCCAGCCATCTCCATTACGCAGCACAGCATCCTGACAACCTGCTCCCCGTCGCACCTGCCTTTGCCGCCATGAAATACGGCGACAACCAGTCGGCCTGCGTGGCCTACAGCGGCTACGACTACCGGGTGCTCACCATGGGATTCCCCTTCGAGTGCATCCGTGAGGAGCAACGGCGCGAGGCCATCATGCGAGGCATTTTAAATTTCCTATTACAATAAAACATTCACTAAAACCTATTCGAACATGAAGATTCAAGCAAACTCATCAGGAACCAGAAGTATCGAAATCAATGAACAGCATCTCGAGACCATCGAGAAGTACCAACTCTTCCGCGATCTGATCGACTCCAACGGCTATGTCGACGAACAAGTCCTCGACAAGTTGAAACTCAATGTCCGCAGCCTGCTCGAAGGACAGTCGGGACTCGACAAGGAACTCCTCGACCTCTGCCTCGACGTGATTTATCATCCCAACATGAAGGCGTTCGGTCTGCAGCAACTCGTGCTCCAGTATATCAACTGGAAGAACCAGGGTAACGAGAACCTCGGCATGACCACCCGTGCCTTCCAAGGAACACCGTTTAATTGATGGATTACAGGCTGACGGATTTTCTGCCAACGACGAAGAAGGAGTTGGAACTACGAGGATGGGATGAAGTGGATGTCATCCTGTTCTCGGGCGACGCCTACGTCGACCATCCGTCGTTTGGGGCAGCCGTCATCGGACGGACGCTCGAGGCAGCAGGCTACCGTGTGGCCATCGTGCCACAGCCCGACTGGCACGGCGACTTCCGCGACTTCAAGAAACTCGGACGGCCCCGCCTTTTCTTTGGCATTGCCCCAGGGTGCATGGACTCGATGGTGAACAAATACACCGCCAACCGTCGCCTTCGTTCAGAAGATGCCTACAGCCCTGACGGGCGACACGACATGCGTCCGGAATATCCCACCATCGTCTACACCAAGATCCTGAAACAACTGTTCCCCGACGTGCCAGTGGTACTGGGCGGCATAGAGGCCTCCATGCGTCGACTCACCCACTATGACTACTGGCAGGACTGCCTGAAGAAGTGTATCCTCTGCGACTCCGGAGCCGACATGATCACCTACGGCATGGGCGAGAAGACCACCCTCGAACTGGCCCGCCGATTGAGCGAGGGCGAGAACATCCGTGACATCCGCGACATTCCACAGACCGTTTTCCTCTCCCCGAAAGAAAAAATCCCAGGGGGCATCCGTGAAGACGACATCGTGCTCCACAGCCACGAGGAATGCCTGAAGAACAAACGGGCCCAGGCTGAGAACTACCGTTACATCGAGGAACAGTCGAACATGATGCACGCCAGTAGGCTGCTGCAAGGTGTCGACGGGCGTTTCGTCATTGTCAATCCCCCCTACCCGCCAATGACCACCGAGGAACTTGATGCCTCTTTCGACCTGCCCTACACGCGTCAGCCACACCCCAAGTACAAGGGCAAGCGCATCCCCGCCTTCGAGATGATCAAATTCTCCGTCAACATCCATCGTGGCTGTTTTGGCGGCTGTGCCTTCTGCACCATCTCCGCCCATCAGGGCAAGTTCATCACCTGCCGCTCCAAGGAGAGCATCCTGAAAGAGGTGAAACAGGTCATACAGATGCCCGACTTCAAAGGCTACCTCTCCGACCTGGGCGGTCCCTCAGCCAATATGTACGGCATGGGCGGACGCAATAAGAACGCCTGCGAGAAGTGCAAGCGCCCCAGTTGCATCCATCCGCAGATCTGTCCCAACCTCGACACCAACCACAGCAAGTTGCTCGACATCTATCATGCCGTTGATGCCCTGCCAGGCATCAAGAAGAGTTTCATCGGTAGTGGCGTGCGCTACGACCTGCTGCTCCACCGTAGCAAAGACGAGGCCGTCAACCGCGCCGCCCTGCAATATACCCGCGAACTCATCTGCCGCCACGTCAGCGGACGCCTGAAGGTGGCCCCTGAGCACACCAGCGAACGCGTACTGCGACTCATGCGCAAGCCCTCGTTCCAGCAGTTCTATGAGTTCAAGCGCATCTTCGACCGCATCAATCGTGAGGAGCACCTGAACCAGCAACTCATCCCCTACTTCATCAGTAGCCACCCTGGCTGTCAGGAAGCGGATATGGCTGAACTCGCTGTGCTGACCAAGCAACTGGATTTCCATCTGGAACAGGTGCAGGACTTCACCCCCACCCCTATGACCATCGCCACTGAGACGTGGTATACGGGCTTCGACCCCTATACCCTCGAACCCGTCTTCTCGGCCAAGAGCCAACGTGATAAACTCGCCCAGCGACAGTATTTCTTCTGGTACAAGCCCGAAGAGCGTCGACATATCGAACAGAGTCTCCGTCGCATCGGACGCCCTGACCTCATCAAAAAACTCTACCACAAGTAAGATTTACGGTTTGAAATTTGGTCATTTCCTAAAAAATGCCTACCTTTGCACCCGCAAATCAAAAATGCAAGGTCGGTTCCGTAGCTCAGTTGGATAGAGCAACTGCCTTCTAAGCAGTAGGTCTCGGGTTCGAATCCCGACGGAATCACCAAGAAGAGAATGACCATCCAAAAGATGGTCATTCTTGTTTTCAGCGCATTTTCCCCTGTAAGATGACGTTCGAACGACTCGAGATGGCTCTTAAGGAGGTAGAATAGTCTTTTTTCTACTTTTTCATGATTTTTTAGCGAATTGTTTTGTTTTTATTTGTATCTTTGCACCATAAAGACAATAACACAAACATGATGATGAGGCGATTCTTAGTAATCATTTGTTGTATGCTAAGTACGGTGGCTTGGGGACAGGCCAACGAAGCGGGTGACATTATTCGCTATGAGGTCAACCCCCAGGAGGTGCGCCAGCACTTTGAGGGCTGGGGGGTGTCGCTGTGCTGGTGGGCAGGCCAGTGTGGCAAGTGGTCGGACGAGAAGATCGACGAGATCGTCACGTGGCTCGTCAGCCCTGAAGGGCTCAACTACAACCTTTTCCGCTATAATATCGGTGGTGGAGACGATCCGCAGAACCGTCATTGTACGCCTCATCACATGGGGAGGGGGAAGGGCCTGCGTGCTGAAATGGAGGGATTCAAGGACTCTTTCGACGATGACTACCACTGGGAGCGTGATGCTGCCCAGCGCAAGATCATGCTCAAGATCAAGGAAAAACGGCCTGATGCCGTGTTCGAGGCATTCAGTAACTCCTGTCCTTACTATATGACTTATAGCGGCTGTGTGAGTGGCAATACCGATGGTGGCAAGGATAACCTGCGACCTGAATATTATGAAGCGTTCGCCCACTATCTCGTCGATGTGTGCAAGCATTACAAGGATGTCTATGGCATAGAATTCAAGACGCTTGCGCCTTTCAATGAGTCGGCTACTAACTACTGGCACGCCAACGGTTCACAAGAAGGTTGTCATTTCGACTATGAGTCGCAGATCAAGTTCATCCGTGTGCTTGAGCCGATCTTGCGTGAGTCAGGACTCAGTACGATGATCTCTGCTGCCGATGAGACCAGTGTGGGACAAGCCATAGAGGGCTTGAATCACTATGTCTCAGCAGGAGCCGACAAATACGTAGGACAATGGAATACCCATACCTATGGTGGTAGCAATGAGGAGAAGGCTCGCTATGGAGAGTTGGCCAGACAGACGGGCAAACACCTGTGGATGAGTGAGACTGGTGCAGGTGGCAGGGGTATTGCAGGCAACCTCAGAATGGCGCAGCGACTTATCGATGATATGCGTTATATTCAGCCGGAGGCCTGGATCGACTGGCAGTATATGGAGGAGAACAACGACCAGTGGTGTCTCATCCGAGGCAATTTTGCTCATCAAACCTATGACAAGGTAAAAAACTACTATGTGCGTCAACAGTGTTCACGTTTCATCAAGCAAGGGTATGATATCATCACGTCAGGATGTGATCAGTCGCTGGCTGCTATCAATGCCCATCGGGATACGCTTGTGATTGTTGCGCTCAATGAGGGTCTCGCAGCCAAGACACATGAGATTGACCTTTCCCGATTCTCGCACATCCCCGTCGGTAGCGACATCTGTGCCTATCGAACCTCTGTTGATGATAATCTTGCTGATGCCCTTGAAAGTGTCAGGCTCAATGGTACCACCCTCATCCTGAAGATGCCCTCGCAGAGCATCACAACCTTGGTTATACCGGCTCAGCGGATTTACCCGGTTGGTAAAGCTTGAGCTAATCAAGAATAAAGTGTGGCTAGCCTATACATAAAGAACTTGATATCTCCAACTCCTCTGAATTGTGTTCTGAAGGCCTTGATTTTTGCATTGAAAGATTCAG
>JAFZUS010000001.1 GCA_017618275.1 Prevotella sp.
CGAATTCCACTGTGTCATTCGTCTTTGCTGTGGACTTCGAGAGGAACATATCGCCGTTGGACATGTCCTTGAACACGACGGGGCGATAGTTTTCTGGATGAATTCCTTTTTTCATTTTGAGTTAAAATATTAATGTTTAAATACTATTTGCGCATAAAGCGGGTGCAATTACCGTGCAAGCCGAATGCAGAAAGTTTGCTTTTTGCTGAGGTGCAGCCGGTATTAGCGCGAAATCGCGTGCAAAGGTACGAAGATTTTTTGAATTTTGCAAATAGTTTCGAAAAAAAATAGTATCTTTGCACCAATAAAACTTATTTCATATGAAAAAATCAGATTTGTTACTGCTAACAATGCTCCTGTTTCTGGGCATAAGACCCACTATGGCGCAGCAGAAGACATTCTCCGTCTATGCCATTGGGTTTTATAATCTGGAGAACTTGTTTGACACCTGCCATGATGCAGGCAAGAACGACTACGAGTATTTGCCAGATGGTACCAACAAATGGACGGGGATGAAGTACACCCATAAGTTGCGCAACATGGCGCGCGTGCTCTCGGAGATGGGTACGGACAAGTTGCCGAAGGTCGGTTGTGCCGCCATCGGAGTGGCAGAGGTGGAGAATGCCAAGTGTCTGCAAGACCTCTGCAACCAAGAGCCGCTGAAGGAGAAGAACTTCCAGTTCGTGCACGTTGAGGGCCCGGATCAGCGTGGTGTTGACTGTGCCCTGCTTTACAATCCCTCTTTGTTTTCCGTCCGTCATGTCAAACTCATACCTTATATATATAGGTTACCGCAGGATTCGCTCAAGGCCACCCGTGGCTTTCTGGTGGTAAGCGGTACGATGGCTGATGAGCATGTGACCATCATTGTCAACCACCTGCCTTCGCGTGGTGCCACCTCCTTCTATCGGGAGGAAGGCGGTTCACAGTTGAAGATGGTGAAAGACTCGCTGATAGCCGATGATCCCCATGTGAAACTGTTGATCATGGGCGATATGAACGATGACCCGCAGGATGCCTCGATGGCGAAGTGTCTTGGTGCCAAGCGTAAGATCAAGGATGTGGGTGACGGCGACCTGTATAATCCCTGGTGGGATGTGCTCGCCTCGGGCACGGGTACGCTGATGTATAATGGTGCCTGGAACCTCTTTGACCAGATTATTCTCTCGCCTTCGCTCCTTGACCGTGAAAAGAAGGACTACTCTTCGTTGAAACTCTTCTCACACCAGATATTCCGCAAAGACTATCTGTTCCAGAAGGATGGAAAATATAAGGGATATCCCCTGCGTACTCAAGGTGGGGGCGAATGGCTCGATGGCTATAGCGACCATCTGCCTACTATTGTCTATCTTATTAAAGCACAGAAATAATGATTATTATCGGAATCGCTGGCGGATCAGGTTCCGGCAAGACCACCGTCGTGAAGCGTATTGCCAAAGCGCTGCCACCCCATTGCGCGGCCGTTATCCCGTTGGATTCCTATTACAACGATACGTCGGATCTCACTGATGAGGAGCGGAAAGCCATCAATTTCGACCATCCTGATGCCTTCGACTGGAAACTGTTGACGGAACAGATTAAGAAACTGAAGAACGGCGAGGCCATTGAGCAGCCCACTTATTCGTATGTGCTCTCGAACCGTCTGCCGGAAACCGTCCATGTAGAGCCGAAGCCTGTGATTATCCTCGAGGGTATCATGACGCTGCACCACAAGAAACTGCGTGACATGATGGATCTGAAGATCTTTGTGGATACGGACAGTGACGTGCGTCTGATACGAAATATCCGTCGTGACGTGGTGGAGCGCGGACGCACCGTTGACATGGTGCTCGACCACTACGAGAACGATGTAAAGCCTATGCATGAGCAGTTTATCGAACCCACGAAGAAATTTGCAGATATGATTATTCCTTGGGGCGGTGACAACAAGCGCGGCATAGATATCCTCAGATCATACATCCAAGGATTCTCGGAAGAGGTTAAGGAAGAAATGAAGCAGGGGCGTTAGTGTCCTCTTGCGACGTTTCCTCTTTGGGCGTTTCGGGGAGGTCTTCCTTGATTTCCTCGGCCATGGGAATCTCCTGAGTCTTGGCGAACTTGCGCTTCTCATTGTGGATCTTTATGGCGTTGATGAGTTCTGTGACACCATAAAGCAGGGTACACCAGCCAAGAATAAGCATTGCCATTGCTGGAGGATCCATCGGACGGATAATCACGTAAAGTCCAGTGAGCAGGATCAAGCATGGTAATATCCAGTAGCCGAAGCCTACCTTGCCGAAATGACGGGCACTGAGCAGGTTCATGAACTGGTTGACGGCTCCCAGTACGAGGATGCCGCCGATGATATACATCAGGGCTGTGACAAAGATGTTGGGGGTGAGAGCCAGGAGTAATCCGAGAATGGCACTTCCGACACCCACGATGGGGAAGGTGGGCTTGGGTATGGCTATGCGCTGTCCTTCGGCATCGGTGATATAGGCACCACCTGGAAGCGACTCCTGTTTGGAATACTGACGAAGGGAGTGATAGTATACCACCATCGAGATGATGCCAGAAAGCAGGAACAGTACGCCGATGGCAACGGTAATCCAGGTGACCGTATTGTCGGGGTACTTGATCAGCATGATACCGATGGCAATGGCACAGATGGCGCGGAAAACGGAACTCTGTAGTATCTTCATATCGTTAAAGTTTTCAAGTTTGATGTTGCAAATTTAGTAAAATAACGTGATATTCGCAAATAAATTGCTATTTTTGCAGCAAAAATGTGAAAATATGACCACATTATACCTCGTCAGACATGGAGAAACGGTTGATAATGTCAACCAGATCATGCAAGGACAGACACAAGGGCGGTTGACGGAAAACGGAATCCGACAGGCGCAGGAGGTCAGAGATATGATGGCTACTGAAGACTTTGCCGCCATCATAGCCAGCGACCTGAAACGTTCAGTGGATACCGCGAGAATCATTGCAGAACCCCATCAAATGGAGGTGGTTCAGACACCCCTGTTACGGGAAAGGGATTGGGGCGGTTTCACAGGACGATATATCCCTGACCTGAAAGGCGAGACATGGCCAGATGACATAGAGACATTAGAAAACCTTCTTTCCCGGGCAGGCGAATTCATCGCCTTTGTCAAGAAGACTTTTCCAGGAAAGAAGGTGCTGGCCGTGGGACATGGCATTATCAATAAAGCCATCCAGGCAGTATATTATGGAAAACAGATGAGCGAGGTTCAAAAGATGACCAACGCCGAGGTCAGAATACTCGAACTCTAAACAGACGTATTATCTACGGCCTCCGAAGTGTCCGCCACTACTGCGTGAGGAGCCTCCGCTATGAGAGGAACTGCTGCTGCGCGATGGGCTTGCACTGCTGGATGATGCACTGCTGCGGGTGCTGCTGCGCGAAACCCCACTGCTACTGCTGTGAGATTGTGACCTGCTGCCACCAAACGTACCGTTGCTGTTGCTGGTGCGGTTCGGAGTCGTGGTGACACGCGACGGTGTGTTCTCGCTGCGGTTAGGAGTTGTGGTGACACGCGACGGTGTGGTCTCACTGCGGTTAGGAGTCGTGGTGACACGCGACGGCCTGTTGTTTTCATTGCGATTTAGTGTCGTCGTGGTCGGACGTGTATTCTCTCTGCGAGAACCGCTGAACGTACCTTGTCTGTTCTCGGTTCTTCCACCGCGATTGTTCTCAATCCTGTTGCCACGATTGTTCTCAATCCTTCTTCCGCCACGATCGGGAGATCCCGTTATGCGGGTAGAACTGTTGCGATTGTTGCGGAAGTCACCGCGATCCCAGCGGTCATGCATACCGACATGCTCTTTTCTTGGAGCGCGGAAATGCTCTCTGCGTCCGTAGTAGTAGCCACGGTCGCCATGAATATGCCATGCATGACCTCCACGATAAGTGGCGTAGAAAACAGGGCGACCGAAGAAGAAGTAGTCACGATGCGGATAGCGGGCATAGATGCCAAAGTGCCAGTAGCCAGCCTCCCAATAAAGTGGACGATAGAAATAGGTGGCTGCGATATAAGCCTGCCACTGCCAGTCGTACAGGATATAACTCAGGTCGAGGTTGCGGCGCTCCCAATAGGTGCCGAACACATCAGCGCGACCTGTCACTCCCATCAGATAGTCGAGGTTGATTTCATAGCATGCCTCGTACTGCTCGTCGGTGAGATTAAGTTCGTAAGCCATCTTATCAGTCAGGAACAAAGCCTCGTTACGGGCCTGCTCGAAACTCATTGCATTTGCTGAAACCGTCATGGTCAGCATTGCGATCAGGGTCATCATCATCTTTTTCATAATCGTACGTATTTTAATTGTTCGACATACTTTTTTCTAATTCACGATGCAAAGTAACGGCTTTTTTCGCACGTTTGCAAAGGAAAAACCCTAAATAGGGCGGGGAATTTCCCTATAGTTGATGATTTTTGGAGAAAAAGATGTACCTTTGCAGCCAATAATGACGGAATGATGTCTGTATGAAGAGAATTCTCATTGGTATCATAGCAGTGGTGTTATATGGTCAGGGGCGGTCGCAGGATTCCTTATCGACACGCCTGACCTACGAACTGACAACAGAGACATCAGTGGGAACAGGCGATTACAATGCTTTCTATCTGACAGCCAACCGACACCATGCATTGGGAACGCGTGCCAATACGGCCAGTTTTCGTGGTGCCCTCCATGTGGAACATCCATTGGCAGATGATTGGCTGTTGTCTGGTGCTGTGGACGGCATTGCCAGTGTGCATGCCGACCACCGGGCTTACATGCAACAATGTTACGTCAATCTGTCGTATAAGTCATTCCATCTGGAAGTTGGCAGTCGCGAAATCCCGCAGGTGTTACGCGACAACCTGCTTTCCACTGGTTCTTTCACTAAGGGTACTAATGCGAAGCCTATCCCTCAGGTGTGTTTGGGTACCAACGGCTTCTGGACAGTACCGTTTACGAAAGAATGGATCCAAGTCAATTTCGATTTTGGCTACGGTAAGTTCCTCGACAGCGACTATCATGAGGCCGCTTCATATATTGACGGCAGGCTTGCCTCTGCGTATGTGAAAGATGCCATATACCATCAGAAACACCTGTATATTCGCAGTAATCCTGAGAAACCGCTCTTTGTGACGGTGGGCATAGAGCATGCCGTACAGTTTGGCGGTACCAGTTACCTCATGGATCATGATGAACTGAGGGTGAAGAAAAAGTCTGCGAAATTGAAAGATTTCTGGGATGTGATACTGCCCTTGGGTGACAGCAACTATTTTGAGCACGACGATTCCTGGGAAGACTGGATCTTTGGCAATCACTTGGGTTCGATGACCTGTCAGATAGGGTGGAACATCAACCGTCAGCATCAGGTGCAGGCTTATCTTGACAATCCCTTCGAAGATGGCTCGGGCATGCGCAAGGGCAATGGCTGGGATGGTATCTGGGGCTTGCAGTATAATAACAGGGATTCAGGTATGCAGGTGCTACGTGGGGCCGTGTTCGAATATGTCCAAACCACTAACCAAGGGGGACCGTTACACTGGGATAGCGGTGATTACCCGGAACCGATACGCAGTCAGATTACAGATTATGTGACAGGCAACGACAATTACTACAATCACGGCATCTACGGCAGTTATGTGTATTACGGCATGACACCCGGCAATCCGCTCATCACTTCACCTATATATAATAAGGATGGCAAAGCGACCTATACCGATAACCGTATCAAGGCCTGGCATCTGGGTGTCAATGGCGAGGTCACAGAACGCCTGTCTTACCTTGTTAAGGGCTCCTATCGTGAAGGGTGGGGCACTTATGTTTTCCCATTGGCTGTAAAGCATCACTCTTTCGATGCCTTGTTTCAGGCTGATTACGTTGATGGCCCTTGGCACATCAGTGCAGCATTTGCCTTTGACAAGGGTAATATCTATGGTGACTGTTCTACGTTTAATTTCAAGATAGGCTATCATGGTAAGATTCTTTAAGTCATCTGTCTTTCTGCTCTGTATGCTGCTATTGTCCTCCTGTCAGGAAGGTGGTGAGGCAGGCGACCTGTTCGGACAGTGGCGTTTGGATGGTCATGACACTCAGTATATCAGTTTCTCCGGATCGTTGACGCTCTTGAGGAGTACTGATGAAACAGAGGTGTTCGGAAACTTCCAGCATGTCGGCGACAGTCTTTTCATCCAGTGCTATTCCATCGAAGCCCTGCCCTTGGACACCCTTGTCGTAGAACACACCTTCGGCTTCAAACCCTTCAACAATATCCGTCTTAGGATAGAAGACCTCAATTCCGACCATCTCGTGCTTAGCAAGGACGGCCGGATCTGGAGTTTTTACCAATACTGATTGTTTTGTTTATCGGAGGAATTTCAGATAGACATTTCGCCTCCAACTGCTGGGCAACATACGGATAACTGTTCGGATGGCAATATTCTGTGTCATGCGCCACCAACTGATGTAGCCTTTCTTGTAGAACGATATCTGGAGAGGAATTTCCCTGCGGGAATAGTTCCATCCACCACGCCGCCTTGCAAAATCGTCGGACATTCGAAAATAGAGTAGTGAACGTTGGATATTGTAGAACCGGCTCCCCTTTAGCATCATACGTACCCAAAGGTCATAGTCTTCTACCTGTGGTGAATGGATATAATAGCCGGCAGCCTTGACTGCCTGATGGCGGAACATCACAGTGGGATGATTCATGGGGTTACGCTTCTTGCCGAACAGGATGATAGCCTCATGGTCTTCAGGTAACTTGCGTGTAGACAGGATATTGGAGATGTTGTCGGAGAATTCGTCTGCCCAAGAACCGACAATATCGTAATTGGGATGATTCTCCATGAATTCCACTTGGGCCTCGAAACGGTCTGGTTTGCAGATGTCATCAGCATCCATACGGGCTACCAAGTCGTAAGTACAGTGCTTCAGTCCTTCGTTGAGGGCATGACCGATACCACCGTTCTTGGGTAGTTTGACAGTCTTTAATTCTGGATGATCCTGCTGACTCTTAACGATGATCTCATCCAATTCTGGAGTCAACGGTCCATCCTCCACCAGTATGATTTCTGTTGGTGGAAGTGTTTGATTAAAAAGGCTGTCTAAGCATTCACGCAGGTGCTTTGGATCCTCTTTCTGATATATGGGAATTAAGACAGAAAACTCCATATTTTTAATTTCGGGTGCAAAAGTACTCAAAAAAAATGAGAAACGCTCATATTTGCTTAAATTCTTAACCAATTATTTGAAATTGGCGAGTGTGCATCCTTGATGTTCCACCATTTTTGGGGACTTATCACTGTTTTGTTCTTGTTTGTGTTCAGCCATGCCCCCCACCAGGAGAAGGAGGAGTTGGCGATAATCTGGTGGCGGCAGAGTGACATGAGGTGCATGTCTTGGAAACTCTTCCCACCAGTATTCCAGTCAACGAAGATGGTTTCTACCAGTCCTAACAAGGCTCCCAGGTGCTCGCGACACCAGGATGCATCATCAGAGAAGATACAGAAGATATCGGGATTAGTTGTTTCTCTCATGCATTGGATAGCCTTTTGATAGTAATCCAGATTGCAGATGTCACGGAAGAGTTTGTCCTTCACATAGTCTCCGCGACGGATATGGATGGCGCAACTGTTCTTCTCGGTGATGAGGTTGGCAATCTCTTGATTTCGTTGATTCTCAAATGCGGGGAACGTGAATGTCTTCAGGATGTCTTCACGGATAGCGATAAAATAATCCTCGTGTTGCCAGTAACCGTCATAATAGGTGTCGCCTTCGCGTGTCAGGGCAGTGGGTTCAAAAGCATAGTCGGCATCTTCCATAAGCATGGTCTTTCTGCAAGGCAGGATGCGACTGCCGATGCGCCATGAGATGAAGTTAGGGTAGGGATACGCCAGTTTTGCCACCTCTTTCCAGTCGGCTTCTTCGTATGTAACATCGAATGTCTTCGGAATCTCAAAGCCCCAATGCTTGTGATAGCCGTTGAAACAATGCAGATCCAACAATATCCGTTCTTGAGGGAATTGCTTGCGCAGTGCCTCATAGAGGGCAAACTGAAACATCTGGTTACCCAAACCTCCTATGACCTTGACAATCTTCATCGCTTTCCGAATAGTTGTTTGATGTTGAGAATACCGTACTGATAGAGGAAGAGCATTATTCCAACAGTTTTGTCCTTCTGATAGACATTCCTCAAAATGGCTTTGTCAGAAAGAAAGGCTTCCTTCATGTTGATATTTTGGGATATTTGACTCTCATGTCCGTGATGCGAGTGTATGGTGAGTGTATGGATGCAGACGGGTTTCCTGCCGTTAAGCAACCGGTAGTACCATTCAACGTCAACCAACCATCGTAGGTCGGTGTTGAAGGTTTGTAACAATTCTCTACGGAAAGTCAGACAGGCAGAAGGACCGATGACATTCAACATGAAAAGCAGGACGGGGTGATTACAGATATATTCCTTCAGCCAGCGGTTGCCGTGTTGTCGCTTCTTTTGTCCGTTGACGCAGACGGTTGAGATAGTGATGTCCGCTCCTTGTTCCATCTGCTGTTGGACGTGCTTCAGATAGTCGCTCCCAGCCATCTCCTCATCATGATGCATCAGTATCAGATATTGGCCTGATGCCATCTGAAGACCGTCGTTCCAGTTGTCTGCAGCGCCCTTTCCCTGCTGGTGGCGGATATAATGGATATCCCTGTTTCCCAGTTGCTGGACATACCGCTCGATCTTGTCGTCTGAAGAGTCATCGGAGATGATGATGTCGTAGTCTGCCCCTTCCTGTCGTAATATGGACTCCAAGGCCTTTTGCAACAGGGGGAGTTGGTTATAGGCGGGGATGACGATGGTAAACGTTTTCATCTGCGGCCTCCTTTCTTGGAAAGAAAGAGAAAACTACCCATGCAGAACATCTTCAGACAATAGGCGATGAGTATGGCCAGTGCGATGCCGGATGCCCCGTGATGCTGATGGAGGAAGAGGTAAGAGAGTACGACTGCTGTCACGCCCCAGAGCATATTGAATGTAAAACATGTCCACATCTTATCCCGACTATAGAGAGTCATCTCCAGTATCTGGGCTAGGGCTGTGGGGATGGTGGATATGGCAAGCAGTATCATGGGTGTGGTATCGGTGAAGGTCTTTCCGTAGAGGGGCATGATGAAGGACGCCAAAATCCAAGAGGCTATGGCGAGAACAGTGGCAATGCCGCCAATGAGGGTGAGATTGCCTATCAAAGTATGTCTGAATGTCCTGTTGTCGGTGATACTTGACATGATCGGGAGTACAATCTGACAGATAGTACCTGGGATGAATAGGAGGATGACTTTCCATTGATCTGCTGCCTCGAAGATTCCTAATTCTCCGTAGTCATTGCTTCTGACAAGCATAGAGCGGATGAGCCAGAATACGGGTGTGACAGTCAGGGCAGAGAGAGTGGCAGGAATGCTGTACTTGTAGATAAGTTTCCAGTCTTCCTTGAAAATGGCCCTTCCCTTGCTACTGATGCCGCTCTTTCTCAGATTCTTGATTGCAGACAGTTTATTCGTCAGGTATAAAGCCAGCACACCGATTCCGAACCCGGCAATGGCACCTTCAATCTGGTAGAAATAGGCTCCGACAATCATTCCCACCGATTCGACGATGCTACCGATGAGTGTGTTGATGGCGATGGCCCTGAAATCTTCGAAGCCGGCAAGTGTCCCGTTTTCGGAACTGTTCAGAATCGAGAGGAAGAGGACAACACAGCCGATGGTCAGGGGAAATGCGAGTCTTGAGGATGCCAGAATGTTATCAGACAGGAATCCTGCGGAAAAGAGCAGAACCAATGTTGTCAGGATGCCTAAAGTGGTGGCAAATCGTGTGGATAGTTTATAGATAGAGGCGGCATGGGCCTGTTGCTCTCTCCGGTATAAAGAGATGAACCTTGTGGCTGTCACCCCAATACCACCTGCTCCCAGGATGATAAACATACCAATGGTGGAGCGTACCATGCCCAATTCTCCGAACTGTTCTTTTCCTAAGATACGGGCACAGATGATGCCGGTAAGGAATACAAAGAACTTCCCCAGAGCCGTTCCTGTAAACGACCAGAAAGCACCGCTCATCATCCGTTTGGCAATGTCAGAGGCTTTTAACCGACTGTATAAACTCTCAACTATCAATTATTTCTGGGGATAGATATTATAGGTGTGGTCTTTTTTGCTGAAATCATAGAACTGGTAGGAGTCAATGTGTAGCCATTCTGGGCGGAAAGTGTTGATACCCATCAATTTGACCACAAACACAAAGATGACAACCAGGCGCAGGAGGTTTCTGGTTCCCTCAATCCGTGTTGTATAGGGCTTTTTCATGGAAAGAGGCTCTATGTACCGGAGAAGATGAATGATAATGAACGGCCACAGGTATTCATTGACACGGGAAATAGGATATATGACAGGTGCAATCAGACAAATACATAATCCCCCCGTACAGATCCAGAAGAAGAGGCTGTCAGGCTTGGGTGCTCCGCTCCTTTTTCTGGCAAATACACAGACGGAAAGGACGATGATCATAAGGGCACATTCGGCCAAGCCGACCACAGACAGTGAGTCTTTCTGAATGGCCGCCTGATAGTAGGGATGATCTCGGAGACCTATTAGCGACAGTATCTCGAAAACGAATACGGCCAGGAGTAGTGAGGCACCAATGGCTATGAAAGCATTTCGCCGTGATGGCGAGAAACGGATTACAATCGGCAGGAGAAAAAGGGATATGGCGGAAATGTGGAAAAGACTGGCGCAGCCGACCAACAGGCAGTACTTGCCGATTCTTCCTTTTTCAAGACAGTCGAAGGCAAAATAAAAGAAGAACAAGGCAAATGCCTGACGGATGATACAGTAATGCATGAAAAACAGTCCTGCTGTCAGCATATAGAAACAAACCAGAGCAATGTTCTTCGCATATTTGTCTATCAGCCAGAGTTCTCCGATGGTGATGACAAAACTTGAAACGAGAATAATCGTATAAGGATTCCTGGTAACATACTTCACAAGAACATGTACGAGCACTTGAAAACCATATTCAAAACTGTCTGACAGATGAAAGGTCGTGACTGGTTCGTTCCTGAAACTGAGGATGTGGGCTTTCTGAAAATAGAATCCATAATAGTGTGAGGTGTCATTCAGTACCGTAATGTCCCTAAACCCGAAGAATCCGAAGAGCAGGATGAAACAAACAATTAACTGGAACAGCCTTGCTGCTCCAGGACGCTTGAATTGCTTCGACAGGAAGTGAACTCCAAGGAAGAGGGCAAAATACAGGAAGATGATACCCATGTCTCAAGAAGCCTTACTCCTCTTCGGCTAGGATGCGTTTGACGTTCTGCTTGACGTAGATGAAGAATGCGGGAAGGGCTATTCCCAGCAACAGAGCCAGAACCAGTATCGTTCCTTTCTTGGGCGACACAGGCTTGAGTTTTCCCATTGGGGGCGAGACAATGCGTAAATTCTGGGAATTATAGACTTGGGTGAGATTGTTCTCCTCGCGCTTCTCCAACAGATAGATGTAGAGGGCCTCAACAATCTTGTGTTGGCGCTCGGCAGGAAGAATCTTCGTGACTTTCTCTGGTGCGACGGATATCTGATGTTTCAGTTTCTGATCCTCGCGATTAATTCCTTTCTGACTGGCCCGTAACTGGGCAACGGCTTGATCCAAGGAGTTGATAATGGCCTTGCGCATGCTACCTAACTGGGCATCCAGATCTTTTACGAGTGGATTATTGGTGCTACTGTTTTCAGCCATACTGTTGCGCTGCAACTGTAGTTTGTTAAATTCGCTGATCTGGATGGCCACATTCTCATTGTCGGGCAACAGGTTGGCGGGCAATACTTGGTTTGTGCCTTCTTCTTTCCTGATTTGGTCGCGCATTTGCTCCATGATGTAGAGTTGGTTGTTCACCTTCACTTGTGCCTCGTAGGTCAGTGCGGCGTTCTCCATATACATCTTTGCTGCCTCTCCGTAGTCAGGCATCAGGTTCTTGCCTCGGAACTGGGCGATGTTGTTGTCAAGTCCGCTTAGTTCTCTCTCGATATCCTTGATACGTTCATTGATAAATCGGGTAGAGGCATCGGCTGTGCTCTGCTTGTCCTTCATCCACTCCTCCTGGTAAACTTGTATTAGCGTGTTGATGATTTTCTCCGCACGTTCACCAGACATGTCCTTGCAGGTGATACTGATGATGCTTGTCTGGTCATCAGCCAGGTCAATGTCTATATGGTTCATCAGACTTTCCACACGGTCGTATTTCCTGTCCTTCGTGATGCGGATAGTCATCTCGTTTTCTTTCATACAGGTATTGAAATACTTTGTGGTGATGACAGAAACAGGACCGACAGGTGTCTGACAGACGGTGTTGACCTTCCCTTTAACCTCTCCGTCAAACTTGTCTTTGTTCTTACGGAACTTATAGAGTGTAAAGGTGCCGTCTTTCCTCAAGTCCATTTTCATATATGTACCATCCTTGTCTGTTAGTTTGGGGAAGGTGACTTTAATGGGCAGCGTCTCTTCGTAGAGTTCCTTCTTCATGAGTCCGTCATAGACCTCATACCGGGTGTCGAGCCCCAGACGGCTTACCACTTCCTGCATCAGGAAAGGTGAAGAGAAAATCTGCATCTCGTTCTCTACATTCGATGTGATGTTTAGTCCTGCCATGCCAGCCAGCATGCCCATGTTTGATGCCATTGAGGATAACAGGCCACCACCGCCGTTCTCATCTTTAACAAGGACAGAGGCAGTACGTTCATATTGGGGAACTGCCATCGATAAGAATAAGATGGCGAAGATGATGGTCAGGCAGACGACGCCAACAAACCATTTCCATTGCTGAATGCAGGTTTTGAGGAAAGAACTCATAGTGGTTTATTTAATAACGAGTACAGCAATTGAGGTTAGTACAGAGGCCAGTGACATCCAGAAAGACATAGAGCGTGTCTCGTTACCTGCTGCCAACGACTGACGGGCTTTTGTGTTATTAGCCTTTACATAAACGACATCGTTTTGCTGAATATAGTACGCCTCTGAAGAAAGAAGGTCTCTGGCAGAATTGAGGCTCAGGATGTATGCCTTTCTCGTTCCTCCCAAGTCTCTAACCACCATCACACTATCGCGTTTTCCGTATACACTGATGTCACCCGCTTGTCCCAGTGCTTCAAACAGGGTGATGGCATCTTTTTGTATCGGATAGACACCAGGCTTATCCACTTCGCCTGTTACCGTGTAACTCATGTTCATAAACTCTATGGTTACATTGGCATCCTTCAACTGATCCTCACGCAATAATGACTGGATCGCCTGCTCTGCTTCGTATCTTGAAAGTCCTTTCAGGCTGATTTTCCCAAGAACAGGGAAGTCGATAGAGCCATCAGGTGCCAAAGTGTAACCTGTAGTATATACGTTACCTTCTGTCTGTCCAGCCTTCAGGTTAGTGGTGATACCTTTGTTGAATAAAGAACTCATCATAGGATCTTTGCTCTTGACAAGGATCATAATCTGGTCTTTAGGTTGCAGACGAATGGTGCCATCGTTCGGGTTTGTTATCTCCTGTCCGTTTGTCAGGTCTTGCAAGTAGTTAAAGTTCTTGGGAGTACTACAAGCAACAAACAGGATCGTTACGACCAACAATATGATAGAAGTCCGTGCTTTCATAATCAGAATTTTTTGCCAAATGCTATATTAATGAATGTCAATATCAGCAATTTCGCATCAAACCAAAGTGACCGATGCTCCAGATAATAGAGATCCAGTTCTAAGCGACGGAGCATCTTTTCCAAAGTGTCGGTATAACCGTTGTATAAAGTGGCATAGGAGGTGACACCAGGTCTTACTTGATATAAATAGACGTATCGTGGGTCTTTCTCCATGATTTGGTTAATGAAAAACTTTCGTTCAGGCCTTGGCCCAATAAAGGCCATTTCTCCTTTTAAGACATTCCATAACTGAGGCAGTTCATCTAAATGATGGGCACGCAAGAATCTTCCAACCTTTGTCATTCGGGTCTCATGTTCATGTTGGTAGAGCGCAGGGCCTTCTTTTTCTGCGTCAACTATCATGCTGCGGAATTTATAGATATTGAAAGGCCGTCCGAATCTCCCTATTCGTTCTTGTTTGAAAATGGCAGGCCCACCATCTTCCCGCTTGATAGCAATATAGCAAGCCAGCATAAGCGGGGAGAATATAATGAGACAAACGAACGCAGTACAAAAGTCAATAATCCTTTTGATGTTGCGTTCAAACTCGTTCATTCCATCAACGATATATCCGTCTCGAAGAGTAGTCATTTATCAATAAGCCAATATTTGAGGGTTCGTTCTAATAAAATAAACGACAATCTATAGTATTTATTGTGTAATCTCTCATAAGAAAATATCATTCTTTATTTAGTTCTTTCTTCCGTAGATAGTTCCGACTATCAATGTTGCGTTTCAAAACTTTCAAATAATAGGTGGGAATGAAGATGAACAGGAAGTAGAGACTCGCTTTCCATTTGGGATAGCCAAGAATAATCTCGTAGACTTTGATATTGTATTTAATCAACGAAAACTTTTTGCTGGAAATAGAATTATCCCTTTGGCGGTAAAAAGCCAGAGGCTCCGTCAGGGCATATGCAGGGCCTGATCTTTTGATAATAGAGAGAAACAGGACCCAATCCTGACGTTTTCTGATTTCTGGCAGATAGAACTTCTGTCCAAGTTTCTTTGTATCGTAAACGGCTGTAAGACAGCCGATTTTGTTGTCGTGCTTCATCATCGTGAATGAGATGACCTCTGGCGGAATCACAAGTCCTGTCTCCTTGTCATCGGTATCACACAAGATATATGAGGCACAACAGAGACTGCAACCCTTGGATTCCATCAAGGCAATCTGTTTCTCAAGTTTGGTCGGAAGCCATCTGTCGTCGCTATCACAAAAGGCAATGTATCTGCCTTGTGCTCTCTCAATAGACTTATTGCGGGCAACTCCAGGACCGTTGTTCCCTTCAAGATACTCTACCTTCACCCGTGCATCCTTCTCGGAATACTCCTTGAGCAATTGCAGTGTATATGCATCATTAGAACCGTCATCAGTAATTAACAGTTCCAGATTCTTGTATGTCTGAGCCAGGATACTGTCAATACTTCCCGGAAGAAACCTCCCGGAATTATAAGTTGGCATGATGACTGATACTAATTCTTGGCTCATCTTACTGGCCCATTTTCAAAAATCGGCTGCAAAGGTACTAATTTTTTTTGAATATAATGCTTTTTATTTGTTTTTTTCTTCGAATCCCTTTCGCAATAATTGTCATTTCTTCATCGTAAGTTTGGTTATTACAATATTTCTTTATACCTTTGTCGCAGAATTTCGATTCAGTCATGTGTATGTATAGGAATCTTCTATGTTTATTGATGTCGGTTGCTTTTGTAGGCGACGTTCCATTAGCCAGGGCACAAAGTCACGACGGGGAATGGCAATTAGTCTTTTCTGACGAGTTCAACCAGCCGAATGGCAGTCAGCCAGATACAACAAAATGGAGTCGCCATCAGCGAGGCAGTAGTAGATGGTCTCGATGGATCAGTGATGTTGACGAAGTCGTCTACATAAAGAAAGGAAGGCTAATTTGTCGTGCCATTCCCAATAAGATTGCCCCTTCTGATACAGCAAAGATGCTGACAGGAGCCATCAATACCAAGGGAAAGTTTATGTTTAAATATGGTAAAGTAGAAGTGCGGATGAGAACCAACCTGAGATGTGGTAATTTTCCTGCAGCATGGATGTTTCCACAACCCCAAGGCAAACAGCCCTATGCGGAAATCGATATCATGGAGTCCTTTGGCACGAGGTCGGAAGCAACCCATACTGCTCATACGCAGTATACCCAAGACAACAAGAAACATGGTGAAAAGAACAGTTTCCGTATTCCCTTAGATGTCACCAAGTGGCATGTCTATAGCGTTGAATGGGATGAAAACCAGATTGTCTGGAAGATTGATGGAAAGGTTAGCGGTCTCTACAAGAAATCAACTGATGTAGAAAAACTATCTAAAAGACAGTGGACATTCGACCAACCTTTTTATCTGATATTGAATCAGAGTGTCGGTGATGGCAATTATGAATTCATGATTCCCCAAACGTCTAAGGTGTATGAAACTCAATTCGACTGGATTAGAGTGTATCAGAAGAAATAACATATTTGGGAATTCTATAGAAAATGAATATTTTGAAGTATATTATCCGTGAATTATTAAAAAGAATTTGTGCATGTAGTCCTGTTATAACTGTAAAAATCAGGTATTTCCTCAGATTTAAACGTTTCCCAAATTTGAAGGATCCACAGGATTTAAATGAGAAAATCTTGTATCTTAAATTATATAGTGATACAACAGAATGGACTCGATTAGCAGATAAATATAGGGTGAGAGAATATGTGAAGTCTTGTGGATTGGAATCTATCTTGGTTCCTTTGTATGGAGCCTGGGAACGAGTTGAAGATATTCCTTTTGACGACCTCCCACAACAATTTATCCTCAAGGCTAATAATGGCGACGGGAAGGGTACGAACGTCAAGATAGATAAGGCTAAGATGACTGAAAGAGACTGGCAGTCATTGCGAAAGCGACTTCAAGGATGGCTGGATTCCAAATATATCGGTGCATTGTCTGGAGAGCCGCATTATAATGGAATCAAACCCATGATTCTGGCTGAGGAGTTGTTGCCCAGCAATGATGGCGAGAAGTCCTTGATTGATTATAAACTATGGTGTTTCAATGGCGAACCTTTTTCTTTTTTCATTTGTTCCGAGCGTCAGGAGGACGGCTATCATGCTACTGTAGATTGCTATGACTTGGAGTGGAACCGTTTCCCTGAGAACATGAGAAATTCGCCTCATATGACTATTGCTACTAAAACATTGCCTCGTCCATCTTGTCTTGACGAGATGATAAAGGCTGCTCGCATATTATCAAAGCCATTCCCTGAAGTACGTGTTGATTTGTATGCTGTGGGTGGCAAGACATATTTTGGCGAATTGACTTTTACGTCGTTAGGAGGGATGATGGACTTTTATTCTCCCGATTATTTATCTGAAATGGGGGCTCATGTTAATTTGAATATACCTTGAATTCAATAATAATGTGAGATGATATAGTTAAGTGCTTCTATGTAATGGCTGCAATATTGGAGAGAAGGTATTTTCCCAGTCGAGACTCCTCCTATATCTAAGACTTTTAGTTGAGGGTAATAAACCACTTTTAGGCCGTGTTTACGACACTCCTCTGCAAGATAAATCTCTTCTTCAAAAAGAAATACAGGATAATTTATAATACCGCACTTTATAAAATATACTTTAGGTAAAATAATGAAAGAGCCATGTCCTGCATAAATATCTCCAGAAGAGTGTTTTTTTATGTCCTTGAATTCATGGAATATTTTTTTCTTCAGTTGTAGCAATTGGGGATGTTTGAATAGAAAGCGTAAGATTTTCAATTTTCGTAATGAGTAACGTTGCATTGCTTGAGGATTCCAATCAAATTGGTGTCTTTCAGAATAAATTGATGGTGCGACCCATCCGACAGCGGTATCGCATTTAAAATTGGAGAGTTTTAAAAAGAAATTATCTGTAAGCAGAACATCAACATTACTAATGATAGAATAATAATATTCTTGGGGATCAAATTCTTTCATTAAAAAGCCAATAGCGCCAAAATACCCCTTATTATCATTAGTGGGAAGTATGCGCAATGTGAAATATTGGGGCTGGTAGTCAACATGTGTCGCAGGCACAGAATTGTCTGCCACCAATACCGTGACAGAAATAGTATCCTTTACTTTCTCCATTGCCTTGTCAATGGAAACAAGATAGTTGTTGAGGCTATCGTATGAATGATAGTTTACACAATAGATTGCTATAGAATGTTGTATCATATTATTGACTCTTTTATTGCTTCAAGATACTCATATTGATGTGTTTCATCTGGCTCCAACACTGTTCCTTCAGCCCATTCATTCCAGGCATTAATAAAAACATAGTTCGTGTGATATACGTTCAGTGTCTGTTCCATCTTAGTTTTAAAATACTGCTTGAATTCTGCTTTAGAGGGAGGAAGGACAATGGTGCCTGCAAGTCCACGACGGGGCGTGTTGTCCCATCCAATAAATACACCACCATACGTTCCAACAGGAGACTTCTTTTCTATAGAACGTTGGGCAACATCAACAAATGGAAAAGGTTTGTTTAAAGGTATAGTGCAATGGAAAATATTATTGATGATGTTGATGATTCTTCTTCGAACACGTTTGTAATTCAGAATGACAGGATGTTGTTGCATATTTGTGCGTGCCGGCTCGAACTCTACTTTTGCTTTGAAGGGAAGATTGCGTTTTTCGCGTTTCCCATTACGTAATGTTTCCACGAAGTGAATACCATTGAAACCAGCCTTTTTTGCCATCTCGTTCCACTCTTCCATCATTTCTGCTGCACAGGGGATACTACAGGATCTATAAATAAGAAACATAGGACAGTTATTCTCCTTGATATATCGTTCATCCTTGAAGAATGGGAGTAAATAGTAAAAATGTTTCTCCCAGTCATCCTTCCCTCCGTATGACTGCGGCATTAGCACTTGTTTGGCTTTTCCGTCCCAAGTTCTTGCCCAAGGTTCGTTCGCCCATGAAAAACAGAAATTAAGTGCTATGCTTTTATCTGCAAGAAGCATCTCAGCAGGTTTTTCCAACAGCAGTTTTCCGTTGAACCAGTAATGATAAAAGCAAAAACCATATACACCATATTCATTGGCAATCTTGGCCTGCCATTGCAGAGTGTCCACCTTGCTTAGATCATAATAGTTCTCGTTGAGAGGAATGCGTGGCTGTTGATGACCTTTGAAAAGAGGCCGCGCTTTTTTGACATTCACCCAGTCGGTAAAACCTTTGCCCCACCACTCGTCGTTTTCAGGTATAGAATGGAACTGTGGTAGATAGAATGCTATGATACGTGTTGACATATATTAATGATTATCTGTGTCATTTAAGATGTAAAAATAGAATTCATAAATGGATTCTGCATTTTTTTCACGTGTATATAGTTGGCTTACAGTGAAAAATGCCATCTCTTTCATGTGCTGATATTTGTCAGCAGGAGCTTTGGCAGTTTCTTCAAGTAGGCATGTAAGTTGTTGGGGAGTGTCGTAACTTAGACCTATTTTTTCCTTTGTCAATTCAATACCGTTTTCTAATTGCTCTTTTAGACCTGCAGCATTGTAGCATATTGACAGACAGCCATTGAACATGGCTTCGGCAAGGCATCTTCCAAAGCCTTCAGAACGAGACGGAACGATGATAGCTTGTGCTTGCTGCATTAATATATCTACGTTATCACGTTGTCCTAAGAAGGAAACCTTATCTGACAGATTGTGTTCTTTAATAAAAGACAAAATCTGATTATAAAAAGATGAGTTGGACGCGTTCCCTGCTATGTACAATGGGATTATTTCTGTTTTGGTGTTATGAACATAATCATTATATGCAATGAGTAGGACATCTATTCCCTTGGTATAATCAATGCGCCCAGCATATAAAAAATATCGTTTTTTCTCTAGATGAGGCATAAAACGTATTTCTTCCTGTATGCCATTATATATGACTTTTGATTTAGTGTTGTCGCTGAGATGGAAATACTGCTGGATATCTTTCGTGATACAGATGCTATAGGATCTGGTCTTGTTCAGACTTTTTAAGAAAGATTTTCTGGTAGGAACATAGTGTAATCCAAAATCTTTGTCTGCATATTCCCGAATGTGATAAATATGAGGAATATTTAACTTTTGGGCTATTCTGAACCCCACGTCAACAATTGAAACATTTGAGTGTATGATGTCTATATGTTTATCCTTAAGAAGATGAGAAAGTCTTTGAACTGTATAATAATTGCGGATTCTTCTTTGGATGAGGCGAGGAATATACAATAAAACGTCCATCGAGGAATTAACTTTAGGATATGTATTCCATCTAAATCCCATCGCATAAACGGGTATTGACATGTCTTTTAAAACATGAAACAATCCGTCTGCATTGGGTAGAAGGACAATAGGACAGACATCCTTTTTTATAAGCCATAGGAGCAGATTCAGGAAGGATTTTGTTGCGCCTCCATGCATTGTCGTGTCATGTAGAACATATAGTATATTCATCTTCTATAAGTCTTTTTTCAATTGACGTCTGATTCGCAAGTGCTTGATTTGGGAATAAAGCATCTTGCCACATAGTAAAGGGGTATAAAGTTGGCATACCATAGAGGATGTCCTCGAATGATGAAGTTGAGTCCTCCTATGATGAAAACAGCCGTCATGGCTCTTATATTCTGAGGATTATTAAAAGACACCAGATAAAACACTAGGAGTAGGAAGAGACCAATGAGACCGTAATCATAAATGAATACACGATACCCGGAGTTGCCAAAACTTTCTGTGTTTCTATCTCTTCCTATAAGAACGTCTGAGGATTTAATAAGATTCTCATAGTCGGCCCGGAAACTGTCGCTTACTCTGTTGTCTCCAGCCATCTCTCCGTCATTCATTTCTAGCCTTACCATGATAAGGTTATGGAGTAGGTTGTCGCCATTATTATAAAAGAAAGATCCTATGGTGACAACTGCAAATAGACCAACAGCAAGAATTGCTTTTTTTATAAAATGTATACCTCTGACCCAGAGGCTTAAGAACACTATGCCTACCAACAAACCATAGGCAGCTAATGAGAATGAGATGAGGGTGGCAACAATTAGGGCGATGTTGTACCATTTTTTCCACTTCCCCATTTGGGTAAACAGTAACATAACGGTCATAGTCCCCATATGGCCAGGCTCTAGAAATACAGAATGGAAACGAGGTATAATGGTGAAGAGATTACGATCATCAATCATGAAGAAATAATAGTTGGTATATGAGTACAGATTGTTGAAATCAGCATTCCTTGATGGAAGGGAGAAACCAAGAAGGTAAAGGAAGAAGAAAAACATGGAAACAATAAGGAATCCTCCCATTATTTTCGACAGAAGATCACAGAAAGCCTTGATTTCTACAGGCCTGACTTTAAAAAGGGCATAAAATACAATTATTCGAAACAGATTGGAGATATAGCCATTGATATTGCCACTACGGATAAAAATCTGATAGTATGATAGGATGATAAATGCCAAAATAGGAAGAAGGGAATCGGTGCGGTTATAATATGAACCAGAGTCAGACTTTGCCAATTCCATTGATATAATTAGGAACAGACAAGCAGGCAAAGAATACAGAGTCCCAATAGGCCACATAAACCATGGGTTCAGTGAGCCAAGAAAAGCAATCATCATTCCCGTATGGAAAAAAAAGATACTAAGAGCACGTTTGTCTATCAGATAAAACCTGGACAGGTCTATCATAAACAGACGATCTATTTTTTCTTTGGTGATCCTAATCTTCATCATGGGGTATGGATACTACGTTAGATTTTCTTGTCAGGATCTTACACGCATACTCGCGTTCTGAACTCGAGAGAGTGAAGAACCACATCATACACCCACAGATGACGATGGAAAATGGTATGGTGAGCAGATAACGATGTTCCATGTTAATAAAACTAATGGAACAATAGCCGATGGCACATTGTGTCAGCAACAGAGGACATAGAGGAATGATAACAGTCTTCAGAAAGTGACGGATGCCCAAACCACAAGTTCGTTTTATATAGGGCAGACGGGCTATGGATACAAATGCTTCAGCCATCAAATAGACACTCATTGCTACAAAGGGAGAGTAACCTGCCCGAATAAGATAATATATGGTGGGGACGATTAATAACTTTGGTGTGTACATAAGCAAAGTGTAATACTTGATTTTTCCTGTTGCCAAAACGGCTGTATTGATGCCATAGGTGGCCTGGTCGATGATGAATCCACAGAGGATGAACTGGCAGAAAATGACACAACCCGGAGGTACTTCCTTTAACCACAATGCCAAGACATCTGGCAATTCAAATATCAGAGGAATGGTAATAACCATCAGTAGCATGGTGGAGTATTTGGATTCTTTCTCGGCCAACTGTAACATCAACTTTCGGTTGCCTTCGCCTTCTGCTTTCATAATTTGGGGGTTCATGGCATTCAGTATAGAACTGGCAACAAAGGCCAAAGAACTATATACCTGCATGGCTATGCCGTAGGCCGCATTGACAATGGTACCTAAGAAGCGGTTTAGTATTAACTGAATGCCTTGGTTACGAAAAACGATGGCTCCCATGCTGTAGGTTGACCATCCGGCAAAACCCGCTAATTGTCGTATATATGAGAGGTCTAATTCGCGGTATGATATCAGTATGTGGCACTCTTTGTATTTGTGCAAGGCAAAGATAGAATAGGCCATGATATTAACTATCTGGATTGATAGCATCAGAATGGCATAAAGGAGCAGGCGGTCGGTGTCAGTAAACAGTATCCAGACAGCAATACCCAGTTTCAGTACACCGTCAAATACCTCAACAACAGAGATGTAGACAATGTTCTCCCTAGCAATGAACAAAGCCTTGAATGGTGCTGTTAATATGGTGATAACAAGCATGAAAATAGTTATGACATATACATTGGCAGCAATATTCTCCCTCCCTGCTGGGATATTGAGCCAATGATAAATAAACAGGTCTTTCATACACAACAAGACAACAATCATCAAGAGAGAAAAGATGAAGTGAATAAAAAGACTGTTAGCAAAGATTTTATGAATCTTTTCTTTATTGGATTTACCGAAATAAAATGAAACGAATCGTTGTGTCGTCATAACCAGGGCATTGGTAATGAACCCAAGGAGTGCGACAACCCCGCCTACCACTACATATAAGCCATAGTCACTGACTCCTAACGCCTCAACGATGTAACGGGTGGAAAAAAGTGATAACAGGATATTCAGTAAGGAACGTGAATACTGAGCCAAGGTATTGATAATAATACGTTTAGTCGAGTCCATTCCTTTGTGCTGTTACTGATGATACAGGTTGTCTAGTATCTCACGTTTGAAAATGTAGGCAGATGTGAAAATTGTGGCAAGGAAAAGCATGCCAATGACAAAAAGCATACGTTTGGGACCAGCAGGCTTAATAGGTACTGTAGCACCTTTCAGGACAGTAAAGGCTGGCGTGCGCTCCTGTACTTTTGCTTTGGCTGCTTGGAGTTGACCATTTAATGTGGTGTAGGCATTAAACTTTATCTGCATATCGTTCTCCATGTCGTTCATTTTGAGTTCCACACTGCGTAAGGCGACTTTGGTGTTCGCATCAGATAAACTACCGTATATTTGGCGGGCTTTTTCATATTCGCGTTTTGCTTCTTCCGTCAAATCCTTGTAATAGTCGTAATCTCTACGTGCTTTGTTTGTTCGGTATTCGGTAATGAATATTTGTAGTTTATCCTTAATGGAGTCTGCCAAAGTCTTACAGATAAGAGGGTCTTGGGCTTCTACCAAAATGCTGATAACGCCAGTCTTCTTATCCAAGCCAAGGCTGATTTTGTTTCTGATTATATTATAGATTCCATCTTCGTCTTTAGACAAGTTATATGGGTTATAACCGCCTTGGCTACCACCGAGGTCTGCTTTCTTGGGAAATAACTTTTTAATCCATGCGATAGGATAACTCCACCATGTTTTTTTCTGGTATGATTTTATATAGTCGTGGTAATTTGTACTGATTTCCCCGTCAGCACTTTGTACCTTTATGCTTAGCAAACTGGCTATAAATCCATTGTCTTCCATCAAGTCAGGATATAGAAGGGGAGTAATGGCATCACTCGTTTGCATGTTGCCAAGGTCAAAGCCAAACGACGAGGCTAAACTACCAAGTGCACCGCCCGCAGTGGAATTTTCCATCTCAGGGGCTAACTTTACTTCAGATGTATAATATCGAGGCTTGCTAAATATATATATGCATGATAATACAAAAACAATCGGAAGTACTCTGTAGAACAGTCGGCGGTTGTTCCATATCTTCTTAAATACAATTCTCAGGTCAATGACCTCAGAGTTGTTTTTTTTGTTTTCTTCCATATTCTTGCCTATTTTGTGAGATTAACAATGCTGGCGATCATGGTACCGAGAGATGCAAATCCAGTACCCATACTCAGAATCTCTGGCATAGAGAGGGCACGACGAGCCTTCTTGGTGGGTACCACAATTTGACAACCTGGACGGGGCTTGTTTTTGCCTCCGGCTTTGGCTACCATGCCATTCATATAAATGATAATGGTCTTGTTCTTCTTGGCGGTTGACGTGGTACCTCCGGCAAGGTCGATGTAGTAGTCTGCATCCTTTCCCGCCATATAGCGGACGGTATTCGGGTAGAGTACTTCTCCGTTGATGGTGACGGTACTTGTGTATTTGGGAACTACGATACGGTCGCCTTCGCGTAGAATAGGATCGTCGTCGCTATGTGGATTCTGCAGAGCCTTGTCAAGTTCGATAGCCACAGGATATGTTGTCATTGTGGCGAGTTTTGATACGTCGATGGAGTCCTTTCCGGAGTTCCTCTGGGCGGTTCGGAGCATCGTCTTCATCGTTTCCTGTTCTTCGGCTGTCATTCTTCTCAGTAGTTTGGCTCCTTCCGGATAGGCATGCCTTGTGATGCCGCCGGCCTCCTTGATCACATCACTGAGGCGTTGGTTACTGTTCGTCAAGGTGTATTCGCCCTTGAACTGCACCTCACCCTCAACGACGACGTTTTGCTGTTCAATATAGTTCGGGCTCTTTCGGATGTATACTTCGTCATAGGGCTGCAAGGTGAAGGGTGTCTCTCCCTGTGGAATAGTGAAGTCCGGGTTGAGCCTGAAACTATAGGTGAATGCCAGCGTTTCACCCGCTTCTGTCGCATCTGGGTCAACAATTCTGCGAGCCACATCGACCTTTGCCAGTGAAGCGGCATTGGTCAGTCCGCCAGCTTGCAGCACAAGATCCTCGACAGTCTCATTCGAGGCATAGCGATATACACCTGGAAAGTTCACTTCACCGTGGATGGTGATAGTTTGGTCCGTTATTTCTTCTTCGCGACTGGCGATATAGAGCACGTCTTCATTCTTCAGTTCCACATCGGGTACAGTGCCTTCAAGGATACCCTTGATGTCAATACTCTGCATCTTCAGGGTGCGGTCTTCCTGTATACGGTGCATCACTGCGTGTTGACTGATGGCATCTTCCGTTAATCCATCTGCTGCTTCGATAAGTGCCTTTACGGTGCAGATTTGACCACCTAACTGATACATACCCGGACGGAATACGGCTCCTTTTATCTCTACCATGTTATGATAGCGGTTGAGGGTGGAATCAACGGATACGACGTCTTCGTCCATCAGTTTGAAATCATTGAGGTCAAACTCGCCAACACTGAAAACAGAATACTGTTGCCCGGCTTTGCGGTTTACACGTATGGCCTTCGTATAGGCATCGCCCGTAAATCCACCAGCATAGCGGAGTAGGGTAGCGGCACTTTCCGTCTTCTTCATTTCGTAATACATCGGGCGCTTTACCTTACCCGTAATATTCACAAGAGCCTCGTAGGGAGCCACGGTGATGATGTCATTGTCCTGCAATCGCACGTCGCCAGTCAACTTGCCATTGAGCAGAAAGTCATAGACATCGACGTTTGAGAGGAGGCGACCGTTGCGGAATACCTGCACGTTTCTCAGCGTACCGATTTCGTTGGGGCCTCCTGCCATATAGAGGGCATTGTAGACGGTAGCGAAAGCCGACATCGTGTATGTTCCCGGCATCTTTACTTCTCCCATCACACTGATGGTGATAGTACGTGTCTGTCCGAGAGTCAGTTCAATGCGAGAGTCCTGGTATCTGGGACCAAGTATGCTTCTGAGCCTTTGCTTGGCTTGCTTTACCGACAGACCTCCTAATGAGATGACACCTATGCCATCAACTGTGATGATGCCGTCGGGCGAGATGGTCTCGCTGACACTTTGCTGCGAGGCTCCCCAGATGTCGATGTTTACAACATCCCCTGGACCGAGACGGTAATTTTGAGGGGTGGCAAGGTTCATGCTGCTCTCGAATGTCAGGTTTTTATTGTTGAATACGTCGTGACCGAAAATCTTTCGGCCCGGTTTCTCTTCTTTTTCTTGGTTGTACTTCAGCGAGTCGGGCATCATGAAATCCATCGCCTCGTCCATCTCTGTGAACTGCCGGTCACTATTTTGAGGTCTCCCGTCCCTGACAAGGTGCGAAGAGATCTTCCGTTCCTCGCGCAGATCACCATTGGCTTCACGCATACGACTGTTCGTCCCCTTTGAGCCACTGGTAATGTCTTCAGCACCCAAAGCACCATTCTGTGTCTGTCTCTGGTATTTCTTTTGGATGCGACGTATCTGGTCAATAGTAACACCACGCTGCATCAATTGAGTGACTATCTGTTGGCGCGATGTGCCCTTGGCGTTCTGTTCAATTACATAGTCCATGACCTGATTGTCGGTCATGCCTGACTGTGCCCAGCCTACAGTGGTGGCCAGCATCAGAGATATAAATATTGATGATAGTCTCTTCATCCTATTTTATTTTTTGTTTGCGCGTACATATTATATAATAAATAACTTTTTGTAGGCGTATTTATTGTATTCGGTGTGCAAAATTACTATATTTTTCCCGAAAAACTTGCGAATTATGAAAAAACTTACTATATTTGCTCTCGATTACGACAAAACCTTTCAGAATTTGAATCGCTAAAAATAAATGAGAAAATGAGAAAAATCCTATTGTTGGCATTACTGGTGGCAGGAACTATTGCCAGGGCCCAGCGAAGTAAAAGTGAGTATGCAATTACGGTAGAGAGCAAGCAGCCCTCTGGAATCATCGATGAGATGCTCTACGGTCAACTCTTTGAGCATATCTATTTCAGTGCCAACAATGGTGTCTGGCAAGAACTCATACAGGAGCGTTCGTTTGAGCCAGAGCAATATCCTGGCATCCATCCGCGTGACGGTTACTTCGACGGATGGTTTATGGACGATGACATGGTGCTCCATTCACCTACCCGTTATGAACAGCCGCTCAAGATTGACAGCATCAACACCTGCGACTTCGACCTGACGATGGATGTGAACTGGCGTGCATACAAGTTGGCACGACGCAGTTGGAGCGGAGGACTGATGGACATCCGTTTCGCTGTCCGCAACAAGAAGGACGGCACACCTTATTTTGTCCGCATACACGATCCGTATTACGAGAGCCGCACGTTTACGCCTGCACAGACGCAAGCACAGATCGACGCAGCCAATGAGACCGCTGCCCGTGCTGCACTTCAGCAACAGAGCGCCACGGCAGATTTCTCCATCTGCTCAATGGAAGTCCGTGAGATGGCTGGTTTCGGTGGACGTCCGGGACGTCGCATGAATGTTCTGACACCATTGATTTCGGCTCCGGCTACGAAGGAACAGGTAAATGAGGAGCAGAAGTGGCACAAACTGCGCATAGAGAGCCGTGGTAGCAAGGTGACGGTGTTCTGGGACGGCAAGGAAGTTCTGACCTACGACGGATTGGAGAAAGCCGACTGTAATTTCCTGATGTTTTGGGTGAACTATACAGAGGCCACATACCGCAATATACGTCTGACATCAACCGATGGTAAAGTCCTCTTTGAGGGCACTCCTGGCGATGTGCAGATTCCGGCTGTGGCCCAGCAGTGGACGGCCTTTGGCGAAGGTGGTAAATACCGTTTGGTGAAGGATGATGCTGTGAACATGCGCTATTCGCAGGAGATAACGGCAGGCAAGACGGAGGCTGGCATCTTCCAAGGTCCTCAGAACATAACAGTAAATGAAAAATATGTAGGTTCCATCTATGCCAAGGGAAAGGGAGAGCTGATTGTCGGCCTGCGTAATGAGAAAGGAGATTTTGTGGCACGTCAGTCACTCGGCAAGGTGAGCAAGGAATGGAAGAAATACGATTTCGTCCTTGAACCGAGGTCTCTTGGCAATCAGGACAATGTTAAGCTCAGGCTGAAAATGGATGGAGGCAGAGTAGAACAGATCAGCGGTGATGGTGATTTCGCAATAGTGGTTAAGGGTGGCACGGTGCAGGTGGATATGGCGACCATGACCACGCAGACGGGTAAGAATCTGGGCGGGTTCCGTCCCGACATCCTGCAAGCCGTGAAGGAACTGCATCCCACCTGTTTGCGCTGGCCAGGCGGTGGCTATGTGGCGCAGTATGACTGGAAATGGGGCATCGGTCCGCAGGAGAAACGTGAGCGCTGGGCTCATTGGATGTGGATGGACTATGACCAGAACTGCTTCGGCACCGATGAATTCATCCGTTTCTGTCGCGAGGTCAATTCCGAACCCATCATCGTGGTGAGCGTGAAGTTCGAGCGTCCTGCCGATGAGTACGACAGCATCCTGCAGGATGCGGTGAACTGGCTGCGCTACTGCAATGCCCCCGCCACCGACGAGTGGGGCGCAAAGCGTGCCGCCAACGGACATCCGGAACCCTACAACGTGAAATACTGGGAGATAGACAACGAAATGTGGGAGATGGGTATCGACCGCTATGAGAAGTGTGTGCGCGACTTCAGTACGGCGATGCGTAAGATAGACCCCTCCATCAAGATTATCGCCTGTGGCGGCTTCCGCGAGGACGAGGATTTCATCAAGCGCAGTGGCAACTATTTCGACTACCTGAGTCTGCACCACTATGAGCAGCAGGGCGGCTATGCCACCGGTCCCGTACGTCTGGGACAGCAGTACGACCGCTATGCCCAGATGATTGCTGACGGTCCTAACCCGAACATCAAACTTTTTATTTCTGAGTGGAACCTGAACAGCATCGACTGGCGCACAGGCCTGTTTGCAGGCGGATTCCTCAATATGTGCGAGGCTCGTGACGTGGTGGCGATGGGTGCTGCTGCGCTGTTCATACGTCGTACCGATGCCCCTGACTGGAACAACGCCTTCATCAATTTTGATTACAAGGATCTGTTCAAGGCCCCTAATTGCCAGGTCACGGAACTTTGGTACGACCATTTTTCGAAGTACCGTTTGGCCTATAGCGGTGAGACGGGCAATCTGAGCGTGAGCACCACCATGATGGAGAATGGCTCAGGTGTGATTGTGAAGGTGGTGAATCCTACCGATGAGCCTGCCACGCTGCGCATCAAGGGCGACTGGCCAAATGTGAAGGAGACGGCGTTTGAATATTACGCTCCAGGTTCACTGACTGTAGCCAACAGCATGGAGAACAAACATGCCGTTGCCTTGCAGAAGGCCGTTCCAGAGACCGATGGCTGCGATGTCGTGCTCTCCGTCCCAGCGCTTTCTGCTGGTGTGCTTACAATCAAGAAATAGTGGATTTTTTGCGAAAAAATTTGGAGATTGCGGGGAATTTTGTAATTTTGCAGCCGATTACGACATTGATGATCTGGGGGTGACTGGATTTGACGGCAAGTCGAGATGGTACGTAAGCATGCGGAGTGAAGACTGTGTTCTCCGAAATCAAGTCGGTCGAAAAATTAATTGGCAACAACGAGTATGCTCTCGCTGCCTAATCGAAGTATAGTAGATTACTGGCTTTATTCTCTTACAAGGTAGGAGAACGAGACGTCGCTCCGAGGATGGTGTTCCGAATCCAAAGATCCAGCGGCGCAGGTTAAATCGGAAATAGTCTTGTCAGGCCTCGATGGCGGGATGAAATCTTAGAGGATAAGGGTGCAATTGGTGGCTCAGGTCTTGTTGTATCACGAAAATGAAGGCTGAGATAAGCATGTAGAAAGCGTATGGTTTCCTTGTGCGGACGAGGGTTCGAATCCCTCCACTTCCACAGAAAAAGTTCTCCCATGACGGGAGAACTTTTTTAGGATTGAGCCCTTTCTTACTGCTTCAGTGCCTCGAACAGTTGGTCGAGGGCTTTATTGGCGTTGCCTTCTGCCTCGTTGAGCAGGGTGACGAACTTCGAACCGATAATGGCGCCTGCGGCATTGTCTTGTGCGGCTTTGAGAGTCTGGGCGTTCGAGATGCCGAAGCCGATCATTCGGGGATTGCGCAGGTTCATCGCGTTGATGCGACGGAAATACTCCTGTTTCTGGTCGTCGAAACTCTTCTGCGTACCAGTAATAGAGGCTGAACTGACCATATAGATAAAACCGTCGGTGTGGTCGTCGATGAAACGGATGCGCTCCTCGCTGGTCTCGGGGGTGATGAGCATGATGATGCGCAAGTCGTATTTGTCTGCTACCGGCTTCACGATATTCAGATAGTCGTCGAAGGGCAGGTCGGGTATGATGGCTCCGCTGACGCCAGCCTCGACGCATCTTTTGCAAAACGCTTCGATGCCGTAGTGAAGGATGGGGTTGAGATAGCCCATCAACACAAGAGGAATTTCCACTTGGTCTTTGATTGCCTGCAACTGGGCGAAGAGTTTGCTAAGGGTCATACCGTTTCTGAGGGCCTGTGTGGCAGCACTCTGGATGACGGGACCGTCAGCGAGCGGGTCGCTGAAAGGGATACCCACCTCGATCATTGCGATGCCTCTTTTTTGCATCGCCAGGATGACATCGGCTGTGCCTTCAAGGGTGGGACAGCCGGCACAGAAATAGAGCGAAAGGAGTTTCTGTTCGCTGCTGTTTGCGAAGAGTTGATTGATCTTATTCATCATATCATTTACTATTTGACAATTTACTATTTATTGACCTGTTTAATTCATTTAAGAATTTCTGGAGAATGGCAACATCTTTAAGTCCAGGGGCGAGTTCGAAGCGAGAGTTGAGATCGATGCCGATGCAGTGCTTGGAACCAAGGACCGAGAGATAAGAATTAAGAACTTCTACGTCGTCGGGACCGATGCCGCCACTAAGCAGGAAGGGAGTTTCGCTATCGTAGGCGGAGAGCACGTTCCAGTCGAACTTCTCGCCATTGCCGCCAACGGACTTACCTTTAGTATCAAAGAGGAAGTAATTGACGATGCCTTCGTAGGGCTTGGTTTGAGCGAAGTCGTCGGCTGTAGCGATGTTGAAAGCCTTGATGATGGCGATGCCATCGCCACAAACCGAACGAATACTACGGACGATGTCGGGCGATTCAGTACCGTGGAGTTGGATGAAGTCTAGAGCGTAGTCTTTGGCGATTTGCATGATGGTTTCTGTGTCTTCGTTGACAAAGACACCGACCTTCTTTGCCTTCTGGGGCAGATAGTTGGGGCGCTCGCTGACATAACGGCTCGACTTTGACCAGAAGATAAAGCCCATCAGGTCGATGCCTAACGACTCGACCTCACGGATGTTCTCTGCATCGCGCATGCCACATACTTTGATGATGGGTTTAATGGGATGCATGGACTTAATGGGCTAGATGGGTGATGAAGTCGCGGAGGGCAAGACCGGGGTCGGGGGTCTTCATAAAGGTCTCGCCGATGAGGAAACCCCGGAAACCGGCTTGGCGGAGTGCCTTGACCGTATCGGGATTCGAGATGCCGCTCTCGCTGACCTTCACAGCCTCCTTAGGCAGGAGTTCTGCCAGACGGAAGGAGTTCTGGACGTCGGTGATGAACGAACCGAGGTTGCGGTTGTTGATGCCGCACATATCAGGTTCCAATGCAGCGTAGTCGAGTTCTTCCTCAACGTGCATCTCCAACAGTACCTCCATGCCCAGTTCGTGAGCAGTATTCAACAGCGATTTGCACTCTGCCAGCGACAGGTCGGCAGCAATCAGTAATACGGCTGAAGCACCGCAGAGACGGGCTTGGAACAGTTGGTACTCGTCGATGACAAAGTTCTTGTAGAGTATGGGAATCTTCACTCCACTGTGGCGGGCGGTACGGATATAGTCGTCGCAGCCGCCGAAGTACTTGTTGTCGGTGAGTATGCTCAGTGCCGCTGCCCCGTTCTGTTGGTAGGAGAGGGGAATCAGGTCGGCCTGTCCCTCTTCCTTGATCCAGCCTTTTGAGGGCGATTTACGCTTGAACTCGGCGATGATGCCGGAATCCGATGCCGAGAGAGCCTGCGACATCGAGGCGACGCTGAAGTCGAGTATGGCTTCGACCTGTCGGTGAATGTCGCTCTCGCTGAGTTGCGCTTTGAAGTGCTCTACTTCGATGCGCTTATGTGCCACGATTTCTTGAAGGATATCCATGGGGATGATGGGTTTGACGGGTTCTATGAATTGAGGGCGACGAACTTCTGGAAGGTTCTCAGGGCAGCGCCGCTGTCGATGCTCTCGCGGGCGATGGCGATGCACTCTTCGATGCTCTTCTCGCCCTTTTCGAGTACTTGGATGGCAAAAGCGGCATTTGCCAGTACGATATTCTTCTGGGCAGGGAGGGCACGGTTCTCAAGTACGGAGTCGAAGATCTGTGCGGCCTCTTCCTCAGTGGCACCACCTACGAGTTCCTCAGGCTTGGCAATGTCGAAGCCTAAGTCTTGTGGCTTGAAGATGCGCTCGTAGTTCTTGGTGGTCACCTTGAAGTCGCCTGTGAGTGAGATCTCGTCGTAGCCGTCGATGGAGTTCACGATACCGTAGTCGATGCCGATCTTCTGATATACCTGATTGTAGAGGCGCATCTGGTCGAGGTTGGCGACACCTAAGAGTTGACACTGTGGTTGAGAAGGATTTACCAGCGGACCTAAGAGATTGAAAATCGTGGGGAATTGCAAGGCCTTGCGAATAGGACCTACGAATTTCATTGCCTTGGCAAAGAGTTGGGCGTGGAGATATACGATGCCTGCCTCGTTGAGGCTGCGATTCAGTTTGTCGATGTCATCCGTGAACTTGATGCCATGATGGGCAATCACGTTAGAAGCACCCGATACAGAGGTGGCAGCGTAGTTGCCGTGCTTGGCTACCTTGTAGCCTGCGCCTGCAATCACAAAACAACTGGTGGTTGAGATATTAAACGTGTTCTTGCGGTCGCCGCCAGTTCCAACCACGTCGATGTAACGGTCAGCATTGAGGATGGCTGGGACACCTGTCTCTAAGATGCCGTCGCGGAAGCCGAGCAGTTCGTCAACTGTGACACCACGCATCTGTAAAGCGGTCAGCAAGGCCGTAATCTGTTCTGTGGGATACTCACTCTGAGTGATGCCAATCAGGATATTCTTCATTTCTTCACGAGACAGTTCCTCGTGGTTCAGCATCCTGTTCAGGATGTCTTTCATTGTCTGTTTTCCCATTGTTTTTATAAGCCCCCTAAGTTAGGGGGTTGGGGGTCTGAACAAGCGTTTATCAGACCATTAATATGTTTGACTTCAGAAGTCTGCGCCTGTTCAGACCCCTGTTGCCCCCTAACTTAAGGGGCATATAGATTTATAGAAACAGCCAGTTTTGGAGCATCTTCTTGCCGTCGGGGGTCAGTACGCTTTCCGGATGGAACTGGATGCCGCGCACATTGAACTCACGATGGCGGAGGGCCATGATCTGTCCCTCGTCGCTGACGGCTGTAACCTCCAAGCAGTCGGGCAGGCCTTCGTTCGAGACCACCCATGAGTGGTAGCGACCGATGGTAATGTCACGCTCGATGCCGCTGAAGATAGGGTCGTCGGCGATGATGTGACAAGGGGTAGCCACACCGTGGAATACGTCGCTCAGGTTTTCGAGTTTGCCGCCAAACACCTCGCCGATGGCCTGATGACCGAGGCAGACACCCAACATAGGCTTCTTGCCAGCATAGGTCTTGATGACATCCAGCAGCAGTCCTGCCTCAGAAGGGATACCGGGTCCCGGCGAGAGGATTATCTTGCTGTAGGGCTCGAGATCGGGGAGTTCGAACTGGTCGTTGCGCACAACGGTGACCTCTGCACCTAACTCCTTCACTAAATGACTCAGATTATACGTAAATGAGTCGTAGTTATCGATAATGACTATTTTCATAATGTTGCTGCTTTTTCGATGGCCTTGCGCAAGGCACCAAGTTTGTTATTCACTTCCTGTAATTCATACTCCACATTGCTCTTGGCCACGATGCCTCCGCCGGCCTGGAACCAGAGTTCACCATTGCGCGAGACGAAGGTGCGGATGGTGATGGCCTGGTTCAACGAACCGTCGAGTCCAATGATTCCGATGCAACCGCCGTAGGCACCGCGATTATGCGGCTCGTACTCAGAGATGAGTTGCATGGCGCGCACCTTCGGCGCACCAGAGAGGGTTCCGGCGGGGAAGGTGTCGATAAAGGCCTTGATGGGATCAGCACCCTCGTCGAGTTCACCGCTGACGCGAGAGACGAGATGAATCACGTGCGAGTAGTACTGGATGTCCTTGTAGTATTCCACCTTCACCCCGTGACAGTTGCGACTGAGGTCGTTGCGGGCAAGGTCGACGAGCATCACGTGCTCGGCATTCTCCTTGGGGTCGTTGCGCAGGAACTCTGCCCCCTTGCGGTCTGCTTCGGCATCGCCAGTACGCTTCGTGGTCCCAGCGATGGGGTCGATGTAAGCGCGGCGGCCCTCGATGCGGCAGTGGGTCTCGGGACTGCTGCCGAAGATACGGAAACCGCCGAAGTCGAAGTAGAAGAGATAGGGAGAGGGGTTGATGCTGCGCAGGGCACGGTAGAGTTTGAAATCGTCGCCCTCATATTTCTGGATGAATCGGCGTGAGAGTACAATCTGGAACACATCGCCACGCATACAGTGTTGGATGCCCCGACGGATATTTTCTCTGTGCTCATCGTCGGTCAGCGTGGAGCGAACATCGCCTACGGGATGGAAATCGTATGCCTTCACATTGGCTTTGTTCATTGCTTTCTGGATGGCATCGATGTCGGACGTTCCGGATTCTCCGTCACTCTCCAGCGTCACCACCTTCAACATGTTGTTGTGATGGTCGAACTCAATCACCACCTTATACAATATATAGAGCACGTCGGGTGCATCGTTCTTGGCCTGTGTCTCGTCCTTTACGGCGATGTTCTCGAAGTAGCGCACGGCGTTGAACGAGGTGTAGCCGAAGAGTCCGCAGACATTGGCATCCTCGCCAACGACCTCTATGCGGTCGATGAGTTCGTGGATGGCTTTGTCTGAACGATAGTCCTTATTCACTTCATGCTGAAAGGTCGTGCCATCAGGATAGGTGATGGTGGCGATGCCGTGTCCGATAGCCACGCTGGCAATGGGGTTCAGTCCGATAAACGAACGCGAGTTGTTTGCATCGTGATAGTCAGAACTCTCCATCAGTGCACTCTGCGGATAGAGGTCGCGCAGTCGCATATATACACCTACTGGCGTATACAAATCTGCCAGAATGGTCTTCGATGTTGTTTGATATTTATAGGTAATCATAATTTCTCATTTCTCATTAAAAATCACCGTACTCTTTCGCCATCGCCTTATTCTTGAGGTAGGTTTCCACGTCCTTGTCGCCACGACCACTGACGGTGAGCACCACCACATCAGAAGGCTTGAACGAGAGTTTCTTTAGGGCTGCAATGGCATGGGCACTCTCAATGGCAGGGATGATGCCCTCCATACGGGTCAGTTCGTAACCGCCGTAGATGGCCTCATCGTCGTTGATACTCAGAACCTGAGTGCGACCCTTCTTGGCCATATTGCAGTGCATCGGTCCCACGCCAGGATAATCGAGACCGGCACTGATGGTAAAGGCCTCCTGTATCTGTCCGTCTTCGTCCTGCATTACCAGCATCTTTGCGCCGTGCAGGATACCCGTCGTACCACGATGAATCGTCGCTGCCGTATAGTCGGTATCCCAACCGTGTCCGCCTGCTTCGGCGAGAACGATCTTTACGCGCTCGTCGTCCATATAGTGATAGATGGTGCCTGCGGCATTTGAGCCACCACCGATGCAGGCGATGAGGTAGTCGGGGTAGTCGCGTCCGATCTTTTCTTCCAACTGCCATTTGATCTCTTCGGAGATGACGCTCTGCATCTTTGCTACGAGGTCGGGATAGGGGTGGGGACCCATCGTAGAGCCCACGATATAGAAGGTGTCGGACGGATGACAGCACCAGTCTCTTATCGCCTCGCTACATGCATCTGAAAGCGTCATGTTGCCTGTCCTTACGGGATGCACCTCGGCACCCAGCATCTTCATGCGTTCCACATTCGTATGCTGGCGCTCCACATCGGTAGCGCCCATAAACACCTCGCACTTCATATTCATCAGTGCACAGACCGTTGCCGTAGCCACACCATGCTGTCCGGCTCCCGTCTCAGCGATGATGCGCGTCTTACCCATCTTCTTCGCCAACAGGATCTGTCCGATGGTGTTGTTGATCTTGTGGGCACCCGTGTGGTTCAAATCCTCACGTTTCAGATACAACTGACAGCCATATTGTTCGCTCATTCTTTTTGCAAAGTACAAGGGGGAGGGCCTGCCCACATAGTCCTTCAACAGTGCATGATACTCTGCCTTGAATTCCGCACTCTCGATGATTGGGAGATATGCCTCTTGCAGGTCATGCACGCACTTGTAGAGAATCTCTGGCACGTAAGCGCCTCCGAACTCTCCATAAAAACCGTTTTTGTCTACTTGATAATTGCTCATATATTGTATATTTGTGTTGTTGATACATCTTAAAACTTTGAGAGGCCCATCGCAAGAACGACAGGCCTCTCAGTATCTCTTCTATACAAACCACGGGTACAGGGCTATCTTCTCACGATCTTTCGAATCTTGAGTTGCGCCACCACCAATAGTTTGCTGTTCTAATCATGTCTGATTCTTTTCTCGATTACTTTTCGGCGGCAAAAGTAGACATTTTCTTTCAAACTGCCAAATTTTTAAACTATTTTTTTTCAAATAGGCATAAACTTTTTGTTTTTGTTGCCATTTTATTTCGATGAAAACGAAAAAGTGGGGGGCTCGATGCTATCACAGCGTTGGCCCCCCTTGCAAACTTCAAACAACCAAAAATAGGTTATCGGATGAACAGTAGTTCGCGGTATTTCGGCAGCGGCCAGAGAGAGTCATCGACGATGAGTTCCAGTTTGTCGATTTCGTAGCGGATGGTGTCGAGTTTGGGCTCCACCTTGTCGTGATAGGCGATGGCCTTCTCGTGCTCATCCTCAATCTTGTTGGCCAACTTGCGGGCGTTGACGAGTTCTTCAACACCTTTCTCAATGGCGCTGGTACGCTCAGCGATCTCCTCGATGATTTTGAGGTTGCGGGCGTTCAACTTCTCAGCCTTGTCGACGGGGAATACGGTAGACACACTATCCACGTTCTTCAACAGGGCACTCTGGTAGCGGGTGGCTACGGGGATGATGTGGTTCATCGACAGGTCGCCCAATACGCGGGCCTCAATCTGAATCTTCTTCGTGTAGGTCTCCCACTTCACCTCGTTGCGGGCTTCCAGTTCCTTCTTCGTCATTACGCCCAGACTCTCGAACATGTCGATACTCTCCTTGTCGAGGTAGCGTTCGAAGATCTTCGGACAGGACTTCTCTACGTCCAGACCACGTTTCTCGGCCTCAGCGACCCACTCGTCAGAGTAGCCGTTACCGTCGAAGCGGATGGGCTTACAGGTCTTGATGTCTTCGCGCAGCACGTCGATGATGGCGTGGAATACTGCACTGTGACCGGTGCCTTCGAGTTTCTTCTCGAACTCAGGAATCTTGGCATCAACACGCTTCTTGAACGAGACGAGGGCCTCGGCAACGGCACTGTTGAGGGCAATCATTGCACTGGCGCAGTTGGCCTCAGAACCCACGGCACGGAACTCGAAACGGTTGCCTGTAAAGGCAAAGGGTGATGTACGGTTACGGTCTGTATTGTCAATCAACAGTTCAGGAATCTCAGGGATGTCCATCTTCAGTCCCTGCTTACCTGTCATCGCGAGAATATCATCTTTGTCGGCTTTCTCAATGTGGTCGAGCAATTCGCTCACCTGTTTGCCGAGGAATGAAGAAACGATAGCGGGAGGAGCCTCGTTGGCACCCAGACGGTGAGCGTTGGTGGCACTCATGATGGAGGCCTTCAACAGACCGTTGTGCTTGTAGACACCCATCAGCGTCTCGACAATAAATGTGGCAAAGCGCAGGTTCTGTTCAGGGGTCTTACCAGGAGCGTGCAGCAGGATACCGTTGTCTGTAGAGAGACTCCAGTTGTTGTGCTTGCCGCTTCCGTTGATGCCTGCGAAGGGTTTTTCGTGGAGCAGCACGCGGAATCCGTGCTTACGAGCCACCTTCTTCATTACTGACATCAGCAACATGTTGTGGTCAACGGCCAGATTGGTTTCCTCGAAGATAGGTGCCAACTCAAACTGGTTGGGAGCCACCTCGTTGTGACGCGTCTTGCAGGGGATACCGAGTGCCAAAGCCTCGAACTCCAAATCCTTCATAAAGGCCTGTACACGCTCGGGGATGGCACCAAAATAGTGGTCGTCCATCTGCTGGTTCTTGGCAGAGTCGTGGCCCATTAGTGTGCGCCCTGTCAGCAACAGGTCTGGACGAGCGGCATAGAGTCCTTCGTCGACAAGGAAATACTCCTGCTCCCAACCAAGGTTAGATGTCACTTTCTTTACGCTTGGGTCAAAATAGTGGCACACATCCACAGCGGCTACATTCACGGCGTGGAGGGCGCGCAGCAGCGGAGCCTTATAGTCGAGTGCCTCACCGCTATAACTGATAAATACGGTGGGAATACACAGTGTATCGTCAATAATAAAGACGGGCGATGTAGGATCCCATGCCGAGTAGCCACGGGCCTCGAAGGTGGAACGGATACCGCCAGAGGGGAATGATGAAGCGTCAGGCTCTTGCTGAACAAGCAGTTTTCCGGTAAACTCTTCTACCATACCACCCTTACCGTCGTGTTCGATAAACGAGTCGTGTTTCTCGGCAGTACCTTCTGTCAATGGCTGGAACCAGTGAGTATAGTGCGTAACGCCGTTCTCTACAGCCCACTGCTTCATACCCTCGGCCACTGCATCGGCCACTTTACGGTCGAGTCGTGCGCCGTTGTCCATCACGTCGATCATCTTCTCATAGACCTCCTTTGGCAGATACTTGTACATCTTCTCACGATTGAAGACCTTCTTGCCAAAATACTTTGCGGGTCTCTCACTTGGTGTTTTTACGTCGAGCGGCTTCTTCTTGAATGCCTCACCGACAACCTGAAATCTTAATGCTTCCATAATTGTGTTGTTTTTTAGTGTTGTTTTGTCCAGTTTTCTATTCTCGTTAATGCTTCTTCTGTTTTCTCATGACTACCGAAGGCGGTAAAGCGGACATATCCCTCGCCAGATGGCCCAAAGCCGACACCTGGGGTGCAGACGACATTCGCGCCGTAGAGCATGGCCTCGAAGAACTGCCACGAACTCATGCCGTCAGGCGTGCGCATCCAGATATAGGGCGCGTTTTCGCCACCATACACCTCGTAACCGAGTTCACGCATTTTGGTGAGCATACGGTGGGCATTGTCCATATAGTAGTCGATGGTGGCCTGAATCTGCTGCTTACCCTCAGGCGTGTAGATGGCCTCAGCAGCGCGCTGGGAGATATAACTCGTGCCATTGAACTTTGTACACTGTCGGCGCAGCCACAACTGGTTCAGTGGGATGCGTTCGCCTTCGAATGTCGATACGCTCACATCCTTTGGTACAATGGTATAGCCACATCGTACACCTGTAAATCCTGCCGTCTTCGAGAAAGAGTGGAACTCGACGGCACATTTCCTTGCGCCACGAATCTCGTAGATGGAGTGGGGAATCTCCGGATCACGGATATATGCCTGATAAGCAGCATCGTAGAGGATGAGCGCGTCGTTCTTCAGGGCGTAGTTCACCCATTTGCGCAGTTCCTGCTTCGTGATCACCGTACCCGTCGGGTTATTAGGGTAGCAGAGGTAGATGACATCCACCGGACGACCCTTAGGCAGTTCCGGGATAAAACCGTTTTCGGCTGTTGTCGGCAGATAACGTACGTTCGTCCAACGTCCGCCTTGATAGATGCCGCATCGGCCTATCATCACGTTTGAGTCGATATAGACGGGATAGATAGGGTCGGTCACACCGATGAAGTTGTCCCAGTGCAGCAACTCCTGGAAGTTGCCCGTATCACTCTTCGCACCATCATTAATAAATACCTCGTCGATGTCGAGGTGTATGCCACGTGGCAGGAAGTCGTTCTTCAGAATCGCCTCGCGCAGAAAGTCATAGCCTTGCTCCGGACCGTAACCGTGGAACCCTTTTGCTGTGGCCATCTCATCGGCAGCCTTGTGCATCGCCTCTACGACGGCTGGTGCCAATGGTTGCGTCACGTCGCCGATACCCAGCGAGATGACATCTGCCTTGGGATGCATTACCTTGAAGGCGTTCACCTTCTTGGCAATGTCAGCGAACAGGTAGTTCTGCTGCAGATTTAAAAAATGAATGTTTACTAATGCCATTGTTTTTATGTTGTTTAAAGTTTGCCAATTTCTATTTCCCCATCGAAGACGAATTCCGCGGGTCCCGTCATGTAGACGTGATTGTCACTCTCGCGCCACTCGATGCTGAGTGTGCCGCCATCCATCACGATATTGCTCTTGCGCCCAGCCTTGCCAGTCAGTGCAGCAGCCACAGCCGTAGCACAAGCACCTGTACCGCAGGCCATCGTGATGCCGCTGCCCCGTTCCCATACGCGAGTACGGATGTTTCCATCGGCCTCAATACGAGCCAGTTCGATGTTACAGCGTTGTGGGAAGGCAGGGTGGTTTTCCAAAGCATGTCCCGTTTCGCCCACCTGATCCACATAGTCTGTGAAGATGACATAGTGCGGATTGCCCATCGATACGAACGTGCCATAATTCAGGCCTCGTGAGGTGATAAACTGCGATTCGTCCTCCAGTACAGGCTTGCCCATATCCACCGTCACGCTTTCCACCTTATTATTAATAATATGTAGCAAGAGCGTCTTCACACCCGATAACGTCAGCAACCTGATCTCAGTCTTATCTGTGAGTCTGCGCTCGTAGAGATACTTCCCTATGCATCTCGAAGCATTACCGCACATCATAGCCTCACTGCCATCTGCATTATAGATATGCATCGTAAAATCAGCCTCAGGTACGGAGGAAGCACCTATCAGCACCAGTCCGTCAGAGCCGATGCCCTTGTGACGGTCGCTCCATATCCGTGCTGCCTCTGATGGGTGCGGCACTGCGAACTCCATCGTATTGATATAAATGTAGTCGTTGCCGCAACCATGCATCTTTGTAAAACTGATTTTTTGTGTCATATTGCTACTTTTGCTTGAAGTTTGCTATCTTTTTGTAATCATTTCGGGTGCAAAGGTAGGCAAAAAGTAAGAATCTGCAAAGAAATGTCTCCGTTTTGTTTTCAAAAAATCAAAATAAGTGCCATTATGTAAAGTATTCACCCCCCAATGACGCTAAAATGTTTACACCTTGCCGTTGTTTCTGCCGATTTTCTTGCAAAGTGTTATTTGTGAACTCACTGTGAACTACAGGGTTCTTAATGTAACATGAAACTACACTATATCACCTCGAAGTGGCGGAGGGCATTGAGGATACCATCGTCATCGACGGAGGTGGTGACGTAGTCGGCCTGTCGCTTGAGGTCGTCGATAGCATTGCCCATGGCGATGCCGATGCCAGCCTGGAGGATCATCGACGTGTCGTTGCCGCCATCACCGAAAGCAATGGTACGAATGGGATCGAAGCCTTCGTGTCTGGCCATCGCCAGAATGCCTTTACCCTTGTCGGCACCGTTGGCAGTGATATCCGTAAATTCTGGATGCCAGCGGCCTGAAACACACTTCGGCATACGGACCATCAGTTCTGGCTCATAGTCGGCAGGGAAGAAGGGTGTCAACTGTAGGATGTCCTGTTGGAGCACGACATCTAATGGCGATGCCTTGTCGAGGTTCTTCACGGCAAGCATCTGACGGAAGATGCGGTCGACATCGCCTTTCGGATCCAGCACGGCCACATCCTTGCGTCCTACAATGATAAGACTATAGCCCTTGGCCTTCGAATCTTCGACACACGTCATCACATCCGTTTTGTCGATAGGCTGGCAAATGACCAGATTATCGCCCACAAAGCACAATGCGCCATTAGTAGTGATATAGCCATCGATAAGGTGCTCGATAGCGCCCAGGTTCGTGATGATGAGAGGCGGGCGGCCTGTGGCAATATAGACGCGCGACCCGTTGGCCTTGGCCTGTGTCAAGGCGAGGATGGTCGATGGCGGTATTTCGTGGGTCTCAAAACTTACCAACGTACCATCAATGTCGAAAAACAGGGCGTATCTCTGTGTCATACCTTTCACGATCTTTTTCATTTTCTGGGGCAAAGGTACGAATAATTTTGCAAATGTAATGCGATGAAGGATTTTTTTATTTTGTCTGATGTTAAGCGGGGTGAACAACTATTTAAAGAGTTTAACAGGAATACACAACTACAAAAAATAGTTGTACGCTTCTATTTTTTTAGTTATCTTTGCCGCCAGATACTGAAAACGTCATTGATGCTAAACAAAAAAACAGAAACGAAATGAAAAAACTAACAAATAAAGAACGGGAAGTGATGGAACTGTTCTGGCAGCACGGTCCGATGTTCATTAGGGAACTGCTCGAACACTACGAGGAGCCGCGTCCGCATTTCAATACGCTGTCGACCATCGTGCGCCGTCTGGAGCATGAGGGCTATATCGGTCATAAGCAATATGGCTCCACCTATCAATATAATGCCCTTATCTCAGAAGAGGACTATGCGAAGAAAAATATCTTCCGACTGGTGGATGATTACATCGAGGACTCCTACAAAGGGCTTGTATCGACATTCCTGAAGGAAGAAAAACTCTCCGTAGATGAATTGCGTGAACTGATTTCCCAAGTAGAAGCATACAAAGAATCCAAGCAATGACGACCCTGTTTCTCACCTACGAGTTGAAAGTGGCTGTGCTGATAGCCGTGTTCTATGTCTTCTGGCGCCTGCTGGTGGCCAATGAGACTTGGCATCGGCTCAACCGTATCGTGCTATTGTCAACTGCCATCGCCTCGTTTCTGCTGCCGCTCTGCGTGATCACCATTCACCAGACGGTGGAAGTCGCACCAACAGTAGCGGATACGCTTCCTTTGCCGACAGGCGAAATGACGATACCTATGGAGCCCGCTCCCGCAATGGAAAACGCTGAGATAGAAAAGCCTTTTAATTGGCAACTACCACTGACCATTATATATATAATAGGTGTGTTGGTGGTGCTATCGAGGATGCTTCTGTCACTATGGCGACTGCACAGGATGAAAGCCGAGAGTGAGATTCATCCTTTGACGGACGGGCGGCAGATAGCCGTCTGCGACAAGGCAAAGACACCTTTCAGTTGGTGGAAAACGGTCTTCCTGAATCATCAGGATTTTGAGGATGGCACAACAGCCTTCCTGACTCATGAACTCGGACACCTTCGGCTGCATCATTCAGCCGACGTGCTCCTGGTGGAACTGCTCACTGCCCTGCAATGGTTTAACCCTGCAATGTGGATGCTCCGCGCCGATTTACGCACCATCCACGAGTATGAGGCTGACCAGCAGGTGATCTCTCACGGATTCAATGACATTCAGTATCTACAACTTTTAATCCGTAAGGCTGCTGGTCAGAGCGGGTACTCTCTGGCCAACGGTATCTCTAACAGTGCCCTCAAAAAACGCGTAACAATGATTATGAAACCCAAATCAAATCATAGGCAGTGGCTCCGTTTTGCCTATATACTGCCTATCATAGCTTTCTCGCTCTATGCTTCGTGCGAGACAAAAGTCAGTTATAAGACCATAGAGGAATCTGCCTTGACATTCGATGTAAGAGACAATAGAGAATATGTAGGTGTGAAAGTCCCTGCGGGGGCTTTCTACACTTGGCTAGTCAATGGTCATCTGGCAGAAAGAGGAGTTGTGAAAGAAGATAAGTGGCTGAACGTAAGAAGCTATTTCCCCCTGAATGAAGACCTTGTAACGCTCGATGGTAAGGAGATAGATAGAAACAATATGCCCTATGTGCCACTAAGCAGTATCAAGGAAGTGAAACTGCTACAGGGCGAAAGGCCGCGGCGCATAGAACTCTATACTCATCATGTAACAGAATTCAACAGAGATGCAGATTTTGATTACCCTACAGAGTATAAAGAGAAAGTCAAGGCATGGATGTTCTTCAAGGCTGAAGATGCTGCAACAGGACTGCAACTGAAAGGAGCCGAAATTACCGTTGTAGAAACGGGCCAGAAAGCAAAAACCAACGAAGAAGGCTGGTGCGAACTGAAAGTACCTCTTGGTACTACAGTCAAGGCATCTTATCCAGGATTAGGAGATGAGACTTATGAGATAAGCCAGATTAATGGCAACGAAGTGCAAGGCCGGACTTTCTGGATGAGCAAGCCTGATAAGCATATCTATATGAATGTTGATAAGAAAGCAGAATTCGATGGCGATAAGGACGGGTGGCTTGCCAAGAACACCCAACTGCCCAAAGCCACCAATGGCAAGGGACTTTCTGGTCGCGTAGGCATCTGGTTGGTCGTCAACGAAGATGGCTCTGTCAGTGGTGTCAGACTCAAGCAAGGGGTTAACGAGACGCTGAACGAAGAAGCACTCCGATTATTCCGCAGCATGCCGCGCTGGAAACCTGCCATCAAGGATGGCCAGCCAGTCAAGAGTCTTGTACTTTCGAGCGTATCATTTGATAATATCCAGGATAATGTGTTGATAGCTGCATACATCCGCGATGAAAAGACGCAGAAATACCTGAACGATGCGAATGCTGAATTAATGACCATTGATAAAGTAGTGCTGTCAAAGCCAATGGTGCGAGAAGTGGTTAGAGGTTCAAAGTGGTATCGCTACGTCTGGGCAGTACCTCGCCAAGACAAGTACATCATAAAGGTCTCAAAGCAAGGTTACAAGACTGAATACATGAACGTATCCATCCAAGACAGCGAGTCGCAGAAACTTGCTGGCGATATAATTCTCCGCCCCAAATCGTAAGTAATAAGTAAGATGTAAAAAAAACAAATGCAAACATAACACGCGGGGGCAAGACTATTGTGTAACTATAATATTGTTTTGATGAAATTGTAATAACCTTACACTATTTGTCTTATCTCGTTTATAATCAGGTTATTACATAGAGTGTATGTTGTTTTCTATCTTACACTATTCTTTTTCATGTAAAACAACTTGTTTTACTTGCATAGAAGGTATCTTTTCCGTTCATTAAGGGTGCCTTAATGATGGTAAAACAAGTTGTTTTACTTTAATAACAATTATCTGACTAAACTCCGAACCTTGTTCAAAACTATTTCTTGTATTCAAGAATGTCGCCTGGTTGGCAGTCTAAGGCCTTACAGATGGCTTCAAGCGTAGAAAAACGCACAGCCTTTGCCTTGCCCGTCTTCAGGATGGAGAGATTGGCCTGGGTGATGCCGATCCGTTCGGCCAGTTCTTGTGATGACATCTTGCGCTTGGCCATCATCACGTCTACATTCACTATGATACTCATAAGGCTCTCGTCGTTTAGATGGTTAGTTCCTGTTCGTCTTTTAGATCCTTACCCATCAGGATGATTTGCGAGATGATCATCAGGGCCAGACCTGTAAGAAGATACATGTCGTTAGCCTCGTCCTTACCGACGATAAAATAGTCGGCCAACTGAATATGATGTTTAAGATACTGTGTTATTGCGAAATCAATAATCGTCTGGTACAGGTAAAGGGCACTGAGCAGGATACCAGTGATTTCAAGGTATTTAGACACTTGTGTCACAAAAATATCTCCTTTGCGAATGCTACGGACCAGTTTAAATACCAAACAGAGTATCCAAACAATCACAATGAGTGCTACGACAGAAGTGATAATGGAAACGACATAAAGAACATTAAAAAAACTGTTGTGCGAGGCGGGAACAGACAATTTCACTTTTTGCATCTCCACCATGTAGGTCTGCAACTCAACCCCATCACTGTCTGACATTTTGGCTGTTGAGATAAGAGACTTTTGCTTTGACCTGTCTTTAGGTGCAACATAAACCTCATAGCCATAAGTTTCATGATTGGTTGTGACGACTGAACCGTCAGCACGCGTCTCACGACTCATAAACTCAGGCGGGCAATCCACAAATTCCAATTTATCATTAGGAGTTGAATACCAGAATGACTCGTTGAAATAGAAAACGTTGTGTACTACAAAAATGAATAGTGCTACAACAAACAGCGTACTGTAAATCTTAAGTTTTTTGTTCATAATTGATAATGTTTTATTGTTATTCGATAATTAATTTCGGTGCAAAGATAAATATAATATTTCAAACTGCAATGAAAAACGATGTTAATTTATCGTAAAACAATAAATTTTGTTGGATAAATAGAGCAACAGAGAACTGCCAATAATATAATAATAAATAAGGTGTAAACGTTTCAAGAATACAAATAACTTCGCATTCTCTTTGTTTAATCGAAATTTTGTACTATCTTTGCAGAAAAATAACAAAAAATGAATATGATTAGCGATACCATCAAGTATATCGGTGTGGATGATCTCGACATCGATCTCTTTGAGAGTCAGTATGTTGTGCCAGAGGGCATGAGTTATAATTCTTATTTGATCGACGATGACAAGATCGCTGTGATGGATACTGCCGACCGTCGTAAAGGTGAGCAGTGGAAGGCGAACCTGACGGCTGCACTCGATGGCCGACAGCCAGATTATCTGGTGGTCCACCACATGGAACCAGACCACTCAGCGCTCATTGCAGAGATGCTGGGGACTTATCCTGGATTACAACTCGTCTGCAGTGCCCAGGCGGTGAAGATGCTGCCCAATTTCTTCGAGGGCTTCAACTTCGAGGGTCGCGTCATCACCGTCAAGGAAGGCGATACGCTCTCGCTGGGTAAGCATACGTTACACTTCATCACGGCAGCGATGGTGCATTGGCCGGAGGTTATCATGAGTTACGACAGTACGGACAAAGTGCTGTTCAGTGCCGATGGCTTCGGTAAGTTCGGTGCGCTGGTCCATGAGACGGACGACTGGGCTTGCGAGGCGCGCCGTTATTACTTTAATATCTGTGGCAAGTACGGTACGCAGGTGCAGAGCGTGATGAAGAAGATGGGGGCAATCGATGTTCAGACCATCTGTCCGCTGCACGGTCCTGTGCTAAAGGGTGAACCGCTGGCTGCTGCCGTCAAACTTTATGATACCTGGAGCAAGTATGAGCCGGAGAGCGAGGGTATACTCATTGCCTATGCGAGCATTCACGGTGGTACGGCGGCAACAGCCGGGCGTCTGGGCGAGATGCTTCGTCAGAAGGGGGCTCCGAAGGTCGTCGTGAGCGACCTGAGTCGTGAGGATATGGCTGAGGTCATCGAGGATGCTTTCCGTTATCCAACGGTGGTGGTGGCTGCATCCAGTTACGATGGCGGCGTGTTCCCTGTTATGCACGATTTCCTCTTCCATCTGCAGATCAAGAACTACCAGAAGCGCAAGTTCGGTATCATCGAGAACGGCAGTTGGGCTCCCTCCGCTGGCCGCATCATGCGCACGATGATTGAGGCCATGAAGGATTGTGAGATTGTGGAGCCGATGGTTACCATCCGCTCACGTATGAAGGCTGCTGACGAGTCGTTGCTGGAGCTGTTGGCTGACAGTCTGCTATAAAAGATATATATAATATAGGTATAAGGTCGTTGTGTCCGAACACAGCGACCTTTGTTTTTGGGCAAAATGACAATGTGTAAGGAAAGGAAGAGGTAGGACGGTGGAATAATTTCAAAATGTCAGCAAAACGAGAGAAAATCGAGCAAAGTGTCAGAGAAGCCAATTTTTAACGCGAGAAACGAAAGCAAAAGTTTGTGTATAGCGACAAAATGATGTACCTTTGTGCCCAAATTCGTACAGATTGATACAAAAAGTAAGGATAATATGACACATTGCAAACTTCAACAAAAAGGACTATACCGAAGCGAATACGAGCACGATGCTTGTGGCGTGGGTATGGTGGTGAACATCCACGGCGGCAAGAGTTACGAGTTGGTGGACAACGCCCTGAAGGTGCTGGAGAATATGGAGCATCGTGGCGCTGAGACACGCGACAAGACGGGCGACGGCGCGGGTATCATGGTGCAGATTCCCCATGAGTTTATTCTGTTGCAGGGCATCCCCGTACCTGAGAAAGGGAAATATGGTACGGGTCTGGTGTTCCTGCCAAAGGACAATCAGGCGCATGAGCAGATTCTTAGTGTGATGATTGAAGAGATCGAGCGCGAGGATCTGCAGTTGATGCATGTCCGCACGGTGCCAACGTGTCCGGAGGTTCTTGGCGTAGGCGCAAGGGAAGTGGAGCCGGATATCATGCAGATTTTCGTGACGGGTGTGAGTGAGGCAAAGGCAGAGATGCTTGACCGTATATTATATAAGGTACGCAAACGTATCGAAAATCGTATCGACGACAAAGACTTTTATATCTGTTCGCTGTCGAGCAAGAACATCATCTATAAAGGTATGCTGACGAGCGGACAGTTGCGCAGATATTTCCCGGACCTGTCGAATCCGTACTTTACAAGTGGTTTGGCACTGGTACACTCACGTTTCAGCACAAACACATTCCCTACATGGTCATTGGCACAGCCTTTCCGTTTGTTGGCACATAATGGAGAAATCAATACCATTCGCGGCAATCGCGGTTGGATGAAAGCCCGTGAGAGTGTACTTTCAAGTGAGGCCTTAGGTGATATCAAAGACCTGAGGCCGATTGTGCAGGAGGGTATGAGCGACTCTGCCTCACTCGACAATGTATTCGAGTTCCTGATGATGAGCGGACTCTCTCTGCCGCAGGCGATGGCCATTCTGGTGCCGGAGAGTTTCAATGACAAGAACCCCATCAGTGAGGATCTGAAGGCTTTCTATGAGTACCACTCCATTCTGATGGAGCCGTGGGACGGTCCTGCAGCCTTGTTGTTCAGTGATGGTCGCTATGCCGGCGGTATGCTCGACAGAAACGGTCTGCGCCCCAGCCGCTACACCATTACGAAGCAGGGCATGATGGTCGTTGCCTCTGAGGTGGGCGTGATGGATTTCGAACCTGGCGATGTGGTTTCGAAAGGCCGACTGCAGCCAGGTAAGATTCTGTTGATTGATACGCAGGAGGGCAAGATCTACTATGACGGTGAGATCAAGGAACAGTTGGCCAAGGCGCATCCCTATCGCGAGTGGTTGAACGAGAACCGCGTGCAGTTAGAGAAACTGAAGAGCGGTCGCCACGTAGAAAATGGCGTGAGCGATCTCGACAAGAAACTTGTGAACTTCGGCTTCGGCCAGGAGGACATTGACAAGACTATCATCCCGATGGCCACAGCAGGTCAGGAGCCTGTGGCCGCAATGGGTAACGATACGCCGTTGGCAGTGGTGAGCGACCGTCCGCAGATACTCTTCAATTATTTCCGTCAGCAGTTTGCGCAGGTGACGAACCCTGCCATCGACCCGATCCGCGAGGAATTGGTGATGTCGTTGACGGAGTACATCGGTGCTGTAGGCACTAACATCCTGACACCTGATGCCTCGAACTGTAAGATGGTGCGCCTGCCGCAACCGGTATTGACCAACACACAACTCGATATATTATGTAACATCCGCTACAAGGGCTTCAATACGAAGAAACTTGCGGTGCTCTTCGAAATCGAAAAAGGAGAAGAAGGATTACGCAAAGCACTCGAAGAATTATGTCACGAAGCAGAGTCCAGTGTGGACGAGGGTGTGAACTACATCATCCTCACTGATCGTGACATCGACGAGAAGCACGCTGCCATCCCGTCGCTGTTGGCTGTATCGGCTGTTCACCACTATCTGATCAGCGTGGGTAAGCGCGTGCAGACTGCCTTGATTGTGGAGAGCGGTGAGATTCGTGAGACGATGCATGCCGCCCTGTTGTTGGGCTACGGTGCCAGTGCGCTGTGTCCGTATATGACCTTCGCCATCCTCGATGACCTCGTGAAGAAAGGCAAGATCCAGGAGGAGTATGCTACAGCCGAGAAGAACTACATCAAGGCGGTGGACAAGGGTCTGAAGAAGATTATGTCGAAGATGGGTATCTCGACCATCCGTTCATATCGTGGTGCGAAGATCTTTGAGTCAATCGGACTGAGCGAGGACCTGCTGCGCCGCTACTTCGGCACAGAGGTGAGCACCATCGGTGGTATCGGGCTGAAAGAGATTGCCCGTGATGCGATCCGCCTGCATGAGGCTGCCAGTTCGGCAGGTCGCTGTGGCACAGCGACAGACTCGACGGGTTTCCTGAAGAACCAAGGACAGTTCTCATGGCGCAAGGACGGTATCAAGCACGCTTGGAACCCAGAGACAATCGCCAAACTACAACTGGCCACCCGTCAGGGCAACTACGATAAATTCAAGGATTGGGCAAAGATTGTCGATGAAAAGGATTCACCGATCTTCATCCGTGATTTCTTCGGCTGGAAGAAAGCCGCCACACCTGTGCCTATCGACGAGGTAGAAAGCGTAGAGAGTATCGTCAAACATTTTGTGACAGGCGCTATGTCGTTTGGTGCCTTGAGCATCGAGGCCCACGAGGCACTGGCTTTGGCGATGAACAAACTCGGTACGCGCTCAAATACAGGTGAGGGTGGCGAAGACAATACCCGCTACCATACAGAGGTGGATGGTGTCAGCCTGAGTTCAAAGACCAAGCAGATTGCATCAGGACGTTTTGGCGTGACAGCCGAATACCTGGTGAATGCAGAGGAGATACAGATCAAGGTGGCACAGGGCGCAAAGCCTGGTGAGGGTGGTCAGTTGCCCGGTTTCAAGGTCAACGAGATCATCGCCAAGACGCGTAACGCCATTCCTGGCATCTCGCTCATCTCGCCGCCACCCCATCATGATATCTATAGTATCGAGGATCTGGCACAGTTGATTTTCGACCTGAAGAATATCAACCCGACGGCTGCCGTCAGCGTGAAACTCGTGGCAGAGAGTGGGGTAGGGACCATCGCCGCCGGTGTGGCCAAGGCCAAGGCCGACCTCATCGTGATTAGCGGTGCTGAGGGTGGTACAGGTGCTTCGCCTGCTTCAAGTATGCGTTTCGCTGGCATCTCACCGGAGATAGGTCTCGCTGAGACACAACAGACACTCGTCCGCAATGGATTAAGAAACCAGGTACGCCTGCAGACCGATGGTCAGTTGAAGACCGCGAAAGATGTTATCATCATGGCGATGCTGGGTGCTGACGAGTTCTCGTTTGGTACGCTGCCGCTGATTGTGCTGGGCTGTGTGATGATGAGGAAATGTAACACCAACACCTGTCCAATGGGTGTAGCCACCCAGAATCCGGAATTGCGCAAGCATTTTGAAGGTCGTGCGGAGTATGTGGTGAATTTCTTCACCTTCCTCGCTGAACAGGTAAGAGAATATCTGTCGGAAATCGGCGTTCACAGTCTCAAGGAAATCATCGGCCATACCGAACTCATCGAGGTGAACACTCAGAATGCCACCGACAAACAGAAAACCATCGATTTTGGTCGTTTGCTGCATAAGCCCGAGACGGATAAACCGCTCTATTGGGATCGCGGTGAGTTTACGAAGGTTGCCGATGTAACGGATGTGGAGATCATCAAGGCCGCACAGAAGGCTATCGACGATGGCGAGGAAGTTACTCTCGACTACGGTATCAGGAATACCGACCGTGCTGTGGGTACGATGCTCTCAGGTGTCATTGCCAAGAAATACGGCGAGGCAGGTCTGCCTGACAGTACCATCAAGATCAAGTTCAAGGGCTCGGCTGGTCAGTCGTTTGGCGCCTTCGCCGTGAAAGGTCTTGATATCCGTCTGGAAGGCGAGGCCAACGACTACTTTGGCAAGGGTCTCTCTGGTGGACGCATCTCGATTTTGCCGCCTGCCCGTCATAGCGAGACCTTCAAAGCGGAGGAAAACATCATCGCCGGTAACACCGGTCTGTATGGCGCTACCTCTGGTGAACTCTATATCAACGGTAAGGTGGGTGAACGCTTTGGCGTGCGCAACTCGGGTGCCATTGCCGTTATCGAGGGCGCAGGCGATCACTGCTGCGAATATATGACAGGCGGACGTGTGGTCGTGCTCGGCAAGACGGGTCGCAACTTCGCCGCTGGTATGTCTGGTGGCGTCGCTTATGTGTACGATCCTGACCATACTTTCGACTATTTCTGCAATATGGATATGGTGGAACTCTCGTTGGTTGAGGACTCCGTCTCTCGCAAGGAACTGCTTGAACTTATCCGTCAGCATTATCTGCACACGGGCTCTGCCCTTGCAGGTCGTATGCTCGACGACTGGCATCGTTGCATCGAGGACTTCATCCAGGTAGTGCCCATCGAGTACAAACGCGTGCTCGAAGAGGAGAAGATGAAAAAACTTCACGAGAAAATCGCTGACATCCAGAGAGACTATTAAAGGTAAAAAAGTAAAAAGGTAAAAGATGGGAAATCCGAAAGCATTTTTAGAGATACACCGCCAGGAGGCGGGTTTCCGTCCGATTCACGATAGAATCCACGATTTTGGCGAGGTGGAGCAGACGCTCAGCACCCGCGAACGCAAGTTGCAGGCAAGTCGCTGTATGGACTGCGGCGTACCTTTCTGTCACTGGGCTTGTCCGTTGGGCAACAAGGCACCTGAATGGAACGATGCGCTGTACAAAGGTGATTGGGAGTTGGCTTATCGCTTGCTCAACAGCACCAACCCCTTCCCTGAGTTCACAGGTCGTATCTGTCCTGCGCTCTGCGAGAAGGCCTGTGTGCTGAACCGTTTCAACCACGAGCCGACCACCAACCGCGAGGATGAGGCCGCTATTGTCGAGGCCGCTTTCCGCGAGGGTTATATCCTGCCGCGCACAGACATCGTACGTAATGGTAAGAAGGTGGCTGTCATCGGTGCTGGTCCTGCCGGACTCGCTGCTGCCAACGACCTTAACCTGATGGGTTATCAGGTAACGGTCTTCGAGAAGAACGAGGCCGCAGGCGGCTTGCTACGTTATGGCATCCCTAACTTCAAACTCAACAAGGCCATTATCGACCGCCGCATCAAACTGCTGGAGGCTGAAGGCATAGAATTCAAATACGGTGAGGCTGTTGACTTAGAAACCCTAGGAGAACCTGGGACATCCTATGATGCCTATATCATCGCCACGGGTACTCCCACCGCCAGAGATTTGAGGGCTCCTGGCCGCGAATTAAAGGGCGTTCATTTCGCCCTCGAACTGCTCTCTCAGCAGAACCGCGTGCTGGCTGGTATGGAATTCTCGAAAGACGAGCGCATTACTGCCAAGGGAAAAGACGTGTTGGTCATCGGTGGCGGTGATACAGGCTCCGACTGTATTGGTACAGCCCATCGTCAGGGTTGCAAGAGCGTCACTCAGATTGAGATTATGCCTAAGCCCGTTGAAGGTCCGGAGGATCCCCAGAATCCTTGGCCCAACTGGCCACGCACTCTTAAGACCACCTCTTCCCACGAAGAAGGCTGCACCCGTCGTTGGAACATCAACACCCTGGAGTTCCTGGGCGAGAATGGCAAACTGACAGGCGTGAAGGTGCAGGAAATCGATTGGAAGCCCAATCCAGAAGGCGGTCGCCCTATCATGGTAGAAAAAGGCAAACCGGAAATCATTAAGGCCGAACTCGTGCTCCTTGCTATGGGATTCCTCAAACCAGAACATCCGGAATACCCGAAGAATGTCTTTGTCTGTGGTGATGCTGCCAACGGCGCTTCCCTCGTTGTCCGTGCCATGGCCAGTGGCAAGCAGACCGCCGCGAAGGTTGCTGCCTTCCTCCAGCACTGATTGTCCATCTTGGACTCATCCGAGGTCCAAGACGCACATAAACATTTTCTGATACGCCTCTACCTTTTTGTCGAAAGACAAGGGGTAGGCGCGTGAGGAGGAAGGTAGGCGATAAAGGAGAACCTCGTCGCCATCGATGTTACGTGTATCAGGAATCGTGACGGAGGTGTTGACTTTGGGAATGGCGAGAATGCCGAGCGAGGCACAGATGGTGTCTGTGGCCTTCTCGCCTGTGGTGACAATGGCGCGACAATGAGGCAACTGGTTCAGAAGTCCACGAATATCTGTTGGCTCTACCACCTCAAGGAACTTATCCGAGGCATTGTCTTGCAGGCGACGAATAGCAGTGGAGGTGTCGAAGAAGGCCAAGCCTTTTTCTTGGCAGAACGCCACGATCTCGTCTATCTTGAATCGCTTGGCTTCAAGATCCACGAAGTAATTCCTGTCGCCGAAGAATATCTGTCCCTCCAATCTCCAGTGGTCGTTGATAAAATTCGGATAATAAAAATCCATACACCACCGTTTCCGTTGCGGCGGGAAACTGCCCAGAAAAAGCACCTTTGCATTCTCAGGCAAGAAAGGACGCAGCGGATGATACTCGACACCATCCTTGTTGCGCGCGATATTCTCTGTGTTCAGATAGGATGTCATAATCGTGTTCGGATGTTCATTTACCCATTCTTTTCCGTCATGTATTTCCAATAACGACGAGGCATGTCCTGTAATTGCTTGCGAGGGTTCATGCGCTCTTTGATGCAGATAGCCTTGAAATACGTGCGCCAGAGGTCTTGGAACAACTGGTCGTTGTCGCTTAGCACGTCGGTGTTGAGTTTGCCGTTCCTTAGGTCGAAGGGCACAGCGCCTTCATCCTCAAACGTCACGCGGATGGGGGCGGCACTACCGTCATAGTAAAAACCATAATGCCGCTTTGCATCATAAATCAACCACGGCTGGTCATTGAACCGATCCTGAAAGTGGTCGATAATGATGGGTAACACATTATGATCTGGCGATACAACAGCAAGATACGTGCCATCTTTCGCCTTCTGAAAACGAATGAACTGCTTCATCCTCAGTTGTTCGTGAAGTACGCGACGTGCGATGTTCGTCACCGCCAACACATCTTGGTCGGCGAAGTTCCTTGATATATCCCCTTGCTTAAACACCTTACAGATATACTGAAACAACGGTGTGTTCAACTCCCTCAGTTCTGACAGCCAACTGACGGAAATCAGTCGCAGGGCCTCGCGACTCACTCGTTTCTCCAAACCAACCCATACCCGTCGTGCCTTCTCCTCGTCAGTCGTCACCTGATACGTCCGATCACAGAACAACGGCAACGCGTCGCCATTAGCCAACAATTGCCCTGGTTGCTCATGGAAGGAGTAGGCGTCGAACACCGCCGTCAGTAGCCCGTCCATCGTTCCGTCAAACGTGTATATCGTCATTCGTTTTTTTTGATTGCACAAAGATACAGCAAATCTACGAAACCTCCAAAGTTTTTCTTCGAAAAGTGCTGGCAGTCCTCTTTTTGATATATGTCAATAGCAGTGTGTACGCACACAAAGACAGAACAAATGACGATTTGTAACAAAATGACTATGATTTGAGGCAAAATGTTAACAGAATGGCAGGAAAATTGGCACTCGACTTTACAAAGTGTAAGTAACGTATAGTTTTAACAATCAAAATGAAAGAAATTGTATGGATATTCTATTATAATGCAGTAATTTTGCAGCGTGAAATAACAAAGTGTTAGCCCCAACAAGAGGGGAAAAGGTATTAATTATTAATAAGGTAAAAAGAAAAAGTTATGAAAAAGATTGAAGCAATCATCCGCAAGACAAAGTTCGAGGATGTAAAAGAAGCACTGCTGCAGTCGGACATTGACTGGTTTGAGTACCATAACGTACACGGTATCGGACAGAGCCGTCAGGAGAGGATCTACCGTGGCGTGCAGTATTCAACGGACGTGATAGAGCGCGTGGCACTGACCATCGTGTGTCGCGACCAGTTTGTGGAGCCGACGGTAAAGGTGATCCTGAAGGTGGCGCACACAGGCGAGGTGGGCGATGGTCGCATCTTCGTGAGTGACATGATCGACGTGTGGAGCATCCGCACGGGCGAGAACGGCGACACCGTACTTCGGGACAAGAAGTGAGAAGGTGAGAAGGTGAGAAAGTGAGAAAGTAAAAAAGGAAACAACACAAAAACATTAAGATTATGAACGAAATTGGATTATCACTCGATACTGTATGGATGCTATTGGCAGCCATGTTGGTTTTCTGGATGCAGCCGGGCTTTGCGCTGTGTGAAGCAGGTTTTACGCGTAGTAAGAACACGGCCAACATCCTGATGAAGA
>JAFZUS010000169.1 GCA_017618275.1 Prevotella sp.
GTACGTTTCTAACGAAACGAATTTTTGACGTGTCCCGATACCGACCGAACCAAACTTTAATTAATCACATTTTCAAAGAACTCTTTGGCTGCGCGGCTTAGCCGTTAGGCCATATCTTGAATTTTTAACGAACTATTGTAATAAGAAACTGGTTATTGTTTATGTAGATGGGACCTCAGCCCCCCAAAAAGTCACCCGAAGGTGACTCTTAAATGGAGCAGGGGTGAGGCTCGCTTTTGACATTTTAGTTAAATATATATAATTCTTGGCAAAAACTTAGTACTTTGTATTGCAAGGTACTTTATTTTGCTTATCTTTGCACCCGAAATCATTAATCCATTAAGAAAATGAACATCGAGAATGCAAAGTCACAGATGCGGAAGGGGATGCTGGAGTACTGCGTGCTGCTGCTCCTGAAGCATAGGCCATCGTACGCCAGTGACATCATCCAACAACTGAAGAATGCGGAACTGCTCGTGGTGGAGGGAACGCTCTATCCGTTGCTGACCCGTCTGAAGAACGACGGTCTGCTGCAATACGAGTGGCAGGAATCGACGCAGGGACCTCCCCGCAAGTACTATGCCCTCAGTCCAGAGGGCGAACAATTCCTCGATGGGCTCGACACGGCCTGGACGGAACTCGCTAACACCATCAATTATCTTAAGAACATCACCCCACAATTATTAGAAGCATAATGAAAAAGAACATTACCATCAACCTGTGCGGGCGCCTTTTCCAGATCGACGAGGATGCCTACGAACTGTTACAGCAGTATATCGAGTCGCTCCGACAGTCGTTCGGACATGAGGAGGGCGGCGAGGAAATCGTGAACGATATCGAGGCGCGCATTGCAGAACTGTTTGCAGAACTGAACCAGCAGGGTATTGAAGCCATCACCATCGAACACGTGAAGGACATCATCAGCCGTATCGGCAAGCCTGAGGAACTGGCTGGCGAAGAGGAAACGAACGAAGGCGAGAACGGCGGACATAAGTATGACTCGTTCCAAACGGCTGCCCAGGGTATTCGTGATAAGTTTCGTGCGAGGACGGCTGGCAAACGACTCTACCGCAACCCCAACGACAAGATGGTGGCGGGCGTGCTTTCGGGCATTGCTACCTATACGGGGTCGGACGTCACCTGGTGGCGAATCGGTTTTCTGCTGTTGGTGCTTGGCTCCAACTTCTTCCTGGCTCCCATACTGCACCTGTTCCATTTGGGATTCTACTTCCACGTCAACCTGGCCTTCGTGCTCTTCTACATTGTGTTGGCCATCGTCCTGCCTAAGGCTGATACGCCCAGACAGGTGTTGGAGATGGAGGGTAAGGATGTGACGCCACAGAACTTAGCCGATGTGGTGATTGAAGACAAGCAACCCGTACAGCATCGTCGTGGATGTCTGGGGGCGGTCTTTTCCGTGATCTTCTCTATTCTCGCTGCCTTCTTCGTGGCTATTGCTGCGATAGTAGGGGTGGCGCTGCTGATATGTCTGTTGTTGATCATCGTGTCACTAGTCGTGGTCTTTACCGTTCCGTCAGTGAGGATGAGTCTGCCCTTCGATATCGATGATTTGAACCTGCCAGAACTGATCAGCGTCCATCCCTGGGTGGTGATTGTCTTCATCATCGGGCTGGTACTGACGCTGGCCATTCCTCTCTATGCCATTTGTCACATGCTGTTTTCCAAGGCGGGTAAGGTGCAGCCGATGGGTATCGGACAGCGCGTGCTGTGGATTGTCATCTGGCTGGCTTCCTTGTGCAGCATGATCCCCGCCCTCGTCTGGATTCAGGAGCAGGAGCGTGAGCATTATTATGCTGAGATCACTAAAAGATATGAATATCAGGGTGTGATGATGAGTCATGAAGACAAGAAGTTCCTGCGCCGAGGCGACTGGAACCTGATCAAGGCTGAGAACTGTGACCACTATTCCTATTGCGGATATTTTGAAGGCATTAGCGACTTGAGCTTCTTGGATGTCTATAATGAGAATTGTGAGGAGGTGTTTCAGGCAGAGCGCAGGGAGGCCGTTGAGCCTGGCGTATATTTTCTGGAATATGCCGTCAGAGCGGAGGGCCCTGGCCCTTGTGTTTATGTCATCGGCGACAGCATCATGAAAAAGCCTATTCCTGTGAGTGAGGTTCCTGGTATGGGCTGGGTTCGCACTTGCATCGAGAACATCGTCGTCACTGGCGACTCCATCGCCTACGGTGTCTCTTCTGATGAAGCATTCACTGGTCAGCCCTGTCGCGCCCAGTGGTTCTCTGCCACAGCCTTCAAACTGACACGTACTGGTGATTTGCCGAAATCGGACAAATGAAAATAATAAGGTGTGGCTCGTTTGGAGTCACACCTTATTTATTATTGTAAGCCCATTTTTATTTTCCACGGAGGGCAGCGATGCTTTCCTTCAGCGAGGCGATCTTTTCCTCTGAGTCGCTCTGTTTCTTGCGCTCTAAGGCCACAACGGCCTCAGGGGCGTTCTGCACGAAGCGCTCGTTGGAGAGTTTCTTCTTGATGCCAGCGAGGAAGCCTTCGAGGTGCTGGAGTTGGGCCTCCATCTTGGCAATCTCTGCCTCCACATCGATCATGTTGCCCAGGGGGACGGCAAACTCGTCGGTGCCTACCATGAAGGCAGAGGCGGTGGCGTCCTTCTCGGCTACCACAGAGATATTGCTGAGGTTGGCCATCTTGGCGATGACGGTATTGAACGGCTCATAGGCGTTCTGACCCACTATCTGTAAATCGAGTTGTTCCTTCGGGGCGATGTTCTTCGATGCACGTACCATACGGACACCGGAAACAATCTGCTTCACATTCTCAATCTGGGCAGCGAGTTGGTTGTCTGCTTCAGTAGGAGCGGGGAGTTTCAGACTGTCACGCATGATGCTCTCGCCATCCTTGCGGTCATACAGGTGCTGCCAGAGTTCCTCCGTAATGAACGGCATGAACGGATGGAGCATCTTTAATAATATCTCAAAGAACTCCAATGTCTTGTCGTAGGTAGCCTTGTCGATGGGCTGAGCCTCACCGTTGATGTAGGCGGGCTTCACCATCTCCAGATACCAACTGGAGAACTCGTCCCAGAAAAGTTTATAGACTGCCATCAGGGCATCAGAGATACGGTATTTCTTGAAGTGGTCGTCAATCTCAGCATTGGTCTGACGAAGTTTGGCCTCGAACCATGAGGTGGCAATCTTGCCTGTCTCAGTCTGCTCGATGTCTGCGACCTTCCAACCCTTCACGAGACGGAAAGCGTTCCAGATCTTATTGTTGAAGTTACGGCCTTGTTCGCAGAGGGCCTCGTCGAAGAGAATGTCGTTGCCTGCAGGTGCGGAGAGCATCATACCCATGCGCACGCCGTCGGCACCGAACTTCTCGATGAGTTCGATGGGGTCGGGGCTGTTGCCGAGTGACTTCGACATCTTACGACCCAGTTTATCGCGAACGATACCCGTGAAATAGACATTCTTGAAGGGGAAGGTTCCCATGTACTCCTCACCAGCCATGATCATGCGGGCCACCCAGAAGAAGATGATATCGGGAGCCGTCACGAGGTCGGAGGTGGGGTAGTAGTACTTGATCTCCTCGTTGCCGGGGTTGTTGATACCGTCGAAGAGCGATACGGGCCAGAGCCATGAAGAGAACCAAGTGTCGAGGGCATCCTCGTCCTGACGCAGATCGCTGAGTTGCAGGTTGGCGTTGCCGCTCTCCTTGCGAGCCAGTTCGAGGGCCTTTTCTGCATTCTCGGCGACGACAAAGGCTTCATTAGATTCTCCGGAATTTCCGGTTTTTCCGGGATAATAGTATGCAGGAATGCGGTGACCCCACCACAACTGACGACTGATACACCAGTCCTGGATGTTCTCCAGCCAGTTCTTGTAGGTGTTGACGTACTTCTGCGGATAGAAGTGCATCTCACCGTTGAGCACGGGCGGCAGGGCGATGTCGGCAAAGTGCTTCATCTTCAGGAACCACTGCAGCGAGAGTCTTGGTTCGATGGCGGTGTCGGGATTGCGCTCTGAGTAACCTACCTTATTGGTATAGTCCTCGATTTTCTCCATCAATCCGGCTTCCTGCAGGTCCTTTGCAATCTGCTTGCGGCAGTCCATGCGGTCCATACCGACATAGATAGGACTCTGCTCAGAGATGGTGCCATCGGGATTGAAGATGTCGATGGTCTCGAGGTTGTGGGTTTTACCCAGCATATAGTCGTTGGTGTCGTGGGCAGGTGTCACCTTCAGACAACCCGTACCAAACTCGATGTCGACGTAGCGGTCCTCGATGACGGGGATGACGCGGTTCACCAGAGGCACGATGACCTTACGGCCCTTGAGCCACTGGTTCTTCGGGTCCTTGGGGTTGATACACATGGCGGTATCGCCCATGATGGTCTCAGGACGGGTGGTGGCCACAACAGCGTAGTAGCCCTTTTCATCCTTGTGGATGATATTTCCGGATTCTTCCAGATTCTCCGGGATCTCTAGATTCTCTGGATCTGCCACGTAATATTTCAGGTGGAAGAGGTGGCTCTGTTCCTCTTTATAGATGACTTCCTCAGTAGAGAGGGCGGTGAGGGCCTTCGGATCCCAGTTCACCATGCGCAGGCCACGATAGATAAGTCCCTTGTTATAGAGGTCGACGAACACCTTGATGACGCTCTCTGAACGTGTTTCGTCCATCGTGAAGGCAGTACGGTCCCAGTCGCAGGAGGCACCCAGACGGCGCAATTGTTTGAGGATGATGCCACCGTGCTCGTGGGTCCAGTCCCAGGCGTGCTCAAGGAACTGCTCACGGGTGAGGTCGTGTTTCTTGATGCCCTCGCCAGCGAGTTTTTTCACGACTTTTGCCTCTGTAGCGATGGAAGCGTGGTCGGTACCAGGTACCCAACAGGCATTCTTGCCTTCCATACGGGCACGGCGTACGAGGATGTCCTGAATGGTATTGTTGAGCATGTGTCCCATGTGGAGCACACCTGTCACGTTGGGCGGCGGAATGACGATGGTATAGGGTTCCCGTCCGTCGGGCTTACTTGAGAAAAGTTTGTGGTCCAGCCAGTACTGGTACCATTTGCCTTCGACCTCTTTTGGGTCGTATTTGCTTGCTAATTCCATTTAATTATTTGTAATTTCTATGCTTAAATTGCTCAAATTCTCAAAAATCGCTGCAAAATTATAAAATAATTATGAATTATGAATTATGAATTATGA
>JAFZUS010000170.1 GCA_017618275.1 Prevotella sp.
CTCATTGCTAACTGCTCATTGGAATGTTTCCTTATCTTATACGGATTTTTATCGCTGGTCTTACCGTGCCTGATTTTTCATTGTCAGCGACCATGCCGAAAGAATATATATTGCCGTCGCTGTGAATATATGCGGCATCATCCCGCTTATACCCTGCTGTCCTAAGCCACCAGTTGCAGAATCCGTAGGCATTATTCTTCTTGCATAATGCGGAATCGCATATTTCCGCCTTTGACTTGGTATACGGAGTGGGCTTTGCCTGCATTTCCTTGCCTAGCGTCAGAATATCCGCATATTTTTCAATGTCCGCAGTGCTGAGAAGCCAGACCTTGTCCTCTGTATCATTGCAGGAATCCGTTTCCCAGCTTTCGTCCAAAAAACCTGAAAAATCAATATCCCATTTCTGCCAATGCCCGACAAATTCCTTGGTGAATCTGCCTGTACCTTTTATGTTTTTTAGATTCGCTGTTTCTATTGATTCCTTTTCCTGCTCATTAAAAGCCGTATTGTAAAACTCATTGTTAAGCCAATTCCTTAATGTGCTTTTTTCCCATTTCGCATTTCTGTCGGAATCCGCGATATTTTCAGGCATTGTATTGTAAGGCTTTGCATCTATCGCATATTTTGAAAGAAGCACTGCCGTGCCATCCTCCTTGTTCTTTTCAAGGACAATCTATCCTGAAAACCTGCAAAAAACAAAAGGAAGACCGAAAATTCGTTCAAGATGAAAAATGAATATTTTGTAGCCATATTGTAGAGACAATGTTGAGAACCATTTATTGAAACCCCTTTAAATCCTCGAATAAATTGCTGCCGCACAGGCTGCAGTTGAGGAATAAAGGATTGATTTAAATCTGATTTGCGTTAGGGCTTCGTCAAAAAAGACGAAGCCCTAATACTTTCTTAAAATTGATAAGTGAAGCCAATACTTATTGTTAAATAATGCTAAACAAAAGCCTTTCGTCGATATTTTTGCCCAAAATGTTTGGAGAATTATGGATTTTGTCGTATCTTTGCAATGTGTTTTTCATAGTATTAGATTTAAGGTTAACATTTCGGGACTCAGCGGAGTCCCATTTTTTTTTGCTAATTTTTTGGTAGTTTCATTTATTGTTAGTACTTTTGTAGCATTATTCTAAGGACTAAAGCTTATGATGAAAAGATTATTATTGGCAATCTTTGTGATTTGTATTACTACATTGATATGGGCGGAGCCTATTTCACGTGAGCAGGCACTTCGTCAGGCTCAACAGTTCTTTTTGCAGAAAGGCAAGTCAAAAGCATTAACCCAGGCTGAGACATCAATGTCGAAAGCAAGGGCAAGAGGAAAACAGATTCCCGATTATTATTATGTGTTTAATGTCGGTCAAAACGAGGGCTTCGTAATTGTAAGTGGTGATGACCGTGCCGAAACAGTGTTAGGTTATTCGGATAAAGGTTCATTTGATGCTGATCAGATACCATCGAATATGGCAGCATGGCTGAAAGGATATGAGTCCCAAATCAAGGCTTTGACTGAAAATGATATATCGGTAGTCAAGAAGAATATTTCAAAAGCTTATCCGTCGGTTGCACCAATTGTTCAGGTCCATTGGGATCAAAATTCACCGTATAATAAGTATTGTAAATTGGATTTGCCTAATATACATATTCAGGCTCCGACAGGTTGTGTGGCCACAGCGATGGCACAGGCCATGTCTGTTTATAGATACCCTTCTGCAACGACAGCAGAAATTCCTGAATATGAAGTGAATTTTGGTGCGGACGGTATTGCTTACTATGATGCGATTCCTGCCAATACTCCAATAGACTGGGATAACTTGGATGTGGTAAATTATAATGGAAGAGAAGATGATATAAAGAAGGAGGCCATTGCTAAGTTGATGTCTTACTGTGGCCGCTCTGTTGGGATGATCTATAATGGAGGTGGATCAGAGGCACCAATCTCCGATGTTGCCTATGCGCTGAAAACATACTTTGGATACGGAAAGCAGACTGCATATAAAAGGCGTGACTGGAGTAGTGATAAGGATTGGAATTTGATGATATATAATGAGGTTGCTGCTGGTCGCCCTGTGATATATGGTGGTCAAACAGACGAAAGTGATTATAGTGAAGGACATGCTTTTATCATTGACGGTTATGATAGTGGAACAGATGCCTTCCATGTAAACTGGGGATGGGGACAGTTGCACGTAAGTCCTGATGGCTATTTTAAACTGTCTGCATTAGATCCTCCTCTGGAAGGAACAGGTGGCTCGTCTGGCGCATATAGTTTTGATCAGGAGGCTGTGATTGGTATTGATAGCGAGTCAACTGGTGAAGTGGAGGTGGTGAAAGCCGTTGTCGTCGGTGCTTTGTTTAATGAGGATGGTATGGGCGTGAATACTGCAATAAAAAATGATATCATGGAAAAAGAATACACACGTAATTCAAATGGTTACGTGAGGTTGTCATTGTATTTTCAGTTCCAGAATCATCTGGCAAATTACTATAGTTTTGATTTCGGAATGGGACTTCATAAAGATGGCTCTTTAGTAGGGGAGATTATCTCTGTTGGTACAAGATATGACTTGGACAATATTATAACTTATACAACAGGATATTCATCATATGGATTTGGTTATAAACTCGAAAATGGTTCTTATGAACTAAAGGCGTATAGTAAGGAAGTTGGTTCTTCTGATGACAACTGGATGCTTTGTGAAGATGCAGATAAACAAACTGTTTATTTGGAGGTAACAGACAATACGATCAAGTTCTCTAAGAAATCTTCTTCACAAAAGGAAGGCGACGCTAATGGCGACGGTGATGTTAATGCTGCAGATGTTGTCTTTGTTATTGAGGCGATAGGTAAAGCCGATGACTCAAACAAGGCTGCCGATGTAAACGGTGATGGTAAAATTGATGTTGCTGATGTGGTTTACATTATTACGCGAATCGAATAGTACAATGATTTTTGGATGAATAATGTTTATACTATATAATATTTTTCGTTAAACAAATTGAGAATTATGAAAAGAATGATTTTGACGATGGCATTGGCCATCACAGCCAGTGTATTCAGTGCTCATGCACAAGATGTAATTACAGACCCTGTTGCCCAGCAGGCTCAACAGGAGGCAATTAAGGCTCAGAAAGCAGTTGAGAAGGAAGCGAAGAAACAGCAGAAGGCTATTGAAAAGAAGGAAAAGGAAGCCAAGAAGAAGGAAAAGGAAATTAAGAAGCATAATGATGCAGTAAAGAAGGCCAACAACGCCCAGAAGGCTGCAGAGCGTGCTGCTGACAAGGCTCAGAAGGCAGCCGAAAAGGCTGCTGCTGCTCCTGGTGACCTGAAACTTCAGCAGAAAGCCCAGAAGGCTGCTGCTGATGCAACGAAGGCTCAGATTAAAGCCGAAAAATTGGCAAAGAAAGCGAAGTAAAAGAAATCCCCCGCTGCAAAAGGCGAGGGATTCTTATTATGAGTATTGACGGAGGGCTGCTATCAGTTCTCCGTTTTCTGATTTTGTGCCGATGGTGATGCGCAAACAGTTCTGACAGAGTTGTACACGGTGGCGGTTGCGTACGATAATACCTTTGTCAACCAAGTAATTATAGATCCTTGGGGCGTCTGTCATCTGGGCCAAAAAGAAGTTGGCATCTGTCGGATAGACCTTTTTGCAGATTGGCAGGTCTTTGAAGGCTATCATCATTCTCGATCGCTCTTCCAGCAAAATCTTCACCCATTTATCCACCTCAAACGGATCTTTCAGGGCTTCAAGCGCCTGTCGTTGAGTGAGCAGGTTTACGTTATAGGGATATTTTACCTTGTTAAAGAGACCTATAATGTCTTTCGAGGCGAATGCCATGCCGAGACGAATGGCAGCACAGCCCCATGCTTTTGACATGGTGTTGAGCACAATGAGGTTGGGATGCTTTAATATCTCCTGACGGAAAGGCTTTTGAGAAGAGAAGTCGCTGTAGGCTTCATCTACGATTACAATGCCTTCGAACTGATTGATAACCTTTTCTATTTCCTCCCGCACGATGGTGTTGCCTGTGGGGTTGTTGGGCGAACAGATCCAGATGAGTTTGGTATTGGCATCGGTAGCAGCCAGAAGTCTGTCGGCAGTGACTTGGAAGTGCTCGTCCAGTGTCACAGGACGATACTCAACGTCATTGATGTCGGCACATACCTTATACATGCCATAGGTGGGTTCAATGGCCACCACATTATCTACTCCAGGATTGCAGAAGCAACGATAAACCAGATCGATGGGCTCGTCACTTCCATTGCCGAGGAAGATGTTTTCTGCAGGCACGCCCTTTACTTTCGAAAGAGCATCTTTTAACTCCAGTTGCAGCGGATCAGGATAACGGTTGTAGGGAGCGTTATAGGGATTCTCGTTGGCATCGAGGAATACGTGTGCCTCTCTGCCTGCATATTCGTTGCGGGCGCTGCTATAGGGTGCCAGATTCCAGATATTCTTTCTCGTCAGTTCTTCTAAGGGCTTCATATTATTATGGGGTTTTCTAGGATTGCCTAGGATGTCCTAGGTTATTCTAGGGTTTTCCTAGGTTGTTCGAGGGATTTGATTCTTACTGTCATGGCGTTCTTGTGGGCATCGAGTTGTTCAGCCTCTGCCATCAGTTCCACGGCATGGCCGATACTGCGGATGCCTTCTTCCGTCAAGTGTTGGAAAGTGACCTTCCTGCAGTAACTGTCAAGGTTCACACCGCTGTAGGTAGTGGCATAACCGTGTGTAGGTAAGGTGTGGTTCGTGCCGCTGGCATAGTCGCCAGCACTCTCGCAGGCATATCTTCCAAGGAAAACGCTGCCGGCATTTATCACTTTCTGGGAAACCTTTTCGTAGTCCTCCGTCTGGATAATCAAGTGCTCTGGGGCGTATGCGTTGGAGAGGTCAATAGCCTCACTAATGCTGCTTACCAGTACCAACTGAGAGTTTTCCAGTGTCTTCTGGGCAATCTCTTTACGTGGAAGCAGGTCGAGTTGGCGACTTACCTCCTTCTGTACATCGTCGATGACCTTATGGGAGGTTGTAATCAGGAATACCTGTGAGTCGATACCGTGTTCGGCCTGAGAGAGCAGGTCTGCTGCCACGAACTCCGCATTAGCGGTCTCGTCGGCAATGACACAGACCTCAGAAGGTCCGGCAGGCATGTCGATGGCCACATCGTGCAGGCTCACCTGTTGCTTGGCGGCCATCACATATTGATTTCCTGGTCCAAAGATCTTATATACCTTGGGGATACTCTCAGTTCCATAGGCCATTGCACCGATAGCCTGTACACCGCCAGCCTTGAAGATCTTGCTCACACCGGCAGTCTTGGCTGCCATCAGGATGGCGGGGTTTACCTTCCCCTCACGGTTGGGAGGCGTACAGAGCACAATTTCCTTACAACCGGCTATCTTCGCAGGTGTGGCAAGCATCAGCACTGTAGAGAAGAGTGGGGCGGTACCACCAGGTATATAGAGTCCAACTTTTTCGATGGCGATACTCTTCTGCCAGCAGACTACTCCAGGCTGTGTCTCAACCTTTCTGGTATGGAAACGCTGTGACTTATGGAAGGTCTTGATATTCGAATGCGCCAATCGGATGGCTTCCATCAACTCTTCGCTGACCAATGTCTCTGCTTCTTTAATCTCGGCTTTTGTCACCTCCAGCGAAGGCAGATCCACATGGTCGAATTTCAGTTCATAGCCCTTCACGGCCTCGTCGCCTCGCTGTTTGACATCTGCCAGCACCGAGGCCACGGTCTGATTCAACTGCGACACATCCAGATGCGGACGTTCCACAATCTTCGGCCACTCACTTCTTTCGGGATACCTTATTATATTCATCTGTGAAATCTGTGGCTATATAATCATCTTTTCAATCGGAGTCACGAGGATACCCTGAGCCCCCATCTCCTTCAATTTACCGATAATCTCCCAGAACTGCTTCTGGTCGAGTACTGTATGTACGGAGCACCATTCGTCATCAGCCAAGGGAATGATAGTGGGACTCTTCAAACCCGGTAATACGTCGATAATCTCCTGCAGACGGGCCTTAGGGGCATTCATACGCACGTATTTCTTGTCCTCAGCATCCTTCACGGCCTTGAAGCGGAATAGCATCTGTTCCAAAATCTCACGCTTCTCCTGAGTGAGTTGTTTGTTGCCGATGAGTAAGGCCTCGCTTTGCATCACCACCTCCACCTCACGGAGATTATTGCTCACCAAGGTAGATCCGCTGCTGACAATATCGAAGATGGCATCAGCCAATCCGATGCCCGGACTAATCTCCACACTACCGGTGATGACGTGTATTTCAGCCTGAATACCGTTCTTGTTGAGGAACTGACTCAGAATGTTAGGGTAGGAGGTGGCAATCTTCTTGCCATTGAACCACTCCACACCCTGATAGTCAATCTCCTTGGGGATGGCTAATGACAGACGGCATTTGCTGAAACCAAGGCGGGAAACAATCTCTGCGTCCTCGCCACGCTCCACAAACTCGTTCTCACCTACCACACCGATATCGGCCACACCGGAGGCTACACTCTGCGGAATATCATCGTCACGGAGATAAAGCACCTCCAAGGGGAAGTTGCCGGATTGTACCAAGAGGGTGCGCTTCGAGGCGCTCACTTTGATGTCTGCCTCTGCCAGCAGGTTCATCGTATCTTCAAAAAGTCGTCCTTTTGACTGTACTGCGATTCTTAACATACTAACGTTAAAGTCTAATATTCTCTTAAATTTCGCTGCAAAATTACTCAAAATTGTGCGATTGTGCAAGAAAATGAGTATTTTTGCAACGAAAACAGCCACAGATTTCACAGATTGGCACAGAATTTTAATAAATATACGGTATTTTTGGCAGTTCTGCTGCTGCTGTCCTGCACGGAGAAGAGGCAGGAGCGGGTGGTCACGCCATACGGGTCGGTACTGGATTCCGTAGAAACTTCTGAGGGCTTCGACCTGCATGAGATACAGCACAGCGGACAGATGATTCTCGCCACGATCAGCGGTCCCCAGACGTACTATGATTATCATGGCAAACAACTCGGTACACAGTATCTGCTTGTGCAGCGGCTGGCTGATAAATTGGGTGTGGGCATTCGTGTGGAAGTCTGTCGTGATTCTTTAGAGTTATGTGCAAAATTTGCTGAGGGTCAAGTAGATATCGTTGCATGGCCGACACCAGGAAATATAGAAGTGAGCAAGGACAAACCACTTTTAGCAGCAGAATTGGAGGGGTGGTATAAGCCTGAGATGATAGATGAGGTGCGCAAGGAAGAGAAAGATCTTTTGACTGTTCAGCGTGTGAAACGCCATGTGTTCTCTCCCATGCTCGACAAGAAGGGGGGCATCATCTCCCACTACGACAAACTCTTCATGCAGTATTCGCAGCCCATCCGTTGGGACTGGCGTCTGATGGCAGCGCAATGCTATCAGGAGTCGACGTTCGACCCGAAGGCCGTTTCTTTTGCTGGGGCCAAGGGATTGATGCAGATTATGCCTGGTACGGCAGACCTCTTGGGATTGCCTCGCGACAAGATGTACGACCCTGAACAAAACATTGCTGCTGCTGCCAAATATCTCGGACAACTCGAAGGAAAACTCTCAGACATCAAGGATCGTGTGGAGCGCACGAACTTCATATTGGCCTCCTATAACGGTGGTATCCATCATATCCGTGATGCAATGGCTTTGGCCCAGCGTGACGGTAAGAATCCACACCGTTGGCGCGACGTGTCGGAGTATGTGCTGAAACTGGCTACACCGAAATATTACAACGACCCCATCGTGAAACATGGTTATATGCGGGGTTCTGAGACCGTCGACTATGTTGCCAAGATTCGTCAGCGTCACCAGGGCTATATGGGCGTTAAGACGCCACATCTTGGCTTCCACCCCTCACAACCCCGTAAGGCCGATAAGCGCAAAAACAAGTATGATATATAAGCATTCAGCCCTTCTCGTCGGAGAGGGGCTGAATGGTTTTTATAGCATGCCTTTTGTCGAAGGCAGTTCGTAGTGGTAGATGTCTCTCTTGACAGCCATCTTCAGACTTCGTGCCAACGCCTTGAAGATGCCCTCAATCTTGTGGTGCTCGTTCTGGCCTTCTGCTTTGATGTTGAGGTTCATCTTGGCAGCATCTGAGAGCGACTTGAAGAAATGCAAGAACATCTCTGTGGGCATCTCACCGATTTTCTCACGCTTGAACTCGGCATCCCATACCAGCCAGGGGCGGCCTCCAAAGTCGAGTGCCACAGAGCAGAGGCAGTCGTCCATAGGCAGACAATAGCCATAGCGCTCAATCCCCCTTTTGTTACCCAAGGCCTGAAGGATGCACTCGCCGAGGGCGATGGCGGTATCCTCGATGGTATGGTGCTCGTCCACCTCAAGGTCGCCCTTGGTATGGATGGTAAGATCCATCATGCCATGTTTGCCAATCTGTTCCAGCATGTGGTCAAAGAATCCTAAGCCAGTAGAGATGTCGCACTTCCCAGTGCCGTCGAGGTTTACCTTAATATATATATCGGTCTCCTTGGTCTTGCGACTCACTTCTGCGATGCGTTCGCCAGCAAAAAGCAATTCGCAAATCTTGTCCCATGACATTCCTTCGTCGTTGAGTATCAGTGATTTGCAACCGATGTTTCGAGCAAAGGTGCGATCTGTCTCGCGGTCTCCAATGACGTAACTCCCTGCGATGTCGTATTCGGGGTTGTTGATGTATTTCTCCACTAAGCCTGTATTCGGCTTGCGGGTGGGGGCGTTGTCCTCTGGGAAGTGCGGGTCGATGAGAATCTCATCGAAAGTGATACCTTCGCCCTCTAATGTCTGGAGGATGAAGTTGTGTACGGGCCAAAACGTGTTTTCTGGGAATGATTCGGTGCCGAGACCGTCTTGATTGCTCACCATCACAAACTCGAAGTCTGTGTGTTGGCGGATAAATCCGAGGTTGCGAAACACGCCTTTTGTAAACTTCAACTTCTCAAAGGCATCAATCTGTTCGTCGGCAGGCTCCTCGATGAGTGTGCCGTCGCGGTCTATGAAGAGGATACGTTTCATGCTTTTTCCTGTTTTTTCTCTAATTGTTCTTTGTATGTCTGTTTGGCAGGCTGGTAGGAGAGGATGGTGGTGGCTGCCTGGATGGCTCCAGAAAGGAACAAAACCAGCAGCGTCATCACAAGCATATAGGATGGCAATCCCAGTGGGTCACCAAGTATTTCTCCGATGTGAGCCTGCGTATTTGCAAGCGATAGGATGACGGCAGGCAGGATGGTCACGATGGTGGTGAGCAGGGCAATGCCTGTGCATTCCGTCAGTCGCTGGGCCAGTTTGCGGTTCAGGGCATGCCGTCTGAAATGTACCCATATCAGAGTGCCGAAATAGATGACGGGAATGAGTAGCAGTGGGATGAAAGCCACGATAAGCGGCAACAGGGGTATCATCGGGAAACGGTAGATGACCAGTGTGGTGATTCCGCTGTAACACAGGGCATACAGAAGAAACCAGTACCATCTGCGACGCAGGAATAACTTCAGATTTTCCATAAAACTTGTTATTATTTCGAATAATATGTGCAAAGGTACTGACTTTTTTCGTAACTTTGCACCATCTTTAGTAGAAATTAAAACATTTTATGAAGATATTAAAATGGGGATTCATCGGATGCGGCGAGGTAACCGAGAAGAAAAGCGGCCCTGCTTTCAGTGAGGTTGAAGGATCCAGTGTGGTGGCTGTGATGAGCCGCACGGAGAATCGTGCCCGCCGTTATGCCGTAGAGCATGGCATCAGTAAATGGTACACAGATGCCCAGGAACTGATCGATGATCCAGATGTGAATGCCGTCTATGTGGCTACACCACCGTCGAGTCACGCCACGTATGCCATTATGGCCATGAAGGCGGGCAAGCCCGTGTATGTGGAGAAGCCTCTGGCATCCAACTATGAGGATTGCGCCCGCATCAACCGTATCTCGGAGCAGACGGGCATACCCTGTTTTGTGGCCTACTACCGTCGCTATCTGCCCTATTTCCAGAAGGTGAAGGAAATCGTGAAGAGTGGGCAGATAGGTAAGATTCTGAACGTGCAGATTCGCTATACCGAACCGTTGCGAACCGCTGATGCTGAGGCGATTAAGAACGGTAGTCCACTGCCTTGGCGACTTCAGCCGGAGATAGCAGGAGGCGGTTATTTCTATGATATGGCACCCCACCAACTCGATTTGTTGCAGGATATGTTCGGGGTTATCCTTGAGGCACGAGGCATCTGTGCGAACCGTGGCGGATTCTATGATGCAGAGGATTCCGTAAGTGCCAGTTTCCGTTTTGAGAATGGCTTGCCGGGAAGTGGCTCCTGGTGCTATGTGGCCCATGAGAGTGCCCGTGAAGACTGTATCGAGATCATAGGTACAGAAGGTCTTGTCAGTTTTTCGATCTTTGACTATACGCCCATCCGTCTACAGACCAGTAAGGGCGATGAGAGCATCACTGTGCCAAACCCGCCGTATGTGCAGTATCCGCTCATCAAGAATGTGATTGAGCATCTGCAGGGCATCGCCGTATGCACCTGCACCAGTGTGTCGGCAACGCCAGTCAACTGGGCGATGGATCGTATTTTAGGTAAATTCTGAGGCAGATGAGGTGGTTGCTGTTTGTTAGTTGTTGGATGATGGGGCTTGGCTGTTGGGGCGCTTCAGACCTTGACTCCGTCTCTGTCGACACCATTCGCAAACCGCGTGAGGTCAGTAAGATTCGTGAGACCATCCGTGGTTTCGACCATCTGGAAGACCAGTGGATAGAGCCCCAGCACTATGAGTTTCAGGTGATGGGTCAGGTTACCCGCACCTACGAGAGTTTTACACTCTGGAGCAAAGACCAGAGCATCACTCTCTCGCCCGACGACCAGGTGAAGGTGGGACCCTATTTCGGTTGGCGTTGGCTTTTCCTCGGCTACACCTTCGATATTAAGAACATTGGTTTTTCGAAGGGTGGGGTAAAGAAGGAGTTCGACCTCAGCATCTATTCTTCGCAGGTGGGTGTCGATTTGTATTATCGACGTACGGGTAGCGACTACAAGATTCGTGACGTGGAGTTGGGCAAGGGTATCGACGGCGAACTGTTCGAGGGAATCCCCTTTGCCGGTGTGACGGTGGGTATCACGGGTGTCAATGCTTACTATATCTTCAACCATGGACGTTTCTCCTATCCGGCTGCCTTTGCCCAGAGCACATGCCAGAAGGTGAGTTGTGGCTCATGGATGGCTGGGGCTGGTTATACGAAGAATACACTCGACCTTGACTACACCAAGTTGCAGGAGGCCCTCGTCTCACGGACGGGTCAGGAGGTCCAGTTAGACAGCGCCATGATGTTCGAGAGTATCAAGTACAACGACTTCATGCTTTCGGGTGGATATGCCTACAACTGGGTGTTTGCCAAGAATTTCCTGTTCTGCGCAAGTCTCCAATTGGGTGTTGCCTATAAGACCAGTTACGGGCATGTGGCCGATGAGAAGCGCGGTTTCGATTTCGCGAAGGTCAATCTTGATGGAATCGGGCGTTTTGGCATGGTATATAATAACACGCGGTGGTTTGCGGGTTGGAGTGCTATCTTGCGCACCAATCATTACCGTAACTCTCGCTTCAAGGCCAACAATATCTTCGGTTCGCTGAATGCGTATGTAGGTTATAATTTTGTTCTTAAGAAAAAATATAGGAAACAGAAAGGATGAGAAAATATATTGTAATGATCTTGTGCATAGGAGCCGTGGCTTTGGCTTGTCCGATGCAGTCGTGCGCCAATGGGGGCGCTTCGGCAACTTCGGCAGGCTCTGCCACCGCTGTAGATTCCTCTGACGCCAAGCAGCCAGCCTATCGGATTATCATTGAGAGTCTGCTCAGAGTCGCTGCCAAACAGGATACCACGACGAATTATCCCCTTTTTTTTGCCCGCAAGTTCCTGAATGTGCCCTATGTGGCCCACACCTTGGAAGTGAACGATGAGGAGGAGTTGGTGATTAACGTTCGTGAACTCGACTGTACCACTTTGGTTGAGACCGTCACCGCCCTTACACTTTGTATCTATCAGAATCAGTTGACTTTTACTGCTTACCAGAATAATTTGCGCAACATGCGCTATTATAATGGTGTCATAGACCGCTACCCCTCGCGGATTCATTATTTCACGGATTGGATTATGGAGAATTCCAAGGCAGGTATCATTGCAGAGATCCAGCAGCCCAATCCGCCCTTTACCCAGGTTCAAACCGTCAAAGTCAATTATATGAGCCAGCATCCTCAGAGTTACAAGGCCCTCAAGGCGCATCCTGAGTATGTGGCTGAAATCGCTAGGATGGAACAGCGCCTGACAGGTCAGAAGTTCCGCTATATCCCTAAGTCGGAAGTCAGGGACACACCAGTCATGCGCGAGGCTGTACACGATGGCGACATCATTGCCATCACCTGCAACAAGCCCGGACTCGACATCGCCCACCTCGGCCTTGCCGTGTGGCGTGAGGATGGACTCCATCTGCTGAATGCCTCTCAGTTGCACAAGAAAGTAGTGGAAGAGCCGATGACGCTCTACCAGTATCTTCAGCAGCACCCCTCTCACACCGGAATCAGAATCATCCGAATCAATCATAAATAGTCAAATAGTAAAGAAAGATGGAAATCCCCGATTTTATGAATTATGGCGAGAAATTCTCGAAACGAGAATTTGCGGAGAAGATCTCACGCATTGCCAAGCGTGCAGGTGCCAAACTGGTATATGCTGCCCTCATCCTTTATTATACGTTGCAGAGCGACAAGGTGAGCAAGAAGGACAAGGCTATCATCATTGGCGCTTTGGGCTATATGATTAGTCCTCTGGATGTCATTCCCGATGCTATCCCCATTGCCGGACTCACCGACGACCTTTCCGTTCTGCTCTATGTGCTGAAGAAGGTGTGGACGGGCATTGATCCCGAGATTGTCGAACAGGCCAAGAAAAGACTCTCGAAATGGTTCGACGAAGACGAGATAGCCGAAATCGGCGACCTCATCGATGGTGCTGAATAAAAGAAGTTACTTAACACTGAATTTCTCCGCGAACTGTTCGTTTCCAGCACTGATGTATAGGATATACTGGCCGTGACGCAGATTGCTGTAACTGAGGGTGATGGCTGAGCCGTTGGTCTGCTCAGCACGGCGATAGACATAGCCTTGGCTGTTGGCCAGCATAGTCGCCACTTTGACGGGCTTTTCCGATGAATAAATGACGGTCACAGTCTCGTTGCCCTCGTTTTGGCTTACATGGTAGTTGAAGCCGCCATGACCTCCATTCCTGCCCCAGCCATCATCAGCCAGACCGCTGCCATCACCATTTCCATCTTCTGATGCGAGCCTCGTCCTCACCGCCTTGTTTTCCTCGTCTAGCACCAGTTGTTCCTGCACCTCCAGACACTGTCGCCCCGCTGCATAGGGAACTGCAGCCACGCCTCTGGCATGTCATAACTAAGGAGTTCCTGAACGTTCTCCGAACCGATGATGGTCACTGCGTTCCTGTCCTGACGGTAGTAAGTACGGTTGCTCCGCTCCACCGCCATCAGTGTATCCGTTTCCATTGTGTATTCGACCTTGCAAGTCGCTTTGGAGAATTCCGCATCCTCCAGGCTCCACACGCCGTTCTTACTATTCAGGTCAAAGTCTTTCAAAGTGACCTGCTTTTTCTCCAACATGTCGTTTCCGCGATAGCGGTTGTTCGACTGGCTGATCTGTTGTCCGCTAATGCTCAGGCAGACGGCAAATGATATGATTGTTGATAATATCTTTTTCATTGTTATTGTTTTTTACAATAGTTCGTTAAAAATTCAAGATATGGCCTAACGGCTAAGCCGCGCAGCCAAAGAGTTCTTTGAAAATGTGATTAATTAAAGTTTGGTTCGGTCGGTATCGGGACACGTCAAAAATTCGTTTCGTTAGAAACGTAC
>JAFZUS010000171.1 GCA_017618275.1 Prevotella sp.
CAGCAGATCACGAACCTGCTTCATGTTTGAAGGGTCAACGATGGCAGAGTGCACAAGATTGCGCTTCTGCTTCTTGGTCTTCTTTGTCAGAATGTGGCTGTGGTAAGCGTGATTTCTCTTAACCTTACCTGTACCGGTGAACGAGAATCTCTTCTTGGCACCGGAGTTTGTCTTTACTTTTGGCATTGTTTTTAAAAATTAAATTGTTATTATTAACCGACGACAACGCATATACCGGGCGCGCCGTCTTCTTCTTATTCTTCTGCTTCTTGCAACTTCTTCAGTGCATCAGCACTGATCTTCGCATTGGCAAAGAGTCCGCCGTTGGCAGGAACCTCTGTATCACCCTCAGGGGCCTGAGCCACCTTCTTGGCTTCCTTGGCCTCAGCCTCCGCAGCCTCACGGTCACGGGCCTGCTGACTCTTCTTCTTCTCACCAGCCTTCTTTGGAGCCAGATAGAGGAACATCTTCTTGCCTTCGAGTGAGGGCATTCCCTCTACCTTACCCACTTCCTCCAAATCGTTGGCGAAACGCAGGAGGAGCACCTCGCCTTGTTCCTTGAACAGGATGGAGCGTCCGCGGAAGAACACATAGGCTCTCACCTTGTTGCCTTCACTGAGGAACTCCTTGGCGTGCTTCAGTTTGAACTGATAGTCGTGCTCGTCGGTCTGGGGGCCGAAGCGGATTTCCTTCACCTCCACCTTTACCTGCTTGGCCTTCATTTCCTTCTGGCGCTTCTTCTGCTGGTAGAGGAACTTGGAGTAGTCGATAAGTCGACAAACTGGCGGGTTGGCATTCGGCGAAATCTCTACGAGATCAACGCCCTGATCGTGGGCCATATTCAGAGCATCACGGGTAGGAACAACGGTGCTTCCATTGTCACCGACGATGCGGACTTCACGTACTCGAATCTGCTCATTGATACGGTACTGTTGCTTCAATTTGTCATTCTTCATCCACTGTTTTTTATGAAATCGGCTGCAAAGGTACTAACTTTCAGCGAATTAACCAAATTTTTCGGCAATTATTTTATTTTAAAAATCTTTTGTCATTTCAGCGACACGGGCATTCACCTCGTCGATGAACTCCTGAATGGTCTTCACGCTCTGCTCACCGCCACCCTGAGGACGAACGGCCACAGTACCGTCGGCTGCTTCCTTCTCACCGACAATCACCATATACGGAATACGCTTCAACTCATTGTCACGGATTTTACGACCCAGTTTCTCGTTGCGCAGGTCGATGGTGGCACGTACACCGCCCATATCGAACTTCTTGGCAACCTCCTGAGCATAGTCGTTGTACTTCTCCGAGAGCGGCAGGATAGCCACCTGGTCAGGTGTCAGCCACAAGGGGAAGTGACCACTCGTATGCTCGATGAGCACGGCGCAGAAACGCTCCATCGAGCCGAACGGTGCACGGTGGATCATCACAGGCGTCTTCTTGGTGTTGTCCTCGTCGGTATACTCCAACTGGAAACGCTTGGGCAGGTTGTAGTCCACCTGGATGGTACCCAACTGCCAACGGCGACCGATGGCGTCCTTGATCATGAAGTCGAGTTTCGGACCATAGAAGGCAGCCTCGCCATATTCCACCTTGGCGGGCAGACCCTTCTCCTGACAAGCCTCGACGATAGCCTTCTCAGCCAATGCCCAGTCCTCGTCAGTACCTACATATTTCTCGTGGTCGTTAGGATCGCGCAGCGAAATCTGAGCCTCGAAATTGAATCCGAAGGCAGAGAGCACGATACCGATGATATCCATCACATTCAGGAACTCCTGCTTGACCTGGTCTGGACGACAGAACAGGTGGGCATCGTCCTGTGTGAACGAACGCACACGAGTCAGTCCGTGAAGCTCACCACTCTGCTCATAGCGGTATACCGTACCGAACTCAGCGATACGCAGAGGCAGATCACGATATGAACGGGGCTTCCATGCGAAGATCTCGCAGTGGTGAGGACAGTTCATCGGCTTCAGCATGTACTCCTCGTCCTCCTCAGGGGTATGGATGGGCTGGAACGAATCCTTGCCGTAGTGAGCA
>JAFZUS010000172.1 GCA_017618275.1 Prevotella sp.
AAATATATATAGAATAATAGATTTTGGGGTTGGCCTTTTTCGAAATCGATTTGGGCTAACTGCCATCTGCCATCTGTCAGAACTGCCATCCTACCCATCTGGCTCTCCCAAGACCTCGAAAATAAGACTGACCTCGGCGGGAGTAAATGAGCGGCGGCCCGTCTGGTCGAGGCGGTGAAGTTGGGGGTTGTTACAAATCCATTCACGTAGTTTTTGCCAGGCACTGCGGGGCTGGATTTCTGGAAAATAAAGCATAGCGAGTTCGGTTCGCTTAAAAGTACGATTTGTTTTCATTGCTTGTGTGTTTTAAGAGATAAAATGGTGCATTTTTCTGTTTTCAGGTGCAAAGATAATAAAAAAAACGGCCGTTTGCAAGAAAAACGCATGATAACGCATAAAAACGCATAAAAACGCAGAAATTTTTACAAACAGGTAGTACCTTTGCACTGTCAACGATGAGACGAAATTTGCGGCCTAACCAGGGAACAAAAATTTCCTAGCGCGCGGGCACTTGTTTCCTAGGCAGGGCGCAAAACGGAGTCGATTCGGCGACAGGTAAAAAAATTAAACGTTAACCATTAAAACATTAAAAACTATGGCATTGAAAGTAAAAGCAGTTGAGAAGAAAATCAAGTTTGACAAGCAGGCTGAGGGCGTGTGGCGCTACGTGATGCAGCCAGAGTTGTACATCGCCCTGACGCAGGCGAAGGTGATCAAGGAGGCTGCCCTCCGCAGCGGTGTGAGCAAGGGCGTGATGAAGGCCTGCTGGGACGCAGCCGGTGAGGTCATCAAGGCATGGGCTACCGAGGGTCACAGTGTGGCTCTGCCGGGATTGGGAACCATGCGATTCGGCCTGCGCGCCAAGAGCGTCGAGAACGTCAACGACGTGAAGAGTTCGCTCATTACAGCCCGTCGCATCATCTTCACCCCGAGCGTCGACCTGAAGGAGGAGTTGGCTGACACCGCCGTACAGATCACCTGTTACGACCGTAACGGTGACATTGTGAAGCGCGTTACCTCTACCTCCGGCGACGTGGAGGATCCCGAGGACACCGAGAACGGTGGCGGTGAGAACCAGGGCGGCACCAACCAGGGGGGCGGTGAGAACCAAGGCGGTGGTACGGGAACCATTACGCCTGGAGGAGGCGACAATGGTGGCGACAACGGCGGTGGCGGTGATGACAACGGTGGTGGCACTGGCTTCGACGAAGGGTAAAAAGAATTAGAAATTAGAAATTAGGAATTAGAAATTATGAAATGAGGAGTGAGAGATGATGAAGAAGAAGAGTTTCATTGAGATTGCGGTGAAGGTGATAGTAGCCGCGCTCACAGCCTTCCTGACGGCCATCACGACCACGAGTTGCGCGGGCTACGGCCCTATCTACTAAGGGACAATAAAAAAGACCGGCACGCTGAGTGTCGGTCTCTTTATTATTGTCTGTGTCCTCAAAAAAAGTTAAAATCATCGTTGTTATGAGGGAACGGAACGGAGCCAACCGTTTTTTTTCGTATATTTGTGCCGTCATAAATACATTCTGATATGAAAAAAGACGTGTTATTGCTTATGTTTATATGGCTCTCAATCGTTGTGAGTGCCGGAACGCTCCAGAATTTTCCGACTTCAAGTGGCGGGGCTGGTACAAAAAAATCCCCCTATCTGATCAAGACCCCTGACGACCTGAAAGCACTGTCAATAGATGTGAATTGCGGCATCACGTATGAAGGCGTGTATTTCAAGGTGGTAAATGATATCGACTTTGAAGGTGAGGAAAACGGCAAATTTGGTAACTTCCTCAGCATTGGCGGTTATTATAACAACTGCTGCTTCAAGGGTATATTCAACGGGAATGGCAAACGGCTGAAGAACATCTCCAATTCCTACGGCTATAGTGACAGCGACAGGAAAATCCACTTTGCGGGCATTTTCAACTCTATCGAGAATGCTGAGGTGAAGAACATCATCATCGACGAGAGTTGCTCTTTCAATTGGGGAGCCCTGATAGCATCCGCCATCAACAGCACCGTCACAGGCTGTGTAAACTACGCAACCCACACAGGCTCAGGCATTGTGGGCTATAGTGAGAAATCCCAGATATCCGATTGTATTAATTATGGTGGAATATCACATGTGAGTAACATGTCTTCCGATATAGGTGTAGGATATGGCAACTATGCTAATCCCTGTTCAGGAGACGGAGGTATCGTCGGAGCATTGTTCTTCGGTGTTGTTTCCAATTGCAAGAACTTTGGTAAGATTTCTAATGATGCATGGTACGTTGGTGGTATCGTAGGCCGAAATCGGGGCGGAACGGTCTCCGGCTGCGAGAACAGAGGCGATATGGAAGGTTATTTTTCTGTTGCTGGAGGCATTGTTGGAGAGTGTTATTCGTTTGGGGATTCTGAACTTAATGAATTTGCCAATTCAACGATTACAGGATGTAAGAACTACGGTAATATCCTCTCACACAGTAAAGGAGTTGGCGGTATTGCAGGCATTTGTTATGGTAATTACGACATTGACGGAGATGAGAACATCATCTCTTATCCCGCTCCAGTTTCCGACTGCCATAACTATGGAACCATAGAATCCGAATCCTATGCCGCTGGTATTGTCAGTCAAATCTATAGTTTCGTCGATATCACCGGCTGCACGAATGAAGGAACCATTATCGGTCATGCTAATGCTGTCGGCGGCATTGTGGCATATAGTAGTGGGGGGAATAGCAGTATAGACGAATGGAGGACCATCAAGGAGTGCCAGAATAGCGGCAGTGTTACAGGAACTGAACTTTATGCCTCATCAAATGAATTCTATGCCGGCGGTATCGTGGGAAAAACCTCGTCGCCACACCTCATCCAAGACTGTTCAAACTGTGGAGCCGTTACCGGAGAAACGTATGCAGGTGGTATCACCGGTAGTAATTCGACGGAGATGATCGGCTGCTTTAACAGTGGAAACGTTTCCGCCTCGTCTTATGCCGGTGCATTGGTGAGTGATAGTTATAGTTATGGTGTGTGGAAAGACAACTATTACGACAGCCAAGTCGTCGTGAAAGTCGGAGAAGCAGAATATGGCGGAGCCATCAGCCGTGGTGCAGGACGCACAGATTATGCTGAAAACAATGGGGCCATCATGAAGAGCGTGACCATAGAGGCAGAACCGCAAGGCAAGGACTATTGGACGACTTTCTACAGAAAATACGGCAACTATCAGGCCGACGAGAATACGACTGTCTATACGGCAGAACTTGTCTTGAGATATTTGGAGGACAACACCTCTGTCTATAGATATGCGCTGACAGAAGTGCCCAACCGCGTCATCATGGAAGGCAAGGGGGTGATTCTCAAGTCCAAGGAAAGCCAGATGACCCTGACCCAGACTTCTGAAGCCCCCACAGAGGAATGCTACAAGAACGACAAACTCAGGGGCTGCGATTATCCAGAAAAACCTTCCTCGTCGAATTATTGCGTGCTTGGCACAGGTACCGAATTCGGCTTCAAGAAATTCAGTGGCGACGAACTGCCTGCCAACAAGGTTTACGTTACCTCCTCCATCAGTTCGTCTTGGCCAGAGACCGTAGAATTAGAACTGAACGGGCACATCCTCTATCAGCCTGTCGACGGTGATGTAACGGGCGATGGTGTCATTGAGGCTGATGATGTCGTGGAGGTGGCAAATGCCATTATCCTCAACCTGGAAGGAAACGCTGCTACAGACATCAACAACGACGGTAAGACGGATATCGCAGACATCATCCTGATTCTGAACCTGATTTGGGGCAATAAATAAAAAAGACCGGCACGCTGAGTGTCGGTCTCTTTATTATTGTCTGTATCGGAACTTACTTCACCAAAACTTTCTTGCCATTGATGATGTACAGACCCTTCTGGGCTTTTTGTACACGCTGGCCGTTCAGGTTGTAGATGTTGTCCATCTGCTCAGCAGTGATACCGTTGATACCTGTAGGAACTTCTGGATTTGCTGCTTCGTATGCGTCAACGGCTTTAATGAGGTTTAAGAGTGCCTCACCCAGATCTATCACAGTAGCAGAGCCCAACTGATAATAAAGGGCGGCATTTACAGCATCACCTTTTGCTTCTTCCACACCGGAAACGTCATTACCAGCGGCTTCACCCTCTTCAATCAGTGCTTGCACTTGGGTCAAATATGACATTCCAGCATCTTTGACGTGACTCTTCAGATCCCTTAAGGCTGCCATGGCATCATTGAGGTTATTAGCAGCAATTGCGGCTTGGAACTTGTCGAGATCGGTATTGATGGTCTCGTTTTCCATCTTCCTGATATAGGTGTCTACCTTACCCATGGCAGTCTTTCCTTTATCGAGAACCTGGGCGGCCAGTGCTTGTATGGCGGTAGTGATTTCGTCAATATCAGAACTATTATTAACAATATTCTTTGTGGTGGAGAAGGAAGGCTCGAGTATAGCGTAGGTTTCTGGGTCGAACCTTTCGAAGAAAGACTCTGCCAAACCTAGTACCTCATTTGCTTTGGTTGTAGTTTTACCACTAAGAGATAATATTTCATTTTGGAGATCCTCTTGTGTAGCAGCGGAATTTGCTATCAGGGCCTTAGCATTTTGGGTGTTTTCTCCCAAAAGATCGGCAATTGCCACAATCTTACCTAGGTTGGTTTTAAGAGCATCAGTGACGGCATCTGCCCATGCGCAGGTTACTGTCAGGCTGAGCAACACGATAATTGAAAGTAATTTTTTTCTCATAAGCGTAAATTTTAAAATTAATAATGTTGATTAAACTATAAGTTGATTAGATAAATATTATTTGATGCAAAGGTAGTAAAAGTAGCGGAATGGCGTACTATTTTTTAGCCTTATTTAACAATTAATTGACTACTCGTATTCGTAGTAGTACCAGTAAGTGCCACGGTAGTGCTCCTCTACCCTGCCCTTGCGCTCGGTAAGGTCGGGGTACTGGGCCTCGAGTTCCTGCAGGTTCTTCCAGTCCTCATCCATCACACTGTTGTGATAGACCACAACGGGTTTGGAACGCAGATGGTTGTAGAGGGTCATGGCCTCACGGTAGTGCTTGGGCAGACGGTCAACGTCGAGCGTGTCGCCTTCGGAATAATAACGGCGCAGCAAGCAGACGAAATCGTCGATACGCTTGTCGATCAACAGGCCACACAACTGATAGTCGGCAACGGGACGGTTGACGGTGCTGTCGCGTCGTTGCATCAGTTCCAGATAACGGGCAGTGGTCATCTCCCCCTTCGGGCGTGCGCCCAGGAACTTATACAGGCTGTCGTTGGGATACATCACGAATTCCGACTTCCCCTCGACGGGCAGCATCGCCTCGCTATGGCCGGAAACGGGATAGGCAAACAGACGCTCGCCCAACTCACCCGTGCGCGACAAGGCATACATACGGATCATCTGCAAGTCGGCATCACTCTCAAGCGACTTGGCTCCCGTCTGAAGGGCACCATTGAAATCACCGGAGAGAAGCCGCGACTCTGCCCGCATGCGGTAATGGAACACGGCATTGGAGTTGCTGAAGGCCACGACAATGATGATCAGCAGGGCCATCGTCAGCATATTGATCCACATGGCACGGGAGAAAAGGCCCTTGGGCTCTGCGTCGGGTTCGATGCTTTGCAACGCGCGCGCCAGAAAGACCAGCAACAGCCACAGACCGATGAACAAGGGGAGAATCCACCACCAGGAGCCCAGCGTGAAGTGACCATCGAAATTGCTATTGATGTCGGTGATCACAGCCAGACCCAGCATGGAGGGCAGATAGTTCAGTGCGTGACTGCGCTTCCGGAGGCGGGTCAGCGCATAGACGATCAACTCAAGCGCCTGCAGTACCAACGTGATGAGTACAGCACCCACGAAGGGCTTGTAAGTCGTCAGACCCTTGCTCAGCACATGCTGGGCAGCCGCAAGCACATCGGCCTGGAAACAATAGAGCCAGACAAATGAGAAAGAGAGAAAAACAATAGCACACATCAGCCGGATGGCGACGGTGCTACTGTTCTTATTGGGGTGATTGTAGTTCATTGAACATCAGTTCTTCTTCAGGACGACGGCGGAACGCGCAGGGATGTAAAGTTTCAGCCACTCTTTCTTATCCTGCACATAGAGCGGGTCGTAGTTGGTGAAATGGGTGATGCTGTCGTCGGCAAAGCCGTTGCCGCCAAAGTCCTTCGAGTCGGTGTTAAGCACCACATCGTAGGAGCCTGTCGGCACGAGGAAACCGTAGTCGGTATAACTGCGCGTCGGTGAGAAGTTGAACACGAACACAAGGTCGCCACGCATGAAGCAGAGCACCTGGTCGCCATCATCGTGCCAGATTTCCACCACAGGTTTGTCCTGGAAGTTGCGCTCACTCTTGATGGTCTTCAACATGGCACGGTCAAAGTCGCCGAGCCAGTGATAACAGAGATCCTTGTTGTCCACGAGGTTCCACTGACGACGGGCATACTTGTACGACCAGCCGTTGCCCTCACGCGGGAAGTCAATCCACTCAGGATGTCCGAACTCATTACCCATGAAGTTCAGGTAGCCGCCGTTGATGGCAGCAGCAGTGACCAGACGGATCATCTTGTGCAGGGCTATACCGCGCTGCGCCATATCGTTGACATCCTTCTTGGCGAAGTGCCAGTACATATCAGCGTCGATCAGGCGGAAGATGATGGTCTTGTCGCCCACCAAAGCCTGGTCGTGCGACTCGCAGTAGGAGATGGTCTTCTCGTCAGGACGACGGTTCTTGACCTCCCAGAAGATGCTGCAGACGTTGATATCCTCGTCGCGTACCTCTTTTATAGTCTTGATCCAGTAGTCGGGAATATTCATCGCCATACGGTAGTCGAAGCCGTAGCCGCCATCCTCAAACTTAGCAGCGAGTCCCGGCATACCTGACACCTCCTCGGCAATGGTGATGGCGTTGGGGTTCACCTCGTGGATGAGTTTATTGGCGAGGGTGAGATAGCAGATGGCATTATCGTCCTCATGTCCGTTGAAATAGTCGCCATAGCCTCCGAAGGCCTCACCCAGCCCGTGAGAGTAATAGAGCATAGAGGTGACACCGTCGAAGCGGAAACCGTCAAACCGGAACTCCTCCAGCCAGTATCTACAGTTAGAGAGCAGGAAATGGAGCACGTCGTCCTTGCCATAGTCGAAGCAGAGCGAATCCCAGGCGGGGTGCTCATGACGGTCACCAGGATAGAAGAACTGGTTCGGGTCGCCTGCAAGATTTCCAAGACCCTCCACCTCATTCTTCACGGCGTGGGAGTGGACGATATCCATGATGACGGCTATACCGTGCTTGTGAGCGGCATCAATGAGTGCCTTCAGTTCCTCAGGGGTGCCGAAGCGAGAACTCGGAGCGAAGAAGGAACTGACGTGATAGCCGAAAGAGCCATAGTAGGGATGCTCCTGGATAGCCATCACCTGAATGCAGTTGTAGCCATCCTTGATGACACGTGGCAACACGTTGTCCTTGAACTCGGTGTAGGTGCCTACCTTCTCTGCATCCTGACCCATACCCACGTGGCACTCGTAGATGAGCAACGGGTTCTTCTTGGGCTTGAAGTTCTTCTTCTGGAACTCGTACGGCTTCTCAGGGTTCCACACCTGAGCGGAGAATATCTTCGTATTGTCGTCCTGTACCACACGACGGCACCAGGCGGGGATGCGCTCACCTTCTCCCCCATTCCACTTCACCTTCATCTTGTAAAGGTCGCCGTGCTTCAGGGCTTTTTCAGAGAGTTTCAACTCCCAGTTGCCCGTACCGGCAATGCGCTTGCAACGGTACTTCTCTGACTCCTGCCAGTTGTTGAAGTCGCCAATCAGATAGATGTCCGTAGCATTGGGAGCCCACTCACGGAACACCCAGCCCTTGGCGAGTTTGTGCAGGCCGAAATACAGATGGCCCGAGGCAAAGTCGGAGAGGGATTTCTTACCGTTTCTCGTCAACTGGTTGAGTTTCCAAACGGCGTGATCATGCCGTCCGCGGATGGCTGCCTCGAAGGGTTCCAGCCAACTGTCGTTACGCACCAGCCCAATATGCTGAGGCTCTGCCTGGTTCACGATTTTCGCTGCCTTCTTCTTGGCAGCAGGTTTCTTAGTAGTAACTTTCTTTGTTGCCATAATTATATGCTTCTTTTACGTTATTTTTCTAATCGAGTTGTCTGTGGCCACGGGTGTAGGTACCAGAGGCAACGACCTTGCCATTGCGGTCTTTCTCCACAAACTTACCGTCGCGCACATCGTCCACATAGGTACCTTCGAAACGCTTGCCGTCCTTATCTTCCTCAATGGCAGCACCATTGCGCTTGCCGTTCTTGAAGGTGCCCTTGAACTTCGAGCCGTCGGCATAGCGGGCTATTCCCTCACCCTCTATCTTGCCGTTCTTGAACTGACCTTCGAACACGTCGCCAGCCTTGGTGGTGAGTTTACCCTTGCCGTTCATCTTGTCGGCTTTCCACATACCAACGTACTGATCGCCGTTGCTCCAAACCATCGTACCCTGACCCTGTTTGTCGCCCTCGAAGAACTGACCCGTGTACTTGTCACCATTGGCATATTTCGAGATACCCGTTCCCGTACGCTCACCGTCCACATAGTCGCCTTCGTAGACGTCGCCGTTCTGGAACTTATAGATACCACGTCCGTTCTGCACGTCGTTGGCCCATTGTCCGATATACTGGTCACCGTCGGCATAGCGGAAGGTACCCTTTCCGGAACGCATATTGTCAGCCCACTGGCCATCATAACTGGAACCGTCGCCCCAGTCGTAGAAGCCGTTGCCGCTTTTCTGGTCGTCCTTCCATTCACCTTTGTAATAGGCGCCGTTGGAAAAGGTATAGGTTCCCTTGCCAGAGCGTTTGTCCATCTTCCACTCGCCATCATAGGTGTCGCCGTTGAAATAGTACATGATACCGTGTCCGTGCTGATAGTCGCGGAACCAGAGCCCGTCATAGCGGTTGTTGTTGGAGAAATAATAGACACCCTTGCCATGCTGCTGGTCCTGGAACCACTCTCCTTCGTACTTCTCTCCGTCGAAGAAGGTATAGATTCCGAAACCCTGGCGCTTACCCTTCACGTATTCGCCCTCGTACCAGTTGCCGTTCTTATAGGTGGCCTTGCCTTTTCCATGAGGCTTTCCTTGCATCATTTCCCCCTGATACTGGCCACCGTCCTTGGTGGTGGTAGAACCGAGGGTTATCTTCTGTGCACCTGCTGAAAAAGGATGCAGGAAAAGGATGGATGTGAATATTGTAATGATATATTTCTTACTGTTCATTGCTTTCAATTTTACATAAAATCTTTGCAAAAGTACGAAAATATAGCGAGATGAACAAATCTTTTAAAACTATTTTGAACCTATTGTTATGTTTTACATATTTTTTGTTTAACTTTGCAACCGTTATGAAATATATCGCCATCATCCCCGCCCGTTACGCTTCTACGCGTTTTCCGGGCAAGCCGCTGGCCATTTTAGGCGGCAAGACTGTCATTCAGAGAGTGTATGAGCAGGTGAGCACCTTGCTCGACGAAGTATATGTGGCAACCGACGACGAACGTATCTTCCAGTGTGTCGAAGCCTTCGGGGGTCGTGCGGTGATGACCCGTTCCGACCACAAGAGCGGCACTGACCGTATTCAGGAAGCCGCCACGAAGATCGGCACTGACGCTGACGTCATCATCAATGTGCAGGGCGACGAACCATTCATCCAGCCCTCACAGGTAGAGACGCTGATGCACCTCTTCGACAACCCGCAGACACAGATCGGCACCCTCGGCAAACCCTTTGAGAGTATCGAGGCCATAGAGAATCCCAATTCGCCTAAGATCGTGGTGGACAATCGTGGCTTTGCCCTTTACTTCAGCCGCAGCGTGATACCTTATATTAGAGGTAAGGAACGTCATGAGTGGTATGGCGAGTATCCCTTCCTGAAACACTTAGGTATCTATGCCTACCGCCGTGAGGTCTTGGCAGAGGTGACGCAGTTGCCACAAAGCAGTTTGGAAAAAGCCGAAAGTCTGGAACAACTGCGCTGGCTCCAAAATGGCTATCGCATCCGTGTGGGACTTACCGACGTGGAAACCGTAGGCATAGACACCCCCGAGGATCTCCAGCGTGCCGAGACATTCCTCCGTTGATAAAACAAGAATCTATAAGTTGCTACAAATAAAACAGATACGTATGGAAAAAGAAGTAAAACTCGACCCGCACGGTGAGGCGCTGATGGGACAGTTCCGAGAGAGGCTACCCGAACTGGAGCAGTTGGCTAAGAACGCCTACGACCAACTATCTGACGCACTCCACGCACAGGGCATCTATGTGACGGCTATGGAACAGAGGGTGAAGTCAGAAAAGTCACTGGCCAAAAAACTGGAACTGAAAGGAGCGAAATATAAGACCATTGAGGACGTGACCGATCTGGTGGGAATACGCGTGATCACCTTCTACACCGACGAGGTGGACAAGGTGGCTGCCATTGCCAAGGGTGTCTTCGACATTGACTGGAAAGAGAGCGTCGACAAGCGCAAGCACCAACTGAACACCTTCGGCTACAACTCGCTGCACTACATCTGCCGACTGCGACAGGGAAGCCCGCGCTTCGAACTGCAGATGCGCACCGCCCTACAGCACGTGTGGTCTACCATTGAACATGATATCGGCTACAAGGGTGAGGTGAAACTGCCCAACGAGTACAGACGCCAGTTCAGCCGACTGGCAGGTATGTTGGAACTGGCTGACGACGAGTTCAGCCGCCTGCGCACCACCGTCACCGACTACCGGAGACAGATACAGTCGTTGGTGAAGAGCGGACAACTTGATGATGTGCAACTGTCCAGTGACTCGTTCCGTAGTTTCGTCGACCTGAACCCCTTTGACCGACTGAACAAACGTATCGCCGCCGTGAACCAGGCAGAGATCTACCCTGTGTCAATGATGCCCTATCTGCCACTGCTCGAATCGTTCGGAATGGAAACACTTGGCGACATACAGCGCTTCATTGAAGACAATAGCGAAGATGCCTATCAGTTGGCCCTCTCGCAACTGGCCATCACCGACCTCGACATCCTCTCTTCAAACACCGCCCTGCAATACCTCTGTGTGGTGCATGTGCTGAAGAACGACGGCGGGCGGAAGGATCTGAAGTTCATCTACGACACCATCAACGGCAAGAGTGATGCCAATGAGATGCTGGCCGACATGATACTGGAGCAGGCAAAGACACTGGCGTTCATGCAGCAAAAGAAAGAAAAGACTACATGAACACGAAGCGGAGGCTCTGATATAGTTGGATGCAGAATATATAGAGTATCAGCAGAGAGGCGTATTTCTGAATACCGTAGGAAAGGGCTTCGAGGACATCGGAGAGAGACTGCATACGGCCTGATACAAAACCGAAGGCAATGCTTACCAGCGTAATGCCGAAAGTGACAAAGGGAATGATGCTACGACTGAAAGGCGACGGGAAGAGAGAACCTGATGCCGACAACAGGACGGCATGAGGCACAACGGTGAGCAGGAGGATGGCAGCAATATAGGCTACCAGCAGGACAAGGGCCACACGGAAGGCGGTACGGTCGCGATAGGACACCCTGCGCGAATCCCCTTCATGCAACAACGAGGTCAGCCCGGAACGCAGGAAAGCACCAACGGCAATCATCAGCAGAATGAGCCACACCAACAAGGGCGAGGCCATTGTCCGCGCAAAATCACCCACGAACCAGCGCACCCCCTCGCCGGAAAGCAGAGAGCGCACCCCCTCCACACCTGCCGCAGAGAGAATCCACGACAGGAGAATCAGGGCGACCTCCGCCATGAGGAGAACGAAAAGCACCACCCCCAAATGTGACGACTTAGTCTTCATCTGCCACGAGATTGTCTATGTCGATGATGTGTAGTTCCAACGCACGCACCACGAGACGGGTGGCGTTGACATTACCCACGGAGTCGGGGAACAGTTTCCGGATGAGTTCATTCTGACGTTTCTCCAAACTCTTCACGCCGAAGGGCATACCCCGCAAGCCCGTAATCTGCTCCTTGGTATAGCCGAGAGCCAGATGACGGAGGAAACGCTCGTCGTACTCGTCAATCTCGTAATTGACAAGGGCCTCCTGCTTAGCCAGTTGTCCGCTGACAGCATACTTGAAACGCTCCACGATCTTCTCCAGGATAGGCTCATTGAACACAAGGGTTTTGCCTTCCATCACCGCATTCACATCGCCACGGGTCAGCAATTCACCCGTCTTGAGGATAATGCCGTCGGCACCAGCATCGAGCACATCTACCCACAATTTCTCATTAAGGATCTCACCCGTGAAGATAAGTACCTTGATGTCGGGATGCATCTCTTTCGTAGAGCGGCAGATCTCAACACCCACCGTAGTGGAACCGCCAAGACCAAGGTCGAGCAACAGGAGATCGGGTTTCTGCTGCTTCAGCAGTTTCCAGTAGGCCGCCTCATTGTCAGCCGTTCCAATCACTTCCGCCTCGGGGATGTCATTGCGGATGATTCCTAATGTGCCTTTGAGTTCGAGGGGCACATCCTCGACAATAATCACTTTGAAGTTCTGCATACGTTAGGTAATATAATTCTGATGTTCGTTGTTCCGTTGTTGTTCTCTGCCCAGATACCACACATGCGGCGATTGGTAGCCTCCCCATGGTCGCGCACAATCTGGCGACAAAGGAGATAGGGGATGTGTGAGGAGGAAACAGGATTGAAGAGGTTCTGAGCCTCCTCGTCGGTAAGATGCAACTGCGGCATGGGCACAATGACCTCCACATACTTGTCGTCCTTGGGTGTAATCTGCCACTCCGCCCCACCCTGTTTACGCAGGATCTCGTAGAGATAGGCAATCAGGTTCTTGTCGCCGAGAATGCCATTGTCGAGTGGTTTGACATGGAGGTGTACTCCCTCAATCTGGTGCATGGCCTGCTGCGAGAGAATACCATAGAGGTCGCGGTAATAGTCAACCACCTCGGAGAGCGACTGCATGTCGCCTTGATCCAACAACTGCTCAATGCGCGAAGGATAATACATCGTCTCGTGCTTCAGCGTCGACAGGCAGTTGTCGAGCACGGCATTCGCCACATGGAGGTTGTTGTTCTCCAGTTCTGCCCGCCTCAACTCATCGTCGGCCAACTCAAGGCTCGACTGCTGTTCACGCTCCACGAAGAACCGTTCATAAAGACGGTGACGGTAATAGAGCAGGTAATAAGCCGGCGGGATGGAGAAGAGCACCAGTATGAGCAGGATAATGGCGATGCGCTTGTTGCTCTGCGACTGCTGCATGGTACGGCAATAGCCAGCCAACGTATTGTCAGCCGACATCTCCTTGTAGAGTTGGGTATAGATCTTGTTGTTATATGAGTACACCTGCCACTCATGCAGGGCCAGGGCCGCCACAGCACTCTCGTTACGCATGTCGAGGATGACCTCATAGTTGATGTCCAAAGAGTCGTGGAACCACTGTATCTCAGGTGCCACCAAGGAGGGATTACCTAACTGGAGCAGCAGGAGATCTCCCTTGGGATACAGTTTCCTGTAGTGACTGTTGAGGTAATAGCGGCAGGAGTCGGCAAACTGGAGCGTACGCTCAAAGGTGCCGTTGATATTCGAGAAATAGGCAGAGTCAGCAAAGACGCTGGCCCGACTCAGATCATCGACTGACTGGGCGGAAACCGTGAGAAGTGAAGCATGAAACGTGAAGAGTAATACCAACACACGGAGGACGCCCTTGGGCAGGCGGAAGAAGAGACGCGAGCCTTTGCCCTTCTCGCTCTCAGCCGCAATGCTGCAGACGGAGAAAATCTGGGATATCTTACGGTATTTCTCGATGATGCCCTTGCAGTTCAAAAGACCAAAGCCATGCCCGCCTGTACCGCTGTCGCGGATGGGCTTGGGGTCGAAGAGATGCTGCAACTGTTCGTCGGACATACCTGCGCCCGTATCCTTGACGGAAATCTCCACATAGTCGGCAGTCTCCTGAGCCGACAAAGACACCTCGCCGCCTTCCGACGTGAACTTACGGGCATTGTCGGCCAGCGTGTTCAACATGAAAAGTGTCAGCACACGGTCAGCCTTGACCAGCGCCTCGGTAGGATTCACATCAAGACTGATGCCCTTCATGCCAAAACTCTTACGCCCTTTGGCCACGATGTCAAACAAGGGTTGTAGGGGGAAGGTCTCTATCTTCAGGTTCAGTTCGCCTTGACGTAACTTAATCCAATGGGTCAGGATATCGTTATAGTCGTTGATCTGATCTGTCAGTTCACGGATATAACCCTCATCACGTCCTTTGTTCACGCAGTAGATGATTCGGTCGATGAAAGGCGTCACGCTGTTGACAAGGGATATCTTGGCCCGCTGTTCCAGGTTGAGCCGTTCGTTGTTCTCCACACGGAGACGTTCCATAGCCACCTCATCCTGCCGCTGCTCCAGGATCTCGTCGAGTTGGTTGTATTTCTTCTGTTTCTTGTTCAGATGGTTGAAGAGCCACAGCGAGAAGAGCAGGAGCACGATGGCCACGCCTACGGCAATCAACATCCAGTTCAATTGCGTGGCAGAGGCCTCCAACTGACTGGCACGGGCCTCCAACTGACGATCTTGACGGGTATCCGTCATCAGGTCGATATAGATGTTTCTGTTAGCATCGCTCTGATGCTTATCGTCCATCGCAGAATAAGCCACGCTGAGTTGTTCGCGGATACTCGCCACCAGGTCTGGAGCCTGGTTGATGATAGTATCAGAGAGTGCCTGTTCCAGATTGAACAGTGTCGACTGGTAGTCACCAATCTGACGGAAGCAGGAAGCCAGCGTACGATAGGCACCTGCAATCTGATAGACATCACCATACTCCATGAAGAGGGAGAGGGCACTTTCTGCCAACCAGCCGGAGAGCATCTCCTCCTCCACCCCGTCAGGGTTAATGAACTTCATGGCAGGAAGATTATCGTCGATCAACTGACGACGGTAGTCTTCGTCCATCAGGTGCTCTGAGAGCGCCTCCAAGGCCTGGGCAGCGAAATAGGACATATCAGCCCTGCGTGCCGTCAGGAAACAACGCATCAGCGCATCAAACTCCTGTTGGTTGATGTCCTGCTGGGTGCCCTCTGTAATGATACCGCCTGCACCGATATTGTAAAGGTAGTTCAGATACTGAGCCGTATCACGCTGCACCTCATTGGGGTCAATCTGTTCCAGAGCCTGTATAGACTGACGTTCCAAACCCACATAATAATAATAGGTTGAATTGACAATGGCGTATTCCGACTCAGCATAGCGCAAAGTATTCAGGTCGCGTTCGGAAAGCAGTTCTCGTTCTTCGTTGATCCGGCGGAGTGCACCATCAGCCAACTCACGGTATTCATAGAACTCACGGTTGTTGGAACGACGCTGGCAGAGACGCATCTGCTGAACATAAGACACAAGGCATTGTACTTGATTATCAGTAATTTCCGGAACGTTGTTCAAGCGTTTCTCTGCCTCCTTGTACTGCATCCTGACGATGTCGACGAAGGCCAGATTATTCAAGGCCTCCGCCCTACCCTTGCTGTAATGTTCCGAGAGGTCGTATGCCTGTTGGGCATAATGCTCCGTAGAGTCTATGTTACGATAATGATAGGCATACGACTGACTATTCAGCCTGTCCACCATCTGCTTATCAGACTGTGAACAGGCTGAGAAAAAAAGCGTAATCAGTATGATGTATGCGAACCTCATGCACGTGCCTTGGCAATATAGCCGAGCGCTTCGCGGCACTTGTCTGTGACATACTGCCAATCACCGGCCTTCACCTTGTCGGAGGGGAAGAGTTTAGAACCCATGCCCACACAGAAGACACCGGCCTTGAACCATCGGGTCAGATTCTCCTCATCGGGAGAGACACCGCCTGTCACCATGATCTTCGACCAAGGCATCGGAGCCTTCAGACCCTTCACCATGTTCGGACCGACCACATCGCCTGGGAACACCTTCGTCAGGTCGCAACCCAACTCCTGTGCCTTGCCGATCTCGCTGACGGTCATACAACCTGGACAATAGGGAATCAGACGACGGTTACATACCGGAGCGATGTCAGGATTCAGCAGCGGGCCAACAACGAAGCATGCGCCCAACTGAATATACATTGCTGCAGTGGGAGCATCTACGACAGAGCCGATACCTAAGGCCAATTCCGGACACTCTTTGTCGGCCCACTTCATCAACTCGCCGAATATCTCCTGAGCGAAGTCTCCACGATTCGTAAACTCGAAAGCACGAACACCGCCCTCATAGCAGGCCTTCACTACATGCTTACAGGTTTCGAGGTCTTTATGATAGAAGACGGGCACCATACCGGTATCCCCGATCTTTTTCATGACAGCGATCTTATCAAACTTTGCCATAACTATTCTTTGTATTCACGTTTGAAAAAGTAAGTACCACATTCGACGGCAACAAGTTCCCAGCCTTCGAAACCTAATTCATTCAATTTCTTCTCGACACCAACAAGGCGCGTTACAACTTTATATTCAAACTGTTTCATCTTAAGATTCACGAATTACGTATTAACAATTACGAATTATCTCTGAACGCGTCCGCTCGCATTACCGCCAGCCAAAGCCTCTACTTCTTCAATGCTGACCTGGTTGAAGTCACCGTTGATGGTATGCTTCAGGGCCGATGCGGCCACAGCGAACTCCAGCGCCTCGCCCTGAGTCTGTTTCGTCAGCAGACCATGAATCAGACCGCCAGAGAATGAGTCACCACCACCCACACGGTCAATGATCGGGTTGATCTCGTAGCGTTTCGACTGATAGAATTCCTTACCGTCGTAGATCAAGGCCTTCCAACCGTTGAACGTGGCGCTATAACTCTCACGGAGCGTGGAGACAACATACTTGAATCCAAACTCAGCCATCATCTGCTTGAAGATGCCCTCGTACCCAGCAGCGTCGGTTTTGCCGCCCTCTACGTCGGCATCAGGCTTGAAGCCTAAGCAGAGTTCTGCGTCTTCCTCATTGCCGATACATACATCGACATATTTCATCAGCGGACGCATGATGCTGATGGCCTTCTCACTGGTCCAAAGTTTCTTACGGAAATTCAGGTCAACTGATACCGTCACACCATGACGCTTTGCTGCCTCGCAGGCCAACTTCGTCAGTTCTGCTGCATTGTCAGAGATGGCAGGCGTAATACCACTCCAATGAAACCAGGCTGCCCCCTCCATGATCTTGTCGAAGTCGAAGTCGGCTGGCGTAGCCTCAGCGATAGCAGAATTGGCACGGTCGTAGATGACCTTAGAAGGACGCATCGAGGCACCCGTCTCAGCATAGTAGAGTCCGATGCGGTTTCCACCACGCGTCACATAGTCCGTCCTGACACCATAACGACGGAGGGCATTGACTGCAATCTGGCCGATTTCGTGCTTCGGCAACTTGGTTACATAATATGCCTCATGTCCATAGTTGGCCAATGAGACAGCCACGTTAGCCTCACCACCACCAGGGATGATACGGAAAGATTCACTCTGAATGAAACGGTCGTTTCCTTGCGGAGACAGGCGGAGCATAATCTCGCCCAATGTTACAATCTTAGACATTGTTTCTTGTTTTATGGATTAATCATTCTTATTTTTTGCGCTACAAAGGTACGGTTTTTGTTTGAAACCACCAAATAATACATAATGAAATTTGGTGGTATGAAAAAAAAGACGTACCTTTGCACACAACATCAAAATTCATCAATCATGGCAAAGGAGAACATCAGAATAAAGGATATAGCCGAACGGGCAGGCGTGTCGGTTGGAACGGTGGATCGTGTACTGCACAATCGTCCCAACGTTTCAAAAGTCGCCCTCGAGAAAGTGAACAAAGCCCTGGAGGAAATGGACTACAAGCCCAACGTATATGCCTCTGCCCTCGCCTACAACAAGAAATACACTTTCTATATTGTGTTGCCCAAGCACGAGCAGGAGGCTTACTGGGACGAGATAGAGGAAGGTGCTCAGGCCTGTACCGACTTCCGCCGCGACTTCGGCATTACCCTAAAGTACATGTACTACGAGCGTTTCAACAATGCCGCCTTCACCCGTATGGTACGTGAGTTCCTCACGGAGAAGTTCGACGGTGTCATCATCGTACCGACCACTCTGGAACAAACGGCTCGCTTCACCGAGAAACTGACTGATCGGCAGATTCCATACGTCCTGCTCGACTCCTATATGCCAGACCTAAAGCCTCTGGCCTTTTTCGGACAGGACTCCTTTGCCAGCGGCTATTTCGCCGCCAGAATGCTGATGCTTATTGCCAATAAGGAAAAGGAGATAGCACTGGTGAAACAGACACGCGACGGTAAGGTGGGCTCCAAACAGCAGGCCAACCGCGAGACGGGATTCCGCCATTATATGGTTGATCACTTCCCTGATGTGAAGATTACTGAAGTGGATCTCCCGCTCGACGAGGAACGAAAGGAATACAACTCCATCTTGGAGAAGTTCTTTAATACCCATCCGCAGGTACACCATTGCATCACCTTCAATTCCAAGGCCCACATCGTGGGTGAGTTCCTGCAAAAGAGCAACCGGCGCAACATCCAGATTATGGGCTACGACATGGTGCCAAAGAACGAAGAGTGTATCCGACAGGGAAGTATCTCTTTCCTCATTGCCCAGCATGCCTATCAGCAGGGCTATGCCAGCGTGGACGCTCTCTTCAATGCCATCGTTCTGAAACGGGAAGTGAACCCCGTGAACTATATGCCTATTGAAATCCTGACAAAGGAAAACGTAGACTTCTATAGACGAACAGCCATTTAAACCATGGAATCGACAACCTATCTGAAGATCAATCCTGCCGATTCGGTGGTGGTTTGCCTCTGTGCGAAGCAAAAAGGAGAAATCATTGAGGTTGACGGACAACGCATCACCATCAACCAGGACACCCCTGCCGGACACAAGATCCTGATCAAGGATGTGGAAAAAGACGAGGACATCATTAAATACGGCTACCCCATCGGTCATGCCCAACAAGCCCTGAAAGCAGGCGACTGGGTGAATGAGCACAATCTGAAGACCAATCTCTCCGGCACACTTGAATACACTTATCAGCCCGTCAACAAGGAACTGGACATTCCCCGCGAAGACAGAACCTTCAGGGGCTATAGGCGCAAGAATGGCGAGGTAGGCATCCGTAATGAGATATGGATTGTGCCGACAGTAGGCTGCGTGAACGGCATAGCAGAGAGACTGGCAACACAACTGCGACAGGAGACAGGCAGCCAAGGGATTGACGCCATCTATGCCTGGCACCACAACTATGGCTGTTCGCAACTCTCCGAAGACCACGAGAATACCCGCAAGATACTCCGCGACATCTGTCTGCATCCCAATACTGGAGCCGTGCTGGTGCTGAGTCTCGGCTGTGAGAACAACCAGCCAGAGGACTTCATGGCCATGCTGGGCAACTACGACCAGAGCCGGATCCGTCTGTTGGTGACCCAAAAGGTGGAAGGCGACGAGATGGATGAAGGCATGTGCATCCTGCGCGAACTCTATGGCATTGCCAGGGAAGACAAGCGCGAAGAGGTGCCTGTATCGGAACTGCGGGTAGGTCTGAAATGTGGCGGTTCCGACGGATTCTCAGGCATCACGGCCAACCCACTCGTAGGCGAATTCTCCGACTGGCTCGTGGCCCAGGGCGGCACATCGGTACTGACAGAAGTTCCTGAGATGTTTGGGGCCGAGACCATCCTGATGAACCGTTGCAGGACCCGCGAACTCTTCGACCAGACCGTAGCGATGGTCAACAACTTCAAGGATTATTTCCTGTCGCATGGCGAACCTGTGGGCGAGAACCCCAGTCCTGGGAACAAGGCTGGCGGCATCTCCACACTCGAAGACAAGGCACTCGGCTGTACCCAGAAATGTGGCAAGGCCCCTGTCAGCGGTGTGATGGAATATGGCGACCGCCTACAGAACAAGGGACTGAACCTCTTGTCTGCACCAGGCAACGACCTCGTTGCTGCGACGGCCCTTGCCTCGTGCGGCTGTCATCTGGTACTCTTTACCACAGGACGCGGTACCCCATTCGGCACCTTTGTCCCCACCATGAAGATTGCCACGAACCCCACGCTGGCGAAGAACAAGCCCAACTGGGTGGACTTCTCCGCAGGTCAACTGGTTGAGGGGCGTACCATGCAAGAACTCCTGCCAGAGTTTATAGACAAGGTCATCGCCATCGCCAACGGAGAACCCACCAAGAACGAGGCAAACGGTTACCGTGAAATATCCATCTTCAAAAACGGCGTCACATTATAATGAAGAAAGGTCTTATAGCATTGTCACCGTTGGGGGTGTTCATCGTACTCTATTTGGTTACGAGCATCATTGCCGGCGACTTCTATAAGGTACCCATCACCGTAGCCTTTATGGTATCGAGCATCTATGCAGTCATCATCCATCAGGGTCGTCCCTTGAAGGAACGTATCGACACCTTCAGCCGCGGGGCTGCCTCAGGACAGATGATGCTGATGGTCTGGATCTTTGTTTTGGCAGGCGCCTTTGCGAACTCAGCCAAAATCATGGGCTGCATTGATGCCACCGTCAACCTGACCCTGCTCTGTCTGCCGCCACAGATGCTGTTGGCAGGTCTATTTGTCGCCACCTGTTTCATATCCATATCCATCGGCACATCGGTGGGAACCATTGTGGCGCTGACGCCCATTGCGGCAGGGGTGGCTCAACAGACAGGAACAGACGTGGCCTTGATGACTGCCGTGGTCGTGGGAGGCTCCTTCTTCGGCGACAACCTCTCCTTTATCTCAGACACAACGATTGTAGCCACTTCCACCCAAGGATGCCGGCTCAGCGACAAGTTCAGGGTCAACTCCTTTATCGTTGCCCCCGCAGCCCTCATTGTCTGCATCATCTATTTCCTGATGGGCTCAGACATCCAAGCCCCCCAACAGATCGGGAGCGTGGAATGGGTGAAGGTCATCCCCTACCTCACCGTCCTCATCACCGCCATCTTCGGTATGAACGTGATGGCTGTCCTGACCCTCGGTATCCTACTGACTGGGGGTATCGGCCTACTGACAGGCGCCTTCGATGTCTTCGGATGGATGCATGCGATGGGCGACGGTATCGTGGGCATGGGTGAACTCATCATCATCACTATGATGGCCGGCGGCATGCTGGAACTCATCAAGCAGCAAGGCGGCATCGACTTCATCATCGAGCGGATGACCCGTCATATCCACGGCAAGCGCGGTGCAGAACTCAGTATCGGCACACTGGTGGCGCTGGTGGATGTCTGCACAGCCAACAATACCGTTGCCATCATCACCGTAGGCGGCATTGCCAAACAGATTGGCGACAGATATGGCGTAGACAACAAGAAGGCTGCCTCCATCCTCGACACCTTCTCGTGCTTCGTGCAGGGACTCATCCCATACGGTGCGCAACTGCTGATGGCCGCAGGACTGGCCGCACTCACGCCCACAGCCATCATCCCCTATCTCTACTACCCGTTTGCCATCGGCATCGCAGCCCTATTATCCATCCTATTCAGATATCCCAGAAGATACTCATGAACATCATCCAGCGTAATTTCTTCCGTATGATCCGCATCGGTGCCTTCGAGCAGAAAGAACAGATCGAGCCCATGTCCGTCTACAAGTGGGGACAACTCTATCAGTTGGCCGTCATGCACGACGTGGCAGGATACGTCTATGAAGGTCTGCAGCGCAGCAAAGACCAGTTCTTCCTCCATCTGACAGACAAGCAATGGCAACTGTGGGACAAAACCATCAATGAGATACGCAAGAAAGCCTACAACGCAGAAGAAGAGCCCGACGAGTTTCTGCGGGCAGACCATCTGACGAACCCGCTGCTGAACAAGAAACTGCAGGCCATCCTCGACGACGAGCAGTCGGACATCCGCACCCGCCAGATACTGCTCACCATTATCCGCGTGTCGCGACACATCCTGAACGAAGGAGTGCCCATCCGACAACTTGTAGAACTGGGCATCAGCCTCCGCACGGATGGATGCCACGCCGACTTCACGACCTTGGGCAAGTGGCTCAAGACGCTCCAACTGGAACAAGTGGCCAAACTGGAGGCCTCGCTGCTGGTGGAACTGCTGGGATTCGAGAAAGAAGAGATAGCCTTTGCGGGCGGGAAGCACGACAAAAACGTGGAACAGGTGGCGCAGGAACTCATCGAGTTTACCAACGCCCGCGCCCGGGATTTCTATTTCCTGCAAGATGCGGGCGACGTGTTTGTGCATACAAGTAACGGAAGTGCCATGCTCGGTCATATACACCGTTCCGCACGATACTTCCGTTATTTTCCTTCAGAAACGCTGACAAACTTCTTCGCGTCGTTTGCCCATTCCCTCTCCCATATCGAGGAATAAGGAGTTTTTTACTTGTTTAGGGATTTGCGGGGGCCACAGCAGCGGCTTCCGCAGCAGCCTGCTGGGCCTTCATGATAGAGTCCTGCTGCTCCTGGCGGCGCTTGGCCTCGGCCTCCTCCCTGATGCGGTCGTAGGCATTGGCGGCCTCGTCGTAGTAGGAGCCCTGCTGATGGTTGTCCATATATTTCTGATAGGCATCCATCGTATCCTCCAGTTTGGCCGCCTCGAAGTCGAGCGAGTCGATGATCAGGCGAGCCTCCTGCACATGGATATTGTCAGGGTTACGGTCGATGAACAGTTGCAGGGCCGACTTCGACAGACTGGCGTAAGCGTTCTGCCAGTCGCGGTCCACCTTCTTCAGAATCTCCAGATGCGCCTTGATGGAGTCGCGATGGGCCACGCTGGCGTCGATATACATGTCGAGGAAATTCTGCAGCACGGCAGGCTCCGCGCTCATCATGGCATTCTCGTAGGCGCGCATCTCGTTCTCCTGCTGCGACTTCTGGTAGAAGTAGATACCGAGGAACACGATGATCAGGGCGATGACAAAGCCCACGACGATCGACGACCACAGGATCTTATGCCCCGTCTTCCGCTTGGGTTCCTCCGGCTCCGGAATCTCCGGGATCTCCGGTATCAGAGCATACGACTGGGTCGCCGCGTCCTGCACAGCGACGGGCTCGCTGGCCGAGGCGTTGATACTGCAATGGCAGTTCGGGCACTCACGGTCGTCCTTGAAGATATACTCCCCGCAGTCAGGGCAGCGGGTGATCTTTCCTGCTATCTCAATCCCACATGAGGGACATGTTTTGGCGCGGTCGCTTACCTGATGACCACATTCCGGACACTTGATAATCATATTCTTTTCTATTTATTAATGTCGATAACGAATCTCGCGGAGGGCGTGACTACCCATGAAGCGCGACTTGTCGACGTAGCCGTTGACGCCGATGATGCGCCCCTTGCCCGTGTACTGCCACATGGTGATGTCGCGGCCGTCGGCCAGCACGGGCTCCTCGTCCTGATACATCGCCACCATCAACTGGTAGTCGTCGAGTTTGCCCACGAGGTGCCAGTTGTAGAAATTGCGGAAGGTGTATACCAGCGGCTTCTGGTGGTAGGCCCGCTCAATCATCCCGAGGAATGTGAGGAGCGAGTCGCAGAACTGCTCGTCGGGCATGCTGCCAGTGGTCTCCACGTCTATCATCGGTATGAGGTCCTGCTCGCCGGGCAGGCACTGGGCGGTGAAGTTGCGCAGTTGCAGCAGCAGCGGTGTCTTCGGACGGAAGAAGTGATACGATCCCACCTTCAGGCCGTAGCGGTGGGCCAGTTCGATGTTGCGCTCATACTTGGCGTCGATGCGGTCGCCGCCCTCGGTGGCCTTCAGATAGACGTAGGCCATCTTCGTGTTGCGGCCCACGGTCTCCCAGAACACCTCGCCCTGATAGTGGCTCAGGTCGATGCCGTGCACATGCTCGCAGGTGTCCTCGCACATGATATACGGATTATAGTCGCCGTCCTCTATGTTGACCATCGGCTTTGGCCTGACGGCAGCCGTCTTCTTCTGCGCCGTCTTCTTGGCGGGGCGCTTGGCCGTTTTCTTCTTGCTTTTCACCACCTTGGTGGTCTTGGGGCGCTTGCGCGATGTATTCTTCTTCGAGCGCTGGGCGTAGGCGTCGCCGACGGCCATCATGGCGATGCAAGCAACCAGCAGTATGATGAGTCTCTTCATTATTATCCAGATTTTGACGTGCAAAGTTACACATTATTTTATATATCGCGCGAAGAATCCCGAGAAATTTACGCGGCTGCACAGAAATTCTTGAGATATGACAAATTTCCCCCACGGCGTGGTGAATGCCGCCGACGTGGTGGAACTGGTGAACTACATCATGGGCATGAAAAAAGAATAGCAGATCTTACAGGTGTCAGTTAGGGGCAATGTGTAGTTGGTATCGATATAGCGATAGAGGCGCTGGCGCCCACGCTTTTTAGATGTTAACATAAAAATTCATAGTGTCATAGCCACAGCAGACATCTTCTTGCTCAGATCTTCCAGAGCCTCACGGAATTGTTGACGCTCATCGTCTGTGAAAGAGACCGTCTTTCCACGAATTTTATTGCCGTTCACCTTCTGCATGAGCCAGCCACGTGACTTACCAAAATACTTCTGCGCAATATAACTGAATGACAAGGCATCTGGAAGATCGCCAAGTTTGGCTCGAAAGATCATTTCATCAGCCTCTTCGATTATCTTTCGCATTCCGTCATCAAACTGGTTTACGCCCTGCTCATATTCGTCTGCAGTCAACTTGACGGCAGGTTCCTTACCCTCAGTGACATCATCGAAGTATGCCCTGACTTTGGGGTCTTTGATATTGTTTGTTGCCTTTTCCATTATCTTAATAATTCTTCGATTATTTCAATTCTCTTTTTCAACATATTTCTTGTATCGAGTTGACGATCAATCAGAACCCGTTTCCGTTCCTCTGGTAAGTCGCTTTCATACAAACTTGCAATCACCTTGTCGCAATGTTCGAGACATCTGCGATAGAACTCTAATCCTTCTTTCAGTTCCATATGCTCAATCTCCTATTATATTGCAACAATGAACGCTTTGACGCCGCAAAGATAATAAACATTTGTTTAAACAATGTGATTGATACCATAAATAATCAGAATTAAACAAAAGTTTAACCGATTTTAACTGTTTAGACGATTTTTTGATGTTGTCCATACTCTTAAATTTAATTGTTACACAAAGATGGTGCAAAGATAGCAAATAATCTCGAAACTAAAAAGAAAAATGGAAGAAAAGTATGTTATTAACTACAGGGTCGCCGCGTGGCTCAGCCCGCGAAGGGCCTATTCATCGTAAATGGCAAAAAGGTCGTGATTAAGGCAGGGTTATTGAATCTCAGCATCCGTGAAAGAATGAACTTCTGGCTTCCCTGTATCATTTTTTTACTCGTTACTTATTTGACCCCGTTTTGCGTTATGCCTATGAAAAAAGTGCTATTAGGGCATAAAAAATTTGCTGCATAGTTATGCCGCAAATTTCCCCTCGTTATAGCCAGTGCAAAAGAATAGGCAATTTGTAAAACTTTCTGACAGACGGCAATTCTGACGGATGGCAGATGGCAGTTAGCCTAAATCGATTTGGAAATAAAGCCAAACCTAATTGCCATCTGCCATCTGCCATCCAATAACCTTTCATTAAGTGTATAATCCCCACAAAGTCTGACACATTGCAGCAGATGTGAGTGTTGAGTGAGTCCCCCCCCAGTGAGTTTACTAACTGAGATCAGTCTGTCATCTGGTTCACAAGAATTATAATATCTGCGATGTTCACCACCTTATCACCATTCAAGTCTGCGGCAACTTTAAACTCTTCATTAGTTTCTTTGCCTGTTATGACGTTCATTATGGTAATTATATCGTTAATTGTGGCAACGCCGTCACCATCAACATCTACCATCTCAACGATTCTCTTGAAATCCTTCCAATAATATGTTGTTGAATAAGACTCTTTACTACCTTTAGGAACATAGAGTACTGTATTTTGTCGAAGGGGGAAGGGATTAGTATATGAATCAAAAACAATCGGAGCGTTATTCAGTACTGAGACAGATTTCAATTCATCACATTCACTGAAAGCAGAGTTGCCAATCGATGTAACCGAGCATGGTAGGATAATGGAAGACAAACTCTTGCATCCATAGAAAGCGTAACTTCCTATTTCAGTAAGATTAAAAGGAAGCGAGATTTCTTCTAATGACGAACAACCACTAAATGCATCTGATGGTAGTTGGGTTATATTAATGAAATAACTTAACTCGTTAAAATTCTTAATCAGGGTGTTTTTCGCAAATACTTTTGACGAAAAAGGCGTATATCCCAAAGTCAATGCCCCCTCTGCTTCTTTCTTGTCTATCTCTCCACTATAGTTAGCATCATACTTTGCTACGCAAATGCTTTTTACTTCATCATCAGCAAAGTTAATTATTTCTTCATCATCTCCAGACTCTATTATTCCCTTTTCTTTCCCACTCCACCAAGGAATAGCCTGAACATATAATTCTCTTGTACCCTTTGGTACGAACCATGTAAATTTGTAAATATCGAAATCATCAGGTACCCCCCAAAAGAAATTGTGAAATTTGTCAACCGGAGGAACTGTAGCCTTTATTATCAATTGTTTCATTGAAGAAACCCCGCTGATTGTATATTCACCGTATTCTTTCATTGTTGTTGGAAAAGATATCGACTCCAGATTCAAACAACTGCTAAATACATATTTACCCAAAGATTCCAACCCTTCCGGCAACTCAACACTAGTAAAATTACAACCATAAAACGTATCATCTGCTATTTTCTTTATGCCTGAGGGGAAAGATGAGGCATTGCATCCTCCAATAAGTTCACCAGTTTCCGATTTTATAATAGTGTTACTGTTTTCTCTTGAATCATATTTCTCATTGCTCCCATCTACTATCACAGATTTAAGACTTTTACACCCCATTATAACACCATCTCCAATACTATTAACACTTGCAGGAATAAAAAAATTCTCCAAACTAATACAATTACAGAATGCCTTAGACCCCAAGGATTTTATAACATCAGGTAAATCTATAGATTTGAGGGCTGTACAATTTAGAAAAGCCAGAGACTGTATTCTTTGTATAGATGAAGGGATTATTACTTTATCTATTGTCTCACAATCTCTAAACGCTTCGGACTGAATTTCAACAACTGAATATCCATTTACTTCAGATGGAATCGTGATAGTACCCGTTACATCAGATTTTATAGCATGTGCATAAACGCCACATGTTCTATTCTCTTCACTTATTACAGAGAATTTCATTTCAACTCCTTCAGAGGTGTTTGATGTAAAGGTGTCTCCATAATAACTCCATATATCCAATGGCGTAAATAATAGTAACAACAAAGCAATAAATGAATGTCTCATATTTGTCTGTTTTTCTAAATTAAAAACGTACTCGCTATATTATCCACATATTTAATCTCTCCGTTGTTAAACCAACACACCAGAGAGTAATCACCCATATATTCCACATCCGTTACTTTCAGCATAGTTGTTTCTTTTCTATGGGACAAAGATAAGGATTATTTTTGAAACAAACAAGAAAAAGGCAAGAAATCTAATGAATCGCAGAATTAAACGCAAGCGACTCACTTCGTGCGCTATCCCGTGGCATCGCGTGACTACACCTTGGATACTGAGGCCGGCTAGAGCGCGCTATGAGAGACCTATGAGAGCGGTATGAGCAACCTATGAGAAGTCCATGAGAAGTCCATGAGAAGTCCATGAGCAAAACATGAGGAATTATAGAAAGTATAACCTTTACGCTTGTTAAGACGTAGGGGACAGGGGAAAGAGACGTTCGATACAGGGGTAAAGTGCCTTTGCAGCAGGGATAAAACCCCTTTCCCTCGGATCGGCAGCGGGCGGGGACTTAATCAGCAGCGCCCGCTGCTGATATCGGCAGCGGGCGGGGATTATATCGGCAGCGGCCGCTGCGTACCTTGGATTATTGCTGAACTGAGGAAAGACGGCAGCGGCTCTAATGGCGGAGGCTCCGAGGGCTCTGGCTCCGGCGAAGGCGGCGGCGACAACGGCGGCGGAGGCATGACCTTCGACGAGGGCTAACCCCCGAGGGCTAAGCACCCACACCACGTCAAACCGACAAAAAATCGGCCGAAAGTCTTGGTACTTTCGGCCGTTTTGTGTACCTTTGTCCCCCGAAATAAGAGACATATGAAGAAAATACTTTTTGCAATCATCGCACTGGCGGCCATGACGGCCTGCCATAAGGACAAAGAGCCGGAGCCCCAGCCCGCAGTGCTGGCCGACCGCACCGTGCTCGTATATATGTCGGGGGAATGCAGCCTCTATGACTTCGTGGAATCCGACCTGAACGAGATGAAGAGCGGCTCGATGAGCATCGGCAACAACAACCTGCTGGTATACGTGGACCGCGGCAAAACGAAGGAGATACCCTGGCTGGCCAGAATCAAGGACGGGCAGTACGTGGACTCCGTATCCATCAAGGACATCGCGAAGGAGATGAACCTGACACCGGCCAAGACATCCGTCGACGACGACCCCTACGCCAGCGAGGGCCAGGTGATGGAGGGCGTGATCAGATACGCCTTCAAGAAATATCCGTCGCAGAACGACGACTACGCCCTGGCATTCTTCGGCCACGGCTCCGGCTGGCTCATGAGAGACTCCGTGGCCTACACGGCCCTGGGGCGCAAAAAGGCCTGGGGCGTGGACAACGGCACCAACGGCAACAGCGACACCGGCAAGTGGATGAACATACCCACCATGGCGAAAGTGCTCTCGAAACTGCCCCACCTGAAGTATATGTTCTTCGACTGCTGCAACATGATGTGCCTGGAGGTGGCCTACGAACTGCGCAACGCCACCGACTACCTGATAGGCTCGCCCGCGGAGATACCTGGCGTAGGTGCGCCCTACACCACGGTGGTACCCGCCATGTTTGAGCGAACCACCTACTGGCAGTCGATCACCGACAGATACTTCGAGCAGCGCGCCGGCGGCTACGATGTGCCGCTATCCGTGGTCAAGACCAGCGAGATGGAAAACCTGGCCAGCGCCACGCGCACCGTGCTGAAAGCCATTGCCCCGAAATTCGGCGGAGAATTCCCCGACATGAGCGACCTGATACACTATTACTATGACTACGATCATGACAAGGAGTTCTACGATGCCAACGACTTCATCCTGAAATATGCCGAGCCAGACGACTACAACAACTGGAAACAGGCACTAGACAAGGCGGTCGTCTACAAGAAGATGGCCACATCGTGGATGATCAACAAGAGTTCATGGCCCAGGTATTACGGCAACTACTTCACCGTGACAGAGGAGAAATACGGCGGTGTAAGTATGTTCGTGCCGACATACATCCAGCAGTCTTCCGACAACAAATATATCCAGCGCATGGGCTGGTACTACGCCGCCGGCTATGCCGATATCGGCTGGTGAACTATCACCTTAATCTTTGAGATGCGATGCTCATCGAGTTCCGTCACTTCAAACGTGAAGTTCTCGAAATCGATGCGCTCATGCAGTACGGGGAAGTCGCCCTTGATCTCCAGTAGCAGGCCTGCCAGCGAGTCGGCATCGCCCTCCACCTCCTCAAAGGTATCGTCGTCGAGGTCCATGATCTTGAAGAAATCGGAGAGCAGCGTCTTGCCCTCAAACACGTAGGTGTTGGCATTGACGCGCACATAGTTCTTTTCCTCCTCATCATACTCATCATTGATCTCGCCCACGATCTCCTCCAGGATATCCTCCAGGGTGATGATGCCGCTGGTGCCGCCGAACTCATCGACCACGATGGCAATGTGCACCTTGTTCTCCTGGAACTCGCGCAGCAGGTCGTCGATCTTCTTCGTCTCGGGCACGAAATACGGCGGACGGATCAGCGACTGCCAACGGAAACTGGCGGGCTTCGAGAGGTGCGGCAGCAGGTCCTTGATGTAAAGGATGCCGCGCACATTGTCGATAGAGTCCTGGTAGACGGGGATGCGCGAGTAGTTGTTCTCGACGATGCACTTGATGACATCGGGGAACTTGCTGCGGAAGTCGAGGTCGACCACATCCTGGCGGCTCGTCATCACCTCCTTGGCCGTCTCGTCGCCGAAGCGGACGATGCCCTCCAGCATGTTCTTCTCTTCTTTCAGTTCGTCCTCGTCGGTCAGTTCGAGGGCCTGCTCCAGATCGTCGACGCTGAGCACGTGGCTCTCCTTCTGCACCACCTTCGATGCCCAGATGCCCGAGCGGATGAGGACGGAAGCCACCGGATAGAACACCTTCCGCAGGACAATGATGCCACCCGCGTTACGACGACACATGGCCAGCGCATGCTGCCCGCAATAGACCTTTGGGATGATCTCGCCGAAAAGCAGGAGCAGGAAGGTCAGGAGGACGGTGATCACCAGGAAATCCAGCCACCAGGCCGACTGACCAAAGTCGATGAAGTGCTCGAAGAAATAGGTGCTGAGCATGATGATGGCCACATTCACCAGATTATTGGTAATGAGGATGGTGGCCAGCGTGCGCTCGGAGTCTTCGATCAACTCCAGAATGCGCTTGTCGCGCTCGCTGTTGCTTTCCTCCAGTTCGTTCAAGTCGTTGGGCGACAAGGAGAAGAAAGCAATCTCTGAGCCTGAGGCAAACCCGGAAAAGATAAGGAGTATGACGGCAAGAATGCCTGCAAAGATGGCTCCCATGGAGGGAGCCATGATAGTTACTTCACTAAATATTTGTTGAAGATAGTCCATTTTACAAGTTTAGAATGGCAGGGCCTCGCCAGCAGGGGTTTCCTCGGGAGCCACCTGCGACGCAGGAGCGGGCTCACTGGCCATCTCCGACTGACCGGCCGGTGTGTTGGCCTTAGGCGACAACATCTCCATATTGTCGGCCCAGATCTCCGTGGCATAACGTTTCTGACCCTGCTTGTCATCGTAGGTGGTGTAGCGGATACGGCCCTCGATGTAGAGTTTGTCGCCCTTGTGGACATATTTCTCGACGACCTCTGCCAGCCGCCTCCACAGGATGACGTTGTGCCAGTCGGTGTGTTCCGGCACCTGGGTTCCATTCTGCAGCGTATAGCCGCGCTCTGTCGTAGCGAGTCGCACACGGGCCACAGCCACACCCTGATCCACATAACGAACTTCGGGCTCCTGCCCTACGTTTCCAATAAGCATTACTTTGTTCATAGATTAAAAATTTAAAAGGTTTATAATATACTACTTGGCCATACCCAAGTAGCGGAACTTAAAGTTCTTTCCCTTAGCCGACGGGAACTGGCTACGGGCATCCACCCGCTCACGCAGATAGTCGACGATGCGGTTGTAGCAGTCCATCCCTGACTCTGCCTTCACATCAGCCACGAACTGGGTGTCGCGATATTGGAACTTACCGGTGCCCGGCACCAAGAGCACGCGCTTGAAATCGATAGCGCCTTCATACCATCCTGGTCTAATCTCGTTCAGGCGCACCAATGCCGGTACGGCAGCCTTCGCTGCTGGCTGTGGAATGATATGCACAGCCTTCTTATCTTTAAAATCTTGCATGGTCTCTGCTTCAGTCTTAATTACAATGAAATATACTCGGGGACGCACTTTGTAACGCTTGGGATAGAACACATCGCTCTCCGCGTACTCACGGATATCAGCCTCGAGCACCGGATTCATACCCACTTCATCTATATCCCTCAAGAATTCTATTGCTTCGTCAACACTGCTGACAAGTGTTTCACGGTCGAAATACCTTAAATATAAATTCATTTGAATGAGAAATAAGTTGTTTTCCTTAATAAAAAGAGCGGAAAACGGGACTCGGACCCGCGACCCCAACCTTGGCAAGGTTGTGCTCTACCAACTGAGCTATTTCCGCATTAAAAACCGTGAAGAGGAGGAGACTCGAACTCCCACGTCGCAATTGACACTACCCCCTCAAAGTAGCGCGTCTACCAATTCCGCCACCTCTCCAACAAAATCAATACTGAAAAAAAAGAGTGCCCAGAACAGGACTCGAACCTGCACGCCTCGCGGCACACGCACCTGAAACGTGCGCGTCTACCAATTCCGCCACCTGGGCATTTTAACATCCGGCCCATTACCGGGATGTCTCTTTTTGTTCAATAAATGGAGCGGAAAACGGGACTCGGACCCGCGACCCCAACCTTGGCAAGGTTGTGCTCTACCAACTGAGCTATTTCCGCCTTTTCTTCGAAAAGTCGGTTTTTCCGGCTGCACCTCGGCATAAAAACAAGTTTTTCTGCTCTCGGTTTGCGCGGAAATTCCGCTTGTCTTAGGCAATCTCTCTCGATTGCGGATGCAAAGGTAATGCTTTTTTCGGAACTGGCAAACTTTTTGGGTGTTTTTTTTCTAAAAAAGTGCCATTTTATCGAAAAACGGGCTCTATCGACGGGCTAATCCATCCGATTTCGGTAATCTTCGTACCCAAATTCGCGCAGAATCTCTAAGCGACCATCCTCATGCAGCATGCCGATGGAGGGATGGGTAATGCCGTTGAAAGTGTTCGTCTTGACCGTCGTATAATGGATCATATCCTCGAAGATCACCTCCTCGCCCACAGCCAGAGGATGGTCGAAGCGCCAACTGCCCATGAAATCACCGCTCAGGCAACTGTTTCCCCCCAGCCGATAGGTCAGCGGCTGGTCGGCCTCCTCGAGGGCAACGGTCTCCGCCCCTCTGACGTCAGGATGATAGGGCATCTCCAGACAGTCGGGCATGTGGCAGGTGAAACTCACATCAAGGATGGCGGTCTTGATACCTTTGTCATCGACGATATCCACCACATGCGACACCAGCGGTCCCGTCTGCCAGGCAAAGGCACTGCCTGGTTCCAGAATCACCTTCAGCCAAGGGTAGCGCTTGTGGAAATCCTGCATCATCCGGATGAGCAGACTGACATCATAATCCTTGCGCGTCATCAGATGTCCCCCACCGAAGTTGATCCACTTCAACTGAGGGAACCACTTGGAGAATTTCTCCTCGATATGCACCAGCGTGCGCTGGAACACGTCGGCCCCACTCTCACAATGGCAATGACAGTGAAAGCCCTCGATATCCGACGGCAACCGTTCTGGGAGTTTGTCGGCTGTGATGCCGAAACGTGTACCTGGGGCACAGGGATTATATAAGAGCGTCCCCACCTCGGAGTACTCCGGATTCACCCGAAGGCCTAAGGATGCGCCATTGGCACGGGTATGATAGCGCTCATACTGCGAAAGGGAGTTGAAGGTCAGGTGCGACGAACAACGGATAATCTCATCTATCTCATCGTCGGTATAGGCTGGCGAGTAGGTATGGGCAGGTGCGCCGAACGCCTCAAAAGCCAGCCGAGCCTCAGAAAGTGAACTGGCCGTCGTAGCGTGAATATACTCACGGAACACAGGAAAGGTCTTCCAAAGGGCAAAGGCCTTAAAGGCCAGTATGATCTCTATATCGGCTTTCGCCGCAACATCAGCAATGAGCGTGAGGTTGCGGCGAAGTTTCTTTTCTTCTATAATATATATAGGTGTAGCCATCAGTCTTTCTTGAGTGGGATAAGGACACTGAACGTAGAGCCCTCACCTTCGACAGATTCCACCGTACAGTCGCCACCAATCTTCTGGGCGAAGTCCTGACAGAGTTGCAGGCCAAGACCAGAACCTTCCTCACCACCAGTACCAAAGGTGGTCTCTCCTTTGTGGAAGATGGTATCAAGACGGTCGGCTGCAATACCCACACCATGGTCCCTGACGCTGATCTTGGCATAGTCGCCTTCTTTCAACATCGATATCTCGATGGTAGAGTCTTCTGGCGAGAACTTGATGGCATTCGACAGGAAGTTACGCACCACCGTCTTCAGCATATCGTTATCCGCATGAACTACCAGCGACTCAGAAGAATGCTGCAAATCAAGTTTGATACGCTTTGTCTGGGCAATGATCTCAAAGATCTCAACCACACCAGGCACGATGTCTTTCAAGTCCAGATCCTGCAGCACCACATTCAGCCTACCTGTCTGACTCTTGGTCCACTTCAGCAAGTTGTCCAACAGGTCGTGCACCTCCTCAGACTCCCTGTTAGCCTGGTCAAGCAAGGCATACAATTCTGGCCCGACAGTCTCTGGCGATGATGACTGTACCACAAGGTTGAGCACCATACGGATGCTGGCCATCGGCGAACGGAGGTCGTGTGCAATCACGGAATACATCTTGTCGCGGTTACTCAGAGTCGCTTTCAACTCCTTGTTCTGTCGTTCGATAATACGCTTGGCTGCCACGAGGGATATCTGCTGCATCACACGCATTACAAGTTCTTCCTTGTTGAAGGGCTTCGTCAGGAAGTCGTTGGCACCTACCTGGAAACCATGCACCAAATCCTGCGGCGTGTTCAGTGCTGTCAGGAAAATAATGGGAATATCAGCCAACTCTGGATCCTTCTTCATGATGACAGCCGTATCAAAGCCATTGATGTCAGGCATCATGACATCTAGAAGTATCAGGTCCGGATGCTCTGTCTTGGCCTGCTCGATACAAGCCTTACCACAATTCGCCGTGCAAACCTGGAACTTCTCGTTTGTCAACAGAATCTTCAGCAACAAGACATTGCTCATCACATCGTCAACAATCAATATCTTATAATCGCTGCGGTTGATTTTTGACTCTAATGTTGTTCCTGCGTCCATTATGTATATTTAGTACTAATATTCTTGACTGCAAAAATAATGGAATAATTTGAAATCACCAAATTATTCCACCACTTTTTTTTATTTTATGCCTATTCTAAGTCTATTCTGCCCCTAATTTGAGGGCAAAACGGCCTATTTCACCGATTATTCCACAGTCACAGACTTAGCCAGATTCCTCGGCTGGTCCACATTCTTGCCCTTGCAGACGGCTACGTGATAGGCCAGCAACTGTAAAGGAATCGTTGCCACCAACGGCTCCAGACACTCCTGCACATCAGGCAGTTCTATCACCTCGTCTGCAATCTTCGAGATAGTGTCGTCGCCCTTCGAGACAAGAGCAATCACCCTACCCTGACGGGCCTTGATTTCCTGAATATTCGACAACACCTTCTCATACATGGCATTGTGAGTGGCAATCACCACCACAGGCATATCCGAGTCGATCAGGGCAATAGGTCCGTGCTTCATCTCAGCAGCGGGATAGCCCTCCGCATGGATGTACGAGATCTCCTTCAGTTTCAGGGCACCCTCAAGAGCCACCGGGTAACTGTAGCCACGTCCCAGATAGAGGAAGTTATGCGCATAGGTAAAGGTACGTGCGAGGTCGGCCACCTTCTCGTTGGTCTGAAGTACCTCGGTGATCTTCACAGGAATCTCACTCAGTCCCTTCACCACCTTCAGATATTCATCGCGGTCGATGGTGCCCTTGGCCTCACCCATTGCCAGCGCAATCATCGTCAGCACTGTCACCTGACCTGTAAAGGCTTTCGTCGAAGCCACACCGATCTCAGGACCTACATGGATATAGGTACCTGTGTCCGTCGCTCTTGGGATGCTACTGCCAATGGCGTTGCAGACACCGTAGATGAAGGCACCATGCTCCTTGGCCAGTTGGACGGCAGCCAATGTGTCGGCCGTTTCACCACTCTGGGAGATGGCGATGACCACATCGCCCTTACCCACCACGGGATTCCTGTATCTGAACTCCGAAGCATACTCCACCTCGACGGGTATGCGACAGAACGTCTCTATCAGTTGCTTTCCGATCAATCCGGCATGCCACGATGTACCACAGGCCACAATGATGACACGCTTGGCCTCCAGCATCTGCCGTCTGTAATCAATCAAGGCAGAGAGCGTAACATGGTCGGCCTCAATATTTACGCGACCTCTCATGCAGTTCTTCAGACACTCAGGCTGCTCGAAGATCTCCTTCAACATAAAGTGCGGATAGCCGCCCTTCTCAATCTGTCCCAGGTCGATATCCACAGTCTTCACCTTCAACTCCTGTTCCTCTCCAAGGATACTCATCACATGCATACCCTCATCACGGCGGATGACGGCAATATTGCCATCCTCAAGATACACGACCTTATCGGTATACTCCACTATCGGACTGGCATCCGAGCCTAAGAAGAACTCATCCTTGCCGATACCGACCACCAGCGGACTCTGCTTTCTGGCAGCAATGATCTGGTTCGGATCGCGCTTGTCGAGCACGGCTATGGCATAGGCACCAATCACTTGGTACAAGGCCACCTGCACGGCTTCCAACAGCGAGATGTTCTTCTTCACCATAATATATTCTATCAACTGCACCAGCACCTCGGTATCAGTATCGCTGACGAACTGCACACCTTTCTCTCTTAGTTTCTCCTTGATGTCGGCATAGTTCTCAATAATACCGTTATGGATGATGGCCAGATTATGGCTCTGCGAATAGTGCGGGTGAGCATTACGCGACGAGGGTTCACCATGGGTCGCCCAACGGGTATGGGCAATACCAATGGTACCACTCACATTCTTGTCGCTACAAAACTCGCACAGATTGTCAACCTTGCCTTTCGACTTGTAGACGTTCAAGTCGCCATTGTCGTTGATCATGGCCACGCCAGCCGAGTCATATCCCCTGTATTCCAGTCTCCGAAGTCCCTTAATCAATATGGGATAGGCCTCTTTCGTACCTATATATCCTACTATTCCACACATATCGTTATGTATCTGTTTGTGTTAAGTTGTCTAATTTCGGCTGCAAAAATACAAAAAAACATGCAAACAAACAAGAAAATCCAACAGAATCTTCATATCATGTCGATAACGGATTTAAACTATTCTGTTTTTTCCCGTCTAATAATATATAATAGGAAAAGACATGAAGAAAATATTATTATGGGTACTGCCTTTCCTTATGGGCAGCATTTGTCATGCCGAGGACATCACCATCCGCTATAAAGGGGCGACGGCGAAAGTGTCACAGCAAATAAAAGACAGCGTAAAAGTGACCGTTAACGGTGCAAGTGTAAACATCGAGAGTTTGTACGAAGACCACAAACTCACCATCCTTCTGACTGGAAAGAGTGATAATGGCCAACTCATCCTAAAAACTGCTGGCAAGGCCAAGGTGAAACTCGATGGTCTGACGCTGACCAGCCAGGAGGGAGCACCCCTCGACCTGAGGAACAAGAAAAAGGTCGAAGTGGTGGCTGTCAAAGGAACGGATAACACACTCACCATCACCGCCTGCAACGACACTGCCAACCATAAGGCTGCCACCATCTGGGCCAAGGGGAAACTGGAATTCAGCGGCAAAGGTAAACTCAATGTCATTGCCACTGGTGACGGTTGCCGAGGCATTAAAACCAAGAAGGATATCACCATCGAAGACCTGACGCTCAACATCACTACCTCTGGCAACAACCTCGGCGAGAAGCCTTTCGGCTTTGGCGGAGGCTTCCCTGGAGGCGGTTTCCCCGGCTTCGGAGACGGTGAAATGCCAGACTTTGGAGGCGGATTCCCAGGAGGCGGATTTCCTAACTTTGGCGGGGGGATGCCTCCTTTTGGCAACGACAGCATCCGGGCAGGTGGGTTCCCCAATTTCGGTGGTGACATGCCCAACTTCGGAGGCGGATTCCCCGGGGGCGGTTTTCCAGGCGGAGGCTTCCCTGACTTCTGTGGGATGCGTCCTGAGGACAATGACAGCACAAGCGAAGGTGGCTTTGGCGGTTTCGGAGGCAAACATAAATACGTTGCCTCTACCAAGGGGATTGCGTCGAAAGGCAAAATCACCATCAACAGCGGCAACATAACCGTCAAGACCTCTACCCCTGGAGCCGAAGGCATCGAAGGCAAGGAAGGCATCGTCTTCAATGGCGGGAATATCGATGTGCTGGCTACTGATGATGCTATCAACGCCAACGCCACCATCGAGTTCAACGGTGGTCGCATCACTGCCCGCAGTACCACCAACGACGCTGTCGACTCCAATCCCAAGGGTGGCTTCTTCATGCCCTTTGGCGGCAATAACAACAATCAAGACATCGATCCTGCCATCATCATCCGTGGCGGAACCGTCTATGCCTGGAGTCAAGTGGGGTCGCCTGAAGAGGGCCTCGACTGTGACTTTGCTCCATTTGTCATCGAGGGTGGCACCATCTTCTCCGTCGGAGGCGGCATGGGCGAGATGCCTTCAGTCCCCTCCAATGAAGATGCCAAGCAGCCCACCGTCCTACTCATCGGCATCAACATCGTGAAAGATGAACCCGTATCTATCTACGATGCCGACGGTAAACTCATCGACACCGTCACCATTCCCTTCTCGATGCGGCGCAGTGCCAGTCTTGTAGGCAGTCCTGCCTTCAAACTTGGCAACACTTACACCGTGAAGACAAAGGGATATGAAAAGACCTTCACCCTCAGTGAACCATTCACTGCTGTGAGGTAATTTCAGAACTTGAAATACCTCTTTGCATTATTGTAACTGATATCCTCCACCATGCGACTCAGGATCTCCATGTCGCAAGGCAGCAGGCCCTTCTCCACATCGTTGCCAAGCAGGTTGCAGAGGATGCGACGGAAATACTCGTGGCGCGGATAACTCAGGAACGAGCGCGAGTCGGTGAGCATACCCACGAAACGACTCAGCAGACCTAATACAGAGAGGGCATTCATCTGCTTGATCATACCATCCATCTGGTCGTTGAACCACCAGCCACTACCAAACTGTATTTTTCCCGGCTCGCCACCCTGGAAGTTGCCGAGCATCGTGGCAATCATCTCGTTGGCACAGGGATTCAACGTATAGATAATGGTACGCGTGAGTTTATCCTTCGAATTGAGTTTATCGAAGAACTTCGACATGGCCTTGGCGGTATTGAACTCACCGATGGAGTCGAAGCCCGTATCAGGACCAATCTGGTTGAACATCTTCGAATTATTGTCGCGGATGGCGCCATAGTGGTACTGCTGTGTCCAATCGCTGTCTGCATCCATCTCGCCCATCACCGTCAGGAAGCAGTTCTTATACTGACGCACTTCCACACCAGAGAGTTGCTGTCCACGCATGGCCTTCTCGAAGATGGTCTCGATCTGCGAGTCGGTATAATCCTCGTCGTAGAATTCCTCCAGACCGTGGTCAGAGAGTTTACAGCCGTTGGCGGCGAAGAAGTCGTGACGCTTCTGCAGCGCATCCACCATATCAGCGAACTTCACAATATTCACACCCGATACCTGTGCGAGTTTCTCTACATACTTGGCAAAGTCGGCCTTCTCGATGTTCATGGCCTTGTCAGGACGCCAGGCAGGAAACATCATCGGGTCGTCGTCGGCCTTGTGCTTGGCATACTCGATGTGGTTGTGCAGATCATCCACGGGGTCGTCGGTGGTGCAGACGCACTCCACGTTGTAATGCTTCATCAGTCCACGAGCAGAGAACTCTGGCTTCTTCAGTTTCTCGTTGCACTCGTCGAAGATCTCGCGGGCCGTCTTGGGCGAGAGTTGTTTCGTGATGCCGAAGGCTGTCTTCAACTCTAAATGCGTCCAGTGATACAGCGGATTGCGGAAGCAATAGGTGATCGTCTCCGCCCACTTCTCGAACTTCTCCCAGTCGCTGGTGTCCTTGCCTGTGCAATATTTCTCCTCCACCCCGTTGGTACGCATGGCGCGCCATTTGTAGTGGTCACCACCCAACCAGAGTTCGGTGATACTCTTGAAACGATGGTCGTTGGCCACCATCTCCGGATCGAGGTGACAATGGTAATCGATAATCGGCAACTTGGCCGCATGATTGTGATACAAGTCCTGGGCTAATTGGGTCTCCAGAACAAAGTTGTCGTCGTTGAACTGCTTCATAATGATACAATATAATAATGTTTCTAATATCCGTTTTGTTATTTCACTGCAAAGGTACGAATAAGTGAGCGAAATGCAAAAGAATATACCGTTTTTCTTTTCATTTCCGAACGAAAGTGCCTTCGAGTATGCTCAAAGGTACGAATTATTATTGAATTATGCCTGAGATTGAGTTTGGACGTTACATAATTGACACCAACTAATTTATATTAATATTTTGAGAACATTGAAAAACTAGTCAGTTATCAATTCTAATAATAACTCCTTCGAAAACCTTAACCAGTTTTAACGGAAAAACTTTGGCGAAACGAAATCCTTTTAATACCTTTGCCAATATACATAAACAACTAATTATCAATAATTTATATTATTATGATTACAAATTTTGAAACAAACAAAGTATTAATTGCTAAAGGATTAATATCCAAGCATTACCTAGATGCAACACATTGGCTTCTTGGTTTCATGCACCACCATGGGATAGAATGGGGTTCCTTACCAAACACCTCTTCACCACTACACATCTGGGCACGTGACTATATGCCAGTACAGGTTAGCAAAGAGAGGTTCGTCAGATTCTGCTATACTCCTGACTACCTCCAAAATAGTCCTGAATACAAGCCTGACACATCAGCCATTCTTTCAGAACTTGGCATCCATGCCATTGACTCTGACATTATTATTGATGGCGGCAACGTCATTAGTTGTGGCGACAAGGTGATTATGACTGATAAAATCATCAGGGAAAATCCCCACTATCAACGAAATAAACTCATCGATACATTAAGTCAACTTTTGGAAGCGGAGATTATTCTGATTCCAGAAGACAAATACGACGACTATGGTCATGCCGACGGAATGGTACGTTATATGGGCAACGGCAACGTACTGCTCAACAACTATTGCGATTTTGACAAGACGCTACGCAAGAAACTGCTGACAGCACTCAGCCCACACTTTAACATTGTTGAACTGCATTACGATGCATATACAGACAAAAGTTGGGCTTATATTAATTTCCTGCACGTGGGGCATCACCTCTTTGTTCCTAAGCCGGAAGACAGGTTGGCTGCAATTGCATTCAAGCAGATTTCTGATGCTTATCCAGATTGTGAATGCCACCCAATATGGGAATGTGACAATCTCATTCGAGAAGGAGGAGCGCTGAATTGTTGTACGTGGAATATAATGACAGCAGTAGATACTTACGTTGAAAACAAAGAAGATGGTCTAAAAATATGAAATCAATTCATTTAATCGAGAACATACACCTGAATAGTGCAGGAGTTTACGCTCAAATAGGAAAATCTGATAGATCTTCAGTATTATTTCGTAATGGTGAACTAGATAATAGTTCTCAAGTTTATAGTTTTATTATGTTGCTTATTTTAAATCAGAAGATGACTTATAGAGATATTATGGATAAAGATTGCAACAAACCGTTTGTCTTACGTGTTAAGAAACAACTTCTTGAAAACTTGGTAGGCTTTTCAAAGAAAGCGTACACAGATTGGACCTTTGCCAAACTTGTTCGTTCTATTTGTCAGGAAGAATTCTCAATTGTTGATTATACTACGGTTTTTACTCCTAAAACTTTAAGAATTAGCAAGTCAGAATTTCGTGATGTGATATGCAAACAAGTTGACCTTGACAATCCTGTTCAGATAACCTATTTTAATGTCAGAAGACAAAATAACATGAACGCTGTTGTCGTCGGAAATTCTATTCATAATGAAAGTCTTAGACTCTATTGTCTAGACCCGTGCAGACCAGAGCCATATGATACCTATTGGAATAATATAATTGACATTTTTGTTGATAAGAAGGACCTCCCTGACTATTGTCCAGTTCGAGAACACGGAGTTATATTAACCCAGGCATTATTCATTGATAAAAATATAAGGTATACTGCAGAAAGCAAGATTATTGAATTATTTCCCAAAACAAAGACTTCTGAAATGGATATTTTCAATGAAGAAGACCGTTGCCCGTTTTAAGGTTTTGAAACCCAGCAATATCGATACTTGCATTCAGCAAACCTTGCAAGTTCTGTTTCCAATTCCTGTCTTTTTGAATCAGAAACATTTGTGAAACACTCTTGAAGATTATAGTCGGCTTTTGTCTTGGGGTTCTCTTTGTGGCTGCCTAAAAGATTGTATCGTGGCTGTGGTTCTTTGAATTCTATCGGATCCAATTGCTTTAACAGCAAAATAGGATTTTTCTGACTTTGGGAGGTCGCATCGATAATACGAAACAAATCGGCGACCTTCCAAGGGCCATCAAAAACCATTTTGTCTGATAGCCTTTGTATTTGGCGAATAAGGATTCCGCCAAAGTAGGAATCGTTAGTCAACTCATATTTGAAGGACCACGTTTTCCCCTTTTCCAAAACCTTCTTGGTGATTTTACTCTCAAAGTTCAGGTCAATCCCGCCAAAATCATTGATATACCAACACAATGTTTCAGAGTTTCTAGGATGAACAGAAATATCCTGGTGATTCTTGTTGTAGAAATAGAATTCAAAATCAAGAATGCGGTATTCCTCGTACCCGTATTTGATGACACATCCACTCTTTAGAATCTCTGCTATCTCTGCGAAAGTCTTTTCTATATAATCTCGACTTGCATCAGCAGGGATGCACATTTTGTTTCTTAATTCGTCTATTGTCATAATAATGTAAGAAGTATAATACAGAATTATTTCAAATGATTTTTTAGTTTTGAGATTGAAATATCACCTCTATGCAACATAGAATGGCAGTTGGAGCAAACCATAGCAAAATCTGACGGCTTTATTTCGTGCTCACCATTTGTTTTAGAGAACTCAACTTTGTGATGCGCTTCAATGAAACCTTCACCAATCTTGCCGTATCTTTCGCTAAAGTCAAATCCGCAGACTTCACAATAAAGTCTGCCGTTATGTGATAATTTGAATAAGCGTTTGGCTTCTTTCACCACTTTACTATTACGCTCACGAATAAGGTGGGTTCTCATCTTATAGCCGCCTTCTTGAAATGGCTCTGAAGTTAACTCACCAAGTATATCTTGATTTAAAAGCCAATATGTCCTTTTATGATTGACTGCTTTCACTCCTAACCACTCACAATATATGCGGTAAGCTTCTTCAAGTTTAGCGTCAAATGCTCTGGGGCCCAGAATCTTAGTGATAGCTGGGGTGGTTATTCGCCCATCTTTTTCTTCGTTATTCTGATGCTTTACAAGTGTATTGTCCTTATATCCCACAAATCTACTTGGAGCAAAATGGTATTTTCCATCAACTATATATGTAACGAAAACCCATCCCCTTGCAATATACTGCGCCATTGTATAATACAATTCATCATTAGCGCTTGAGAGATAGCCCTCAACTCGATCAAGATTCTTAATAAGTTGTGATTTCGTATTTATTACCATAGTTATTTTCTTTATCGCTTATTATTGTGCAAAAACTACATTTACTGTCTTTTCGCCTTCATCGTTCTTTTATACTCACGGAGTGTCTGACACTTTGAGTTTGTTCCGTCCATAGTCCAACAGCCTTAGCCCATTGTTCGATTACAGTTTCTTGCTGCGCTCCAAGTTGGCACTCTCTTTGGTAGTCGCTGAGTGCTCCTTGATTCTGCGAATCTGTGCCAGTTTCTGATCCCGAGAGCAAGGATGCAATGACATTTGTTGTACCTCCCGCTGAGCAGCCATGCTGTTCTTGCGGTGAAAATCGTTGATAAACCAACTTCCCACTAATGAATTGTTCTGCATAACTATCCAGTTTAAGCAGACCTTCAGGCGAGAAGCCATCGACTATGATACTATGCACGGATGCCCAAAAATCTGCGTTATTCATTATTTAATTGTTTTTATTGATTCATTTTCGCTGCAAATATACAAAATACTTTTCAAATAACAAAATAATCGCTTGAAATTCCAACTCACAAAAAACAACTGCCATCTGTCAGAACTGCCATCTGTCAGAAAGATTTACAAAATGGCAGTACTTTTACAACGTTAATAACGATAGGAAATTTGCGGCATAACTATGCAACAATTTTTTTATGCCTTAATAGCATTTTTTTCTTAGGCATAGCGCAAAACGGGGTCTAAGAGGCAACAAGTAAAAAAATGTGACCGTTTTGTCCTTCTAAAACCATCCCAAAGTCGGAATTTTATGCCTGAGATTCAGTTCATACTTTTGCTGGGGCTGCAAAATCGTCCCAGCGTTCAGAGGAAGAAAATGCAGGGTATGCCAAACCTTGTCCGCGATTCGGTTCATAATTCTGCAAGGAATGCAAAATCGTCCCCGTGATTTGGTTTGCTTTTTTGCCAGGTGGGAATTTTATGCCCTGAAACCAGTTTGGACTTTTGTATACACGTTGTTCCTGAACCCCTGTGCGTAGAAGAGTGTTTTCCATTGCCAAAATCTGACGGATGGCAGATGGCAGTTAGTTTCGGAATGTCTTACCTTCTGCGGACAGGTGTCTTATACTGATATAGGTTGACACATTTAGGAACTTAATAAATGTGTTAAACTTATGAAAAGAATGTATCAAAGGACTCCGAAGGAGAAAAGAGACGAGATTGTCGCAGTATTTTTAAGTGGCGACAACAGCGTAGAA